>JAJKHS010000117.1 GCA_021154885.1 Thermoanaerobaculum sp.
CCCGAACGGGGCATCCTTGCCCTTCTCGAAGCGGCGCCGCCCGTAGTAATGGCGGAACAGCTCGTACGTGCCGTCGAGGAAATGAACCATCATGGCGTCACTCGTTGGCGGAGAGGGCGTGATTCGCTTTAGAAGATATGCTCTGTCAAAAGATGCACACGGAGTCCCATCGGACCGTGTTCACGGTCGTACCGTTGGCGGCGATGTGAGATCGTAGGCACCACCGTGCGGTGGTCTCGTCCATCGTCACCGTTTGCGCGCCGGCCTTCGTAGTGTAGGTGGAACCCAGCACGGAATAGCTCATCGTCCACTGATCGGTGCTGCTGTTGTGGATGAACTTGAAGTGAAACGCCGCGCTTGCGCTTACCGAGGTCCCGGCACCAACAACCGTGAAGAAGGGATTGGCACCGTATCCACCCGTGACGGTTCCCCAATAGAGGACACTGGTGTCGACGGCCATGAACAGACCATTGCCGGCAGCATCGAGGAGAATCGCGCGCACCTTCTGCTGAGTGTTGTTAGCCGGGAGCTGTGCGATCCGTGCCATGAAAGTGCGGCCGGTGCAATTCCGGCCGGTGACCTCGTCGGCACGCGCGACGCTGACGTTCTGCATTGTCTGCACGAGCTCCCCGCCCGTGACGCTGTTCACCGTCGTCCCGCCGCTCTGTGAGAGCGTCCATCCCGCGCTGCCCGAGAAGTCGGCATACTGTAGGTAGGCGTTGGCCATGATCACGCAGTCGGCGTTCACCGTGGTGCCATCGATGCTCACCGCAGCGCGGATCGTGGCTGTGCCGCTCGCCACCGTTGTCACCAGCCCTGCGCTGTCCACGGTCGCCACGGCGGTGTTCAGGCTTGACCAGGCCACGCTCATCCCTGCCTGGCTCACCGGATCTCCGAACGTATCGAGTGTGGAAACGACCGAGAGCTGCAAAGTCGTCGAGCTGCCGCTCACGAAGAGGAGCGCTGCCGACGCAAAATTGAGCGCTGCCGACGTGAGCACTCCGGTGACACCGGGAATCGGCGTCATCCGATCGGCCAGCCAGCCGACCGAATGCAGCGAGGTTTCCGAGACCGTCTTGTGGAAGTAGGGTGCGGGATCGGCGTTGCGGAGCGCAGCATACAGGACATCACCGCGTAGCCGCCACTCGGGTGCGAGCGTGGTGCGGAGCAGGTAGCCCAAGGCCAACATGTGCGGACCGTTCAGCTCCGTGCTCGTAGGGCTCGGCACGGCCGTACCGATCGGCGTGGAATACACGAAGGACTCGAAGCCGGGCGTCATGTTCGACGGGTAGATCAAGCGCACGCCGGGGCTCTGCTCGGCGGTAAACATGTACTCGTAGGTACGCTCCACGATCTCGTGCCCGTCAGGGGGCGTGCCGAAGATCTTGAAGCCCTGGATCAGGGTGGATGCCAGAAAGCCGAACATGAAGGAGCCGAGATCGTTGTAATCGTCCATGCGGATGTGGTAAAGCCCAGCACCATCCGGTCCTACCATGTAGGTCGCCAGCCGGCTTATCATGCGGGCGAAGTGCTGCGCCGCGGTGGTGACCGTGACGTAACTCGCCGCGTTGGCCCATCCGGCGCCGTCGCTTGGCATGGAGAGCGAGTAGCCTGCCCCCGGTGTAAAGCCGAGACGCGCGAACCAATTGAGGCCCGCGATGACGTGCATGGCGCGGCGCAGGCTACCCGACCTCTGCGGGTTATCTCCAGCAAGATTCACGAGTTGCCCACGCTCTTGTATCCAAAACATCCCGGTGTTGCTCACTGGGGTGAGCTTGTTCAACTCGTAGGTCGAGCCGGTCAACGCCGCATAGACGAGATGCCCGGCGATGTCGCCGGTCTGTTCCGCCGTCGCTGCACCCCAACTCGTAGCACTGTCGAGGTATTCGCGGATGGGCGTCTCGTAGGCGAGCGCACGGCGGTAGTGCCGGAGTTGCCCGGTACGCGCGAAGTAGAGCCACGACAGGAGCGGGTATTGGTACTGCGTCCCGCCGCCCGCATCCATCACCGATGCTGTGCCCCGGCGCTGCCAGATGTTGTTGGCAGTGTTCAGACGCAACGTTTCTACGGCAGCGATTTTTCCCCCGAGGGCCAGCTCGGCAGCCGAAGACGTGAGCTGGTAGGGCACGAATTCACAAGCGCACAGGTATGCCACCTCCGCGACAGTGATCGAGGCCGTCGGCATGGCGGTCGGCAGCACCGATTTGGGCTTATAGGTACCCGCTGTCGTCGTTACTGTAACTCCAGCGGCGCTGCTCAGGTCGGTCGTGCCGGTGGTGACCGAGGCCGCCCCGTTGGCGACGAAGATGCACACCCACCCGAGCACCTGCTCGTCACCGGTGAAGCCCGGGATCGTCTGGAAGATCGTCGCGTGAGACAGCGCCGTCACGGCAGCCCCGCCGGGCTCCACGCGCGCGCGGAAGTTGCCCGCGCCGTCGACCGTGATCCGCACCCAATATTGTTGCTGCGCGCTGGTACCGGCTGGCAGCACCGCGCCTGGGCTGGCCCACGGCACATCGAACGCCGTGCCGACGCGCGTCGGCGTGTCGCTGTCGTAGCGATAGTACGTGAAGGGGGCGGTGATGCGGAGCTGCGTACCGCCCGTGCTCAAGCCCACCGCCAAGCTGTTGGAGAAATAAGCCGGCCCCTGCCTCGCGAGTCGTGAGAGAGGGGTTTGATCGAACTTTGCAGTGAAGCTCGGCGGCGTCGCCAGCGTCGCGAATGTCGCCTCCACCTCGAGGTAAACCCCGAGCACGCTGCTCGGGTAACTCGAGCCCAGGTGCCGCGCACCGTAGTCTTCGACGTAGCATTGCACCTGAGCACCGGTATCGTCGTGCACGGTCAGTGTCGCCAGCATGTCGGCGGTCACTTCCCCCGGCTTGAAGTTGAGAAAGCCTCCAGCGCGGGTGGTACCGGAGAGCCCGTCATTGCGGAGCGCAATGAAGAGAACCTGGAGTGTCAGGTCAGGGCCGGGGTCGGCCGAGGCGGCGCGGGTCAGAAACGTGGGGGCGGCTCCCAGGGAAAAGAGGGCGATGCTGCCGTTTTTCAAGAACACTCTGCGTGAGAACATGGTCGTCTCTCCTGGTGTCGGCGAACCGAGGACCGGCCCGCCGTCCTCTCCAATCGGCCGATGATAGATGCACCGCGCCTATCCGTCCACCCCTCCCTTCGCGGCGACGGCTACTCGAAATACCCGTTGACGTCGACCACAGGTTGACCCCTCCCGCGTAAGGGCTCTCGTCGGGTTCGTTGGACTGCACCAGGATGCAGCGCGTAGTCTGATCCGCGGGCGCGAGGCTGAAAGTGTCTGACGACTCCAGAGGTTGACACGGCGCCGGGCGGAGGCTACTCTGTTTTCCGCTTGTCTGAAACAGCAGGTCGAGCGGACTGGAACCATCCAATCGCGGTTCTTGCCGCTCATTACGAGAACGGACGAAAGGACCTCATAATGAATGGCAAACAGGACGTTTCAGAGCAGCAGCTCGCCCCGCAATACATCTCGCAGATGGGGCCGTATTCGACGGCGGTGGCGTACGTCGCTCAGTTCTATCCGCTATGGTTCACGTACAATCAGTCGCGGTTCGCCACACACAACCGCCTCGTCGGCCCTGACCAGGTTACTCCCCTCTACCAGATCGTGGTTGCGATCAACGTCGACACGCTCTATGCGAGCACCTTCCTCGAGCTGGCGGCCGAGCCAGTGGCCCTGACGATCCCTGAAACGACCGCCACGTACTCAGTGCTCACGCTGGACCCTATTGCAATATCTTCCAGACGGACATCCCACCGATGACGCCGGGAACCTATGCCCTCACCGGGCCCCGATTCACCGGGACGCTTCCTGCCGAGATCACCCACATCGCGATGCCTCTCGACTTCTCTGCGCTGATTTTTCGGGCAGACAAATACTCTTCAAGCGGCGAGGACCAGACTTCGGAAGCCGAACAGTTCCGCGCGTTGCTGAAGCTGCAAGCGCTCTCCGACTATATCAACGATCCTTCCGGAGGCACGGCTTGGATCCTGCCGGAGGTCGCTTTCGCCATACCGTACAAGACGATTGCCGACAACCTGGCCACGGGAGACCCAATCATATTTTTAAAGCAGCTCCAAACGGCGGTGGCGTCGTCCAACACGCCGCCGATGTCGCCGGCCGTACAGGCGCTTTCGGACCAATTCAACCTCCTCTTTGGCGACGGCAGTGCGAAACAGTCCGAGTTTGGCGCCGGCGCTCAGGCCGCCCACAAGTTGATCGTGGACCGGTATCTCTCGCATACGGGCCCGACGAGCTGGATCACGTTCACCAATATCGGTGCATGGGGTAACAACGTCGTCGAACGATCGGCGATCACGGAGTTCATCCAGTACAGTAACGGACGCAGCACGGCGGCGTACTACCACGCGTTCAAGGATGCAACGGGCGTCCCTCTCGACGGTAACAATGGAGAGGGCTACGTCCTCACGTTTGCTGCCGGGCAGATCCCGCAGGCGAAGCGCTTCTGGTCGGTGACTGCGTACACTCCGGATTCGATCGAGCTGATCGACAACTCTGCGAACAAGTACGGGGTCGCCAGCTACGAGCCGGGGCTGCAGACCAATGCCGACGGCTCGCTCTCGATCTATGTGGCCACGCAGCTCCCTCCGAGCGTTCCCACGGCGAACTGGCTTCCGGTTGCGCACCGGCGGTTCAACCTGATGCTCCGCGTCTACGGCCCGGAAGGAAGCGTGGCCGACAACACGTACGTCCCGCCGGGTATCCAGAGGAATACCGCATCGAAATGAGGTTTTATATCGCGTGAGTCGCTCCAAGAGGGCGGAAAGGACCTCAAGGACACCAAGGACCTCAAGGACTCAAGAGCCGCGCCTCCGTGGTCCCTGGTGTCCTTGAAGTCCTTGGTGTCCTTATTGTCCTTCAGCCTTTTTCCCAGCCATGCTTCTGCCGTTCCTGGAGACGGGCTCGGGTCATGCGCTCGCGCAGGCCGCCTTCTTCGACAAAGGCTTTCTCCAGATGGCGGAGCTGGCGGGAAAGCAGGTAGGTGGTCACGCGGATCAGGCCGATGATCACATTGGCGGCGATGGCAGGGTCGGGGCTCTCGACCCCCTTGCGGAACGTCTCGTAGGTCGCACTCGGGATCTGGTTCAGCTTGCGGAGCCGGAGAGCGTAGGCGTGCTCCGCGGGCCATTCCTCCAGGCCGCGCGTCCGCAGGAAATCGCGATAGTCGACCAGAAGCTCTTCGAGGCTGGCGCGCGCCACGTTCGTCAGCTTGATCTCGGTCTCCTTCGAGGTCGCCGCGGCCATGCTGCCTTCGACGATGTTCTGCTTGCCCGAACGTGCCGCCTGGACCATCTGGTCATGGGTGCGGCTGCGCTTGCAATGAAGCGGTCACAGAAGTAGACCGTGGCATCGTACACGATCTCGGCCTTCTGGTAGGAAAGCAGGTTCTTGTAGCCGCCATGCGGCGGAATGAAGCCCTTGCTCATGGCAGATTTCCGACAGTCTCGTTCCTGGCGTCCTTGTTGTCCTTGAGGTCCTTTGGGTCCTTGGGCGGGGGCTAGCTTATACCAACTCCTCTAAGCGACTGGGGCGCTGAGGCAGCGCTGCAGCAGGCGAGCGTCTCCGAGCCGCTCTGCATAGGCAGCGAAGGCGGGGGTGGGGCCGCGCCAACGGAGCTCGTCGATATCGCCGAAGAGGGGCGCGTCGGTCCGGAGCGTCGCCAGGTCCTTGAACCGCAGCGCCAGATCGCGATCCCGCAGGACATTGGGAGGGAAACTCTCGAGGATGCCGTAGCGGTTGAGGAGCTGCGCCGCCGTCTTGGGACCGATTCCAGAAATGCCTGGATAGCCATCTGCGGCATCGCCGACGAGAGCCAGAAAATCGGGGATCAGGATGGGGGCGACCCCGAACTTCTCGCGGACTCCTGCCGCGTCGAGGATCTTGTTCCC
>JAJKHS010000118.1 GCA_021154885.1 Thermoanaerobaculum sp.
CCCGCCCCGAAGCCCTCACCCCTGTCCCCTCTCCCGCCCCCTCGCCACCCCCCTCCCCGGGAGAGGGGAACCCGGTTGGAGCGACCTTGCTGGTCTCCCTCGTCCTTAGTGTCCTTGCTGTCCTTGTCGTCCTTTCTTGCTTTTCTCCCTCTTCTCCCGGGGAGGGGGGTGGCGAGGGGGCGGGAGAAGAGGGCCGGGGTGATGAGGGTCTTGGGAGGGGGCCCTCGGAGGCCAAAGTTAGCGCCTATGAGGCCGGGGGTGAGGCTTCGAAGGGCAAATCTCACCGACCGGGCAAGGACCTATGAAGAGGGCAGGGGCCTACTTCGTCCGCTTCACCGTCTTAGCCGCCTTCACCACGTCGCCCAGAGTGGCGAGCCGGCGGGCGACGAGGGCGTGGGTGGACATGGCCTCCTGGTCCTTGCTCGCCGCCGGATTCACCCGCTTGTAGTAGTCGCGGGCCACGTCGGGCAGGCCGTAGTGCTCGGCCAGGCGGCCGAAGACGTACCAGTCGTCGGAGACGGGGGCCTCGTCGTTGCGCGCGGCGAGCGACTGGAGGATGAGCCGGTAGGCCTCCGCCGTCTTGCCCATCTCGGCGTAGATCGAGGCCAGGGTGTGGAGATGGGACGAGTTGCCGTAGCTCGACAGGGTGGCCGCCCGCTGGCCGTAGTCGACCGTCTTGTCGTCCACGCGGCCGAGCTCCAGGCGCATCCAGGCGAGCTCGTTGAAGTCCTGCGCCTTGGCCTTGCCGCTGTCCACGAGATGGGTGAAGCGCTGCTCGGCGCGGTCGAAGTCCCGGGCGTGGAGAGCCTCCTCGGCCAGGAGATGGAGAGCCCATTCGTCCTCGGGCGCGCGCTGGAGACGGCGTTCGGCGGCGGCGCGGACCTCGTCCCAGCGGTCCAGTTGCAGGAGCGCCCGGGCGTGGAGGTCCTCGGCGCGCTGCGAGCCCGGAGCGGCCTCCAGGAGGCGGCGCGAGACCTTCTCCAGGTCGTCGTACCGGCCGAGGTTCGCGTCGGCGAGGGCCAGCGCCAGGTCGAGGAGGTTGCGCCGCGCTGGATCAGTGGCTGCAGTCATCGCAGTGCGGCAGGCGAGGAGGAGGCGCACCGCCGGCTCGCTCGCGGCCTCCTGGCCCAGCAGGGCCGCGGCGGCGCAACGCATCTCGTCGGCCCCGGCCGGCCCGCCCTTGGCCCACAGCGCCGGGAAGGGAGCATTGGGCAGGGGATCGCCGCCCGCCCGCTCCGCCCCGTGAGCCCCCTCGGCGGCCCAGTCGAGCCACTGGCGGGCGCCCTTGAGGTCGCCATGGTCGATCCGGCGCAGGATCTCGGAGGCCAGCAGTTGGGACGCCTGGCTGGTCGCCGCCAGGCGGAGCTCGCCTCCCTCGCGGGCATCGCGCACGACGTACACCACGAACTGCTGCGACGCCTCGCCCAGCGACGAGGTGAAGTCGACCCGATAGCCCAGCGCGTCGTCGCCGGTCACCGCGTCGCGCATGGCGGCGAGGCCTAAGTCGACGGCGGTATCCGCCGGCATGTCCCCCTTCAGACTGTCACGCAGCCGCGAGAAAGCCCGGCGAATCGTCTCCTCCGCGCCCTTCTCCTTTGCCAGCTCCGCCTGGACGTCGCGCGAGAAGAACGAGGAGAATCTCTTGGCTTCGAGGTCGCCGGTGAACATGGCGAGGAGGAAGCGCTTGAACACCGTCGCGGGCTGATCCGGCGGGAGCTGCAGCTCCTCGTGACGGCGCGTCCGCTTGACCAGGTCGGCCAGCGACAGGAGGGCGGCGGGGTTGGCCGTCTGGCGGCTGGCGCGGTCGAAGAGGACGGCGGCGTCGGCGTAGCGCCGCACCAGGAGCAGGTTCTGGCCGGCCTGCTGCAGGGCGTCGGCGCGCGCCTTCTCGTCCGCGAACCGGCGCTCGCTCTCCTGCACGGCGGCCTCGGGCCCGGCGGTCGCCGCGGTCGCCACCAGGGCGAGCACCGCGCCGGTCTGCGAGTCCTTGAGCTCGGCGGCGAGCTTTTTGGCCTCGTCGAAGCGACCCGTCCGCACCAGGGCGACGAGGAGGTTCTCGTCCATGCTGTGGTTGTTGAGGTCCTTGCGCAGCGCGTGGTACTCGGCGATGGCGGCGGGGAGGTCGGCCTCCGGGCTGTAGCGCCGGCCCCTGGCGTCGTGCTCCAGGAGAATGGCGAGGTCGGCGCGGGTGACCTCGTCCCTGGGGTCGAGCTCGCGGGCCTTGCGGTAGGCGGCGAGGGCCCCCGCGCGGTCATAGCCGGGACGCAGGCGCCGGCCGAGGTCGTCGTGCTGGAGGACCCAGCCGAGGGTGCGCCAGGCGGGGGCGAGCTTCGGCTCGAGCTGAGTGGCGCGCCGCGCCTCCCGCCGCGCCGCCTCGCCCATGCCGCCGGCGAGCAGCGCCCGGGCGACGCGCGAGCGGGGGAGGGCCTTCTGCGGCGCCAGGGCGGCGAGGCGCTCGAGCTCCTGCAGCGCTTCGCGCACCCGGCCGGCGGCGAGGTGGGCCTCGCCCACCTGGTCGAACTGGAGCAGCGTCGTCTTCTCCTGCACGGCCTCGCGCACGCCCTGGCGCACCGCCTCGAACTCCTGGGCGGAGATGCGCCGTTTGCCCGTGTCCAGCCGGAAGCTGGCGGTGACGACGTTGTCGGCTCCCACGGCGTAGGACTCGGTCAGGCTGACCGTGCCGAAGCGCCGCACTCGGGCGGCGGGCAGCGGCTGCGGGACATAGCCCGCGGGCGGCACCAGCCGGTAGCGCACCTCGAGCTGCATGGGCTCGTGAAAGACGTAGTCGGACTGCCGCGGCTCGGCCGCAGCCGCTGCCTTGGCGTCGCTCACCAGGTCCGTGGGCAGGCGGGCCAGCAGCGCCGCGGGGTTGATCCCCACGGCCGCGTTGCGGGTGTCGGTATAGCCACGGCGGGCGTTCTTCAGCTCCATCCGCATGTGCAGCGGCACCGTCAGGTCGGTGGGCCTGGAGTGCTCCAGCGACGCCACGTCCTCGGCGAGGTAGTAGGCGACGGCGTACTCCTTCAGGGCGCCCTTGACGGTGGCGTCGTCCTGCTGGGCGTAGAAGGCCCGCAGCGCCCGCTCGGGAGCGCCGAAGTAGTCCGTGGTCTCGACGATGCGCGACGGCCCGAGGTCCGCGAGCAGGAACTCACGGGTCTCCACCTCGCGGTTGTCGGCCGAGGTGGCCTCGGGCGTGCGCGCCAGGCTGGTGGCCGTGGGGCTGGCGATCAGCGCCAGCCGTCCCTGGTCGGCCAGCGGCAGCTCGCCCGCCCGGGCGTAGGGGTCGGTGGGATCGATCCACAGCGCCGGCGAGCCGGGCACCACGACGATGGCGTGGTTGAAGGTGCCGAAGCCGGGCAGCGACTCCTCGACGTCCGCCTCGTCCTCGCCGGCGTTGAGCAGCGCCACGTAGGCCGGGATGTCCGAGGCCCGCAGCATCGCGGTCAAGAGCACCGCCTTGTCCTTGCAGTCGCCGAAGCGGCGGCGCAGCGTTTCGGCGGGCTTCCTGGGGACCATCCCGCCCTCGCCCAGCTCGATGCCCGTGTAGCGCACCTCCTCGCCCAAGCGGGCCAGGTAGCGGTTGATCAGGTCGAGCTGCGAGGGCGCGGCACCTTTGGCCAGTGTCCCCGACGTCCCCGCCGCCGAGCGCAGGAAGGCCGCGAGATCGGCGCCGCGGATCGTCTGGTCCACGAGGCCGGAGTAGCGGCGGGCGAGATCGCCCCAGGAGCGGCCGGTGGAGAAGGCGACGTAGGCCGTGCGCGGCGTGTCGGAGGGGAGGCCCGGCTCAGGGTCGTCCGCCGGTTCGAAATCGCGCACCTCGACCTCCACCCGCCGCCGCCCGCCGGCCACGGTCTCCCGGGACTGCGCGTCCGGGAGCTCACGCAATACCCAGCGCAGGGGGGTCTCGGCCGGCGCCTCCAGCACCAGCCGGGAGCGGCGCACCGGCACGCCGAGGTCGACGCCGTGGAAGCGCACCACGCCGCCGTCGAAGAAGGGGGTCTTGTCGCGCACCGTCACCTGCTGCTCCACCACCACTCCCGCCCGGGTGGCCGGCAGCGGCGCGCGCAGCACCCGTCCGTCCTCGAACATGTCGGGCGCGCTGGAGGCGTTGGCGTTCTCGGTGACGGTCGACGGATCGAGCAGGTGCTCGGCGCCGTCCGGCGTGATCACCCGCGCCCGGACCTCCGGCCGCGCCTGGTGCCACGGCGCCCACTCCTCCTCGACCGTGGACCAGCTCTCGTGCGCCCCGGCGGCGAGGATCTTGTAGACCAGCCGCTGGCTGTAAGTCTCGCGCCCGGCCGCGTCGTAGCTGTAGCTCGCCTCGGAGAGCAGCACGACGACGTCGTCCCCCTCCTCGCCCTGGACCCTGGCCGCGGCGCGGGCCACGGCCGCCGCGTCGGCGGTGAAAGGCGCGCCCTCCCATGGCTCCGCTGCCGCAGATACCGCGGCCGCTGGCGGCTTCGCGCCAACCAGACCCGGCGGCAGCAGGGAGGCGGCCAGCAACGCGATGACGAGAGGGATCGGAGTGGACTGATTGCGGGACATCACGTCTCCTGGCCAGGCCGTCTGGAACGGCCTGGAGGACCTGGCATGGGATCTTAGCATGGGCTTTCCGTGGCTCCGGATGCCCCGGAGGACCTCGGAGGAGAATGGCGCGGGGTGGCTGATCCGTTTCGGGCCTGCCAGGACCCTCATCACCCCGGCCCTCTTCTCCCAGTCTCCCCCCCGTCCGCCGGGAGAAGAGGGAGGGGTTAGTCGAGTTAGTCTAAAGAAAGAAAGGAGAAGCTTTTCTTGGCTTTTTCAAAGGCTAACCACTCCCCTCTCTCCCGGCCGGCGGGGGGGAGGCTGGGAGAGAGGGGCTGGGGGAGTGAGGGTCCGCCCCGAAGGGGCGGCGCATTGAAGGTCCGCGGCGCGTTGAAGGTCCGTGCTAGTCGCTCCGCTTCGCCCGCATCACAAACTCCCCCGCCAGCAACTGATACGCCATCGCCCCCTTGGCCTTGCGGTCGTACTGGAAGATCGTCTGGCCGGCGGCCGGCGCCTCGGCCAGTCGGGTGTTGACCCGGATCTCGATGGCGAAGACGAGGCTGCCGTGCTCGCTGCGCAGCTCGTCCACCGTCAGGCGGGTGCTCTTGATGCGGTAGTCCACCAGGGTGAGGAGCAGCCCCAGGGGGCGGACGCGCGAGCCGTGGTCCCAGGCCGTCCGCTCGGCCGCGGCGATCAGGTTGCACAGGCCGGTGACCGCCAGGAACTGCGGCGCCACCGGCACGACGAAGGCATCCGCGGCGACCACGGCGTTGACCGGCAGCAGCGACAGCGACGAGGGGCAGTCGAGGAAGACGTAGTCGTAGTCGCGGACGATGGGATCGAGGACCGCCTTGAGGCGCGTCTCCTTGGCCCGGAACACCCCCAGCTCGGCCTCGGCGCGGATGAGGTCCACCGAGGCGGTGATCAGGTCCAGACCGGCGACCGACGTCCGCCGCACCGCCTGGGCCGCGGGCAGACCGGCGAGCAGCACGTCCGCCGACGAGGGGGCGAGCCGCGCCCGGTCGACCCCCAGCGACAGCGAGGCCGACGCCTGGCTGTCGAGGTCCACCAGCAGCACGCGCAGCCCCTGGGCCGCCAAGGCGGCCGCCAGGTTGACGGCGGTCGTGGTCTTACCGACCCCGCCCTTGCGGCTGATCAGCGCCGTAATCATCTATAGCGGGGAATCTATACCACGGACGCTCGCGGCCGGCGCGCCACCCCGGCACCCGCCATTCCTTTATAATGGAAGAATTACTACATCCAGGAGGCTCTCCATGCCTGAAGACGCCGGCAGTGTGCGAATCGTCCTTCCCTCCGCGTACGAATTCGTCGCGACACCTGGCCCGGGGCGGCGTGGGGTGGCGATTCCATCCGGTCCGATCCGCGTCGGCGGCGGTCTATCGGCGGACGAGGAGTCGGCCGTTCTCGCAGGGCTCGAACAGGGGAAGTTCCGCGTCGTGGAGGACCGCGAGGCGGCACCGCGGCCCGAGGTGGCGGCGCGGCGCGCGATGCGCGGCCCGGTCGACGAGAAGCTGCAGGTGCACGTCGATCTCGCGCCGGACGAGGACGCCGTGCTCCTCCTCGAGCAGGACGGCGTGTACGCGTGGAAGACCGACTACGTCGAACGGCCTCCGGTCGCGGCGGCGACGGTCCGCCGTGGCGGCGCCAACGTCGCGGCGTCCCGCACGGTCACGTTCGAGGTCGCCATCGATCCACAGCCGGGGGCCGCGCCGACGCGCTCGTTGAAGTCGTTCCTCTTCGGCGGCATCCGCACCATCGTCCTGACGTTCATCGCCCGCCGGGCCGCCGGCGTGATCGCTGATCACCTCGAAGAGGACATCCACCGCGGGCTCGTCCACATGCGCGGCGACAGCGCCGCCGACTGGGTCGACGTCGCCAGCCTCGGCGACCTCGACGTGGCGACGAAAGCCGCGCCGCGCCTCCTCCTCTTCGTCCACGGCACCTTCAGCAGCACGCGCGGCAGCTTCGGCGCGCTGGCGGAGTCGCCGTGGGGGAAGACGTTCATGGCGGCGGCGCACGCCCAGTATGACGCCGTCGTCGGCTTCGATCACTCGACGCTGCGCGACGACCCGAAGACGAACGCGACGGAGCTGCTGCGCCTGCTGCGCGAGGTGCCGTGGAAGCAGCCGCCGGGCATCGACGTCGTCACCTTCAGCCGCGGCGGCCTCGCCTACCGCTCGCTCGTCGAGCAGCTCCTCCCCGGCTCCGGCTTCGCGCCGCGGTTCGAGCGCTCGATCTTCGTCGCCGTGCCCAACGCCGGGACGCACCTCGCCGATCCGAAGAACTGGCGCGACCTCGTCGACCTCTACACGAACCTCTCCGCCGCGCTCTTCCGCATCCTCGGCGCCTTCCCGCAGACGAAAGTCGCGTCGACGATCCTCTCCGAGGCGATCAACATCATCGGCGGGTTGGTGAAGGCGCTGACATCGGCGGCGGCGGATGGCGACGCGGTGCCGGGGCTCGCGGCGATGAATCCCGACGGCCCCTTCATCGCGCAGCTCAACGAAGTCTCGCCCGACGCGCCGACGATCGCCGGCACCTACTACTGCTACGTCACGAGCAACTTCGAGGCGGACGCGAAGGCAGCACCGCCGAAGGAGATCCCGCCGAAGCTCTGGCTGCGCCTCGCCGACGGCTTCGTCGACCGGCTGCTCGACAGCGCGACGAGCGACCTCGTCGTCGACACGAAGTCGGTGCCGCAGATCGACGTCGCCGCCGGCAGGTACATCAAGGAGTTTTACGAATTCCCGGCGAATTCGTACTGCTATCACACCAACTACTTCACGCGGCCGGAGGTCGTCGGCTCGCTGACCACGTGGCTGCGGCTCACGAGGCCCGCGCATGCGGTGCGCGGCATCCGGCCCGGCCTCACCACGATCGAGGTGCCACCCGGTTTCGACACCGACATCACGCTTGCGAACGCCAAGGATCGTCCGGAGGAGCTGAAAGCGCGGATCGAGCACGAGGCGCCGAGCTACGTGGTCGTGCAGCGCTGGTGGAACGATCAGAAGCTGCACTACGCGTTTCCCGCCGAGGAGGTGCTGCAGCGGATCGATGTGCGGCCGGGGGCGACGTCGGTGCTCGACGCGCTCGACCTGCACGAGAGCGATGCGTCGCAGGAAGCGGGACTCGCGGAGGTGACGCGGCCGCGGGTCGCGACGAGCTCGGCAGAGCGCTCGATTATCTTCACCAGCGGGCACCCGATCGCCGTCAGCGCCGCACCGATCACGATCGACGTCGGCGAGCTCGCGCGGGTGGCGACGGCGCCGGCGAGCGCGGAGGAGCGGGTCCTGCAGCGCCGGGTGATGCCGACCTTCGCGCCGACGCAGCGTCGCGGGATCGGGCGGGGGGTGCCGCAACAACAACAACAGCAGCAACAACAGGAACAACAACAGCGGGAGGCTCCACCCCCGCCGGCCGCCGCCCCTCCACCTCCGCCCATCTATCACTTCCTGGCGCAGATGGACCGCACCGTCGAAGTGAAGAAACCGGTCACGATAGACGTCACGATCTCGCGCGAGCAGGTCGCCGCGGCGGCCGGCAAAGCGGCCGACGGCGGCGCCGCGCCGCTGGAGCGCGACCGCAAGCTCATCCTCGAGCTGCGGCCGCGGAAGAACTTCGAGGCCGGCGGCGTGTCGCGGCTCGACCTCGACGTCGCCAGCCTCGGCGAGGAGAGCACGTACTACTTCGACGTCATACCGACGGACGTCGGCGAGGGCGAGGTGCGCGTCGTTGCGCGGCAGGGACAGACACCGCTGCTGACCATGACGCTGAAGGCGACGATCGTCGAGAAGCTGACGCGGCCGTCGACGCGCACGAGCGCCGAGGGCTCGGCCGGCGAGCCGCCGCCGTCGAAGCCATTCCACAAGCTGACGATCTGGGAGAACGAGAGGGGCGGCGAGACCGTGCTGACGTTCGAGCTCGAAGCGCCGGAGCTCGGCCTGTTCGACAAGTGGCTCTCGGCGCCGATCACAGGGGCGCGCGACGTCTACGTCCGCAAGCTCTACAAAGAGCTCGAGAGCTGCTGGGCACAGAACGCCGACGATGCCGACCAGTTCCTCACGCAGGTGCGCGCTTACGGTATGCGCCTCTTCGACCAGCTCATCCCCGAGGCCCTGCGTAAGACGCTGTGGGAGAAGCGCGACGCGATGAAGAGCATCATGATCGTCTCCGAGGAGCCGTTCCTGCCCTGGGAGCTCCTCCACCTGCACGCACCCGACAAGAAGACGCTGCCGGAGGAGGTCCTCTTCCTCGGCCAGCTCGGCGTCGTCCGGTGGCTGCACGGCAGTTGGCCGCCCGACCGGCTGCGGCTGCGCGACGTGCGGTACGTGATCCCCGACTATCCGGTCTCGACTTACGTGTTGCCGAATGCCGGCGACGAGCGCAAGTTCCTGGAGCAGGAGCTCGGCGCGAAGCCTGTGACGCCGCAGTTCAAGGACGTGCGCGACCTGCTGGCGACGCCGGACGGTTTCGATGTCGTGCACTTCGCCTGCCACGGCGACAACGACCCAGAGCAGATCGACGCGCGCCTGATGTTGCAGGGGCGACTGGAGGGGGAGAATTACTTCCCTTCCCTCCTGCCGGCGACGGTCGTCAGCGCGGTGTCGCGGTTCGCGGAGAACGGTCGGCACCCCATCGTCGTCCTCAACGCCTGCCAGGTCGGCAGCCAGCGCCTCGGCCTCACGACCCTCGGCGGCTTCGCGCAGGCGTTCCTCGGCGCGGGCGCGGGGGCGTTCGTCGCGCCGCTCTGGTCGGTCGGCGACCGCGAGGCGACGGTTTTTGCGCGGACGCTCTACGCCGCGCTCAAAGCGGGGAAGAGCATGTCCGAGGCGGCGGTCACCGCGCGCGAGGCGGCGCGCATGGAGCCGCAGGCGGATGCGTCGTGGCTGGCGTATGCGGTGTACGGGTACCCGCACGCGCAGGTCGAGGGTGCATGAACGCGCCGCCGTCGATGCCGCTCACGGCCGCTCACGCCCGCGGCCGGCCGGCGCGCATCATGACCGGCCAGCGCACCGTCCGCACCTGCGCCGGATCGCCCCAGGCGCGCGCGAGGTCGTCGCGGACGAGGTCCACGGGATCCTGGCCGGTGGCCTGGCGATAGCGGGCCGTGGCGGACCACGTGCTGAAGTAGGGGGCGAAGCGGTCGAAGGCCCACTCCTCCTCGATCCACAGCGCCGGCACCGCCACCTCGGCGAACGGGAAGGGGAGCGTGCGGTACTCCTCGTCTACCCAGCGCCGCTCCGGCGGCCAGTAGGGGCCCACGATCTGGCGCGCCAGCCGGTCGATTTGCACGTCCACCTCCGGGCTGACGCGGGCGAGGTTGTAGGCCCACGCCACCAGCGCCCCGCCCGGCGCGAGCACCCGTTCCACCTCGGCGTAGAAGCGGTCGAAGTCGAACCAGTGGAGAGCGGTCGCCACCGTCACCACGTCCACCGCGCCGCTCGCGAGACCCGACTGCTCCGCCAGCGCCTGCCGGTACTCGACCCTGGGGTGGGGCACGGCGTGGCTGAGCTGCTCGGCGGAGGCGTCCGTCGCGATCACGCGCGCGAAGCGCGCCGCGAGGTCGACCGCCGCCTGGCCGTTGCCCGTGGCGCAGTCCCAGACCAGGGTGTGCCGGGGGGCGAGCGCGGCCACGAAATCGAACAGCGCCGGCGGATAGCTGGGCCGGAACGAGGCGTAGACCGCGGCGTGGCCGGAGAAGTGGTCCTTGAAGCTCACCCGTGGGTCCTCACGTTGGTCCCCACGTTTGTCCCCACGAAAGCGAGCGTGCGGGCGAGGATCTCGCGGCTGCGCTCGTCCGCGTCGAGGACGTCGAAGCCGTGCCGGCCCCGCGGATGATTCAGCACGTCGAGCGGAGCGTTGGCCGCCAGCGCCCGGGCCACGAAAGCGTCGATCGTGTCGTTGATCCACGGCTGATCGAGCCCGGCGCGGGCGATGAGCAGGGGCGGCCCCTCGTAACTCGTATCCGGGAGGACGGCCACGGGAGAGAACCGCGCCGCGAGCTCCTCGTCCATGCCCCCGGTGACGCGCTCCCGAATCGGCCGCAGGTCCAGCAAGGTGTAATAGGCCACGAGGCAGCGGACGCCAGGAACCTCCCGGCGCAGGAAGGGGGCGAGGTGGGGGCCGCCACCCGAGAACGCCCAGATGGCGAGCCGGTCCGGATCGAGAGCGAACCCCTCCGCTCCCTCGCGCAGGAACGAGAGCGCCGCCGCGATGTCCGCCGCCGGCTCCTCGATCTCCCGCAGCCGGAGGAAGCGATGATTGAACGTCGCCGCCACGAATCCCGACGCCGCGAGCAGCCGGCCGTACGAAGTGAAGATCCCCCAGCCCTTGACCTGGGTCCACATCTCTTCGGGGACCGGTCCGCCATGGACGAACACCACACCCGGCCGGCGCTCGCCCGCCGCCAGCCCAGGCGGCTGATAGACGTCCATCGTCCTCTCCGTGCCGTCCGCCAGCCGGCGGTACACGAGATCGCGCCGCACCTCCACCGCCTCCATGCCGGGCACGGAGTGGACCACGGGCAGGGTGAGCAGGTCGGTGTCGGGCATGGTCGGGCAAGATATCATTCGTCGCGACGGCGCGGTGATTTGCAAGATTGCCTTCCCGAGCCGTTGGCCCTCATCACCCCGGCCCTCTTCTCCCAGCCTCCCCCCCGGCCGCCGGGAGAAGAGGGAGGGGTTAGTCGAGTTAATCTAAGAAAAGAAGAAGAAGATTTTTCTTGGCTTGTTCAAAGACTAGCCACTCCCCTCTCTCCCGGCGGTCGGGGGGGAGGCTGGGAGAGAGGGGCTGGGGGAGTGAGGGTCCGCCCCGAAGGGGCGCTGGTGAAGGCCCACCCGCCCAATCTCCCCCCGGAACCGCACCGCGATCCGCGCCACGAACAGGCTCGCCACTGCCGCGAGGCCGATCGTCAATCCCCACCACAGCCCGCGCGGACCCAGGCCCCCCGGAAACGCCAGGGCCCAGCCCGCGGGCAGGCCCACCAGCCAGAAACCGACCAGCGCGATGCCCGCCGGGAACGTCGTATCCGCCGCGCCGCGGAGCACGCCGGCCGCCACGACCTGCGTCCCGTCGAAAACCTGGAACACGGCGGCGATGGGGAGGAGGGCCGCGGCCATGGCGATCACCGCCGGATCCCGCGTGTAGAGCCGCGCCAGAGGCTCCGGGAAGGCGGCGAAGAGGGCCGCGAAGAACAGCATCACGCCACCGCCCAGCAGCAGCGACGCGGCGGCGGACCGGCGGGCGCCCGGCATGTCGCCGCGGCCGATGGCGTTGCCCACCCGCGTGACGGCGGCGCCGGCGATCCCCAGCGGCACCATGAACGACAGGCTCGCCAGATTGAGGGCGATCTGGTTGCCGGCCAGCTCCCGCACTCCCATCCGTCCCATCAACAGGGCCACCGCTGTGAACACCAGCAGCTCCACGGAATTGTGGAGGCCGATCGGCAGGCCGAGGCGCAGCATGAGCAGGTGCCCGCGGAGCGCCACCGCCTCGCGGGTGAAGCCCCGCCAATACCCCGCGAGCGAGCGCCGCGAGGCCGCGAGCAGATAGAGGAACATCACCCAGCGCGCGATCGAAGTCGAGTACGCCGATCCCGCCACGCCCAGCGCAGGCGATCCGAAGTGGCCGAAGATCAGAATGTAGTTGCCCACCGCGTTGACCACGTTACCGACCACGATGGCCATCATCGCCGGGCGCACGACGCTCATGGCCTGGAGCGTCTGGCGGAGCGCGACGAACAGGAAGTAGGGGAGGATCCCCCAGCCGATGGCCCGCGCAAAGGCCGCCGCGGCGGGGATCACCGCCTCCGACTGGCCCAGCAGCCGGAAGAGCCCTCCCATGTCCGACAACGCGAGGCAGAACGGTATCGTCAGCACCGTCGCCATTACCAGGCCGCGTTGCAGGGAATCGCCCACCGCCCGCGGATCGCGGGCGCCGTGCGCCTGGGAGACCAGCGGATCGAGCGCCGACAGGATGCCTTGGCCCAGCACCAGCAGGGAGAAGGTGACGATGTGCCCCAGCGCCCCCGCCGCCAGCGCCTCGGCGGAGAGATGCCCGAGCATCATGGTGTCCACGACGCCCATCAGCATCATCCCGAGCTGCACCGCCGCCACCGGCACCGCCAGGCGGAAGGCTGCCGCAAGCTCGGCGCGGAGTCGGTCGAAGCGGTTCATGGCGAGGGGCTCCCCACCGGGGATTCCGACGGTGGGGCGGCTACTATAGCGAACCTGGCCGGCAGCCCCGCACACCGCGCGATCCAAAACTTTGGATTTCCGGCTGGAATTTCGTTGCGTACGCTGCGCAACGGTTGCGGAGCTTAAAATTTCACTGCGCAATCCAACGCAATGGATTTTCAAGTTAAATTTTGTCTGCGCCTCCAGCGCAACGGATGTGCAGGCTAACTCAGTGCCGCGCAACCCAGCGCAATGGATTTTCAAGCTAAATTTTCGTTGCGCAGCTTCCGCAACCGTTGCGCTGGCTAAATTTTCGTTCGGAACCTCCGCAGCCGTTGCAGAGGCTAAATTTCGCCTGCCGAGGCTCCGCAACGATTGCGGAGGCTAAAACTTGCCTGCGGAGCCTCCGCACGGGATTTTCTGGCTGCGCAGGCGATACGGAGCTTCCGCAGCCGACGAGCTCGTGACGCGGCGGTTTTTCAAGTCGCGGACAGAGCGCGGAAGCGCCGTCGGTCCGGCGCGGCCTGTGCTCCCCCAAGGCTCGCTCCTCCGTGTCTTGAGACTCTGTGGCGAGTCTCATGGAATATGAGGACCTCGTCATTCAGATCCTTCCCGGCCAGGATGGGGCTATGGCGTCGTGGTCAGTCCCCGGCGGGGCGCGGGGAAGCGGCATTTCGAGATCCCCTCCGCCCTCGGCTCCGCGGCTCGGGGACGCTCGCGCTCGGGGCCCCGGGCCGCGACGCGGAGGCGACGACTTGGTCCGGCTTCCATCGAGGCAACACTTCTTGCTTGATTTGCTGTAGAATTGTTCATCCGATAGCCATGAACTTATGGCCGAATGCGTTTTTTCTATGGCTGCCGCCGGTTCTTGACCAGTAAATTTAGGGAGCGGCGCGCGGGGGGTGATTCATGAAGGCAGTTGGAGATTTCCAGATCCTGCAAAAGGAAGAGACGGGGCTTCGTCTCAATGTTTCCTTCGCTACAGCCCTCAGCATCCGTGAAGGCGTCGTCTTGTATGGAGTAGCATTGATGCCCGAGTCCTTGGCGGGAGTCTCGGCCTCGGAGGGTGCAGATACCGAAAACCGATTGATGACCCTGATCGTCACCCCGTTTCCCCAAGCGTCCTGGGCACGGATGATCCGCATGTCGGTCACGATCGATCCCAGGCCTGGTTCTCTGTTTGGCTTGATCCAGGCCCTCAATCGACTTCAGATTTTTCCCCGCCATGTCGAGGACGTAACCGGTACCAGCTTTGCCAATGAGATGGCCTCCGCAAGCGGCATATTTCAAGGACTCGGCGGAGAAATCGACGAGGATGACCCCATCGTGCCAAGCGCAACGTTGGTTTTGGAACTCCCTCAGCCTGGAGGAGCGAGCGGGCAGGTGGCCGAGCTGCATGAAAACCTCCACAAAATCACGGAGGACGGGAGGTCAAGTGCCGCTGCCATCCCGAAGCTCGAAGCTGCATTGGCAGGCGAGTTCGACCGAAAGGTCACTGTGCAACGCCCATGGCTACGCTCAAGAAACTGAGCAAGAGATCCCTGCAAGTGGAAAAGATCCGGATCGGCAAGTCACCTAAGGGAGACAACCTTGAAGTCAGCCTGCAAACATGGCGACGAAAGTTGTGGCGTCCGAGTTCGCGTGTCCCATCCAGCGAGTCACTGAGCGGTAATGACGGGATCATCCTCGCAATGGCTTCCTGGGATTCCGATGAGAAGATAATCGCGTGGTATTTTTATCAATATGCTGATCGTGTCGTGGTGCAGTTCGAGATGACAGTCCCAGCCCTCGGTCTCGAGCACCTCTGGTGGGAGTACATATATGATTGCTTGCGAATCGCCCGGGGAACCGTGCTTGGCAGCGCGAGCTCGGCGCGCATCGACGGTCGCTGGGGAGTACTCCAGTGCACCGCGATGTTTCCCCTGAAAGACTCTCCCGACCAGGAAGTCGAGAACATTCGGAGAATAGTTCATTGCTTCCGGAAGTTACAAGGAGATGCTAGCTCGACGGCCGAGTTCGAGGAGTTCAAGCAACGCTTGGCTCGTGAGCAGGAACTGGTCGGGCCCAGGATATTGTCGGAAAAAGCAGAAGAAAATTGGAAGAAAAAGAGCTTGAATTACTCGAGTCAGCTTGAGAGGTTGATGGTACGGGACCCTTTCGAGAACTCTCCGGCGCCGCGTTTCTCTCATCTGTTCGCGGAAAACCCGTTTAGCTTCACCCACCCTCTGGGACTAAAGAAATACAAGCAATTGTACGGGGAGCTGGAAGCGGCGCGAACGCAGCGCACGCGGCGTCGCCTAGCGGAGAGTATTATAGAGAAGTTATTGCAGGCGTCAGGAGACAACATCGCGATCGTGGGCGCTCATCGCGCGGGGAAGACTACCGTTCTCAGCCTGATTTACGATCTGCTGGTCGAACGCCTCAAGGAGGAAACCGATGATGTCACCCTCATCCCGATTCGAATCAACGCGTCGGTGACTCCTCCTTATATGCTATTTGCCGCTATCCTGGAGGAGATGTCCCTCCTGAAAAAAGGAACGGAAAAGCTGGCAGGCTCGTTGCGCGGATTTTTCACAAAGCTCTCCAATTTTTCGCAGGCCGTTCTTTCGGGTGTCGAGTTCAAACTGGGGCCGATGATGGTGAAGCCTGGCGACATTTTGGAGGTTGCACACCTCCCTTCGCCAGAAGGGACGAGCCACATCGACGAGAGACTCCGCAGGGTTTTGGTTCGGGTTGAGAAGGAAAAAGAAATTATGCCGGAGCTTCTCAGGGTTTCCCTTCTCTCGCTGAGTGATGCACTAAGCGCGGATAAAGCAGATAAGTTTCATTTGGTGGTTGTGATGGATGAATTTTCAGACTCGACTGCATGGGGTGACGCGAGGATACTTCCTGTCTGGCGCCATGCCATCGAGTTCGACGAAATTTCGCGCATTAAGTGGCTATTTTCGACCACGCGACCCGTGAGCGAAGCCGCCGGTTACTCTCCGATTACCAACATATTTCTCGAAATCAACGTTGGCTCTCTTCGTAAAGAGGAGAGTCAAGGGCTGATCGACGCTTTTTCGGTCACGGCCTGGAAAGATGATCGGCAGGGAACCAAGCCGCTCCAGCCGGTGATAACTCACCCGGCAAGAACATTTCTCATCAGTGTTACGAGCAGCCTGCCGTATCTCCTTCAGGTGTCCTGTTACCACATCTACGATCGAGCTACCCGCACCAGTTTCCCTTTGATCAACAAGGAGCTTTGCAGAAAAACTATTCTGGTCAAGGTTTTGCCTGAGATGGCGGACTATCTCGAGCGTCAATGGAGCAAGATCCCGGAGAGCGCGCAGCGGTTTATTGTGGAATCTTTGCCGACCGCCCTAAGCCCAGATGAATTCCTGAGATTTTTCGACGATCGATGGATAGTGGATTTGGATCGGATGCCGCCGGGTTCTCTCAAGGCCCTGGACCGATCTGGATTGCGGGGTGAAGACGGTCGATGCGTAGCGCCGCTGGTGGCTGCCTGGCTGCTGTCGCGCCAGATGCAATGATCAGACCAACGACGCATTCTACAGTGTTTCTTTGTTGTCCGTGACCCAGCGCATCCGATCTCGGCGACCATCCGCCGGCCCTCTGCTTCATCGGCAGACGGTGGAGCTGTCGCCTCTATAGAAGATAAAAATCGTCATCGAGAGATGAAGAGCACGGTACCTCACATCAGACTAAACTTTCGGGGGGCTGTCAACGCAGATCTTCAGGCCTGAAGGGCCGTTCTCCCTCAGCCTGGGGCGCAGCCCCAGGAAGAGAGTCCCCCAAATCTCAAAGCCCTGAAAGGGCGAGATAACGGCCGGATCGCGCCCCGTTGGGCTTTCGGAATGTTTTAGATTTCGTTTCCTGGGGCTGTGCCCCAGGCTGAGGGAGGTCGACCCTTCGGGCCTCAAGGCTTGCCAAACACCCTCTACGCCTGCGCCAGCGTTTCCCGCACCCGCTCCATCCCCGTGTTGCTGCCGCTCAAGAGGACTCCGACGCGTTGGCCGCGGAAGCGCTCGTCCGCCAGGACTCCGGCCAGGGCGGCGGCGCCGGCGGGCTCGACAATCACTTTCAGGTGACGGACGATCAGGCCCATGGCGGCGAGGATCGCCTCGTCGGAGACGGTGAAGACGTCCGTGGCCCAGCGCCGGATCAGCTCGAAGTTGCGCACGCCTGGCTTCGGCGCCGTGAGGCCGTCGGCCACGGTCTGCACCCGCTCGGGCGGCGTGGGCGCTCCGGCGGCGAGCGAGCGCACGATGCCGTCCGCGCCGGTGGGCTGGATGCCGTAGACCCGCGCGGCCGGCGCGAGACCGCGGGCCGCCAGCAGGGCGCCGGAGAGGAGGCCGCCGCCCGAGGCGGGGGCCGCGAGGGCGTCGAGGTCGGGCACGTCCTCCAGCAACTCCCAGGTGGCCGTGCCGGCGCCGGCGATGACGAACGGATCGTCGAAGGGGTGGACGAGCGTGTAGCCGTGCTCCTCGCGCAGCCGCGCCAGTCGCTCGAAGGCCAGGGTGGCGTTGGTGACCCCCTCCTTGTCGATCCTGGCTCCCATCGCGGCCACGGCCGCGAGCTTCTCCGGCACCGCGTTCTCCGGCATGACGACCACCAGCCGGGCACCCACGGCACGGGCCGCCCAGGCCGCTCCGAGCGCGGCGTTGCCCGCGCTCACCGTGATCAGCCCCGGCGCCAGCTCCTCGGGAGTGAACGACCGCACCCGGTTGAAGGCCCCGCGGACCTTGAAGGAGCCGGTGACCTGCAGCCCTTCGGCCTTGAAGAACAGCCGCGCATGGGCGAGCTCGTCCAGCGCGTCCGCGCGCAGCACCGGGGTGCGCACGACGATCCCCGCCAGCGCGCGGCGGGCGGCCAGGAGGTCCGGCAGGTCGGGGAGAGAAAGGTCGGTCATGGTTTTGCGCGTGCGATTCTATCTGAAGATTGGCGCCGGCGCCCCTTCGGGGCGGGCCCTCACTCCCCGGCCCCTCTCTCCCAGCCTCCCCCCCACCGGCCGGGAGAGAGGGGAGAGGTAAGTCTTTGAAAAAGCCAAAAAGCCACTTCTCCTTCTTCAGACTAACTTGACTAACCCCTCCCTCTTCTCCCGGGATGAGGCTGGGAGAAGAGGGCCGGGGTGATGAGGGCCCAACGGTACGGCTCTGCAATACACTGCCGCGATGGCTGAAGAGTCCTTCACCGTCTCCGAGGCGCAGGCTGGCGCCACGCTCGCCGCCGTCGTCCGCGAAATGATTCCCGGCACCTCGTGGAGCCAGGCGAAGGAGATGTGCTCCGGGGGGCGGGTCCGGGTGGATGGCGTGCCGGCCGCCGATCCGGCGCGGCGGATGAGCGCGGGGGAGCGGGTCGAGATCCGGCTTGCGGGGGCTGCCCGCCGCGAGCCGGCGGTCACGGACCTGGTGGTCCATCTCGACGGCGAGGTGGCGGTGGTGCGCAAGCCGGCGGGTATCCTCACCGTGCCCTTCGAGCGCGACGACCGCGACACCCTGGTGGCTCTCGCCCGGGTGGCCGTGCGCCGCATCGACGCGGCCCGCGGCCGGGAGACGAGCCCCACGCTGCGCACTGTGCAGCGGCTGGACAAGGAGACCTCGGGGCTGGTGGTCTTCGCCCGCAGCGTCCCGGCTCAGCGCCATCTCCAGCGACAACTCGCCGAGCACACGGTGCTCCGCCGCTATCTCGCCATCGCCCACGGCGCGGCCGAGGACGCGGTCTACGAGACGATGTTCGTGCCCGACCGCGGCGACGGTCTGCGCGGCTCCTGGGGCGTGTTCCGTCCGGGCCGCGGCGAGGCGCCGGCGGAGGCCCGCGAGGCCATCACCCGCGTCCAGGTCCTGGAGCGGCTGCCGGGGGCGACGCTGCTGGCCTGCGAGCTGGAGACGGGGCGCCAGCACCAGATCCGCATCCATCTCGCCGAGGCGGGCCATCCGCTGGTGGGGGAGACGGTCTACATCAGAGACTGGCGAGGCCAGCTCCTACCCGCTCCCCGGCCCATGCTCCACGCCGCCGTCCTCGGCTTCGTCCATCCGCGGACGGAGAAGGTCGTCCGCTTCGAGGAACCGCCACCGGACGACTTCACGGCCGTCCTCAAGCGGCTCCGTGCCGGGAAGTCGCGCCAGCGTTGAAATCCGTTGCCATCAATTCCGAGCCAGGCAAGCCGGGCTGGCAGGCCGTGGCCCTGGCCCTCGCGTGGCGTTACGCCTGCCATGCCGCCATGCTCCTCCTGTCTCTCCTCGCCGAGGGACGGCCCGCGCCCACGCTGCCGGACACCGTCCTGGACCGGCTGCCGCGGGTGGAGTGGATCGCGGACCGCAACTACTGGCTCTGGCTGCTGTGCTACGTCCCGGTGGCCCTGGTCCTCTGGCGGCGGGACCGGCCGGCCTTCCTCCACTTCCTGTACCTGGGTGGGATCGTGAGCCTCGCCCGGGGGCTCTGCGTGGGACTGACCGGCCTGGGACCGGTCGCCGGTCCGGACGTCAACGCCGGCCTCCACGGAGCGGCGATCCTCCGCGCCTGGCTCATCCTCATCAATCCCTTCTCGACCCTCTTTGGCAACGCCGCCCAGGTGTACCTGACGAAGGACCTCTTCTTCTCGGGCCACGTCTCCTCGACCTTCCTCCTCTGGCTCTACTGCCGCCGGGAGGGACCCTGGCTGCGCCGCGCTGCCGCCCTCGGCCACTGGGGAACGGTGGCGGTGGTGCTCCTCTCCCGCCTCCACTACACGATCGACGTGGTGGGGGCCTGGGCGGTGACGTACAGCCTGTTCGCGCTGTGGGGGCCGGGGCGGTTACCGGTCCGGGAAGCAAGGACAGCAGGGACAGCAAGGACTTCAAGGACATGAAAGTTACCGCAGGGACGGGGTTTTCCCTCGTCCTTGAGGTCCCTGGTGTCCCTGAAGTCCTTGTTTCAGCTTCGGTAGGAGGGGGCCGTCTCCGGCCCCCTCGCCCTTCAATCCCCTCACGGCTTCCTGTACGCCGGCGGCAGGGCCCCCCCGAGATCCTTGTAGCGATCCCGCAGCTCGGTCTGCCGGCTCTTCATCGGCATCTCGCGGCCGCGGATGAAGACCGCGTCGGCGAAGGTCGAGAGCTCCAGGGGGTCGCCGTCCCAGATCACCACGTCGGCGTCCTTGCCCGGCTCCAGGGTGCCGTAGTGGTCGGCGATCCCCCAGATGCGGGCCGGGGCGGCGGTGATGGCCTCCAGGGCGGCGTCCCAGGGGAGGCCGTTGGCCACGGCGTTGCCGGCCGCCTGCTTCAGGTTGCGGGCGTTGTGGGCGTCGGCGGTCATGAAGGCGAGGACCACTCCGGCCTTGTGAAGGCGCGCCGCGTTCTCCAGGGTCGAGCCCAGGCTCTCGAAGCTGTCGGGCCGGTCTTCCATCGGATTGACGAGGACCGGCACCCTGGCCGCGGCGATCTGGTCCGCCACTTTCCACCCCTCGTTGACGCTGGACAGGATCAGCTTGAGCTTCCACTCCCGGGCGAAACGCAAAGTAGTCTCGATGTCGCTCGCCCGGTCGACGGCGACGACCAGGGGGAGCTGCCCCCTCACCACGGGCAGCAGGGCCTCCAGGTCGAGCCGCGAGAGGGCGTAGGGGCGCCGGTCGCCGGCGTCGAAGGCTTTGCGGTTGGCGGCGTAGTCGAGGGCGTCCTGGAAGGCCTCCTTGAGGCGGAGCAGGGCGGCGGCCCGCGAGCCGCCCGCGAGGTGGGAGCCCGACTCGCCGAGGACCGCGAACATGGCCGCCGGCGAGCGCACCAGGAAATCGCCGGGTCCCCCGAGGGTGCCAATGAGGGTGATGACGGCGCCCTGGCCGGCGATGAGGCTCTTGCCGGGACCGGGCGCCACCACGGCGCGGGTCAGCCCCTCGATGCGGTTGACCGGGATGAGGACCGAGCGCGGGTTGAGCGCGTCGGCGACGGTGAAGGCGGCGGTGATGCGGTCGTCCTGCACGGTGGCGTCCCGGGTGCCCTCCACGGCGCCGACTTCGACGACGCCGAGCCGCGAGAGGGAGTCGAAGAGGCCGGGGGTGACGACCTTGCCGCGGGCGTCGATCCGCCGGGCGCCGGCGGGCACGGGGACGGCCGGACCGCCCACGGCGCGGATGCGGCCGTTCTCGATCAGCAGCGTGCCGTTCTGGATCGTCCCCTGGGGACCGACGGTGTGGATCGTGGCACCGGTGATCGCGATGATCGCGGGGGGCTCGGCGGCGACCGGAGCCGCGAGGGAGCTCAGGGCGAGAAGGATGGAGCAGAGCAGGCGGCGCATCACCGCACCTCCCCACGATCCCCGATGTCGCGGAGACCCAGATCGAAGTCCGTCTCCGGCTGGCGTGCCGGATCGTTGCGGTCGTAGAGCAGGGCGCCGTCGATCCAGACCTTCTCGGCGCGGCTGTAGACGCTGAACGGATTGCCGCTCCACAGCACGACGTCGGCCATCTTGCCGGTTTCGAGCGAGCCGGTCTGCTGGTCGATCCCCAGCGATCGCGCGGGATTGATCGTCAGCCAGCGGATGGCGTCCTCTTCCTTGAGGTGCATGCCCATGCGGTTGCCGGCGGCCATGGCTTTCGCGGCTTCCTGGTTGAGGCGCTGGATGCCGTCGGCGGAGTCGGAGTGGACGATGGCGCAGGCGCCGGCCTTTTCGACCAGCGCGATGTTCTCGCGGATGCCGTCGAAGGCCTCCATCTTGAAGCCCCACCAGTCGGCCCACATGTCGGCGCAGATGCCGTTGGCGGCCAGCACGTCGGCGATCTTGTAGGCCTCGACGGCGTGATGGAAGGCCGTGACTTTGTAGCCGAACTCCTTGGCGACGTCGATCATGGTGAGCATCTCGTCGGCGCGATAGCAATGGTTTTGCACCAGGATCTCGCCGCGCAGCACGCCGGCCAGGGTTTCGAGTTGCAGGTCGCGCGCCGGCTCGTCGGCGTCCTTGCCGGCCTTCTTCTTCGCTTCGTACCGATCCCATTTTTCGATGTACTCGCGGGCCTTGATCCAGGCGGCGCGGTAACCGGCGACGTTGCCCATGCGGGTGGCGGGGGAGCGTCCCTTGCTGCCATAGACCCGTTTGGGATTCTCGCCGCAGGCCATCTTGAGACCGTAGGGGGCGCCGGGGAACTTCATGCCGTAGACGTCGCGGGCCGGCACGTTCTTCACCGTCACGCTGCGGCCGCCGAAGAGGTTGGCCGAGCCTGGGAGGATCTGCATGCTGGTCACGCCGCCGGCGAGCGCCAGGGGGAACTGGGGGTCCTGCGGCCACACCGAGTGCTCGGCCCAGACCTCGGCCGTGTTCGGGTTGGTGGCCTCGTTGCCGTCCTCGTTGGCCTGGACGCTGGGCGCCGCATAGACCCCCAGGTGGGAGTGGGGGTCGATGATCCCGGGAGTCACCCACTTGCCCGTGCCGTCGACGACCACGGCGCCGGCCGGGGCCTCGACGCTCGCACCCACGGCGGCGACCTTGCCGTCGCGCAGCAGGATGGCGCCGCGCGCGATGCGGTCCCCGGCGGCGGTGAGGAGGGTGGCGTTGGTGATGACGACGGGCTGGGAGGGGAGCGGTTTATAGGTGGACGGGTAGGGGATGTCGACGGTCTTGCGGGGGGCAGGCGCCGGAGCGGCGGGCTCTGCGGCCGGGGCCGGTGGTGCGGCAGCCGTTTTCGCCGCCGGTGGGCTGGCCGGCGGGGGCGGTGCGGCGCTGGCACAGCCTGCGGGCGCGAGGCCGAGCAGGGCCGCGAGGGCGCCGAAAGCGAAGCTTCTCAGCTTGTCGGTCATGGGCCTCCTCGATGAGGGAGAAAAAACCGGCGGAGATCCTAGCATCATCGTTGGTGACACTCCTCGCCTTTCCCCCGCCCGGGCCCTCACCCCTGTCCCCTCTCCCGCCCCCTCGCCACCCCCCTCCCCGGGAGAGGGGAACCCGGTTGGAGCGGTCTTGCTGGTCTCCCTCGTCCTTTTTGTCCTTGCTGTCCTTGTCGTCCTTTCTTTTCTCCCTCTTCTCCCGGGGAGGGGGGTGGGAGGGGGCGGGAGAAGAGGGCCGGGGTGATGAGGGTTCGACGGCGCGGTCTGCGAGGGGACTGCACTACCGCGGCACCGGGCTGATACCATACCCCGCGCGCGCCTGCTGTGGCGTGCCCGAATTTCAAGAGATCCAGGGAGGGATGACCCTATGGCCATCGTGGAGCGTACCGGCAGCAGCACCATCGACCGCATCGTCGAGTACCTCGGCAACGACGCGGACAACCTTCTCTCCTTCACGTGCAAGGGGATCCCCAAGGAGCAGCTCATGCTGCCCGGCCCCGACCACGTGGAGCAGGCCTGGAGCCTGTCCGACCGCAAGGCGCCCGTGCTGGTGAACCTGCAGCGCCTCTACGGCACGGGGCGGCTGGCGAACACAGGCTACCTGTCCATCCTGCCCGTGGACCAGGGAGTGGAGCACTCGGCCGCGGCCTCCTTCGCTCCCAACCCGGCGTACTTCGACCCGGAGAACATCGTCCGCCTGGCCATCGAGGCGCAGTGCAATGCCGTGGCCTCCACCGTCGGGGTGCTGGGCTCGCTCGCCCGCAAGTACGCGCACAAGATCCCGTTCATCGCCAAGATCAATCACAACGAGCTGCTGACCTATCCCAACAAATTCCAGCAGATCCTCTTCGGCAACGTCGAGCAGGCGTGGGAGATGGGCGCCGCGGCCGTGGGCGCCACGATCTATTTCGGCAGCGACGACGCCGACCGCGAGATCGTGGAGATCTCCGAGGCCTTCTACCACGCCCACGAGTTGGGTCTGGCGACGGTGCTCTGGGCCTACACCCGCAACAACGCCTTCAAGAAGGACGACGTCGACTACCACACGTCGGCCGACCTGACGGGCCAGGCCAACCACTTGGCGGTGACCATCCAGGCGGACATCGTCAAGCAGAAGCAGGCGACCGTCAACGGCGGCTACAAGGCCCTCAACTTCGGCAAGACCAGCCCCAAGGTCTATGGCGAGCTGGTCGCCGATCATCCCATCGACTGGAACCGCTGGCAGGTGGTGAACTGCTACTCGGGCCGCGCCAGTCTGATCAACTCCGGCGGCGAGTCCAAGGGGGCGAACGACTTCGCGGACGCCGCGCACACGGCGGTGATCAACAAGCGGGCCGGCGGCTCCGGGCTGATCTCCGGCCGCAAGGCCTTCCAGCGCCCGATGAAGGAGGGCGTCGAGCTGTTCCGCATCATCCAGGACGTCTTCCTCTGTCCCGAGGTGACTGTGGCATAAGAGTCGGAGCCCCGGGGGGCTGCCCGGGGCTCGCTGGGTTCATTCTACGGGCAGGAGCTGCCGCCGCGGCAGGTCCCGATGGCGCCGCAGTTCGAAGGTCTGAAGCCGTCATCTTGCAGCTCATCCCGCACGAGCTGTTGCAGGTACAGATGTCATCGCAGGTGACGATGATGGCCCGGCTGGGCGCTGACGCGGCGCACAGCAGGAAGAGCACGGCGGCGATCCGGCGTATCGCTTTCATCTCGATCTCCTTTCGGTCCAGGCTCGCTGGCCTGGGATTGGGACGTCGCGAAGGACTCTAAGGGTCCAGCGGGAGAGGGTCAAGGCCGGCCCAGTCCGCGATCTCCTCGGCCGTCGGGAGCTCCGCCGGCCCCGGAACCCCCTCCATCAGGGCCCGCACGTCGTCCAGCCGTGCCTCGGCGTCCGCCTCGCCGATCTCCAGGACACGCTGCAGGTAGTCCGGCTGGAACATCAGGAAGCTCAGGAAGTCCGAGCTGTCCGTATCCCTGGTTCCCAGGCTGCGGGTGAGGTAGCGGAAGCCCATGGGGAGGCGTGGCTCATAGGCTTCGGCGAGCGCGCCCAGGCTCTGCGAGGGGCGGATGGTCCGGATTCCCACCTCGCGCAGGCCGCCCCACGCCGTGGTCGGCAGCCTGGCCAGCAGGCGGTTGATCCCCTCCAGACGGCGGACGTCCTCATCCACGACGTCGAGGAAGATGGCATCCATGAGGTGGCTGAGGATCTGAGCGGGCGGCGGATACCCTTCGTGCTTCGGCCGGTCCACCTCGTCCAGTCCGGGCTCGCGGTGGGGCGAGATGGCCAGGATGCGCGTGGCTCCCAGCCGGAGGGCAGGGGCCAGCGGCGTCGAGAGCCGGATGCCGCCGTCGCCATACCAGTCGTTTCCCAGGCGGATGGCGGGGAAGAACAGCGGCAGGGCGGAGGAGGCCATGACGTGCTCGACCGTGATGCGGGCGGGGAGGCTCCGGTGGCGCGGCTGGTGCCAGGGGTGGAAGTGGCGGGCCTGCACCCAGGTGACCGTCTGCTCGGTGGCATAGTTGAGCGCGGTCAGGGCGAGGGCCTTGAGCGTCCCCCGCTCCAGGTTGCGCTGAATGCCGATGAGCTCGCCGTCGACGGTGGCGGAGGAGCGCTGGATGGTGGCGTGGAGCGGCCGGGTGTCCACCAGGCCGTGCGCGTCGACGGTCAGGCTCATGCCGCCGGAGACCAGGCGGGCGGCCCAGCGCGTGAAGTGGCGGGCGAGGGAGACGGTGTCGACCCGGAAGATGTCTTCCACCTGCAGACGGTGCCAGATCTCGCACAGCTCCTGGGTGGCCTCGGCCAGCGTGCCGGGATGGGCGGCGATGAAGCTGGCGTTGATGGCGCCGGCGGAGACGCCCGCGACGATGGGGAAGCGCAGGTCGGGGAGCCGTTTGGCGAGCCCGCGCAGAACCCCCGCCTGGTAGGCGCCGCGGGCGGTGCCACCGGTGAGGACCAGAGCGAGGTCGCCCCTGGCTGGCTGGCCGGCTGCCGTGAGATGATCGCCCTCCAATCGCGCGTTGGACACCACGCCTACTCTATGTGAGGACGAGCGGAAATGAAAACGATTCGCATTCTGGTGGTCGTGCTGGTGCTCCTGGTCCTGGCGGGCGTCGCCTTCATGTACTCGGGGTTGTACGACGTGGCCGCCAGCACTCCCGACAATGGGCTCCTCAAGACCATCCTGGAGACCACCCGGGACCGCTCCGTCGCGCACCGGCTGGAGGGGATCACGCCGCCGAACCTCGACGATCCGCAGAGGATCCAGACGGGGCTCGCCCACTACCACGAGATGTGCGCCACCTGCCACGGCGCGCCGGGAGTGAAGATCTCCGAGATCGGCCAGGGCCTCAACCCCTATCCCCCGGAGCTGGCCGCCCGCCGCGGGGCCGGCGATCCGCGGGAGAGTTTCTGGATCGTCAAGAACGGTCTCAAAATGACCGGCATGCCCTCCTTCGGCGTCACCCACAGCGACGAGGAGATCTGGGCCATCGTCGCCTTCCTGCGGCGGATGCCGAAGCTCAAGCCCGAGGAGTACAAGGCCATGGTGAAGCAGGCCGGCCTCGGGGCCCCGGGCGAGGAGAACGAGGCGCACGAGCACGGCGCGCCGGCAAACCAGGCCCGGCCCGTGGACCCGCATCACGACTGAATGCTTTTCCCTGGGAGCGCCGGCGTCCCGCCGGCCACTTCCTTCGTCTTCTTCCCCTCGCACCCCCTTGACCCATCGGATACACTCTGCCCCGTGATGGAGCTGGGGGATCTCACGCTGACCCGGGTCAGCGACGGCGAATTCCGTCTGGACGGGGGGGCCATGTTCGGCGTGGTGCCGCGCGTGATGTGGGAGAAGCCGTGCCCGCCGGACGTCCGCAACCGCATCCGCATGGGCACCAACTGCCTGCTGGTGGCCCGCGGCAGCGACCTCCTGCTCGTCGACACCGGCATCGGCGACAAGCACGACGCCCGCTTCCTGGAGACGTACGGCACCGACCCGCGCGCCGTGCGCCTGCCGGAGGCCATCCGCCGGGCGGGCTACGAGCTCGGGGACGTCACCCACGTCCTCCTCTCCCACCTCCACTTCGACCACTGTGGCTGGAACACCCGCGAGCAGGGGGGCAGGATCGTCCCCACCTTTCCCAAGGCGCGCTACTGGCTGCAGCGGGGGGAGGTGGAGCACGCCCGCCGGCCCAACGAGCGCGACCGGGCGAGCTACTTCCCGGAGAACTGGGAGCCGCTGTTCGAGGCCGGGGTGGCCGAGCTGTTCGGCGACGAGGCCGAGCCCATCCCCGGGGTGAAGGCGGTGCGCACGCCGGGCCACAACGCCGACATGTGCATCGTCCTGCTCGACGGGGCCAAAGGGAGCCATGGAGCGAAAGGGGTCTTCTGGGCCGACCTGGTGCCCATGACCCCGCACGTCGCCTACCCCTGGATCATGAGCTACGACCTGTACCCGCTGACGACGCTCGACAACAAGAAGCTCTGGCTGCCCCGGGCGGTCGAGGGGGACTGGCTCTGCGTCTTCGAGCACGACCCCGACGTTCCCTTCGGCCGGCTGATGGAGGAGAAACCCGGCCGTTATCGGGCGCAGCCGGTCGAAGCCCCGGCGACCGTCCGCACCTGAGCTCCGGCCGCCTCCGTTCTCAATCCAAAATCTAAAATCCAAAATCAAAAATACGGAGATCTGATGGCGCGAGAAGAGTTCGACCTGATCATCATCGGCAGCGGCCCGGGCGGCTACGTCGCCGGCATCCGGGCGGGGCAGCTCGGGATGAAGGTGGCCGTCGTCGAGAAGGACCCCAAGGTCGGCGGCACCTGCACGCTGCGCGGTTGCATCCCCACCAAGGCGCTGCTGCACACGGCGGAGGTGCTGGACGAGATCCGCGACGCCGAGGCCCTGGGCATCCAGGTCGCCGCTCCGACGCTCGACATTGGTAAAGCCCAGGACCGCAAGCAGAAAGTGGTCGACGCCAACTCCCGCGGGATCGATTTCCTGTTCAAGAAGAACAAGGTGACGACCCTGCGCGGCTTCGGCCGCCTCACCAGTCCACACGAGGTGGAGGTCGAGGGCGCAGACGGGAAGGCGATTTACGGCGCGAAAAACGTGATCATTGCCACGGGCTCGGTACCGCGGGACATCCCCATCGCCCCGGCGGATGGCGAGCGCATCCTCAACTCGGACCACATCCTGGAGCTGCGCAAGGTGCCGGCCTCGCTGGCTGTGCTGGGGGCCGGCGCCGTGGGCACCGAGTTCGCCTCCCTCTACGCCTCCTTCGGGACTCAGGTGACGCTGATCGAGATGCTCCCCCGCATCCTCCCCATCGAGGACGAGGAGTCCTCGGCCGAGCTGCAGCGGGCGCTGCGCAAGCGGAAGATCGAAGTGATGGCAGGCACGAGGATGTCCAGCGTCGAGCGCACCGACACCGGCGTGCGCCTGCATCTGGAGGGGGGGAAGAAGGACACCGTCGAGGCCGAGCTGCTGCTGTCGGCCATCGGCCGCCGGCCGGTCACCGAGAACATCGGCCTGGAGGCGCTGGGCATCGAGACGGAGCGCGGCTACGTCAAGGTCAACCCCCTCATGCAGACCAACGTGCCAAACGTCTACGCCATCGGCGACGTGGTCAACACTCCGTGGCTGGCGCACGTCGCCTCGGCCGAGGGCATCCTGGCCGTCGAGCACATGGCCGGCCTGCCGGTGAAGCCGCTCAACTACGATCGCGTCCCCTCCTGCACCTATTGCGACCCGGAAGTGGCCAGCGTCGGCCTCACCGAGGCCAAGGCCCGCGAGCGCGGCTACGACGTGGTGGTGGGCAAGTTCCCCTTTTCGGCCCTGGGCAAGGCGCGCATCGTGGGCAAGACCGAAGGGTTCGTGAAGGTGGTGCGCGAGAAGAAATACGACGAGGTCCTCGGCGTCCACATCGTCGGCGTCCACGCCACCGACCTCATCGCCGAGGCCTGCGTGGCCCTGCAGATGGAGGGGACGGACGAGGAGCTGCTGCGCACCATGCACGCCCATCCGACGCTGTCCGAAGCGGTGATGGAAGCCGCCCACGCGGCGCACGGCGCGGCGATTCACATCTAGCGATTCACATCTAGAGAGAACCCATGGCGAAACTGGGCAAGGACTGGGGTCCCCTCCACCCTCCCGTGGCAGCGGCGGAGGCGACCGACAAGCTGGCGAAGACCGACCTCTCTCGGGAGCGCCAGCTCGAGCTCTACTCCTATATGAAGCTGAACCGCATGGTGGAGGAGCGCCTCGGCAACCTCTACCGGCAGGGCAAGGTGGTGGGCGGGCTCTACTCCAGCCGCGGCCAGGAGGCCACCTCGGTGGGGAGTGCCTACGCCCTGGCGCCGCAGGACGTGATGGGTCCGCTCATCCGTAACCTGGGCGCCATGCTGGTGCGGGGCGTCAAGCCGCGGGAGGTCATGATGCAGTACATGGCCAAGAGCGACAGCCCCACCGGCGGCAAGGACGGCAACACCCACTTCGGCGACCTGAAGCGCGGCCTCGTGGCGCCCATCTCCATGCTCGGGGCCCTCATCCCGGTAATGGCCGGCGTGGCGCTCGCCGGCCGCATGCAGGGCCGGGACCTCGTGGCCCTCACCTACATCGGCGACGGCGGCACCTCGACGGGCGACTTCCACGAGGGGCTGAACCTCGCCGCGGTGCTCCACGTCCCCTTCGTCCTCATCGCCGAGAACAACGGCTGGGCCTACTCGACGCCCACCTCGCGGCAGATGCGGATCAAGAACATCGCCATCCGCGCGGCGGCCTACGGCATCCCCGGCGAGATCGTGGACGGCAACGACGTGCTGGCCGTCTACGAGACCACGAAGCGGGCGGTCGAGCGGGCGCGCTCCGGGGGCGGCCCCACCCTGATCGAGGCCAAGACCTTCCGCATGAAGGGGCACGCCGAGCACGACGACGCGGGCTACGTGCCCAAGGAGCAGTTCGAGGAGTGGCGGACGAAGGACCCGATCGACCGTTTCGAGCGCCATCTGCTGGGCAAGGGCTTGGCTTCAGAGGAGGAGCTGCGGGCGATCGTGGCGAAGATCGACGCTCAGCTCAACGAGGAGGTGGACTTCGCCCTGGCCTCGCCCATGCCACCGCCCGAGCGGGCGCTCGAAGGGGTGTACGAGCCGTCAGAGCCATGGGAGGTCTCTTCCTGATGGCCACCTTCACCTACCTCGAAGCCGTCCGCCAGGCGCTGTGGGACGAGATGGAGAACGACGAGCGGGTGTTCATGCTCGGCCAGGACATCGGCACCTACGGCGGCGCCTTCCGCGTCACCGCCGGATTCCTCGACCGGTTTGGACCGGGGCGGATCGTCGACACGCCGATCAGCGAATCCGCCATGGTGGGGTGTGCCATTGGCGCCGCCATGATGGGGATGCGGCCGGTGGTGGAGATGCAGTTCATCGACTTCATCTCGTGCGCCTTCAACCAGATCGTGAATTTCGCGGCGCCCAACCACTACCGCTGGGGGCAGCAGGTGCCGCTGGTGGTGCGCGGGCCGGCGGGGGGGAACGTCCACGGCTCGGTCTACCACAGCCAGAATCCGGAGTCGTACTTCCACCACACTCCAGGATTGAAGATCGTGGCGCCGGGCACGGTGGCCGACGCCTACGGCCTGCTCAAGGCGGCCATCCGCGATCCCAACCCGGTGCTCTACTTCGAGCACAAATACCTCTACCGGCGGCTCAAGGACGAGCTGCCCGCCACCGGGACGAGCGAAGGGCTGGTGCCGCTCGGCAAGGCGCGGCTGGCGCGGGCGGGCCGCGACCTGTCGGTCATCACCTGGGGTGCTATGCTGCACGTGGCGCTGGAGGCCGCCGGGCGCCTGGAGGCGGAGGGGATCGACCTCGAAGTCCTCGATCTCCGGACCTTGAAGCCCCTCGATCAGGAGGCGATCCTCGCCACCGTCCGCAAGACCAGCCGGGTGATCGTCCTCAGCGAGGAGCAGGTCACCGGCTCTGTGGCAGGGGAGGTCGCGGCGCGGATCTCGCAAGACGCTTTCGCATGGCTGGACGGGCCGGTCCATCGGCTCTGCTGTCCGGACACCCCGGTCCCCTACAGCCCGACGCTCGAAGAAGCCTATCTGCCGAACGTGGACAAGCTGGTCGCCAAGGTGCGCGAGCTGTCCGCCTACTGACCGGAACCGGAGACGGAAGAGAGATACGGGAGAGCTTATGGCAACGGAAGTCGTGATGCCCCAGATGGGGGAGTCGATCGCCGAAGGCACCATCACCCGCTGGCTGGTGAAGGTGGGGGACAAAGTGGAGCGCGATCAGCCGCTGTTCGAGATCTCGACCGACAAGGTCGACGCCGAGATTCCCAGCCCCGCCTCGGGCACGCTGCTGGAGATCCGCAACAAGGAAGGGGAGACCGTCCCCGTCAACCAGGTGGTGGCGACGATCGGCGAGGCCGGCGCGCAGCCCGCGGCGGCCCCGGCTCCGGCGGCTCCGGCGGCACCCCCGGCAGAAGCCGCACCGGCCGTTCCGGCGGCGACGCCCGGAGCAGAGCCGGCGCCGACGACCACGGAGGCGAAGCGCGAGGAGACGGCCCGCGAGGCACCGCCTCCGGCCGCGGCTCCGGCGCCGCAGGTGGCTTCGCCCGAGCCGGAGCCGGCTCCCAAAGACGAAGAGGACCGGCTGCGCAAGTTCTCCAGCCCGCTGGTGCGCAACATCGCGGCCAAGGAGGGTGTCAACCTCGAGGAGGTTCCCGGCACCGGCGCCCAAGGCCGTGTGACCAAGGATGACATCCTCGGCTACCTGGAGCAGCGCAAGGCGGCTCCGGCGGCAGCTCCTGCTCCTGCGCCCACGCCGGCTCCTGCGCCGGCGCCCCCCACTCCGGCTCCTGCCGCGGCAGCCCCGGCTCCTGCCGCCGCGCGCCCGACCGGCGGCTTCTCGGTGCCGGCCTACGGGGCGGGGGAGAACGTCGAGATCGAGCCGATGACGAAGATCCGGCAGATCACGGCGGCCCACATGGTCTACTCGAAGGCCACCTCGGCCCACGTGACGACCGTGTTCCACATCGACTTCTCGAAGGTCGCCCGCGCCCGCGCCCGCTCCAAGGACGGCTTCGCCCGCAAGGAGGGCACCAAGCTCAGCTTCATGCCCTTCATCTTCAAGGCGGTGGCCACGGCCCTCAAGGCGCACAAGTCGCTCAACGCCGCCATCGACGGCACCAACATCGTCTACAAGAAAGACATCAACCTCGGCATGGCGGTCGACATGGCGGGCCGCGGGCTGATCGTACCGGTGCTCCGGAACGCCGATCAGCTCAGCCTCGTGGGCCTCGCGAAGACGGCCAACGACCTCGCCGACCGGGCGCGGAGCAAGAAGCTCAAGCCCGAGGAGACTCAAGGGGGCACCTTCACCATCACCAACCCGGGCGTCTTCGGCAGCCTTTTCGGCACTCCGATCATCAACCAGCCGCAGGTGGCCATCCTGGGCGTCGGCACCATCGAGAAGCGGCCGATCGTCGTCGAGGACGAGGACGGCAACGACTCGATCGTCATCAAGACCATGTCCTATCTCGCCATCACCTACGACCACCGGCTGGTGGACGGCGCCGACGCCGACCGTTTCATGATCGACGTCAAGAAGGTGATCGAGCAGGATACCTGGACCGAGCTCGAAGCGTACGTGTAGGTCCGGGAGGCGTCCACACTTCAAGAAGAAGGAGGAAAGACGATGAAGCGGACCCCGAAACGAATCCTGACCCTCGCGATCCTGGTCCTCGGCGGGCTCGCCCTGCAGGCTGGAGCCGCCTTGGCGTGCACCGATGCCTGCGTGCGAGTCGACGACCCCAACCACCCCTTCTGCCGGCAGTGCCAGGATACCGGCACCTACACCGGAGCCACCTGCCAGAACATCGGCAACTGCGGCTGCGCCTACACCCACAACACCTGCGGCCTCTCGGCGTCCGGCATCAAGGCGGACGTCCAGCAGGCGGACCTCGCTTTCCTTCAGCAGGCGGGCGACGGCGCGGTCTGCCCGGCGGCTGCGAGCGGCGGCGTCGCGCGGTAGGCGTTTGCGATCGGTTATGCGACGAGCCCCGGCAGGGATCGCCGGGGCTCGTTGCGTCTCGACAGTACCAATTCTGTTGACCGATGCCAGGGAGTCGGAGTAAACTCTCGATGAGGATAACCGAGATGGCGCTGCTGAAGGACTACAAAGACCTCTGGATGACGGGCGAGGAGCTCTTCCGCCGCCCCGATCTCAATCCCTGCGAGTTGGTGAACGGAAGGGTCGTGCCGACGATGCCGACGGGCGGTAAACATGGGGAGATAGAGCTCGAGCTGGGGGCGAGGCTGCGTTCCTATGGCAAGGAATTGAAGCGCGGTCGGGCTTTGGGCGGCGAGGTCGGGATCTACATTCGCCGTGATCCGGACACGGTGCGCGCGGCCGACCTTCTGTATATCTCCGAAGAACGCTTTGCCCGGCTCCGTTCGCCTGGCTATCTCGAGATTGCACCTGAGCTCGTGGTTGAGATCCTCTCCCCCGATGATCGTTGGAGCGAGGTGATGGAGAAGGTCTCCGACTACTTCGAGGCTGGGGTGGTGCGAGTCTGGGTCCTGGATCCCAAACCGCGTCGGGTCTTCGTATACCGCTCGCCAGCGGAGTTCGTGCAACTCGAGGCGGCGCAGATTCTGACCGATGAGGAGATTCTGCCGGGCTTCAGCGTTCTGGTCGCGGAGCTGTTTCCGAAATAGGCGGGGGAACCTGAGATGGCGCTGCTGAAGGACTACAAAGACCTTTGGATGACGGGCGAGGAGCTCTTCCGCCGCCCCGATCTCAATCCCTGCGAGCTGGTGAACGGAAGGGTCGTGCCGACGATGCCGACGGGTCCTGGTCACGGTGCCATCGAAGCCAAGCTCACTACACGCCTCACGATCTGGGTGGAGGCGACTGGAAAGGGGGAGGTGGAGGTAGGAGAGGTCGGCATTTTCATTCGGCGCGATCCGGATACGGTGCGCGCTGCTGACATCCTCTTCATCTCCCATGAGCGCCTGGCCCGGCGTGCGTCCAGCGGTTATCTCGACATCGCTCCTGAGCTCGTGGTCGAGATTCTCTCTCCCGACGATCGTTGGAGCGAGGTGATGGAGAAAGTCTCCGACTACTTCGAGGCTGGGGTGGTGCGAGTCTGGGTCCTGGATCCCAAATCGCGTCGGGTCTTCGTGTACCGCTCGCCGGCGGAGGCCGTGCAGCTCGATGCAGGGCAGGTTCTGACTGATGAGGAGATTCTGCCGGGCTTCAGTGTTCTGGTCGCGGAGCTTTTCCCAAATAGTGCTCGGTAGGAATTAACCCTCTTGACAGCGATACAGGTTACCTGGATAGTATCTCTATGGAGACTACCTTGACGCTCGATCCCGACGTGGCCCAGCGAGTCGAGCAGGAAGCCCGGCAGCAGGGCAAGACTCCAAGCGCAGTGGTGAACGAGACTCTGAGGGCAGGTCTGGGCCTGCTCGGAGGGACTCGTGACGCCGAACCGTTTGGTGTCGAGCCTCATAGTTTCGGTTTCAGACCAGACATCGATCTCGACAGGATGAATCAGCTCGTCGATGAGCTGGAGGCTTCCGAGGTGCTGAGGAAATTCAGAAAGTGATCCTTCCCGACGTCAATCTTCTGCTTCACGCCTACAATCTAGATTCTCCTATCCACGCCGTGGCACGGTTGTGGTGGGAGGATTGTCTGACGAGTAATCGTCCTGTTCGCTTGCCGTGGGTCGTCGTTCTCGGGTTCTTGCGCCTTTCTACACATCGAACGATCGCCACTGACCCGTTGCCGATCGACGCAGCCTGCCGGGCGGTCGACTCCTGGCTGACGAGACCACAGGTTCTGTTGCTCCATCCCGGTCGGCGACACGCCGAGATTTTGTTCGATCTGTTACGTGGCGTCGGCACGGGAGGGAATCTCACGACAGATGCTCATCTCGCAGCCCTCGCGATTGAGTATGACGTAGAGTTGAACTCGACGGATTCAGACTTCGGCCGCTTCCCCGGTCTCCGCTGGAGCAATCCTCTGTCCTTCAAGCAGTCCTGACTCACCCCACGAGCTCCAGATACTCCTTGCCCTGCATGGCCGGCACTGCCGAAGGTTCACAAAGAGATCTGGGTCATCTGGATTCTTGAGGATGTAAGGAGACAACGGAGGTGTCGACGATGAGCCAGCTCACTCTTCATCCCAGGACGATGTCCGGCGCCAGCGTTCCAGAGCCTCCTCGAAGCCGTCGTTGATCTCGTCTTCGGGCCAAGCCTCCGAGCAGATCTTCGAGGCGTTCCACTGGGCGGACTCCTTGCTGCCGTGCGAGATCTTCGAAGGAGGTGTGCTGCCAGAACTCGTTGGCTCGCAGCTCGATCTCGTCAAGTCGGGTAGTGTCTTTCGGGTTTGGCACAGGCATGGAGCACCTCCTATCGTCTTGAATCCATTGGGGTTCCCTTTGGAACAAGGACATCAAGGACGACAAGGACCTCAAGGACATAAACATTAACGCAGGGCTTCCGTGTCCTTGTCGTCCCTGATGTCCTTGATGTCCCTGCTTCGTCTTCTTCCTCACCCCACCATCCGCCCGTAGAGCTCCACGTACTCCTTCCCCTGCTTGTCCCAGGAGAAGTCCTGCGCCATGCCGTTGGCCATCAGCTTCTCCCAGGTGGAGCGGTGGAGATAGGTGTCGAGCGCGTAGTCCAGGGCCCAGCGCAGCCCCACGGGGACGAAGTGGTCGAAGACGAAGCCGGTGCCTTGACCGGTCGCGGAGTCGAAGAGCTCGACCGTGTCGGCGAGGCCTCCCGTCTTGTGGACGATGGGCGGCGTGCCATATTTCAGGCTGTACATCTGATTCAATCCGCAGGGCTCGAATTTCGAAGGCATGAGGAAGAGGTCGGCTCCCGCTTCGATGCGGTGCGCCAGCTCGTTGTTGAACCCCTTGAAGAACCAGGCCTTGCCGGGGAATCGCTCCTGCAGTCCCTGGAAAAAGTCCTCGTAGACCTTCTCGCCGCTGCCCAGGGCTACCAGCCGCAGGTCCCGCCGGGCGAGGAGCTCCGGCAGCACCTCGAAGCAGAGGTCGAACCCTTTCTGCGGCGTGAGACGCGAGACGACGCCGATCAGCGGCGCGGCCGTGCGCTCGTCGAGGCCCGTCTCCCGCAGCAGGTTGCGCTTGCAGCTCCACTTGCCGGCGGGCTCACGGGCTGAGTAGTGATAGAAGAGGTGGGGGTCCGTCTCCGGGTCCCACTCGCCGTAGTCGACACCGTTGACGATCCCCACCAGCCGGTCGCCCCGGGCCCGCAGCAGGGGGTCCAGTCCGAAGCCGTCCTCCGGGGTCTGGATCTCCCGGGCGAAGGTGCGGCTGACGGCGGTGAGGAAGTCGGCGTGGAGGATGCCGGTCTTCAGGAAGTTGAAACGGCCCGTCGCGAGGTCGGCGGCGTCCAGCCAGTGGACGTGGCTTCCCAGGCCGAGGTCGCTCACCACGCTGGCGGGGACGTAGCCCTGGTACGCCAGGTTGTGGATCGTCAGCACCGAGCGGGTGTGATCGAAGAGCCGGTCCCAGCCGTAGAGGGCTTTGAGGAGGATGGGGGCGAGAGCCGTGTGCCAGTCGTGGCAGTGGACCACGTCCGGCCCCCAGCCCATGCGCTGGCAGGACTCGAAGGCCGCCCGGGTGAGCACGGCGAAACGCAGCCAGTCGAGCCAGTCGCCGTGATAGAGCCCGTCGTGGGCGAAGAGCTCCGGGCAATCCACGAAATAGACCGGGACGTCGCTGCCGGGGAGCGGCGTGGTGAGCAGCGAGAAGGTGTAGTGCCGGGGGCCGATCGCCACCGGCACGTCGCGGACGAAGTCCACCGGCATGAATGGCTCGGCGCGTCGGGCGATCTGCGCATAGAAGGGGAGGAAGATCCGCACGTCGTGGCCATCGCGAGCCAGGAAGCCGGAGAGGCCGGAGACGACGTCGCCGAGGCCCCCGGTCTTGGCGAAGGGGGTGACCTCGGCCGCGAGTTGGCAGACCTGGTAGGGCATCGCGATCAGATCACCGTGCCCGGCGGAATGACGGCGTTTTTGGGTACGACGATGATCCCTTCGCGGATGCAGTAGTTGTCCGCGTCGGCTTCCTGGATCCCCCCGGCGTTGATCAGTTTGCTGCCGTCGCCGATGCGCGAGTCGAAGTCGACGATGGCGTTGCGGATGTGGCAGTCGCGGCCGATGCCGATGGCGACCTCCGACGTGCCGTCGTTCTCCCAGAAGCTCGCGCCCATGATCACCGAGCGCTCGACGATGGAGCCGGCCCGCACCGCGGCGCGGATGCCGATGATGGAGTCGGTGACGCGGGACCCGGACAGGATGCTCCCCTCGCTCAGGATCGAGCACTGGACGAAGCACTCGGTAACCTTGGTGCCCGGCAGGAAGCGCGGGTGGGTGTAGATCCGGAACTCCGGATCGTAGAGGTTGAGCGGCGGCAGCGGCAGCGTCAGGTCGAGGTTGGCCTGGTGGAAGCTGGGGATGGTGCCGATGTCGGCCCAGTATTTGTTGTGGGGGAAGGCGTAGACCTTGTAGCTGCTCAGCGCCTGGGGGATGACCTCACGGCCGAAGTCGACGGTGGTGCTGCCGATGAGCAGCTCCTTCAAGACCTCGGGCCGGAAGACGTAGATGCCCATGCTGGCGAGATACGAGCCCGGCGGCGCCGGGAAGCCGAGGGCGGCCTGGGTCTGCTCGTCGAGGGCCAGGGCGTCGAGCTGCTCGGCCTCCTTCGGCTTCTCGACGAAATTCACCACGCGGCCGGAAGGGTCGAGGTGGAGGATGCCCAAGCCCGGCGCCTCTTCTCGGGAGACGGGCTTGACGGCGATCGTCAGGTCGGCGCCGCGCTGGCGGTGGGTTTTCACGAACTCGGTGATGTCCATCAGGTAGAGCTGGTCGCCGGAGAGGATCAGCACCTCTGGCGGGTTCGCTTCGATCAGGCGGGGGAGGGTGTGGCGCACGGCGTCGGCCGTCCCCTGAAACCAGTCCTGGCGTTCTGTCGTCAGCTCGGCGGCGAGGATGTTGACGAAGCCGCTGGAGAACGCGTCGAAGCGGTAGGTCTGCGCGATGTGCCGGTGCAGGCTGGTGCTGTTGAACTGGGTGATGACGTAGATGCGGTCGATCCCGGCGAACAGGCTGTTGCTGATGGGGATGTCGATGAGACGGAACTTGCCCCCCACCGGCACCGCCGGTTTGGCCCGGTCCCGCGTCAGGGGCCACAGCCGGCTCCCCTGCCCACCGCCCAGGATTGCTGTGACGACTTTCTCCATGGCCGCCTCCCCTCGCTGGCGGTTTGGATCTTACAGCAGCGGCTGGGATTTACGCGTACAGAGATTCGTGCCCATCGGTACGGCATGCCCTTCAAGGGCAAGCCGCAACAACCGGCAAAGGACCTTTGCACCCCCGCCGCCTCCGCTACAATCAAGGACATGTCCGCCCCCCGCCGCCCTCTCCACTGGGATTTCCTCGGCCGCGTCCCCTACGCCGAGGCGCTCGCTCTCCAACTCGCCGCCCGCGCCGCCCTCAAGAGCGGCGAGGGACCGGAGCACCTTCTGCTGCTGGAGCACCCCCACGTCTACACCCTGGGGCGCAATGCCAGCGGCGCGGACGTGTTGGCGGGTCCGGAGTGGCTCGCCGCCCGTGGCGTCGAGGTGGTGGAGTGCGATCGCGGCGGCCAGGTCACCTATCACGGCCCGGGGCAACTCGTGGGCTATCCGATCGTCAACCTCAGCCCTGACCGGCGGGATATTCGCCGCTATGTCCGCGATCTCCAGGAGGTGCTCATCCGCACCCTGGCCGGCTATGGCATCGCCGCCGAGCCGCGGGACGGCCAGGAGCTCATCGGCGTCTGGGTGGGGGAGGAGAAGATCGCCTCGATCGGCGTTCACCTGTCGCGCTGGATCACCACCCACGGCTTCGCCCTGAACGTCGCGACCGACCTCTCCTACTTCGCGGACATCATCCCCTGTGGCCTGCATCAGGTGCGGATGACCTCGATCGAGCGGCTCACGGGCCGGGCGCCGTCGCTTTCCGAGCTCGCCGAGACGGCTGCCCGGCACTTCGGCGAGATCTTCGACCGCGAGCTGGTGGCGGAAACCCCGGCCGTCGCCTCTCTCCCCCTCTCCCGGGGAGGGGGGTGGGAGGGGGCGGGAGAGGGGGCCGGGGGGTGAGGGCCCTGGCTCTGAGAAATGCCTGACGCCGCCATCGGCCTCAACGCGGTGATCGTGGCCGTGACGGAGGAGGTGCCGCGCATCCTCACCGTCCGTCGCGAGCTTGCCGCCGGCGGGCCGGCCGAGGACGCCCTGCCCTTCGGCCCCCTGGAGCCCGAGACCGACCGCACCCTCGACCGCGGCCTGCGCCGCTGGGTGCGCGAGCAGACCGGCCTCGACCTGGGCTACGTCGAGCAGCTCTACACCTTCGGCGACCGCAACCGCGACCCAAGGGAGAGCCATGGCGGTCCGCGGCTCGTGTCCGTCGCCTACCTGGCCCTGGTGCGCGAGGTCTCCGTGAGCGGCGAGGCCCGCTGGCGGGACTGGTATGAGTTCTTCCCCTGGGAGGACTGGCGGGACGGCCATCCCGCCATCCTCGATCGCCTTGCTCCGGCCCTCGACAGCTGGGTCGCCGCGGCACCCAATCCGCGCAGCCGGCAGGAGCGGCGAGAGCGCGCGGAGATCGTCTTCGGCCTTGGCGGGGTGGCCTGGGACGGCGAGCGCGTTCTCGAACGCTACGAGCTCCTCTACGAGGCCGGCCTGGTGCCCGAGGCCCGGCGCGACCGGATCGAGCGGGGCGAGGCCGATCGGCTCCCCCCCGAGGACGCCGAGCCCCTGCCGGCCCGCGCCATGGCGCTCGATCACCGGCGCATCCTGGCCACGGCCCTGGGGCGCCTGCGGGGGAAGCTCAAGTACCGACCGGTCGTCTTCGAGCTGCTGCCGCCGACCTTCACTCTGCTGCAGCTCCAGCGGGTGGTGGAGGCCCTGGCCGGCGTGCGCCTCCACAAGCAGAACTTCCGCCGCCTGGTGGAGACCGGCGGCCTTGTCGAGGGCACCGGCCGCCAGGACGCGCAGACCGGCGGCCGTCCCGCCGAGCTGTTCGTCTTCCGCCGCGAGGTCCTGCGCGAGCGGCCGGCGCCGGGCGTCGGGCTGCCGGGACTGCGGCGTCCCTAACCCTTGACAACTCCATATACTCAGGTCTAGTATAACCCTCAGGCCGGCGGTGCCGGCCCTTCTTTATGACCTCGATATGCTCAAGATGAGCATAGGAGATAGACGATGAACCTCGAAGCTCCACGGCCGTACGCCTCGCTCGACTACACGCCCGCGGTGGCCCGCGCGACCGCGCCCATCCACGCACGGGTGCGCTCGGTGATCCCGGACCTGGAGTGGCCGGTCTTCGCGCCGTACATCGCCGCCATCAACGAGCTGAAGCGGCAGAGGAATGCCGTCGTCCTGGCCCACAACTACCAGACGCCGGAGATCTTTCATGGCGTCGCCGACTTCGTGGGCGACTCCCTGGCCCTGGCGCAACAGGGGGCCAAGACCGATGCTCAGGTGATCGTTCTGGCCGGCGTCCACTTCATGGCCGAGACGGCGAAGATCCTCTCGCCGGAGAAGACGGTGCTGATCCCCGATCTGCTGGCCGGCTGCTCGCTGGCGGCCTCGATCACGGCCGCGGACGTCCGCCTGTTGCGGCAGCGCTACCCGGGCGTGCCGGTGGTGACCTACGTCAACACCTCGGCGGCGGTGAAGGCCGAGTCGGACGTCTGCTGCACTTCGGCCAATGCCGTGGCGGTGGTGGAGTCGCTGGGAGTGGACCGCGTGATCTTCCTCCCGGACGAGTACCTGGGCAAGTACGTGGCCTCGCAGACCGACGTCCAGATCATCCTCTGGAAGGGCCATTGCGAGGTGCACGAGCGCTTCAGCGGCGCCGAGCTGCGGGCCTACCGCCAGGCGCAGGGAGGCGACGTCCAGATCCTGGCCCACCCCGAGTGCGCGCCGGAGGTGCTGGCCGAGGCGGACTTCGTGGGCTCCACGGCGGCGATGTCGCGCTGGGTCGGCGAGCAGCGGCCGCGGCGGGTGGTGATGATCACCGAGTGCTCGATGAGCGACAACGTGGCCGTCGACTATCCCGACGTCGAGTTCGTCCGTCCGTGTAATCTTTGCCCGCATATGAAGCGGATCACGCTGCCGAAGATCCTGCGCTCGCTGGAGACGATGGAGACGAAGGTGGAGGTGGAGCCCGAGGTGGCCGGCCGCGCCCGCCGGGCGGTGGAGCGCATGCTGGCGGTCGGGAGGAGGGAGGGGCAATGAACAGGCTGACGGCGATCGACGGGATTTCGCGGTCCGAGGTACTGGTCCTGGGAAGCGGCACGGCGGGCCTCACGGCCGCGCTGGGCTGCGCTCCCCTGCGGGTGACGGTGCTCACCAAGGTGCGCGAGGGCTCCGGCGGCTCGAGCCCCTGGGCCCAGGGCGGCATCGCCGCCGCGGTGGGGAAGGACGACGCTCCGGCCCTCCATGCGGCGGACACTCTGGCCGCCGGCGCGGGGCTGAACGACCCCCGGGCGGTGGAGCTGCTGACCGCCGAGGGGCCGCAGCGGGTGAAGGCTCTCCTCGCCCTCGGCGCCCATTTCGATCTCGACGACTCCGGCGCGCTGGCTCTCGGCCGGGAGGCCGCCCACAGCCGCCGCCGCATCCTGCACTCGCGAGATGCCACGGGGGCGGAGATCGTGCGCACCCTGGTGGCGGCCGTGCACCACGCCCCAGAGGTGCGGAGGGTCGACGGCGCCTTCGCGATCGATCTGGTCCTGGATGGGGGCCAAGTGGTCGGCGCCGTGGCCGTCCACGCCGGCGGCCGGCGGGTGCTCCATCTCGCTCCGGCCGTGGTGCTGGCGACCGGCGGCCTGGGCCATCTCTATCTCCACACCACCAATCCGCCCGAGGCCACGGGCGACGGCCTGGCCATGGCGGCGCGGGCCGGGGCCCGGCTGGTGGACCTGGAGTTCGTCCAGTTCCATCCCACGGCTCTGGCCGCCGGCGCTGATCCCATGCCGCTCTTGACCGAGGCCTTGAGGGGGGAGGGCGCCCTGTTGATCGACGACACGGGCCGCCGCTTCATGACGACGGAGCACCGGGATGCGGAGCTCGCGCCGCGCGACGTCGTGGCGCGGGCCCTCTGGAGCCGGCTGATGGCCGGTCACCGGGCCTTCCTCGATTCGCGCGCGGCGGTGGGGGAGGAGTTCCCGGAGCATTTTCCGACCGTCTTCCGGCTTTGCCAGGAGCACGGGCTCGACCCGCGGACCGAGCCGATTCCGGTCGCCCCGGCCGCCCACTACCACATGGGCGGCATCGCCGTGGACGATCGCGGCCGGACCTCTCTGGCCGGGCTCTGGGCCTGTGGCGAGGTCACCGCGACCGGCGTCCACGGCGCCAACCGGCTGGCCAGCAACTCGCTGCTTGAAGCCCTGGTGTTCGGCGCCCGGGTGGCTGAGGACCTGCGCGCCGGCCTGCCCGCGGCTCGCGCGCCGCGCAGTCTGCGCACGGCCGGCGGCCCGGCGGCAGATGTGGCCGCTGCCGGCGACGCCGAGCTGATCGCGGCCGTCCGCCGGCTGATGTGGGAGAAGGTCGGGGTGGTGCGCGACGGGGCCGGCCTCACCGCCGCCCTGTCCGAGCTCGACCGCCTGGCCGCCCGCCATCCGCAGGCGTCAGGCGAGGCCCGCAACCTCCTCGGGGTGGGCCGGCTGGTGGCGGCCGCGGCCCTGGCTCGCCGCGAGAGCCGCGGCGGCCATTACCGCTCCGACTACCCGGCGCCGGACCCCGCCTGGCAGCACCGGCTGTTCCTCACCGCCGCGCCGGACGGCTCGCCGCGGTTCGAAGACGCCGCCGCTGAGACTACGCCGAGCCTTGCCGTCTCCGGGAGCCGCGGCCGGTGAGCGGCGGGCCGAGCGTTCGTCCAGTCCCTCTGTATCCGATCCTTTACGAGCCCCTGATCCGCCGGGCGCTCGAAGAGGATCTGGGCCGGGCCGGCGACCTGACGAGCGACGCCGTCCTGCCGCCGGATCTGAAGGGTGAGGCGAGAATCGTAGCCCGCGCCGCCGGCCGGCTGGCGGGGCTGCCGGCGTCCCTCTCCGCTTTCCGCCTCCTCGATCCCGAGATCGAGATTGAAACCCACGCCGCCGACGGCGAGGACATGGCAGCCGGCGCCGTCCTGGCGATCGTGCGGGGACCGGCCCGCACCCTCCTCTCCGCCGAGCGCACGTCCCTCAACCTGCTGGGACGGCTGTGCGGCATCGCCACGGCGACGCGGGACCTGGTGCGCCGGGTGGAGCCCCACGGCGCGCGCATCGTCTGCACCCGCAAGACAACGCCGGGCCTGCGTGCCCTGGAGAAGTACGCCGTCCGCTGCGGCGGCGGCCACAATCACCGTTTCGGATTGGACGATGCCGTGCTCATCAAGGACAACCACATCGCTCTGGCCGGTGGCCTGCGCACGGCCGTCGAGCGCGCCCGCCGTGCGGTGGGTCACCTGGTGAAGATCGAGGTCGAGGTGGACTCTCTGGAGATGCTGCGCGAGGCGCTCGATCTCGGGGCGGACGTGGTGCTGCTGGACAACATGTCCGTCGAGACCCTGCGCGAAGCCGTGGCGCTGGCCCGCGGCCGGGCGATCACCGAGGCCTCTGGAGGGATCACGCCCGAGACAGCCGCCGCCATCGCGGCCACCGGGGTCGATTTGCTCTCCCTGGGCTGGCTCACCCACAGCGCGCCGGCGTTGGACGTGGCGATGGATATTGGGTAAGTCGCCGAGGAGCCAGGGACAACAGGGACTTCAGAGACACCAGGGACAAAGAGACCTGCGCCGAAACCAGGATTTCCTCGTCCCTGCTGTCCCTGAAGTCCCTGTTGTCCCTCTCCTGCTTCAACCCCTACCGCCCGAAGTTGCACAAATCGTCCACCCGCACCGCCTCGTGGCCGGTGCCGAACCTTCCGCCGGCGGTCATCAGCAGGCCGACCCAGCCCTGGGCGTGGGTGCCGTCCTGGTGCCAGAGGTCGAGGGCCAGAAAGCCGAAGGGCTGGGCCACGGGCAGGCTCGGACCCCCGACGTGCACCTTCTGAGTGGCGAGGGGGAAGGCGTTGCTCTGAGCCATCGACTGCGCGTTCTCCTCCTCGTCGAAGACCACGAGCTGCTGCTCGCCGAGCGGCGCCCAATTGGGCTTGCCGCCACAGTCGTGCAGGCTCACGTCGGCCCGGCGGTTGTCCCGCCAGACCACCAGGTCCGTGCCGCCGGAGAAGGTACCGCCATCCGCGTAGCGGACGTAGTAGAGGCTGGAGAGGGGCACGCGGTTGTCGCGCGAATCGAAGCCCACGTAGCGGCCGTAGAACGTGTAGTCTCCGGAGTGGAAGAAATCGGGATCGGCCACGATGGCGATCGCCGCCTGGCTGCTCGCCGTGTTCTGGTCCGAGTTGACGTAGTAGTAGTCCCCCCAGAGCACGTTGGAGTCGCTCGCCAGGCCGGTGCCGCGGGCCGCGAAGTAGGATGCATCCGCCGGGGTGTTGGCCACGGTTCCCATCGTCCGCGGCGAGCAGCGGTTCACGGCGTCGATGGTGACGTACCCGGTGACCAGATTGGGATCGGCGCCGGCACTGCCCGCGCACTGGGCTTGAGTCCCCTTGGTGACCGAGCGGCCGGTGTGGGCGGCCCGCAGATACGTGAAGTCGACGTCAGGAGCGGGCGCCGCCAGACCCGCCGCTCCGCTGGCAGTGGCACTGCCGCCGCAGCCGGCGAAGGTGACCCCCGAGGTCGAGGCCGGCCCGACGGGGCTCGTGTCCGGCCCGGTCGTCGGCAGCTTCCCCGTGAAGAGGTCGCGCAGGTTGAGGGTCTGGACGTCGTAGCCGGTCAGGTAGACGTCGAAGGCCAGCGTCGGCACGCCCCAGTCGGTCCACAGCACCACCCGGGCGAGAGCCGGCTTGGCCGAGGCGTTGTTCACCGACAAGAGGGTGGTGGCGCCCCCGGATTTGCCCAGGTCCACCTCGAAGTAGGGGACGAGGAGAGTGGCCGCCGGCTGATTGCCAACGCGACAATTGCCGGAGAGGACGCCGGCGGTTGAGGTGCCGGTCGTCAAAAAGGCAAAACTTGTCCCAAGGGCGAACAGGCCCTGTTTCCAGTTCATGACAGCGCTCCCGTGGATTTTTTTGAGCCCGCCTTGCTGGCTGGCTCCCGGATCAAAGGCCTTCGATCCGATGCGACCCTTCTCTGCGGCTTTCATGCCACCCTCTCTTCCGCCTCGTCTACGGTTACACTAGGGCCTTATGAGCGAGACTCTGATCCAGATCGGCCGCCAGCAGAGCGCCGCCCCGGCTCCCGGTCGCCGGGAGGGGCGCCCGGAGTGGCTGCGCATCCGGCTGGCGACGCCCGCGTCCTACCATCGGGTGCGCGGCCTGGTGGAGCGGCTGAGCCTCCATACCGTCTGCCAGGAAGCCCGCTGCCCCAACATCTACGAATGCTGGGGCGAGCACGGCACCGCCACCTTCATGATCCTGGGCGACGTCTGCACCCGCCGCTGCGGCTTCTGCGCCGTCACCTCCGGCCGGCCGCAGGCGGGCGCCGATCCGCTCGAGCCCGAGCACGTGGCGGAGGCCGTCGCCGTCATGGGCCTGCGCCACGCCGTCATCACCTCCGTGGACCGCGACGACCTGCCCGACGGCGGCGCCCGCCACTTCGCCCGGGTCATCGCCGCTATCCATCAGCACAACCCCGGGACCGCTGTCGAGGTCCTGACCCCCGATTTCCGCGGCGTGCCGGACGCTCTCGACGTCGTCCTCGGCGCTCGTCCCGAGGTGTTCTCCCACAACATGGAGACCGTCCCCCGCCTCTATAGGCAGGCGCGGCCGGGCAGTCGTTACGATCGCAGCCTGGGCCTCCTCGCCGCGGCCTCCGGCCGGCGCGATGCGGGAGCTGCCGGAGATTACCAGGGGAGGATCAAGACCGGCCTCATGCTCGGCCTGGGCGAGACCGCCGGGGAGATCGCCTCGACCCTCGCCGACATCCGCGACGCCGGGGTCGAGATCCTCACCCTCGGCCAATACCTGCAGCCCACCCCGAGGCACCTGCCGGTCGACCGCTGGGTGCACCCCGACGAGTTTGCGGCCCACCGCGACTTCGCCCTCTCCCTGGGCTTCGCCCACTGCGAGGCGGGCCCGCTGGTGCGCAGCAGCTACCACGCGCACGAGCACGTGAGGTAAAAAACCAGGGACTTCAGGGACAGCAGGGACTTCAGAGACAACAGGGACCAAGCCGGAGACCGGGCCCTCCTCGTCCTGAAGTCCCTGATGTCCCTGAAGTCCCTCTTGTCCCTGGTTAGGAGAGAGAAGCCGGCGCCGTCACCGTCACCCGCCAGAGGCCGGCGAGGATCAGCGCGAAGCCCGCCCCCTCCGCCCAGCCGAACCGCTCGCCCAGGAAGGCCGCGCCCAGCGTCGCCGCCACCAGCGGCTGCAGCGTGGTGTAGGCCGCCACCAGGGCGGGGGAGGAGCGGCGCACCGCCCAGGTGCTGGCGGCGTAGGCGAACACCGTGGGGAGGGCGACGATGTAGAGCAGGCAGAGCCAGGTGGCGGCGGGGAGCCGCGAGGGCTCGAAGGCCGCCAGCGCCGGCGCGGCCACCACGAGCACCCCGAAGCCGCCGAAGAGGAACGACCAGGCGATCACCGTCCGCCACGGCAGGCGGGCCAGCACCGGCCGCTGGAGCACCAGGAACAGGGCGTAGCAGAATCCGTTGCAGAGGATCAGCAGGTTGCCCACGGCGGCGTGCGGGTCAGTGGAGAAGCGCAGGGGATTCACCAGCACCAGGGCGCCGGCGATCGACAGGGCGATCCCCACCAGGCGTCCCGCGCTCACCCGCTCGATCCGCAGGACCGCGGCCGCCCCTGCCGCAAACACCGGGATGGACAGCATGAGGATCGCGGCGTTGGTGGCCGTCGTGTACTTGAGGCCGGTGATGAACAGCACCTGGTTGGCGAACACGCCCAGGCCGCCCAGCAGGGCGAGGGCGGGGAGGTCGCGCCGCGCCGGCACCAGCCGGTCCCGCCGCCACGCCAGCCAGACCAGGATGGGCGCACCCACGCCCACCCGGATCGCCGCCAGCACCATCGGCTCCAGATGACCGAGCGCCGCCTTGGCCACCACGTGGAAGCCGCCGAAGGAGAGTTGCACCAGGAACATCGTCAGATGGACGCGCGCGGCCGTCGCCGGTGCCGGAGCAGGGGGCGAGTCGGTCGGCGGGCCGGGCCACGGGGTCGAGCATGGGGGCAGAGGATAGGCGATTTCGCACTGCGCTTCTGCTAGAATCCGCGCTTGTGACGGACCGCACAAGGGGCGCGTCCTTTCCATCCCAGGCCAGAACCGAGTCGACAACCATGACCGAGACCGCCGCCGGCATCCGTATCCGTCCGCTCGACGAGCTGGACATCAGCGCCATCGTCGCCATCGACGAGGCCATCAGCGGCCGCTACCGGCCGGAAGTTTGGGAGCGCCGGATCAGTTATTACCTACGGCGGGCCCCCGAAGCCTCGCTGGTGGCCGAGGTGGATGGCAAGGTCTCCGGCTTCATGCTCGGCGAGGTGCGCTCCGGCGAGTTCGGCCTGGAAGAGCCCACCGGCTGGATCGAGGTCCTGGGGGTCGACCCCGCACAACGCGGCAAGGCGCTGGGCCGGAAGATGGCGGAAGGCATGCTGGAGCACTTCCGCAGCCACGGCGCCCACAGCGTGCGCACCCTGGTGGACGAGGAGCGGGAGGACATCCTGACCTTCTTCAGCTCCCTGGGCTTCGAGCCCGCGGGCCTGCGGCCGTTCGTGAAGCATCTGGAGGACAGGAGACCGGGATGAACGTGAAGACCAGCACCCTGCCGAAGCGGTACCACGAGGCCGTCCTGCGCTGGAAGGACGTGTTCCTGCCGGACTACGACTTCCTCCTGGAGAACTGGGACAAGCACTTCCCCAACGACCCCGAGTTCCAGCTCTGCGCCTACCGCGAGCTGGGCATGTGCTCGGAGATCGAGTGCGGCGACCTGAAGGGAAAGCCGAAAGCTCAGAAGGCCGGCGACCTGCTTCCCGAGCAGGCCCATCACCTCTTCGGCGCCATCCGCGCCCAGGCCTCCACCGAGTTCGGCTCCATCCAGCAGCATCGCCTGACGCTCGCCCGCGCCCAGGAGGAGGAGGAGCAGTTCTGGATCCTCCGCATGATGGCCGAGGAGCTGCGCCACGGTTACCAGATGCTCCACCTGCTGGTGGAGGACGACTGGAGCTCGGTCTCCAAGGAGTCCGCCTCCGACCTCATCGAGGACGTGCTGTCGATGAACACCGGCTCCCATCTGCTGGGCGCCTTCAACATCGACTTCGACTCCTTCGTCGACAACGTCGTCTTCTGCGCCCTCATCGACCGGGTGGGCAAGTACCAGCTCGCCATGCAGAAGATCTCGGCCTACAAGCCGATGGCCGAGAGCATGCCCCAGATGCTGCGCGAGGAGGCCTTCCACCTGGCCGCCGGTGTGGTGCCCATGCGGCGCTGGGTCACCGCCGCCGCGCGCGGCGAGACCTTCGTCACCATGGAGGTCCTGCAGAAGGCGATCAACAAATGGCTGCCCCGCGGCCTCGAGATGTTCGGCGACGAGCGCGGCGGCGGCACCAACGTGCGCTTCGGCTTGAAGCCGATGAAGAACTCCGAGGCGCAGGCGCAGTTCTACCAGGAGGTCGAGAAGCTGGTGCGCGACCTGAACCTGCGCTACCTGCGCGCCCGCATCGCGGACCTCACCCACGCCGGCTCCGAGACCGCGCTCGACCGCGTCCTGGCCGGCGAGACGGTCGAGGGGATCCGCTGCGAGGACCTCCTCTACGTTCCGGCCATGGAGTTCTTCCGCCGCCGCGGCGTCCCCTCCTTCCGCCTGGCGGGCGCCCAGGGCGAGACCTTCGCCACCGTCCCGGAATACCTCCAGCACCTGGTCCGCACCCTGCCCGAGGCCTATCGCGCCAGCCGCGACTTCAAGGACTACGTGGAGGCGCTGACCGCGGTCCAGGAGGGGCGCATGACCGCCGAGCAGGCGGCGGGCCGGATGCCGGCCCTGCGCCGCGTCGCCGGCGCCTGCCCGTGCTCCAAGTCGGTGCGCTGGATGGTCGACGATCCCGTCGTGGTGTCCGCGCCGCAGCTCGCGCGGCCTGTGACCGGCCAGCCCGTCGCCTGAGACCCGAGATCCCGGTTCCCGAAAGGTCACCCGAGGAGAGGGGCGAGATGAGTGCGTTCAACCGCCTGCTGGTCACCACCCTGCCCCTGGTGCCCAAGCCGATCGTCCGCCGGGTGGCCTCCCGCTACGTCGCGGGCGAGACCCTCGAAGACGCCGTCCGCGTCATCCGCACCCTCAACCGGGAGGGGGCCATGGCCACCGTCGACGTCCTGGGCGAGGAGGTCAGCGAGCGCGAGAAAGCCCTCGCCGCCATGGAGGAGAACCTCCGCGTCTACGAGACGATCGCGCGCGAGAAGCTCGACGCCAACGTCTCCGTCAAGCCCACCCTGCTGGGGCTGAAGATCGACGAGGACTTCTGCCGCGACAACATCGGCCGCATCGCCGAGACGGCCAAGGAGCACGGCAACTTCCTCCGCATCGACATGGAGGACAAGTCGACCACCGATGCCACGCTGCGCATCTACCGCGACCTGCAGGCGCGCCACGGCAACGTCGGCTGCGTCCTCCAGGCCTACATGCGCCGCACCCTGGGGGACGTCGACGACCTGCCGGCGCAAGGCGCCTCGGTGCGCCTCTGCAAGGGGATCTACATCGAGCCGCGCCAGGTGGCCTGGAAGGGCTACGAGACGGTGCGGGCCAATTACGTCAACGCCCTGGAGAAGCTCATCCTGCGCGGCGTCTACGTCGGCATCGCCACCCACGACGAATACCTGGCCTGCGCCGCCTCGGCGCTCATTGACAAACACGGCCTGAAGCGCGACCAGTACGAGTTCCAGATGCTGCTGGGAGTGGACGACGAGCTGCGCCGCATCCTCCTCGCCGCCGGCCACCGGCTGCGCGTCTACGTCCCCTACGGGCGGGACTGGTATCCGTACTCCATGCGCCGGCTGCGCGAGAACCCCGAGGTCGCCCGGCATGTGCTGCGGGCTTTCTTGGCGGGGAAGTAGGGGCCTCGCTACCACAGCTCTCTACTGTGGTATTATGATTCCACACGGAGGCGCTCGACCCTTGCGAATCGAAGCGATCCTCTGGGACCCTGACGACGTTCCCGATGGCAATGTGCAGCACTGTGCCGACCACGGCGTCACGCTAGAAGAGGTCGAAGAAGTGCTGGAAAATGCGGTGGATGCTGACATCAGCCGCTCTTCCGGCCGGCCCGTGGTGTTTGGGGACACCGGCATGGGGCGCCATCTAATGGTCGTGTACAAGAGCATCGATGCCACCACTGTTTTACCCGGTAACGGCCTATGAAGTCCCTAGGAGGTACCGACGATGAGCCTTCGGCGTATCATCCGCGATAGTCGCCTCTCTCCTGAAGAAGCCGCGGAAAATCGCGAGATCCGGGAACAGGTTGCAGAAGAGCTGCCCGAGCTGATCGCGCGGCATGAGGAGCGCATGGCAGCCCTTGACCAGTTGACAGACTTGGTCCACCAACTGAAGTCCGCCCGAGAGGAAAAAGGATTGAGCCTCTCGGATTTGACTCGACTGACGGGCATGGATCGCTCAGCTCTCTCGAAACTTGAAACCGGGCAACGCCTCAACCCCACCATCGAGACCCTCGTGCGCTACGCCGACGCCGTGGGCAAACGCTTGGTAGTCGCTCTGGCAAACGTCTGACTCCAGCCCGCCTCCCATCGTTTGACGCCCCGGCGTGTGGGGTGCTAGGCTTTTCTCCCGTCTTTACGGCCTCTGCGGACCCCACTCGCATGGACGAACGCCACCGCTCGGACTCCCGCAACGTCCTCTCCCGAGGGGGGGACTCCGACACCGACGACATCGACCTGTCGCCGCTCCACGAGAGCGGCGCGACGCAGACCTTCGAGGGCAGCAGCCGGGGTAGCGGCGGCAGCGGCCCGGTGCACGTGGAAGCCGAGGCCGACGTCATCCTCATCGCCCACCCGGAGGGCCAGCGCCTGGGCTCCCGCTTCCGCCTTTCTCCAGGCACCACCCTGGAGATCGGCCGCTCGGCGGCCGTGGGGGTCAGCCTCCCCGAGGTGATGTCCATCTCCCGCAAGCACGCCCGGCTGCGCTACATCGGGCCGGTGGTGACCGTCGAGGACCTGGGCAGCACCAACGGCACCTACGTCAACGGCCAGCCCATCCACGGCCGCACCGTGCTGCGCAGCGGCGACCGCTTCCAGACCGCGGCCGTCCACTTCAAGTTCCTTCATGAGGCCGACGTCGAGAGCGCCTACCACCTCGCCATTTACGAGCTGGTGGCCAGGGACGGCCTCACCGAGATCTTCAACAAGCGCAAGTTCGACGAGGAGCTGCAGCGCGAGGTCGCCCGCGCCCAGCGTCACCAGCGGCCGCTGTCGCTCGTCGTCTTCGACCTCGACGAGTTCAAGACCATCAACGACACCTACGGCCACCTCTGCGGCGACTTCATCCTCAAGCAGGTGGCGGCCATCGCCCGCGACCTCGTGCGCCCTGAGCAGATGCTGGCCCGCGTGGGCGGCGACGAGTTCGTCATCCTCGCCCCCGAGACCAGCGCCGAGGGCGCCGAGGCCCTGGCCAGCAAGCTGCGCGACAAGGTGGCCAGCTTCGACCATCGCTACGGCGACATCGAGATCGCCGTGAGCTGCTCCTTCGGCGTCGCCGAGCTGCGCAGGGAGATGACCGCCCCCCAGGACCTCTTCCAGGCCGCCGACGACGCCCTGCTGCTCTCCAAGCGCAGCGGGCGCAACCGGGTGGCGGTACAGTAGGGGAGCCCCCACCCAAGACCCTCATCACCCCGGCCCTCTTCTCCCAGCCTCCCCCCCACCCGCCGGGAGAAGAGGGAGTGGTTAGTCTGAAGAAAGACAAGAAGAGGAACGGTCTTAGCCCTCTCTCTCCCGGCGGGTGGGGGGGAGGCTGGGAGAGAGAGGGTTGGGAGAGTGAGGGTCCGCCCCGAAGGGGCGCTGAGGAGGTAGGGCTAAGAAATCGCTCGACTCCTCGCGAGCTTCTCCAGCCAACCCTCCATCCCCAACCCGCTGCGGGCCGAGGTCTCCAGCACTTCCAGCCCTGGGCGCACCTCCTGGATATTGTGGAGCGCCTCGTCGCGATCGAACCCCACGGCCTCGGCGAGGTCCATCTTGGTGAGGATGGCGAGGTCCGCGCCGCTGAAGATCGTCGGGTACTTGAGCGGCTTGTCCTCGCCTTCGGTCACCGAGAGGAGGACGACGCGCAGGTTTTCCCCCAGGTCGTAGCTCGCCGGACAGACGAGGTTGCCGACGTTCTCGATGAAGAGGAAATCGAGCGCCGCGAGGTCCCAGTCCGCGAGCGCCGATCCCACCATCTCGGCTTCGAGATGGCAGACCGTGCCGGTGACGATCTGCCGCACGGGCGCTCCGGACTGCTTCAGGCGCTCGGCGTCGCGTTCGGTCGCCAGGTCTCCCACCAGCGCGGCGACGCGGCAGCGAGCGCGTAACGATGTAAGGGTCGCTTGTAAGAAGGTCGTCTTTCCCGCTCCCGGGCTGGACACCAGGTTGACGACGAAGAGGTCCGCGGCCGCGAACCGCTGCCGCAGGTCGCGGGCGAGCAGGTCGTTCTTCTTGAGGATCCCCTGCCGGACTTCAACGATCCTGGACTGCATTCTCTGGGATCTCCGAAACCTCTAGGGCGGTGAGCTCGAGCTCCCGGCCGCGCACCACGTCGGGCGCCGGCGTGTCGCACACCGGACAGCGGAAGTGCTGGAGGCTCGGCAGCTCTCGCTCCTCGCCGCAACGGGGACACAGCACCGCGACGGGGATCTCTTCGATCTGCAGCCGGGCGCCCTCGATCGCCGTACCCGCGGCGGCGAGGTCGAACGAGAACTCGAGCGCCTCCCGCACGACGCCGGAGAGCGCGCCGAGCCGCAGGTGAAGGGCCTCGACACGCACGTCGCCCAGCCGCGAGACCTCCTCGCACGCCGCCTCGATCAGGCTCATGGCAATCGACAGCTCATGCATCGCACACGCCACTCCGGTTCGAGGATACCTCACCAGCCGGCCCGCTTTTCGGCAAGATTTTTGCTTGTGTGAATCGGCTGATCAGACCGGCCGACTTTGAAAGGGGCATCCATGGCACCGACCCCAGATCCCTCCACGGCACCCGAACCGGTAGTGCACATCCTCTGGATCAACGCGGGCCTGAGCTGCGACGGCGACTCGGTCGCCCTCACGGCGGCGACGCAGCCGAGCATCGAGGAGATCGCCCTGGGGGCCCTGCCCGGGCTGCCCAAGATCGCGGTGCACTGGCCGCTCATCGATTTCGAGTGCGGACCGGTGGGCGGTGCCGACAACTTCATCGAATGGTTCCACAAAGCCGACCGCGGCGAGCTCGAGCCCTTCGTGCTGGTGATCGAGGGGTCCATCCCTAACGAGGCCATCAAGAAGGAAGGCTACTGGTGCGGCTTCGGCAACAACCCGGCGACGGGCCAGCCGATGACCACCAGCGAGTGGCTCGACCGCTTGGCGCCCAAGGCGCTGGTGGTCCTGGCGGTGGGCACCTGCGCCACCTACGGCGGCATCCACGCCATGGCGGGCAACCCGACCGGCGCGATGGGTGTGCCCGACTACCTGGGCTGGAACTGGAAGTCGAAGGCCGGCATCCCGATCGTCTGCGTGCCCGGCTGCCCGATCCAGCCCGACAACCTCTCCGAGACCATCCTCTATCTGCTCTACCAGGCGACCGGCCAGGCGCCGATGATCCCCCTCGACGAGGAGCTGCGCCCCACGTGGCTCTTCGGCCATACGGTGCACGAGGGGTGCGACCGCGCCGGCTATTACGAGCAGGGCGACTTCGCCCACGAGTACGGCTCGCCCAAGTGCATCGTGAAGCTCGGCTGCTGGGGTCCGGTGGTCAAGTGCAACGTGCCCAAGCGGGGGTGGATCAACGGCGTGGGCGGCTGCCCCAACGTGGGCGGCATCTGCATCGGCTGCACCATGCCGGGCTTCCCCGACAAGTTCATGCCGTTCATGGACGAGCCGCCCGGCGCCACGGTGTCGACCGTCGCGAGCGGCCTCTACGGCAGCGTGATCCGGGGCTTGAGGGGCATCACGGCGAAGACCGTGGACAAGGAACCGAAGTGGCGTCACCGCGGCGAGGATCTGACGACGGGATATGACAAGACCTGGTGAGCCGGGAAGGAGGATGACATGGCGCACGATCCACACGACAGCGTCACCCATCACGAGAAGGGTGGCCCGGAGAACGTCGGCAAGAGCACGACCCGGCGCGGAGAGGACGTGGTGAAGCGCGAGGGCAAGGAGCCGGGCCGCTACGAGACCAAAGAGAAGGGGGAGAGCGGGCGTCCCGCCGGCAAATCCACGATGCGGGACCAGACCGGGGTCAATCCCGTGAAAACCAAGAGCTGATCGTTGCAAAAGGAAGGGGGATCGAAGATGGCGACCGCGACCGAGGCCACTCCGTCGACTCAGGCGGCTCCGTCGACTCAGGGGAGCAACAAGAACCTCGTCGAGATGCATTGGGATCCGATCACGAGAATCGTCGGCAGCCTGGGGATTTACACGAAAATTGACTTCGGTCAGAAAAAGGTTGCGGAGTGCCACAGCACCTCCTCAATCTTCCGCGGCTACAGCATCTTCATGAAGGGTAAGGATCCCCGCGACGCCCACTTCATCACCAGCCGCATCTGCGGCATCTGCGGCGACAATCACTGCACCTGCTCCTGCTACGCGCAGCAGATGGCCTACGGCGTCCAGCCTCCCCATCTGGGCGAGTGGATGGTCAACCTCGGCGAGGCCGCGGAGTACATGTTCGATCACAACATTTTCCAGGAGAACCTGGTCGGAGTGGACTTCTGCGAGAAGATGGTGCGCGAGACCAACCCCGGAGTCTGGGAGAAGGCCGCGGCCACCGAGGCGCCGCACGCGGGCGCCCACGGCTACCGCACCATCGGCGACATCATGAAGTCGCTCAACCCGTTCGAGGGCGAGTTCTACCGCGAAGCGCTGCAGATGAGCCGCATGACGCGGGAGATGTTCTGCCTGATGGAGGGGCGCCACGTCCACCCCTCGACCCTCTACCCGGGCGGCGTGGGCTCGGTGGCGACGATCCAGCTCTTCACCGACTATCTCACCCGCCTGATGCGCTACGTCGAGTTCATGAAGCGGGTCGTCCCCATGCATGACGACCTCTTCGATTTCTTCTATCAGGCGCTGCCCGGTTACGAGCAGGTGGGGAACCGCCGCATCCTGCTCGGCTGCTGGGGGAGCTTCCAGGACCCCGAGGTCTGCAACTTCGACTACAAGGACATGACCGACTGGGGCCGCAAGATGTTCGTCACCCCGGGCGTCGTGGTCGACGGCAAGCTGGTCACCACCGACCTGGTGAAGATCAACCTCGGCATCCGCATCCTGCTGGGCAGCTCCTACTACGAGGACTGGAAGGGTCACGAGATCTTCGTCAAGAACGATCCGCTGGGCAACCCGGTGGACGAGCTCCACCCGTGGAACCAGCACACGATCCCCAAGCCGCAGAAGCGCGACTTCGACGGCAACTACAGTTGGGTGATGTCGCCGCGCTGGTACGACGGCAAGGACCACCTGGCGCTCGACACCGGCGGCGGTCCGCTGGCGCGCCTGTGGTCCACGGCGCTCGCCGGCCTGGTGGACATCGGCTATGTCAAGGCGACCGGCCACAGCGTCGTGTTCAACCTGCCGAAGACGGTGACCAAGCCGCCCGTCACCTTCGAGTGGAAGGTGCCGCAGTGGAGCAACACCATCGAGCGCAACCGCGCGCGCACCTACTTCCAGGCCTACGCCGCCTGCGCCGCCCTGCACTTCATGGACCAGGCGCTCAAGGAGGTGCGGGCCGGCCACACCAAGACCTGGGAGACGTTCAAGGTCCCCAAGGATGCCATTGGCTGCGGCTTCACCGAAGCGGTGCGCGGCGTGCTGTCGCACCATCTCGTGATCCGCGACGGCAAGATCGCCAACTACCACCCCTACCCGCCGACGCCCTGGAACGCCAATCCGCGCGACGTCTACGGCACGCCGGGACCCTACGAGGACGCGGTCCAGGGTTGCCCCATCTTCGAGGAGAACCGGGGGGACAAGTTCAAGGGCATCGACATCATGCGCACGGTGCGCAGCTTCGATCCGTGCCTGCCCTGCGGCGTGCACATGACACTCCCCAACGGCCGGGTGATCGAGGAGCGGCATTCGCCGGCGACTCTGAACCTGTTGGCCCCGGGTAAGTAGATGCCCGGCACGTCTCAGGACAACGAGCTGCGGGCCGCCGGCGACCGCATCGAGACCCTCATGGGCGAGCTCGCCGCCGCCGGCCCCGCGGTCCGGGGCAGGGCCGAGGAGCTGGTCCGGCTGCTGATGCGGCTCTACGGCGCCGGGCTCGAGCGCATCCTCACCGCCGTCGACGACGCCGGTCAGGCGGCCACTCCGATCTTCGCCCGCCTGGCGGCTGACGACCTGGTCGCGAGCCTCCTGGTCCTCCATGATCTGCACCCGCTCGACCTGGAGACCCGGGTCGGGCGGGCCCTCGACCACGTGCGTCCCTACCTCGGCTCGCACGGCGGCGACGTCAAGCTCCTGGGCATCGAGGAGGGCGTGGTGCGGTTGCGCCTGGAAGGGAGCTGCCACGGCTGCCCGTCCTCGACCGTCACCATGAAGCTGGCGGTCGAGAAAGCCATCGAGGAGGCCGCCCCGGAGATCGTGCGCATCGCGGTCGAAGGGGCCGGTGATCGGACCGATCCGGCGGCTCCGTCCGATCGGTCGGATCTCTCCTGCCCGACCGATCTGGTGCAGATCGGGGGTGGCCTGAGTGGGGGCGCCCCTTGACCGGCGACTCCCCCTCGATCAGCCGTCTGCGAGAGCTTCTGAAACCCAGTCCCCGCAGGGCCCGCGAGGAGCGTTGCGAGCTCTGCGGCGCGCTCATCCCCCCTGAGCATCGCCACCTGGTCAACCTGGAGACCCGCGGCCTGCTCTGCGCCTGCCGGCCCTGCGGCCTGCTCTTCGTCAGCGGCGGAGCGGCGGGCGGCAAGTATCGCACCGTACCCGAGCGCTACCTCTTCGCCCGCGACCTCGTGCTCACCGCGGCGCAGTGGGAGAGCCTGCAGATCCCGGTCAGCATCGCGTTTTTCTTTTACAACAGTGCCCTCGGCCACAGCACGGCTTTCTATCCCAGCCCGGCCGGCGCCACCGAGTCGCTCCTGCCGCTCGCGACCTGGGAAGAGCTGACCGCGAAGAACCCGGTGCTCGCCGGCATGGAGCCGGACGTCGAGGCGTTGCTCGTCTACAAACGGTCCGACGGCTTTGAATGTTACGTCGTGCCGATCGACGCCTGCTATGAGCTGGTGGGTCGCATCCGTCTGCGTTGGAAAGGTTTTCAGGGCGGCGAGGAGGCGTGGAGCGAGATCGACGCCTTCTTCGCCGGCCTCCGCGGGAAAAGTGGCGAAAAAAGCGGCGGGGTATGGCCGACCTGAAATTCCAGGTCGTCGGCGCTCGCGCCGAGCCCTATGCGGCGGTGCCGACCCTCGTCTTCACGCTGCGCATCGAGGAGGCGAGCGGCCAGCCCATCCATGCCATCGCGCTGCGCTGCCAGGTGCAGATCGAGCCGAACCGGCGCTCCCACTCGCCGGCCGAGCAGGCGAGGCTGCTGGAGATGTTCGGCGTGCCCGGGCGCTGGGGCGAGACCGTGAAGCCGCTGCTCTGGACCCACCTTTCCGTGATGGTCCCCCGTTTTCAGGGCGCCGTCACGGTGGACCTGCCGATGACCTGCACCTACGACTTCGAGGTCACCGCCGCCAAGTACTTCGAGGGTCTCGACGACGGCGAGATCCCGCTCCTCTTCCTGTTCAGCGGCTCGGTGTTCACCCCGGGCGCGTCCGGCTTCATGGTCGAGCGCGTGCCCTGGGTAAAGGAGGCGGCCTTCCGCCTGCCGGTGCGCGTGTGGCGGGAAGTGATGGACCTCTACTTCCCCAACAGCGCCTGGATCCGTCTGCAGCGAGAGAGCCTCGACGCCCTGCAGCGCTTCAAGGCCGAGCGCGCCCTGCCGACCTGGGACGACGCGGTGGCGGCGCTGCTCGCTTGCGTCCCACTCGGCGAGGCGCCGTCGTGAGCTTCGAGCTGGCCCGGAAGGTGGCGGACGCCGTGCTCTACGAGGGCTACGTGCTCTACCCCTATCGCGCCTCGTCGGCGAAGAACCAGGTGCGTTTCCAGTGGGGCGTCGTCGCGCCGCGCGACTACTCCGAAGCGGACGGGTCCGAGCCCTGGGAGATGCAGACGGAATGCCTCGTCGCGCCGGGCGCCAATCCACGGGTCGACCTCAAGATCCGCGGCCTCCAGCTTCAGGCGCGCACCCTGGAGGAAGCGACCCCCTCCGGCGAATTCCGATCGGTCGAGTTTCTTGACGTCGAAGGGGAATTGCTGATCGCCTGGGATGAAGGGGTAGAGCGTGAGCTGGACGTGACCGACGTCGATCTGCGGGGCCTGGAGCGGGATGGCGAGCGCGAGATTCCGTTCGAGCTCCCCGGCGGCCGCGAGACTGAAGAGCTGGGGTTGGAGGACCGGATCGTTCGGCAACGCTGGCCGGTCTCGGCGGTCGTGAAACTGTCAGCCCAACCGGTGGCGGACTGGCTCCGCCTGCGGGTCCGCATCGAAAACCGCACCGCCGTGCCGGAGGGGTTGCAGCGGGACGAGGCGCTGCGCCGCTCCCTGGTCTCCGCCCATACGCTGCTCGCAGTTCGAGATGGGCGCTTTCTCTCGCTCCTCGATCCGCCGGCGGCGGCGTCGCAGGCGGCGGCCGGCTGCGCCAACCTGCGCACCTGGCCCGTGCTCGTCGGTCCCGAGGGGAGCGGCGACGTCGCGCTCTCGTCGCCCATCATCCTCTACGACTATCCGGCGATCGCGCCCGAGAGCCCGGGCGACCTCTGCGACGCCACCGAGATCGACGAGATCCTCACCTTGCGGATCATGACCTTGACGGACGAGGAGAAGCGCCAGGCGCGGGGCACCGACCCCCGGTCACGGCGCATCATCGAGCGCGCCGACAGCATTCCGGACGAGATCCTGGAGCGGCTGCACGGCGCCGTGCGCTCGCTGCGCCCCGTCGCGCCTGAGATCGCGGGCTGGGAGGAGTTCCTCAATCCGCCGGGCGAAGTCCCACCAGAGGAGGCCTCGCTGACCATCGCGGACGTCCGGGTCGCGAGGGGCTCGCGGGTGCGCCTGCGGCCGTCGCGGCGCGCCGACTCCATGGACTTCTTCCTCGCCGGCCGCGACGCCCGGGTCGAGGGCGTCTTCCGCGACGTGGAGGATGAGGCCTACGTCGCGGTGACGCTGATGGACGACGATCCGGCGGGCGATCTGCACGCCGCGACCGGGCGGTTCTTCTATTTCTATCCTGACGAGATCGAGCCGCTGGAGCAGAGAGGATGAGCCCCGGCGTCCTGGTGGCCGGCATCGGCAACATCTTCCTCGGCGACGACGGCTTCGGCGTCGAAGTCGTGCGGCGACTGGCTGCGCGGCCGCTGCCGGCGGGAGTACGGGTCGCCGACTTCGGCATCCGCGGCCTCCATCTCGCTTTCGAGCTGCTGGAGCACCCGGAGGACACGACGATCCTGGTCGACGTCACGCCCCGCGCGGGCGAGCCCGGCACGGTGTATCTGATCGAGCCCGACCTCGAAACGCTGGCCGCTCCGCCGGCCGGCCCGACGGATGCGCACGACATGACGCCCGCCGCGGTCTTCGGGCTGCTGCGCTCGCTCGGCGGCACGCCCGGGCGCGTCCTCATCGTCGGCTGCGAGCCGCTGTCGACGGAGGAGGAGATGGGACTGAGCCCGCCGGTCGAAGGGGCGGTGGACGAGGCTGTCGCGCTGATCCTCGACGTCCTGGCACGAGAGGGTGTTGCCGGCAATCCGGCCGAAATTTTGCAAGAGGGAGGTCCATGAAAATGAATGGGTGGAACTGGCTGTTGATCGTCATCGCCGCCGTCGTGGTCGCGCTGTTCGCCATCCAGGCGCCGGAGATCGCCCGCTACATGAAGATCAAGCGGATGTGAGCTTGGCCGAAGCCGCGGGAAGCACCGGTACCGGACTTCGCCCTCGAAGTCTCCGCGCCGCTCGTGTAGGCTGACAGGGGAGGCACGAAGCCATGACGACGATGTCGCTGCTGTTTCTGGGTCTGCTGCTGGGGCTGCGCCACGCCCTGGAGGCCGACCACCTGGCGGCGGTCGCCAGCCTTGCCACGCGCAGCCGGAGCCTGCGCTCCACCGTCCTCCAGGGAGTGGCCTGGGGGTTCGGCCATACCCTCACGCTGCTCGCCGTGGGCGGCCTCTGCCTGCTGCTGCGTGCGACCATTCCGGACCGCCTCGCCGGGGCCCTGGAGGGGGCGGTCGGCGTGATGCTCCTGCTCCTCGGCGCGGATGTGCTGTGGCGCCTGCGCCGCGGCCGGGTTCACGTCCACCCGCACCGCCATGCCGACGGCACCCTGCATTTACACGCTCATAGTCATGCTCACAGCCACGCGCCGGGGGAGGCGCACGACCCGCACCGCCACGAGCACGCGCATGGGCTGTCCCGCCGCGCCCTGCTCGTCGGGCTGGTGCACGGCCTCGCCGGCTCCGCGGCGCTGCTCCTGGTCACCGTGGCGACCATCTCCTCCCTCTGGCTCGGGCTCGCCTACATCGCCGTCTTCGGCATCGGCTCCATCCTGGGCATGGCCACGCTCTCCGTGGTCATCGCCCTTCCTCTGCAAGGTCCGTCGAGGCTGGCGGGATGGTCGCAGGGACTCGAGGCCGTCATCGGGGTGAGCACGATCCTGATCGGCGCCTGGGTGCTCTACAAGGTATTTTGATCAAGGAGGTTTTCCATGTGCCTGGCGATCCCCGGAAAAGTGATCGATTTCGTGGCGGAGACGCCGCAGTTGGCGGTGGTCGAGGTGTCGGGCGTCAAGCGTCAGGTCAACGTCGACCTGCTGCGCGACGAGCCGCTCGGCCCCGGCGACTGGGTGCTGATCCACGTCGGCTTCGCGATGAGCAGGATCAGCGCGGCTGCGGCCGAAGAGCAGATGCGCATGCTGTCGATGATGGGCGAGGACCTGCAGGCCATGGAGGAGATCGAGGGCTACCAGTTCGGCCAGGATCCGTCCTGAAGGAGGCGCCGCGCATGAAGTACGTCGACGAGTTCCGCGATCCCAGGCTCATCCGCCAGGCGGCCGACGAGGTCCGCCGGCTGGCGCGGCCCGACCGCCACTACCGCATCATGGAGGTGTGCGGCGGCCACACCCACGCCATCTACCGCTTCGGTCTCGAGGGGCTGCTGCCCGGCAACGTCGAGCTCATCCATGGCCCGGGCTGCCCGGTGTGCGTGCTGCCCATGGGCCGCACCGACGACGGCCTGGCGCTCGCCGAACTGCCGGGTGTGGTCTTCACCGCCTTCGGCGACGTCATGCGGGTGCCGGGGACCAAGGGGAGCCCGCTGGAGCACAAGGCGCGGGGCGCCGAGATCCGCATGGTCTACTCGCCGCTCGACGCCCTCAAGCTGGCGCAAGGCCATCCCGGCAAGCACGTCGTCTTCTTCGCCATCGGCTTCGAGACCACGGCGCCCTCGACGGCGCTGACCCTCCTCAAGGCGCGGCAGCTCGGGCTCGGCAATTTCTCCGTGTTCTGCAACCACGTGACCATCATCCCCGCCATCCGCGCCATCCTGGACTCGCCGGACATGCGGCTGGACGCCTTCGTGGGCCCCGGCCACGTCTCGACCGTCATCGGCTGCCGCCCCTACGAGTTCATCGCCCAAGACTACGGCAAGCCGATCGTGGTCTCGGGCTTCGAGCCGCTCGACGTCCTGCAGTCGCTGGTGATGATCCTGCGCCAGCTCGCGGACGGCCGGTCGGAGGTCGAGAACCAGTACGCGCGGGTGGTGCCCTGGGAGGGGAACCTGCCGGCGCTGCGCGCGCTGGAGGAGGTGTTCGAGCTGCGACCGTACTTCGAGTGGCGTGGGCTCGGCTTCATCTCCCAGTCGGCGCTCAAGCTGCGCGACGAGTTTGCGGAATGGGACTCCGAGCGGCGCTTCGACGTCCCCGGCATCCGGGTGACCGATCCCAAGGCGGCGCAGTGTGGCGAGGTGCTCAAGGGCGTGCTCAAGCCGCCGCAGTGCAAGCTCTTTGGCACCGAGTGCACGCCCGAGCGGCCGGTGGGCGCGCTCATGGTCTCCTCCGAGGGAGCGTGCGCCGCCTACTATCACTACGTGCACCGCATGGCAGCGGCTGGGAGCCTCGAAGGATGAAGATTGCGGAGGCCCCCGTGGACAATGCGCCCGCTCTCCCCCGGGTCCGCTTCCGCGATGCCCGCATCGAGATGTCCCACGGCGCCGGGGGCAAGGCCAGCCGGCGGCTGATCGAAGGATTGATCGCGCCGCTCCTTGGCGGCCCGCTCCTGGCGCCCCTCGCCGACGCCGCCTTCCTGGAGGTGGACGGCGCCCGCCTCGCCCTGACCGCCGACAGCTTCGTGGTGCGCCCGCTGCGTTTCCCCGGCGGCTCGATCGGCGAGCTGGCGGTCAACGGCACGGTGAACGACCTCGCGGTCTCGGCGGCGCAGCCGCTCGCCCTGCTCCTCACCTTCGTGATCGAGGAGGGGATCGCCACCGAGACGCTGGAAGCCGAGCTGCGGGCGATCGCCGAAGCCGCGCGACGGGCCGGGGTCGAGATCGTGGGCGGCGACACCAAGGTCGTCGAGCACGGCAAGGCGGACGGTCTGTACGTAACCACCGCCGGTCTCGGCCGCGCGGACCTGCGGGCTCGGCTGTCGCCGCGCAGCGTGCGCCCGGGCGATCAGGTGCTCCTCTCCGGTCCCATCGGCGACCACGGCATCACCATCCTCCTCGCCCGCGGCGAGATCGACCTCGAAGCCGATCTGCGCTCGGACACGCGCTCGGTCTATCCCTTCGTGGAGGCGATCCTCGGCGTCGCCGCCTCCGGTCTACGCTGGATGCGCGATCCCACGCGCGGCGGCGTCGCCACCGCTCTCAACGAGCTGGCGCGGGACAGCGGTCTTGGCATCGTGCTGCACGAGGAGGAGATCCCCGTGCGCGAGGCCGTGCGCGGCGCCTGCGAGCTGCTGGGCCTCGACCCGCTGCACATCGCCAACGAGGGGCAGTTCCTGGCCGTGGTGGCGCCCGAGCTGGCCGAGGCGGCTCTGGCCGCCGTGCGCGCGGTCCCCGGCGGCGGCGAGGCCGTGATCATCGGCGAGGTGCGCGAGCAGCCGGCGCGCACGGTGCTCGCCGCGGCTTCCTACGGGGGTACGCGGGTGGTGGACATGCTGGTGGGGGACCCGTTGCCGCGGATCTGCTGATCCCTGGGACCGCCGGCGTCCCGCCGGCAACTTACTTCGTTTCTTCTTTGAAAAAGCGGAGTAAGCAGGCCGGCGGGACGCCGGCGGTCCCAGGGGGGTGATAATTTAGCCTTGATGCCGACTGCCACCCAGGCCGCCTTCGTCGCGCAGCGCCTGCTCGAACGCAACCGCGTCTCGGCCACGTTCTTCCCGGCCGAGAGCGAGCGCCTGGCACGGGCCTGCCAGGGCATGGCCGAGCGCTTCCTGCGCGGCGGGCGGCTGCTGGCCTTCGGCCGCGGCCACTATGCGACCGATGCCCAGCACGTCTCCGTCGAGTTCGTCCACCCGGTCATCGTGGGCAAGCGCGCGCTGCCGGCCCTCGACCTGTCACTGCTCTTCCGCGACTGGCTCGCCGCCCTCGTGCTGCCCGACGACATGGTGATGGGCTTCGGACCACCGGAGGGAGATCCCGAGGTGGCGGAGGCTCTGCGCCTCGCCGGGGCTCGCGGCGCCCAGACCTTCGCGTTCAGCTCGCCGTCTCCCGATCCCTACATCCATCAGGAGCTGATCGAGATCGTCTACCACACGCTGTGGGAGACGGTGCACGTCTTCTTCGAGCACGGCGCGCTGGGGCACGAGGTGGGGAAGTCGAGCTTTCTCTACCCCTACCTCGGCAAACAGAAGCAGGACACGGGGAGCCTGATCGCCGAGGTCGCGGCCTCCATCCAGATGAAGGCGCGGGACGACGAGCGGCTGCGCGAAGAGGTCGCCCGCGATCAGGCGGAGAGGATCGCCGGCGCCGTCGCCGCGATCCGCCAGCGCGTCGCCAAAGGCGGCAAGCTCATCCTCTTCGGCAACGGCGGCTCGGCCACGGACGCCAACGACTGGGCGCTCGACTGCGTGGCGCCGCTCAAGGGGTTCCGCCCCATCCCGGCCGTCTCGCTCGCCATGGAGCCGGCCATCGTGAGCGCGCTCGCCAACGACCTCGGCTCCGAGGCGGTCTTCCTGCGCCAGCTCATCGCTCAAGGCCGGCCTCAGGACGTGGCGGTCGCCATCTCCACCAGCGGCGGCTCGGCCAACATCCTGGCGGCCCTGGGGGAGGCGAAGAAGCGCGGCCTTCTGACCATGGCCCTCCTCGGCTACGACGGCGGCGAGACGGTGCGGCGGGGCCTGGCCGAGCTGCCGCTGGTCGTGCCCTGCGACTACGTCCCGCGTATCCAGGAGGTCCAGGCCTCGATGTATCACGTGATGCTGGAGCTGCTGGCGGAGGAGGAGGCCGGTTGAGCCAGCGCCTGGAGCTCTACGGCACGAAGAGCTGCCCGTACACCGCGGAGCTGCGCGAGCAACTGGAGTGGGACGGCCGCGATTTCGCCGAGCACGACGTCGAGGAAGACGCCGAGGCCCTGGCGCGCATGATCGCCTTGACGGGCCAGCGGACCGTGCCGGTGCTCGTCGAGGACGGCCGCGTCGTTCAGATCGGCTGGCAAGGGCGAGGCTGTATCGTGGCGGCGCCTTGAGCAAGGCCCGTCTCCTCCGCGTGCACGGCGTGGTCCAGGGCGTGGGGTTCCGCCCCTTCGTCTACCGCCTCGCCCACTCTCACGGCCTCCGCGGTTGGGTGCTCAACGCCGGCGAGGGCGTGCAGATCCACGTCGAAGGGGAAGCGCCGGCCGTCGATCGTTTCGTCCAGGACCTCCAGGCCCACCCGCCGCCCGCGTCGCGCATCGCAGACCTTGAGATCGCCGCCGTGGAGCCCCAGGGCTTCGCCGGTTTCGAGATCCGCGACAGCGAAGCCGGGGGAGCCGCTCCCACGGTCCGCATCTCCCCCGATCTGCCGGTGTGCGCGAGCTGCCTGGAAGAGCTCTTTTCGTTCACCGACCGCCGCCGGGGCTACCCCTTCATCAACTGCACGGACTGCGGGCCGCGTTATTCGATCATCCTGTCCCTGCCCTACGACCGGCCGCGGACGACGATGCGGGACTGGCCGCTGTGCTCACGCTGCGCGGCGGAGTACGAAGACCCTGCGGATCGCCGCTTCCACGCCCAGCCCGTGGCCTGTCCGGACTGCGGGCCGCACTTCCACCTGGGTGAGGCGACCGACGAGGCCGCGATCCGCGACGCCGCGCGCCGGCTCGGCGCCGGCGAGGTCCTCGCCGTCAAGGGGATCGGCGGCTATCACCTGGCCTGCGACGCGCGCAACCCGGCCGCGGTGGCGGCTCTGCGTGAGCGCAAATTTCGCAAGGAAAAGCCGTTCGCATTGATGGCCCGCGACCTCGAAACCGCCCGCAGCCTGATCGAGCTGTCTGCGGAGGCGGAGTCGCTCCTCACCTCGTCGGCGCGCCCCGTGGTGCTGGCGCCGGCGCGGGTTGTTCTGGAAGGCGTCGCGCCGGAGAACGGCGACCTGGGCGTGATGCTTCCGTACTCCCCCCTCCACCATCTCCTTTTCGCGTATGGCGCGCCGGCAGCCCTGGTGATGACCAGCGCCAACCGTTCGAGCGAGCCCATCGCCTATGAGGACGACGAGGCGATCGAGCGTCTCGCCGGCCTCGCTGATGCCTTCCTGATCGGCGAGCGCCCCATCGCCCGCCGGGTGGACGATTCCGTCTGCACCGTAACCTCGCTGGGCCCGGCGGTGCTGCGGCGGGCGCGTGGCTATGCTCCGGGCGCCGTGGCGAAGCTGCCGTCGGCGCGTCCGATCCTGGCCCTGGGTGGGGACCTCAAGAATACGATCACTCTGGTCGTCAACGGCGAGGCCTTCGTCAGCCAGCACCTCGGCGACCTTGGCAACTACGACGTCTTCCGCGCTTTCCAGGAGACGGTGCGCGATCTCACCGCCATGTACGAGGTGGAGTGGAGCGAGTTGCTGATCGTTCACGACCAGCATCCCCAATACGTTTCTTCGCTCTACGCGCAGACTTTGACGGCTGCCGAAACCGTTGCGGTGCAGCATCATCGAGCCCACGTCGCGAGCGTCCTCGCCGAGCACGGGGCCCTGGACCGCCGCGTGCTGGGCGTGGCTTTCGACGGCACCGGCTACGGCGACGACGGCGCGATCTGGGGAAGCGAATTCTTCGCCGGCAGCGTACAGGAAGGTTTCGCACGCGTCGCCCACCTGCGGCCCGCGGTGCTGCCCGGCGGCGACGCGGCGGCGCGCCATCCCGTGCAGGCCGCGGCGGGATTCCTGGCCGGGATCGCGGACCTTCCTGACTTAACCGCCGCTCCTTTCAATTTTCCTCGCCGCTACCTGCAGGCGCGGGAATTGATCGAAAAAAATCTGCGCATTTTCCCCACCACCTCGGCCGGCCGCCTTTTCGACACGGCCGCCGCCCTCCTCGGCTTCACGCGCGAGATCAGCTTCGAAGGGCAGGCCGCGATCTGGCTGGAGCACCGGGCGCGCACGGCCCGGCCGGACGTCGACGGCTACCCCATGCCCTTCGACGGCGAGGAGCTGGATTTTCGGCCGCTCCTCGCGGCGCTGATCGAAGACCGCCGGGCCGGGCGTCCCGGGCCCGAGATCGCCCGCGCCTTCCACCACGGCCTGGCCGCGGGAATCGCAGGCGCGGTGCTCGAGCTGGCGTCGCGCGAAAATCTTGATATCGTCGTCCTCTCCGGCGGCGTCTTCCAGAACCGGCTCCTCCTCGACCGGCTCGTTGCGCTGCTACGCCGGGAGTCGTTGACGGTGTGGACCAACCGCGAGGTCCCCGCCAATGACGGGGGGTTGAGCTTAGGGCAGGCGGCTCTGTCTTCACCCCCTGGGACCGCCGGCGTCCCGCCGGGCATCTAACTCCGCTTTTTTAAAAGACAAAGTTAGATGCCGGCGGGACGCCGGCGGTCCCAGGGGGTGCGTCCCCAGGGCTTACTTCAACAAAAACGACCGAATCATTTCCAACAACACCGCCCGCTGATAATCCGAGTTGCTCTTCTTCTGGAAGCCGTGCCCTTCGTCCTTGGCCACCAGATACCAGACCGGCACGCCCTTGGCCTTCACCGCCGCCGCGATCTGGTCCGACTCGTGGAGCGGCACCCGCGGGTCGTTGGCGCCCTGGCTGATCATCAGCGGCTTGGTGATGCGGTCGGCGTGGTTCACCGGCGCGATCCCTTCGAGGAAGGCCTTCATCTGCGGATCGCGCTCGTCGCCGTACTCCACCCGGCGCAGGTCGCGGCGATACTCCTGGGTGTTCTCCAGGAAGGTCACGAAGTTGCTGATGCCCACCGCCTCCCAGGCGCAGCACAGACGGTCGCTGTAGTGCGTCATCGCGGCGAGCACCATGTAGCCGCCGTAGGAGCCGCCGGTCACCATCACGTGCGCGGCGTCGAGATCCGGCTGAGTGGCGATCCAGTCCAGCAGCGCGCCGACGTCCTTCACCGAGTCCTCGCGCAGCCTGCCGTTGTCCAGCTTCAGGTAGCTCTTGCCGTAGCCGCTGGAGCCGCGGACGTTGGGCACGATCACCGCCACCCCCAGCTCGTTGAGGATGTAGTTGTTGCTGCCCAGGAAGCCGGGCCGCGCCTGCCCCTCCGGCCCGCCGTGGATGTTGATCACCACCGGCCGCCTGCCCGGGAAGCGGTCCCGCGGCGGCAGGTAGACGAAGGCCGGAATGGTGCGGGCAGATCCCTTCCCGTCCTTGTCGAAAGTGGGATAGCGGACGAGCCTGGGGAGCGCGAACGTCTCGGGATCGAGACCGCCCACCTCGCTCGCCGTCCAGCGGTCCAGCCGTCGCCGGTCGGGGTCGTAGCTGTAGACGTCCGACGACGAGCGGGCCCAGCTCACGGCGAAGGCCACCTCGTGCGAGCCGGGACGGAACTGCAGCCCGCTGGCGCTGCCGGCCGGCAGGTCCGGCAGGGCGAGCGCTTTGCCCGTGGCGGTCTCGATCAGGTGCAGCCGGCTGATGCCGTCCTCGTTCACCAGGTAGGCCAGCAGCTTGCCGTCGTCGGAGCGGTCGAATTCCTCCACGTCCCAGGGCACGTCTCCCGAGATCACCTGGGCAGCGCCGGTGGCGCCTGTGGAGCCCGTGGAGATATCGAGACGCACCAGGCGCAGGAACTCGGAGTCCTTATCGCTCGCCGTGTAGACCGACTTGCCGTCCGCCGACCACTTGCCGCCCTGGTAAGAGACGGTCGGGTCCTCCTTGCGGGCGTTGCGCGGCGTCAGGGTGTGGCGCTCGGCCGTTGCCACGTCCAGCCAGTGGAGATAGGACTCGTTGGCCGACACGCTCTCATGGACCAGGAGACGCTTGTCGTCCGGGCTCCAGTCGAGCGGCGACCAGGAGCCCTGGACCTCGGCCAGCCGGCGCTCGCTGCGTTCGCCGGACGGTGTCGAAGGATCGGCCACGTAGACGTCCATGTCGCGGCCGTTGCGGGCGTTGCTCGCCCAGGCCAGCCGCTGGCCGTCGTGCGACCAGACGGGAGAGGTGTAGCGGTGCGTGCCGTCCGAGAGCCGCCGCGCCTTGCCCGTCTTGCGGTCGAGGAGGAAGAGCTGGTAGTTCTCGGCGCCGCCCTCGTCGATCGAATAGAGTACCTCGCCGGGGTGTCCTGGCCGGTAGGCGCTGGCGCCCACCGGCTCGCGGAAGAAGGTGAGTTGGGTGCGGGCTCCCAGGGGAGTCGACACCTCGTGGAGCTGCGGGCTCTCCGCGAACCGGGTGCGGATCAGGAGCCGTCGCTCCCGCGGATGCCAGTCCATGAGCAGGGCGCCGCGGATGTTCTCGTAGGGGAGCAGGCCCTCGAGATGCTCGAGGGAGATCGGCGGCACGCCCTGCGCGGCGATGGTGTCCGGCACCGGCAGTGTCTGCGGGGATTGCGCGGCCGGCTCGGCCGCCCACAGAGCGGGGACGGCGAGGAGCGCGGCGGCGAGAGCGACAAGAATGCTGGCGAGCTTTCCCTTCATAGCACCTCCAAGGTAGACATTTCCATCGAAACGGCTACACTCCCTGAGAGACCCCGAGAGATCCTGACGATGGCCAACTTCTACAACTGTAACCGCTGCCCCGCCTATTGCTGCTCCTACCCGCGGATCCCGGTGCAGGAGACGGACGTCCTCCGGCTGGCCAAGCATCTGGGGCTCCCCACCGAAACGGTCGCGCGGAAGTTTACCAAGAAAGGCGACGAGCCTGGGGAGGTCATCCTCCGCCATCAGCCGGACGAGACCTACGGCTCCGTCTGCCGCTTCCTCGACCGCGAGACCCGCCGCTGCACCGTCTACGAGGCGCGCCCGGGGATTTGCCGCGAGTATCCCGGCGCCTGCCGTTGCGGCTATTATGATTTCCTCAGCTTCGAGCGCCGGGTTCAGGAAGACCCCGAGTTCATCCCCAGCACGTTCAACCGGCCGGGAACCTAGGGAAGCTGCACCTCCAGGAGGTGGAGCGATGCGACCATCAGGAACCATCGAAGAGCTGCTGGCCGAGATCGGCAAGCTGCCGGGCCACACCGTGGGACAGCGCTGGGACCTCTGGGTCCCCGGCGCTCTGCGGCTGCGGGGCGAGCGCGTCCGCGAGGACATCGCCAATGCCATCCTCCTCGACGCCCTGCTGACCAAGGGCTTCTACCCGGACGGCTTCACGGAAGGCGACGGTGGGCGCACCTATCATTTTGTCTGCCAGGAATGAGCGCTCGGCAGAGCGGCCGTGAAGACCCTGAGCATCGGCCTCGCCTCCTGGATCATCCAGGACGGCAACTACCCCGATTTCGAAGCCGGCCGGCAGTACCGCTTCGCCCTGGAGTTTTTTCCCACCTCCGTGGCCGCGTCGCGGAACCGCTCGCGCTATCTGGAGCCGCGCGACGGCTGCGACTACGCCTTCGGCGGCCAGGTCGTCCTCGTCTGGCCGGAGGTCGTGGTGCTGGACGCCGGCATCCTGATCTATCACGAGGGGAGTGTGGACGGCCTGCCGCCGGTGGGGGAGTACGCGGCCGGCGAGCTCTACCTGGGCGTCGATCCCTTCTTCTGGTCCGAGACGCATGCGAAGCGCTGGGGAGCGCCGAACCTTTTCTACGACTGGCATATCGAAGAGGTCCTGCTGGAAACCACGCCCTGGATCGAGTCGCTGGACGATCAGGGGCGCAAGATCCGCCGCCGCGCCGAAGTGGCCCAGAGCTTCGCCGCCGTCGCCCGGACGAACGCCTTCGAGGACGACGACGGCAACGCGCATTATGTTTTACGGTGCGCGCGGGTCTGAGGGCCCCGCCCCGCGAAACTAGCCGCAACTACAACTGGCCGGGCAGTTACAGGAGGCACAACGGGGGCTGACGCAGTTCGCGGAGCAGGTGGAGCCATCTCCACAGGTGATGCTGCAGCTCGCTCCGCAGGTGCCAAGCCCACCGCCCGGGTTCGGGGGCGGAGTGAATTGCTTGGGGCTCGGTTTCTTTTCCTCGATGACGAGGAGTGCTCGCGGCCCTTGCGCGGAGATGATCTCCGTTGCCGTGTCGATCCGCGTGACCTCATATCCCGCCAGAAGGGCGTCGAGATCGGACGCGTTGCGCACCACCCCCGGGCCTTCAGCCGGCGCCGGGATTCTCGGCATGAAACCAGGCATCGAGAATTGGATGGCTTTCCGATCCCGAGGAACCAGCAAGAGGAGATGCCCCTGCCAGTAAAACATCTCTGCCGAATCCGCCGAGAGAGAGCTCGGCAGCGGCGTCGGACGGCTGGTCGCCACGCGGAACCAGCGCTCTCCGGCGGCGCCGGACATCTTCACCACGACCATCTGCCCTTTGACATCCACGTCCATCTGGCCGGTGAGAGTCTCGAGCGCCCCTGGCTGCGCAGCGCTGCGGGCGGGATTGGCGAAAGCACCGGAAGAGGCGAGACAGAAGGCGAGCAACGCGATCATCATCGTTCTCATGAATGTACCCCTCACTCAGAAGGTGTCCGGAAAATCCGCCGTCTCAGCCTGTCCGTCATGCTGAACGCCCGCTTGCATTGGTGGGGGACGCAGTTCCTTGCGCCCCGCAGGGCCGGCCTATCTTTCCAAACACCCACTCAGAGTCAGATTCGTGCGTCCAGTCGCACGACTCTCATTACTTTAGAGACCGCCATAAACAAAGTCAACAGATTTCGTGACAGCGGAGACAAAAAAGCGGGACCGACATTGCGTGCCGGCCCCGCCGGGCTCGTGGCTAGCCGTCGGGGTCGATTATGGGGCCTTTCGGGCGGGACTCGCCCCGGCGCCATCGCCATCGCAGCCCGCCTCTACAAGAAATGGTCGCCGCAGCGGGTGGGAGGGGTCCAGGTGGAGGAGCCGCGGGTGCTACCATGAGAGCCGACCGCTCCGAGGAGGAGAGATGAGCGACGCTCCAAGCCTGTTCCGCATGATCCTGCACGTCTCCGACATCGACCATGCGGCCGGCTTCTACGCGAAGCTGCTGGGTACGGCGGGGAGGAGGGTGGCTCCAACCCGCCACTACTTCGACTGCGGCTCCGTCATCCTCGCCCTGGTCGACCCCACGTCCGGAGGCGAGACGCCGAAGACCAATCCCGACTACGCCTACTTCTCGGTGCAGGACCTCGAAGGCGTCCACGCCCGGGCGCGCGAGCTGGGCTGCCTCTCCAAGGGCGAGGTGCACGGCAAGAGCGCGGGCGACGTCGTGACCCGCCCCTGGGGCGAGTGCTCCTTCTACGTTCACGATCCATTCGGCAACGGGCTATGCTTCGTCGATGAGCGGACGGTGTTCACGGGGCAGTAGAATGGCTGTGAGGCGTCTTGGAGGTGGAGGGATGAAATGCCAACCGTGTTACGGATCGGCCCCTACCGGTTCTTCTTTTACGCAGGTGACCGGGAGGAGCCTCCTCATGTTCACGTTGAGTGTGGGAGCGATACAGCAAAATTCTGGCTGGAGCCGGTCAGGCTGGCACAAAGCATAGTTGAGGAGAATCAAATCCTCCTGCGGAGAAATTGGGATGAGTACTTTGAGGGCTGAGCTTCAGGTCGCCAGTGCACAGCACGCAACCGTCAATGAGGAGGTGCTCACGGTCGAGCTGAGCGATGGCCGTGTCATTTCGGTCCCGCTGGCCTGGTATCCGCGTCTGGTGCATGCGACTCCCGAAGAGCGGAGCCACTGGCGTCTGATCGGAAACGGGGAAGGCATTCATTGGCCAGATCTCGACGAAGATATCAGTGTTGAGAATATTGTCCTGGGGAGGCCGTCCGGTGAGAGTCAGCGGTCTTTGAAGCGGTGGCTGGAGGAACGAGCAGGTGGGAAAAGCTAGCCGAGTCGCCCCATGCTCCTCCCCTCCATGGCGTCGCTCTGGCGTTCAACGTGAATGCGCCGGCCGTCCGTAGTTCATGCAAAGGGCGGCGCGGATGCTAAGATACGGCCGGACCGTCGTTCCGACAAAAGGAGGTCAAGATGAAGCGAGTCACTCGGTTTTTCCTGGCTGTTCTTCTGCTCGCCGTCGCACTCCTGTCCCGGCCTGCCAGGGTGCAGGCCTACGATCTGACCTGCTCGGACTGCATCCGGCTCTGTTTCCTGCAGAACTGCGGCTTCTACAGCGATCCGGAGTGCGAAGCGGCGGTCTACAGCGACTGTCAGTTCCAGTGCACCTCGTACTGCGGGTGAGCCCGAGCCGCCCGGCGATGAATCGCCGGGCCGGCTTGCTTGCAGGTAGGATAGAGGGCGCCATGCGCAGACTGACGCTCGTCCTCCTCCTGCTCACCGCCTTCCTCCCTCGTCCCGCCGCGGCCTGGAACGACGCGGGCCACATGACCATCGCCGCCGTGGCCTACCAGAACCTCACGCCGGAGGTCCGGACGCGGGTGGACGCCCTGCTGCGGCGCCACCCGGACTTCGCGAAACTGGAGGAGGGGCTGGCGGCGGACGATCCGAGCTTCGGCCTCAAGGTCTTCATGAAGGCGTCGACCTGGCCGGACGCCATCCGCAAGGATCCCCGCTTTTTCGACGACCTGAAGGCGGACGCGCCGGCGACGCCCCTGCTGCCGGGTTTCCCCGATATGAAGATCCACAAGATCTGGCACTACCGCGACGAGGGGATCTCCTTCGACGGTACGGCCACCAGGCCGCCGGACGCGGTGAATGCCCTGACTCAGATCGTGGCCCTGCGTAGCGCCCTGGGCGATCCGGCCGTGCCGGCGAGCGTCCGGGCGTACGACCTCTCCTGGCTGGAGCACCTGGTGGGAGACGTCCATCAGCCCCTCCACGCCGTCTCCCGCTTCTCGGCCCTGCACCCGGACGGCGATCATGGAGGCAATGAGTTTCATCTCGACGATCCGGCCGATCCGAAAATGAGTCTCCACTGGTTCTGGGACACGGCCCTGACCGCTGATCCCGATCCGCAGAAGGTGAGCGCGCTGGCGAAGAGCCTGGCGGGGGAGTACACGCGCGACGACCGTGATCTCGGGCCGGGGACCGACGCTCAGGCCACGGTCCTCGCGTGGCTCGGGGAGAGCGCGGGTCTCGCGCGCTACGTGATCTACACGGTGGGGGAGGAGAGGGCCCAGGCGCCCTTCCTCAAGGCGCCGGACGCCTACCGGACGCTGGCCAACCAGATCGCCCGGCATCGCGCGGCGGTGGCCGGCTACCGGCTGGCCGCGTTGATCAACGACCGGCTGCACTAGGCGATGGCAGACGCGGTCGCGCTGGTCCACGCGATGCTCATCGCCCTGATCGTGGGCGGCGCCCTGGTGGCGACCACGCCGCGGGTGATCCGCCGGTTTCCCCGCTGGCTGATCGTGGCCTATCTGATCTCCGTGGGTGGGACGCTCCTCTCCGATCTCCTGCTGGGCGACTGCGTCCTGACGCAGTGGGAGAGGGCGCTGCGGAATCGGGCCTCCCCGGGCAGCGCCTACGGCGAGACCTTCCTCCAGCACTACTTCGGATTCCTCCCCGCCGCCTTGACGCAGCCGAGCCACTTCGCTTCGTGGATGGGGGTGGTCCTGGGGGTGACGGCGTGGGGGTTGCTCCTGGGAGTTAGTGGCCGGCGGGACGCCGGCGTTCCCAGGGGGTGATAGACTCCCTCCGTTCCGAGGTATCGTCTTTCCGTGAATTGACCACCGACGCCGCTGACTCCGCTCCGACGTGCTCCGCGAGCTCCACGTCCGCAATCTGGCCGTCCTGGCCGAGGCCGCCGTCGAATTCGGCGCCGGCTTCAACGTCCTTTCCGGCGAGACCGGTGCGGGCAAGTCCATCGTCGTCGATTCCCTGTCCCTGCTGGCGGGGTCCCGGGCGAGCGCCGAATTGGTGCGCACGGGCGCCGAGGCCCTCACCGTCTCGGGCGTCTTCGAGCCCGAGGGGAAGGGGTGGCGCGGCGTGCTGGAGGAGGCCGGCCTCGACGCCGAGGGCGAAGAGGTGCTCGTCCGCCGCGAGATCGGCCGCAGCGGGCGCAATCGCGTGTTCGTCAACGATCAGCCCACGACTCTGCGGCTGCTGGCGGACCTCGCCCCCTTTCTGCTGCGCATCCACGGCCAGCGCGACGAGCTGGGGCTGATCGAGCCGGACCTTCAGCGGGCGATGCTGGACCGCAGCGGCGGCGCCGAGGCCGGGCCGCTGCTCGCCCGTGTGGCCGAGGCTTTCGATCACTACACCCGTCTGGCCGAGCGGCTGGAGCGCCTGTCCGGCGACGACCGGATGCGCCGCGAGCGGCTGGACCTGCTGCGCTTCCAGGCCGGGGAGATCGACGCCGCCAAAGTCCGCGCCGGCGAGGAGGTGGAACTGCGCGCCGAGCGCGACATGCTGCGCAACGCCGAGACCATCGCCCGCTCGCTGGGCACGGCCGCCACGCTCCTCTTCGACGAGGAGGGCGCGGCCGTCGAGCGTATCGCCCGCGCCCAGGCGCTCCTCGCCGAGGTGGAGATGTGGGAGCCCCAGGCCGCGGCGTGGGGGAGCGAGCTCGAAGAGGTGCGCATCCGCCTGAGCGAGATGGCCCGCGCCGTCCAGCACCGGCTCGGCGGCCTGGAGGCGGATCCCGCACGGCTGGATTCCGTGGAGGAGCGCCTCGCCGTGCTGGAGCGCCTGGTCCGCAGGCACGGCGGGGACACCGCGGCCGTCCTCGCCCGGCGGGCGGAGATCGAGGCCGAGCTGGCCGAGCTGGAGGGTGACGACGTGGACCGCGACGAGCTGGCCGCCAAGGTCACGGCCGCCCTCGGGGAGTACCGGGACGCGGCCCTCGCCCTGTCCAAGGCTCGCGAGACGTGGGGGAAGGCCCTGGTGGAGCGCATCGAGGGGGAGCTCAAGGACCTGGGGCTCGCCCGCGCCCGCCTCGCCGTGGCCCTGGAGCGGCGGCGCCGGGCGGCGAGCTCTCTGATTCTGGAAGGACAGGAGGTCGACTTCGGGCGCGACGGCGTCGATCAGGTGGTCTTCCTCTTCGCCCCCAATCCGGGGGAGCCGCCCCGGCCGCTGGCCCGGATCGCCTCCGGCGGCGAGCTGTCGCGCATCCACCTGGCGCTTCAGCTCGCCTCCCGGGGCGAGGCCGAGAAGGCCAATCCCACCCTGGTCTTCGACGAGGTGGACACCGGCATCGGCGGCGCCGAGGCCGCGGCCCTGGGAGCCAAGCTCCAGCGTCTGGCCAAGGGCGGGCAGATCCTCGCCGTCACCCATCTGCCGCAGGTGGCATCCCATGCCGATCTCCACTTCAAGGTCAGCAAGCAGGTGGACGGCGGCCGCACCAGCGTGCGGGTGGAGGAGCTCGCGACCGAGACCCGCGTCGAGGAAGTGGCCCGCATGCTCGCGGGCAAGAAGGTCACCGACCTCTCCCTCTCCCATGCTCGGGAATTGATCGCGGGGGCGGCGCGGAAGAAGAGGGGGTGATCCTTTAGCGTAGCCGAGGAAGGCCGGGCCTCTTGACTCCCTTCTGGCCAAGGCATCATGATGTCTTGCATGAGGACGACACTGACCCTCGACGACGATCTGGCGAGGCAGCTTCAAGATATCTCCAGAAGGAAGGGAGAGAGCTTCAAGCAGGTCGTCAACGCTGCCCTGCGCCGGGGTCTCCAAGGCGAGAAGACAGTTGCCCGGCTCCCCAAGTTCAAGGTCACTCCCAAGGCCTGCGGTTTTCGCAGCGGCGTGGACGTTCTCCGGCTCAACCAGCTCAACGACGAGCTCGAGATGGAGGAGCTCCGGCGAAAGTTGGCAGGGGCTGAGCGGGGATGATCCTGCCTGACATCAACCTGCTGGTGTATGCCTACAACTCCGATGCTCCGGACCATTCACGGGCGAAGGTCTGGTGGGAAGCGTGCCTCTCGGAGAACCGGGTCGTGGGCTTGCCGTGGGTCGTTCTTCTTGGCTTCCTCCGCCTTATGACCAACCGCAGTGTGCTGGTCTATCCCCTGTCTACGGGAGAAGCGCTTGGCCACATCCGGTCCTGGCTGGAAAGACCTCAGGCTCAGATTCTCCCACCCGGCCCTCGCCACCTCGACCTGTTGGACAGCTTCATGCGGGGTTCTCAGGCTTCGGGGAAGCTCTCGACGGATGCTCATCTTGCGGCACTCGCCATCGAGCACCAAGCCGAGCTCCATACGAACGACGGCGACTTTGCGCAGTTTCCGGGTTTGCGCTGGACGAACCCTCTCCAGTAAGAGAAGCTTTTCCTCAATCCGCCCCTCATGTCCGCGTCAGCTCCTCCCGTCCCCGTCTGGCGCTGGGGCGATCCGGTGGCGCCTCTGCGCGCCCTGCTGGCGCGCGGCGGGGTGCTGGCGATCCCCACGGAGTCGAGCTATGGGCTGGGCGCCGATCCCTGGAACGCGGCGGGGGTCGAGGCGGTCTATCGGATCAAGGATCGGGAGCGGGGCAAGCCGCTGCCCGTGGTGGTGGCGGCAGTGGAGCAGATGGCTGATTTGGGAATCGATCCCGACCTGAATATAGTGAAGCGTCTCTCCGCCCACTGGCCAGCGCCGCTGACGGTGGCCCTGCCATTGGTCCTGCCTGGGGCCCGGCCGCTGCCGGCCTCGGCCGGGGAGGGGACGCTGGCGGTGCGGGTGCCGGGGCACGAGGGGCTGCGGGAGTTGCTGGCGGCGATCGGTCACGGCTTGACGGCGACGAGCGCCAACCGCAGCGGCGGCGAGCCGGTGCTGGACCCGGCCGAGCTGCCGGAGCTGCTCGCCGGCGAGGACGCGATGATCGTCGACGGCGGCGTGCTGCCCGGCGGGCCGCCTTCGACGCTGGTGGCAATACGAGGGGATGGGCTGGTGGTTTTACGACCAGGGAAGTTCCCGGCCGAGCGGCTGATCGCGATGACCGCCGATGGTGCCGGTTTCGGCCGACATTGGCCGACAAGGGAGTGACGTATGAAGCACCCACGATGGATTCTTTCGGTCCTGACCGCCTTCGGGCTGGCCGTGGCGCCGCTGGCGGCGACCGCCGCGAATGCTGCGACGGCATCGTCGCCCGCGCCGGCGCCCAAACCCGATGCCGCAGCGGCGGTGTTCGCCGGCGCGCAGCCCACCCTGCCGCTCGCGGAGGTGAAGAAGGGGCAGCGCGGCTACGGCATGTCCGTCTTCTCCGGCACCGAGCCCGAGCGCTTCGACGTCGAGGTGGTCGGCGTCATGCGCAACCTGCGCCCTGACATCAGCTACATCCTGGCCCGCCTCACGGGCAAGGGGCTGGAGAAGAGCGGTGTCGCCGGCGGCATGAGCGGCAGCCCGGTGTTCATCAACGGCCGCCTGGCCGGCGCGGTGGCGTTCAGTTGGCCGTTCTCCAACGAGGCCATCGCCGGCATCACGCCCATCGAGTCGATGCGCACGCTCTCCACCTTCAATCCTCTGCCGGTCACCCCGCCGCCGCCGCCCATCAATCTCTCGGACCTGCAGTCCGGCAAGGTGTCGCAGGAGGTCGTGGCCGCGCAGCTCTCCCGGCTCCAGCCGCGGTTTGACAACGGCGCCGTGCCGGCCGTGCAGTGGGCCTCCTCCGGCTTCGGCGACCGCTCCCTCGGCATGCTGCGCCAGGCCCTGGGCAGCGTCGCCCCCGCGGGCCAGGCGGCGCCCGGCACGGTGGCGGACGACCTGACCCCCGGCAAGTCCGTGTCGGTGGTGCTGGTGGACGGCGACTTCGAGCTCGCCGCCAACGGCACGGTGACCGACCGCTACGGCGATCACGTCCTGGCCTTCGGCCATCCGTTCCTCGGCCTCGGGCCGGTGCGGGTGCCCATGGCCACAGCCGAGGTGGTGACCGTCCTGTCGAGCACCAACAGCTCGTTCAAGATCTCCAACACCGGCAAGATCGTCGGCGCCTTCGAGCAGGACCGCCAGTTGGGGATCCAGGGGCGCATCGGCGCCGTGGCTCCCATGGTGCCCATGGCGATGCACATCGGCGCCCAGGGCGGGGAGCGCCCGCGGGAGCTTCGCGTGCGGCTGGCCGACCTGCCCGAGTTCATGCCCCTGCTGGTGGGGAGCACGATCCTCTCGGGGATCGAATCGGCCAGCTACGCCACCGGCCAGCAGAGCCTGGAGCTGAAGGCGCGTCTGCGTCTCCAGCGCTACGGCGATCTCGAGGTGCGGCAGAGCTTCGACAGCGAGAACGCCGGCACCGATGCCGCGGCCTTCCTGCTGACCATCGTCGGCTACCTGACCCAGAATCCGCTCCAGAAGGTGGGCATCGAGTCGATCGACGTGACCATGAGCCAGACGGACAAGCCGAGCCTGGCCTCGCTGGTGGGCGCCAACGCCGACCGCACCGTGGTCCGCCCCGGCCAGCGCGTGACGCTGAACCTCGACCTGGTGGCCTACCGGGGCGATCGCTTCCGCCACGCGCTGACCGTCGATATGCCCACGGACGTGCCCGCCGGCCGCTACTCCCTGCTGGTGGGCGATGGCTCCAGCATCGACGCCGCCCGCCTCGCCATGGCGCCGGCCGACCCCGTGACCTTCCCCCAGGCGCTGGCGCTGCTGCGCTCGTTCCACTCGCGGCGCGATCTGAGGGTGCTGGGGTTCTACGGCGGGGCCGGCCTGTCGGTGGCGGGCGAGGTGATGCCGCGGCTGCCCGGCTCCGTGCGCTCCCTCTGGGGCGCCGCCGCCTCGGGGAGCGCCGTGGGCCTGCGCAGCACCATCGCCCAGGAGCAGGGCGAGCGCCTGGCGATGCCCGTGCAGGGCCTGGTGCGGATCGATCTCGAGGTGCGGCGCAAGGAGCCGCTGGCGGGCGAGGGAGAGAAAACCGCCCCGGCGGCGGGGAAGAACGACACGGCGGGCGCGAAGGCCTCCGCCGAGAAAGGGAGCTCATGAGAGCGAGGTCATCCGTCCTGGCCGTGGCGCTGCTGCTGAGTTGTCTGGCGATGGCGGCGCCACCGGCGCACGGCACGCAGGTGAAGATCTTTCAGGCCCAGAGCCCGGCGGCGTTCCTCGCCGGCACCCTGGAGGGCGTGAGCGTCGACTCGCTCGGCCGTGTGCAGCTCGCGCCGCGGGTGGAGAAGGTGGCGTCCCTCGCCGAGCCCTTTCTCCTCTCGGCCACCGTCCATCCCGACGGCTGGGTGGTGGGCACCGGCAACGCCGGCAAGGTGCTGAAGATCGATCGCAAGGGGACGGTGACCGAGCTGTTCGCCGCGGCCGAGCCGGAGGTCTTCGCCGTCCTGGTGGATCCGGACGGCACCGTCTACGCCGGCACCTCGCCGCGCGGCAAGGTCTATCGCATCCGCCCCGGCCGTCCCGGTAACAGCGCCAAAGCGGAGCCTTTCTTCGATCCCCAGGAGACCTACATCTGGGCCCTCGCCCGCGGTGCGGACGGCTCGCTGCTGGTCGGCACCGGCACCCAGGGCAAGCTCTTCAAGGTGGACGCCAAAGGCAAGGGCCAGGTCTTCTACGACAGCGACGACACCCACATCCGCTCCCTGGCCGTGCTGCCCGGGGGGGACGTGGTGGCGGGCACGGCCGGGTTGGGATTGATCCTGCGCATCGGCCGCGACGGCAAGGCCCGCACCCTCTATGACTCCAACCAGCCCGAGGTCGTGGCCCTCTCCGCCACGCCGGACGGCACCTGCTACGCCGCCGTGGTGGCTTCCGAGGCCAGCCTGGTGGATCAGGCCCGGGAACAGGCCGCGCCGGCCGCGCCCGCTGGACCCAGCCCCGGCAAGGCTGGCGGGGGACAGCCGCAGGTCACCGTCACCGTCGAGCCCGGGGAGGCTCCCCCTACTCCCGGCCCGCGCCGGCCCGGTGCCGCCGCGGCGCCCCCGTCGCCGAAAAGCGAGGTGCTCTCCATCTCCCCCACCGGTGTGGTGGAGAGCCTGTGGAGCTTCGCCGACGACACGGTCTACGATCTCCTCTGGCAAAACGGCAAGCTCTGGGTGGGCACCGGGCTCGAAGGTAAGCTCTACCGCTGGGTGGACCGCCAGATGCTGCTCGAGAAGGATGTGGACGAGCGGCAGATCGTGACCGTGCTGCCGGGCGAGCCGGGGCCGGCGTTCGCCACCACCAACGCCGCCGCCCTCTACCGCGTCACCGCCGGTACCGAGCGCTCCGGCACCTACACCAGCGCCGCTCTCGACGCCGAGCAGGTGGCCCGCTTCGGCTCCTTCTCCTGGAAGGGCGAGCTGCCGCCGGGCACCTCGGCCCGCTTCTCGTTCCGCAGCGGCGTCAGCGCCGAGCCGGACCACACCTGGTCCGCCTGGACCGAGCCACGGGAAGGGCGGGAGATCGCGCTCAACGGCGTGCCCAACGGCCGCTACGTGCAGTGGCGGGCCGAGCTGCGGGCAGGCGACGGCGGCTCGCCCCGGCTCTACGAGGCGGAGCTCTCCTACCGCCAGGAGAACCTGCGCCCCAAGATCGCCAGCTTCGTCGCCTTGGAGCCCGGGCAGGTCCTGGTCCCCGCGAACTTCAACCCTTCGAACCAGGTCTTCGAGCCCTCCCATCCGGCCAGGAACGGGATCTTCACCACCCTCACCCCGGGCGGCGAGGAGGAGGGCGGCGGCCGCGTCAAGGCGCTCTGGAAGCTTGGGTTTCAGACCCTGCGCTGGAACACGTCCGATCCCAACGGCGACGACCTGGTCTACGATCTCTCCTTCCGTCTGGGCGAAGCCGGGGACCGCGCGGACCGCGCGGACGCCGAGTGGCACAAGATGGTGGACGATTACGAGGAGGACCACTACAGCTTCGACGCCCTGTCCCTCCCCGACGGCACCTACCGTTTCCGCCTCCGGGCCTCCGACCGCAAGTCGAACGATCCGGCGAGCGCCCTGGTGGCCGAGCGGGTGAGCGAGCCCGTGGTCATCGATCACACTCCGCCGGCCCTGGTTAAGGTGGAGAAGGATAAGGATGGGGCGCTGCGGGCGACCGTGAGCGATGCCGCGAGCCCCCTGCGCGAGGCGGTGTACAGTGTCAACACCGCGGAGTGGAAGCCCGTCCAGGTGGCCGACGGGCTGCTCGATGGCCGCACCGAGACGCTGCTGATTCCGCCCGTCAAGCCCGGAGACCTGGTGATGTTGCGGGTTACCGACGCCGCCAACAACGTGATCACCTTCAACCTGAACCAGGAGCGATGAGCAAGCGGATCGCGGTCTACCCGGGATCGTTCGATCCCATCCACAACGGTCACCTCGACATCATCGAGCGCTGCCGGCCCGTGTTCGACGAGGTCGTGGTGGCCGTGCTCTACAACGAAGGCAAGAAGCCGCTGTTCACCGTCGAGGAGCGGGTCCAGGCGATCCGCGAGATGGTGGCCCCCGAGATCCGGGTGGAGAGCTTCACCGGCCTGCTGGTCGACTTCATGGACGAGGTGGGCGCCCGGGCGGTGGTGCGCGGGCTGCGCGCCGTCTCGGACTTCGAGTACGAGTTCCAGATGGCGCTCATGAACCGGCGGCTCAACCCGCGGGTCGAGACCGTGTTCATGATGCCGAAAGAGGACTACATCTATCTCTCCAGCCGTCTGGTCAAGGAGGTCTTCGCCCTCGGCGGCGACCTCACCGGCCTGGTGCCGGAGCCGGTGATCGCCCGTCTCGGGGAGCGCCTCCGGCCGGCCCGGAAGGGGGCGGCGGATTGAGCCTCGACCTCTTCCTGCTGCGGTGCCCCAAGGTCGAGCTGCACGTCCACCTCGAGGGCGCGATGCGCCCGGCCGTGCTGCTGGAGCTGGCGCGGCGCAACGGCATCGAGCTGCCGGCCAGGGACGAGGCGGGCCTCAAGCGCTGGTTTCGCTTCACCGACTTCAATCACTTCGTGCAGATCTATCTCGCCTGCTCGCGCGCCCTGCGCCGGCCGGAGGACTTCCAGCTCCTCGTTCTCGACTTCCTGGCCGAGCAGGCCACCCAGAACGTCCTCCACACCGAGGCGCATTTCACCATCGCCACCCACCTCGCCAACGGCGCCAACGGCGGCGAGGTGCTCGGCGCCCTGGCCGAGGCCATCGCCGAGGGCGAGCGGCGCTACGGCGTCACCCTGCGGCTGATCTTCGACGTCGTGCGCAACGTGGGGGTCAAACCGGCGGACCAGACCCTGGAGTGGGCGCTCGCCGGCCGGCAGCAGGGGGTAGTGGTGGCCTTGGGGCTCTCGGGGAGCGAGGCCCAGTTCCCCAACGAGCCCTTCCGCGAGCACTTCGTGGCGGCGGAGCGGGGAGGGCTGCACCGGGTGGCCCACGCCGGCGAGCACGCGGGCCCCGAGTCCATCCGCTCCGTGCTGGCGGTCTGCGGCGCCGAGCGCATCGGCCACGGCGTACGGGCGGTGGAGGATCCGTCGCTGATGGAGGAGCTGCGGGCGGCGCAGATCCCGCTGGAGGTCTGCCCCACCTCCAACCTCTGTCTCGGCGTGGTGCCCGACCTGCCGAGCCACCCCTTCGACCGCCTCTACCACGCGGGCCTGGCCCTCTCCGTCAATTCGGACGACCCCGCCTTCTTCAACACCAACCTTACCCGTGAGTACCTGAAGCTCCACCAGACCTTCGGCTACACCCCGGCCCAACTCGCCGGGCTCTCCCTCGCCGCCCTCCGACAGTCCTTCCTGCCGGAGGCAGAGAAGTCGGCGTTGGAGGAGAGCTTCCGTCACCAATTCGAGGTTCTGGGGCGGGAGCTGTTCGGGGCGGCGGTGGAGGCGCCGGTGAGTTAGACTAGGGGACCTGATGGCAAAACACGCAGTCACTGCCCGCTCGCCGAGAAAAGCTCATCAAGCTCAGGAAGGCTCTGATCGGGGCTCTGATTGGGAAACACCGTCATCGCCGGTGGTCCCTGAGATTATTGGCCGCCGACCTCCGACAGGAAAGATCGACGCCGACGATGTGAAGTTGACGAAGAGAGCCCGGGAGCGACTGCCGCGGGAAGTCGAGTCTCGGTACCAGGCTCTGGCCAAGAAGCGGGATGCCGAGAGTCTCACTCCGTCCGAGTACCAGGAACTGCTGAGACTGTCAGACAGAGTGGAGCGCTTCGAGGTTCAACGACTGGAAGCGCTGACTCAGTTGGCCCAACTCCGGGGCCTCTCCCTGAAGTCGTTGATCAAGGCCTTGGGTCTTCAGTCTCCCTCGAATGGCTGACCGCCCCGGCAGGCGCAGAAGGGAAGTTGCTGCTCGTGCCAAGGGTCTCTGCGAGATTGCCGCAGCCCTGAGTGGGCCGGCACTCAATCCTTCTCCCTGGATCACGTCGTGCCCAGATCCAGGGGAGGCAGCGAGGACCTGAGCAACCTGGCCTTCTGCTGCCAGGGGTGCAACAACACGAAGTACAGCAAGGTCACCGGCGAGGACCTGCTCACCAGGGAAGTCGTGGCCTTGTTCAATCCAAGGCTTCAGCGATGGCGCGATCACTTCCGGTGGAGCGAGGACTTCCTGCGGATGGAGGGCCTCACCGCAACCGGCCGGGCCACGATCAGCGTGCTCCAACTCAACCGGGAGACCGTGGTCAACTTCCGCCGGATTCTTGGAGCGGCAGGAGAGCATCCTCCTCGTGAAGAGGGGGAATCCGTTGAGAGGGTGTCTGAAAAGCTGTCTTAGGCCCGAAGGGCCGGCAGCAGACCGGTTCGGTGAACGGGCGATCTGCGTCTTCATCTCGGCGAGCACCTGCGCGATCGAAACGTTCGTCTCCCTCTCGGGCGCCTCGTCGGTCGGAGAAGTCGCGGCACTTCCGGGTGCGCTTGCGTCAACGTCCGCGTCGGGGAGACGATTTACCCATGCGTTGCCGCATGGCCAGCGGCGCACGGCTGTCCGATCCGAAAGGTGAGGCTCCTTACCGGAATATGCCGCAACGAACGCGTACGACGCGGCATCGTATCGGGACGATGCGGATTCTCCGCGTACGATGCGGCATCATAACCTTGCGATGCCGCATCGACCGGAGACGATGTCGCGTCGTACGCAGAGATGCCGCAACGGATGGATTTATTGCAGCGTTGTCCGGAGACAACGTAACGTTGATCCTGGAGACGCCGCATCGTTTTGGTACGACGCGACATTGTTCGCATGCAATGCGACATCGTAGGCGGAGATACCGCAAGAGATCGATCGGATGCCGCGTCGTCTCAATCCGACGCGGCATCCGATGGAAGCGATGTGACGTCGTTCCTGGAAAATCCGCGTCGTCTCCATCCGATGCGGCGTTTCCGTCTACGTCGCCGCGTCGTATCCGGAGACGCCGCGACTTTCCAGTCCGTTGCGACATTGTCGAGGTCCGGCGAGGCGCTGGCCGTATAGATGCCGAAGCGGAAGGGAGCGCCGGATGCAACAGAGGAGATCCCTTTTCCGGAGAAGCCGCGTCTTCCCCATGTGCCGATCGCCGGGATCGTCCCTTCACACTAATCCTCCCCAGCGGCCCACAACGTCAACCCCATCCTCCGGGCCAGGAAGAGCAGGTGCTCCAGCCGCTGGAGGAAGTCGAGGAGCCCGGGCCAGCCCAGCTCCTCGCCCAAGCGGATATCCCCCGTCCCCGCGAGCCCTACCCAGTCCGGCGGCGCGGGGAGCTCCCGCCGCTTCGCCCGCGCTGCCAGCTCCGCCACCTCCCGGGCCAAGGCCTCCCGCGCCTCCTCGGAGAGGGGCGTGTCCTCCTCTCGCGGGAGATCCCGCAGCGCCCGGAGAGTGGGGAAGCCGTCGAGCCCCGCGAGGTACTCCGCCAGCTCGTCGTCGAGCCCGGCTTGGGATTCTTCGAGGAATACCCCATCCTCGTCGGCCAGCAGCAGCGTCCAGCCCATGGCGGCGGTACCTTATCAGCCGCAGCTCCAGCCGCCCAGCCGGGCAAGGAATTGACAGCGCGTCCCAGGCAGCATATGTTGACGGTGGAAGTATTTACGCAGTCCCATGTCCTTTCCTCTGAGACCAACGCCCGGCGGCTTGACGCGGCCTGTGGATGTCTGAGCCCATTGAGACGTCCAGCGGAGGTGCGCCCCCTTCCGGCTATCGTCCCTTGAGACCTGAGCCGGTGGAACGCGATCCAACTCTCGAGCTCATCGCGCAGATCCAGGCGGGTAACCGCGTCGACGAGAGCTCGGCGGAGCTTTTCAGAAAGTTCCGGCCCGGCGTCCAGTCCTTCTTCGTCCGCAAGGGCTTTTCGACCGAAGACAGCCGGGACCTAACCCAGGATGTGTTCCTCCGTGTCTTCAAGGGCATAGACACCTTTCGACGGGAGTCGAGGTTCGAGAGGTGGTTATGGGAGATCGCCGCGCACATCTACTTCAACGAGGTCCGCCGGCGGCGGACGGAGAAACGGGATGGCCTGGAGCAGTCGTTGGACGCACCCGTGGAGAGCGACGACGGGATCAGTCCGGCCCCCGCCATTTCTTCCTCGGACCCCAGCCCTGAGGAACAGGTTATCAAGGGCCAGCAGTTGGCCTTCTTCCGTGCCGCTCTCCAGGAGCTGCCGGACCAGATGCGCCGCTGCTGCCTCCTCCGCTACGAGAAAGGCCTCAAATACCAGGAGATCGCGATCGTGATGAAGATCTCGATCGAGACCGTCAAGGCGCACCTGCACCAGGCCCGCAAGCGGCTGGCGGCCCGGTTGGAAACCAGGAGAGAGAACGACTCGTGACCGACGAAACCGCCGATCTGGACAGGCTCTTCACCCGCTTGGCGGACGAGGGCCGCCCTCGCGACCCGGACGACCACCCCGCTCCGGAGAAGCTCTCCGCCTACCTCGCGAACGAGCTGTCCCCCGAGGAGGACGACGCCCTCCAGGAGCACCTCACCCAGTGCACCCTCTGCTCCGACCTGCTCCTGGACCTCCAGCGCTTCCTCGACCCGCCGTCGGAGGACCGTCCCCGGGAAGGGGTTGCCGACTTCGAGACGGCGGCGGAGTGGCGGGAGCTCCGGAAGAAGCTGCGGACCCAGGCTCCGCCCGCGGTGAGGAAGAGGAGTCTCCTCCACAGGATCTCGGGGGCCCGGGTCCTCGCCGCGGTTCTGGCTTTCGTCTTCGTCGGGGCGGCATACTGGATCATGGTGCTCGAAAGGCGGCTCTCCAGTCCCCGCGCCGTTCAGATCACGACGATCGAGGCATTGGGCAGCAAGAAAGGGGCGCCTGGTGCGGCCGAGCCAACGGCCTTTCGGCTGGGGAGCGCCGTCGGGTTCGATACTCACTCCGAACACCTTTATCTCAAGTACAGGCTGAACTTCAGAGACAAGGACGGCCGTATCCAGCAAACCATTGAGGCAAAGGAAGACGAAGGCGGAATGATCGGCGTGCTTCTACCGAAGGGCTCGCTGGACCCTGGGCTCTACCACGTCGAGGTTCTGGGGCTTGAAGGCGCTACGTCCAATCCAATACGGGAGTTCGATATTCGAATTTTGCGATAAGCATTTGAAGTGTAGCCTTCTCTGGAGGAATCTGGGTCATGGATTTATTGCAGTCCAAGGGAGGGGTGCGCCGACTCTTGTCGCTGAGCACTGTCCTTGGTGCGTTGATCCTCTCTGAAGGCTCCGGATCTTTCCGGGGATCTCGGCCAGCGCCGCCGCCCGCCCGCCCCCCTGCGACGGCAAAGAAGGTCCCGAGCCCGCCGGCCAAGTCGTCGCCCATACGAAGGGAGTTTCTCAACTTCTACGACCAGAGCGGTGCTTTGTCTCTCGCCAAAGGCGAGGTCCACGCCTATAGCTTCGACCTCGAACCGGACGACTTTGTCGACATCGAGGTTGAGCAGCAGGGCTTGGACGTGACGGCGGATATCTATAGTCCTGGGAAGCAGCAGCATGTCAGGATTGATCGTTGGAACGGACACTCTGGACAGGAGAGCATTCCTCTCTTGGCGAAGGTTCCGGGCCACTACAAGGTCGAGTTGACGGGCGGCGGTAAGGGAACCTACCGGATTCTCATTCCTCGAAAGCGCAAGGCGACGGTGGGTGATCGCAACAACTCCAAGGGCGCCCTGGCTTATTGGCTCGGCACGGAGTTGAAGGACAAGCAGAGCGAGCAGGCGGAGTGCGAGTTTCGGAGGGCGCTCGAGTCCTGGAAGGCGAGCGGCTTTCACGCTGGACAGGCCGATGCGGCCTATGAGGTAGCGAAACTCCTCCGCGATCACGAGGCCTGGAAGGAAGCCCTTCCTTTGTTCCAGCAAGCTTCAGCTCTTTACCGGACGTTGGGGAATCGTCGACAAGAAGCCGTCATCCTTAATCATCTTGGCATCATCGTTGAGAAGCTCGGCGCCAGGGATCAGGCATTTCACCTTCTTGAAGAAGCCCTGGCGATTGCGCGTTCAGTGCCTGCTCCGGAGGTCGAGGCAACGACGCTCTTTAATCGGGGAAGGCTATATACCGAGTCGGGAGAATATGGGAAGGCACTGGCCGATCTCGAGACTGCCTTGGCGTGGCGGCGACAACACGAAGCTCCTGCGGACGTTGCGGAGGCTCTCAATGCGCTCGGCCGTGTGTACTACCTTTTGGAAGATCCGGATTCAGCCCTGCAGTTCCATCGACAAGCTGTGAGTTTCCTGAGAAAAGATCAAAACAACCTTATCATCGCCTTGACCCTCAAGCATATGGGGGATGCTTACAGAATTAAGGGTGACTTCCAGCGGGCGGAGTCCCGCTACCTTCTGGCTCGCAACCTGCTTCAGGGACGCCGTGGTCATTCCTACGAGCAAGCGACTATCTTGAACGGTCTCGGTCTCGCCTCTTTTTTGAGAGGGCACAACTCCGAAGCGCTGAGCTCGTTTCAGCAGTGCCAGAAGGCCTTTGCGGCTCAAGGTACTCCAGAAGATGTAGCCAACGCCTGGACCAACATCGGCTGGGTCCTTAGCTCCTTGAACCGCTTTGAGGACGCTGCTGGGGCCTACAGACAAGCTATGTCAGCGTTACGTGTCAATCAGCAGAGGCCAACGGAGGTGGCTATCAATTCGGGACTGGCTTGGTCCGAGTGGCGCCGTGGACACCTCGGTGCCGCTCAGGGATATATCGCGCGAGCCCTTCAACTGATGGAGTTGCTCCGCACGAAAGCCGAGCGTAAACCGCTGCGCACAAGCTTTCTGGCGGGCCGGCAGGATCTTTATGAGCTTCAAGTAGAGATTCTCATGGAGCAGCATCGGCGCGAGCCGGCTAAGGGCTACGACCTCAAGGCGTTCGAAGCAAGTGAAAGGGCTCGGAGCCGCAGCCTTCTGGAGGATCTCGAGGGGAGGCCGGTAGTCCCTGCTATCTCCGTCCGGGAGATTCAAAAGCGGGTCCTAGATAAGGATGTTGTCCTCCTCGAATACTTTCTCGGGGATAGGAAGAGCTTCCTGTGGGTGGTGACCCGGTCTACGTTCGCAAGCTACGAGTTGCCGGCAAGAGCCCAGATCGAAGCGCTCGCTCGCAAGGTCCACCCGCTCATGAGCAAGAGCAATAAACGCGAGGTCCAGAGCACTGCGATTCGCCAGGCGACCGCTCTCAGCCGACTTCTCTTCGGGCCGGTGGCCGGCCGCCTCGAGAGAAAGAAGCTCCTGATCGTCTCGCCCCCAGCGCTCCAGTACATCTCCTTTGGGGCTCTCCCGGAAGATATTCGAGAGCAGGGCAGCAGGAATGGCTCTTGGCCAACTCCCTGGCTTTTTCACCATGAGATCGTGGTCGAACCTTCCGCCATGACACTGGAGACCCTGCGCCGTCTGCATGAGGGCCGGCCCGCTCCGCCCCGGCTGATCGCGGAGCTTGGAGATCCAGTTTTTTCAAACTCCGACGAGAGGATAGACAGAAAATTCCGAGCGGCTCCTAGCAAACAAGATCCTTTTCCGCGATTGCGCTTTTCAGCTCAAGAAGCCGCAGCAATCCAAGCAGAGGCAATGGGGAAGCAGCAACTCTGGCTGGGTTTCGATGCCACCTGCCAAAGAGCGCTTTCCGGTGACTTGAAGAATTATAGGAATCTTCATTTCTCCACACATGGCATCCTAGATCAGGAGAACCACGACCGTTCGGCTCTGGTGCTCTCCCTGGTGAACCCGTCGGGGAAGTCGATTGAGGGCTTTCTCCGGGCAGGCGAGATCGCAAAGCTCAAGCTACCCGCGGATCTCGTGGTCCTCAGTGCCTGCAAGACGGGACTTGGTCGTGAGATTCGGGGCGAGGGGCTGGTGGGCCTTACTCAGGCGTTCTTCGTCGCCGGAGCCTCGCGGGTGGTTGTGAGCCTGTGGAACGTCGACGATCAGGCCACGTCCCATCTGATGGGACGCTTTTACCATAATCTGTTTCAGGAGAGACTGTCTCCTGCGGCTTCCCTGAAGGAGGCCCAGGTCTGGATGTGGCGGCAGCGAAAATGGAGAGCACCAGCCTATTGGGCAGGATTCGTTCTGCAAGGAGAGTGGCAATAGGATGTGCGGGTGCCGTGCTCCTCTTGCGCCGAGCGGCTAAACATCGTGCGACTTCAGGTGTCTTTTCTCAAGGAGGCTTGGGGAGTGTCCTCTCCCCAGGAGGGATAAACAACCAGGCAAGGAGGGAGTCATGGCTGAGCCAGGAAAGCGCCACGTCGATACTCATGCGAAGGACCCCAAGCATAGGAAGGAGGACGATGGAGGTGATCGCGGAGATGACAAAACACCTTCGAGCGGAACCGCAGGAAGCGATACGAGCGTCAGAATTCCTCCTACTAACGATCGAGATGGCGATTCTTAGGAGCTAATTCGGCCTGATCCCGCGGACCGGCGAGCTTCTCGCCGGTCCATTTTCGACAAGAGAGGAATGACGAGTGAAACGAAAGATGGCATTCGCTCTGGCGATCCTCCTGGTGGCCATCCTGGCTTGCCACTCGGAGAGCCGCCCCCGATCCGACAAATCGTTCGATGACATCTGTCACCTCGTCTCCGGCAAAACGGCTGACGAAGTCGAGGCGATTCTCGGCAAGCCCAATACGCGCGAGAAGCTCGCGGTGGGCGATTGGCGATGGGTGTGGTGGAACTACACCTTCTTGAAGGGGGACAACTATCCTCCGGAAGTCCGGGACAAGCCGGTTCATCTGGAGATCATGTTCTCCAGCCAGGCCCAGGTGCCCGATTCCCAATGGCGGGTCGGCGGTCCTCTGGCGGTGAGCTACGCCTTTCCGCAGGTGCCGACGACTGGCGCTCTGTAGTTGAGGTCTTCTTCGCCCGGGATTGAAATCCCGGGCTACCGACGGTGTCCCCTCCGGGGCCCAAGAACGCTCCTGGCGGTCCCGGCGGGGACTCCCGCAGGCATTCTTCGCGCCATGGGGCGGGGCGTCTCATTGACAGCTCCCCTCGGGGAGTCATATCGTCTTGGCGATGCCTCAACTCGCTGCGCTGCAGCTCGATCGTCACGCCGCCCGATTCCGGAATCATGGGACCCCCGAGCGGAACCGGTGATCCATCGGGCGGCGGCTCTCCCCCTGTGAGCCCCGAAGAAGACAAGAGCCGCTGGGTCACGCTGCAGATCCAGGCGGGGATCCAGCGGGAGGAGAACTTCCACCGTCTCTACGATCTCCACTCTCCATGGGTGTACAGGTTCTTCAGGCGCAAGGGCCAATCTGACGAAGATTCCAAAGATCTCACCCAAGATGTCTTTTTTCGGGTCTCCAAGGGTATAGACGCCTTTCGCTATGAGTCAAGGTTCGAGAGGTGGCTATTGAAGATCGCGAGGCACGTGCTCTCCAACCATGTACGGAGCCAGAAGACAGGGAAGCGTGATGCTCAGGAGTATTCTCTCGATGCAGGGGTGGACGCGGAGGACGGCAGCGGCGCAGTCTTGCAGGTGCCGGACCTGTCCGCCGATCCCCTGGACCAGGCGATCTGGCGGCAGCAGCGGTCCGCCTTGCGCGAGGCGCTGCTGGAGCTGCCGTCTCAGATGCGCTTCTGCTGCATGCAACGGTACGAGAGAGGGCTCAAGTACGAGGAGATTGCCGTCGTGATGAAGATCTCCATCGAGACCGTCAAGGCGCACCTGCACCAGGGCCGCAAGCGGCTGGCCGCCAGGCTCGGCGTCGAGACACCTCCGGGAAAGGACCAGAGGTAGACCGTGAGCGAGGATGCCAGGAATCTGCACGGATTCTCCTCGCCGGACCCGCTTCCGGACCCCGAGCAGCATCCGGACCCCGACCGTCTGTACGCCTATCAGGTCGACGAGCTCACTCCGGAGGAGGACCTGGAGATCCAGGAGCATCTGGCTCTGTGCGGCCATTGCACGGAGTTGCTCCTGGACGACCAGCGGTTCACGGCGCCCCCGACGCAGGAGGAGGCCGGGTTCAGCGAGTTTGAACGGGCCGCCGGCTGGCGGCAGTTGCGAGCGCGGCTGGACCAGGACGGCTTCTTCACCCGCGGTCGCCGGCGCTGGTGGCGGAGCCGCATCGCCACTGTGGCTGCGGTCTTCGTGCTGGCGATCCTGGGGGTCTCGATCTACCTGACCCACCAAGCGGAGCCGGAGCGGTTCCAGACCCTCAATCCGCTCAACAGCACTCGTGGCGGACCGTCCGAGGTCGATGAGGTCAAGCCGCCGGTGACGCTGTTGCTGCGGCCGGCCGAGACTCCCCTCGCCGAGTACCGGGCGGAGATCCGGGATCTCCAGGGGCGGCTCGTCAAGACGTCTCTCGGGCTGCGGCAGAACAGTCGAACTGAGGTGGAGCTGCCGCTGGACCGGGGCGAGCTGCCCCGGGGGGAGTACCTGCTCAAGCTGCAGGGACTGCGAAACGGCCGGCTCGAGAAGGTCGCAGACTACCGCTTCAGGATTGTGCAGGCCGAGTAGCCCCGCCGCGCCGCGCGCCCATCCCCACGGCGCGTCCATTCAGATAGAATCGAGGCTCTGCTTTCAAACTGGAGTTTCTCGCCGGGCTTCGGGCGCGGTCGTTGGCTTCAGGAAGGGAGTCTCTCGCAATGGGCCATTTCCGTTTTCGGCTTCTGGCCTGCCTTGCTCTTCTGGCCGCCGGATCTCCCGGGGCTGTCGAGGCCCTCCGGTTTCAGCCGGGGCGAGCCTGCAAGCTCACGCCTGGCGTTGCCCACGTCGACTCCTTCGCTCTGAAGAAGGGGGACTTCCAGGAGCTCGTCTTCGACCAGCGGGGCGTGGACATCGAGGTGGAGGTGCTCGATCCGCAGGGCCACGAGGTGGTCAAGGTGGACAGCATGAACCATACGCAGGGCCCTGAGGACGTCCCTTGGATTGCGGCCTCCACCGGCAGATACCAGGTCAGGGTATCCTCCAGTTTTGCGGGAACCTACGTTCCCGGGACCGCTATCCATCGCCGGCCGACGCCTCAGGACCGGGACCGGGCGGCGGCGGCCGTCGCCTATTCCCAGGGCAAGGAGCTGAAAGACGCGCGGAAAGCGGAGGCGAAGTTCCAGGACGCGGCCCGACGGGCCGGGAAGGCCAAGGATCGTTTCCGCGAGGCTGATGCCTTGAATCAGCTCGGCACTCTTCAGTGCGCCGGGCATCTCTGGGCTGAATGCCATGACTCCTGTTCGCTCGCGCTGTCGATCTACGAAAGCCTGGGACAGCGGGTGCAGTTATCCGTCGTGCTCACCCATCTGGCGATGGCTCTGCAAAACCTGGGCGACTCCGCCCGGGCGGCGGCAACCTACGAACGCAGCGTTCGCCTGGCGCACGAGCTCGGCAACGACTCGTACGAGGCCTTGGCCAGGGCGGGTCTCGGTCGCCTGCAGCTCGCCACCGGCAAGATCGATCAGGCACTGGTGAACCTCCAGGAGGCGGCGAAGCTCTATCACCGGCAACCCGATCTGTCGGAAGAAGCCAAGGTCTTGCTAAGCTGTGGCGAGGCGTACTCCAAGCTAGGGGAGCTCGACCGGGCGCTGGGAGATCAGGAGAGCGCCCTGAAGGAGCTCAGCAAAGGCAAGGATACTTTTTGGATCGCCTGGGCGCTTTCTGTCCTTGGCGACACCTACCGCGAAGCGGGTCAGCATGAGCAGGCTGTTTCCTACTATCTGCGCGCGCTGAGAAGTTTCCATCGGCATGAATTTCTCGAGTACGAGGCCGGAACCTCCAATCAACTTGGCCTGGCGTATTACCGGTTGAAAAATTATAGTGAGGCCAAAAATGCATTCCTGCGGGCGGTGAAGATCTTCCAGGACCGGCACATGATGGTAGAGGAAGCGAACACCTGGATCAATCTCGGCTTCATCGACGTCTCATTGAATGCAATTCCCAAGGCGATCGATTCTCTGCAGCGCGCTCTGGCCATCAATCAGCAGCAGAAGCGCCTGAACACGGAGGCCTCGGCTTACTTCGGGTTGGCCTGGGCCGAGCGCCGCCGCAACAGCCTGGCGGCGGCCCGAGCGAATTCCGCCCGCGCCATCAGGGCCCTGGAGTCGCTGCGCGGCGCGAACCAGGAGAGTGAAGTACGAGCCCTGCTCCTGAGCCAATGGCAACAGGTTTACGAGCTGCAGGTGGAGCTGCTGATGGGGCAGCACCGGCTGGAGCCGGCCGTGGGGCACGACGTCGAGGCCTTCGACGTGAGCGAGCAGGCGCGAGCTCGCACGCTGCTCGAGAGCAGCCTGGGAGAGAGCTCTTCTCCCAGAGCCCTGAACCTGCGCCAGGTCCAGCAGCAGGTGATCGATCCAGAAACCGTCCTGCTCGAGTACTCCCTCGGCAACGAAAGGAGCTATCTCTGGGTCGTGACTCCGCAGGAGTATTCGAGCTTCGAGCTTCCGGGCCGGGCGCAGATCGCGTCCCTCGCCCGGGAGGTCCATGATCTCCTGTCCCACAGCCACCGTCGACAGGACCAGGAGCGGGCGGTGCGCCAGGCCCGCACCCTCAGCCAGATCCTCCTGGGGCCCGTGGCGCGGCGCCTGGGCAACAAGCGATTGTTGATTGTCACGCCCCCGGAATTGCAATACATACCCTTCGCTGCCTTGCCGGACCTGACCGCCGAAGGGCCGCCGGAGCCGGACGATCGGTGGCCGCTCCCGCTCGTCGTCCATCACGAGATCGTGAGCGCGCCTTCGTCCTCCGTGATCGCCGCGTTGCGGGCGCGGGCCCGCCGGCCCGAGCCTCCCAACCTGCTGGCCCTGGTGGCCGATCCCGTCTATGAGCTCAACGGCGCCCGGCCCTTGGCCGGTCGTTTCGCGAGCCTCCCCTCCTCCCGCGTCGAAGCCGAGGCCATCGCCAGCCTGGCGGGAGGCGAGACCGTGCTGAAACTGTACGATTTCAGGGCCAATCGCGAGGAGGTCATGGACCAGCTCGGTGCCTACCGTATCCTCCACTTCGCAGTGCACGGCGAGCCGAACAGAAACAACCCTGGTCGATCCGCCCTCGTCCTCTCCGCCTTCGATCGCAAGGGCCAGCTGCGCGATCCGTTCCTGCGGGCGCGCGACATCCAGGACCTGGACCTCCCGGCCGACCTCGCCGTGCTGAGCGCCTGCGGCACGGGCCTGGGGATGGAGGTCCGCGGCGAAGGGCTGTTGGGCCTGACCCAGGCGTTCTTTTCGGCGGGCACGTCGTCCGTGGTGGTCAGCCTGTGGGACGTGGACGATACCGCCACCACGAAGCTCATGTCGTCGTTCTACTCCGGGTTGCTGAAACGTGGATTGCGGCAGTCGGCGGCCCTGCGGGAGGCACAGATCCGGATGTGGCTCCAGCCGCAATGGAACGCTCCCTCCTACTGGGCGGGATTTATCGAACAAGGCGAATGGAGATAGATGCAGAAAAGACTTTCTTTCGGGAAAGGCTAAACATCTCCTGCCTTTGAGGGTCTTCCTGGGATGGAACCCATGGAGAGCTGCAAGCGCTCTCCGCTTCATCCACTCCCTTCAGGAAAGGAGCCCTTATGGCCCAGTCAGCGAGTCCCGTGCAGGCGACCGGAAACGACCATCGTGCGCAGATGGGGGATGACGGACCCGGACGCGACGGAGGGACGGCGCCGCCGCAGCAACCGCCGCCCGTTCCGGTGGACCCGAACAATCAGGATCCGCCGCGGGGAGACGATCAATAGGCCGATCGGAGATCCTCGCGCCTGGGGGGGGACCGCCCCAGCCCTCCTGTACAAGCTCCTGAATCAAGAGCCCCTCTCTCCCGCCGGGAGAGAGGGGCAGGGAGTGAGGCTCTGGCGCTCACGCCGCAGCTCCTCCTATCCCGCCCTCCCCCCATTCCGTCATATGCTCCCTGATTGCCGTCCACCCGGGTGACGTGACACCCTTGGCGGGCGGAGGCGGGGGGTTGCCCCCCTCCCCAAGGACCCCGAGGAGGCACTGCGAATGAGCAAGTCGTACCAGGCTCCACTCAATTGGTATACGGGTGGAGGTGCGGATACCGATGTCAACGAGACCGAGGAGTGGCTGACCGCTTTCGAGCAGGTGGTCGAGATCGAGGGACGGGAGCGCGCCCAGTTCCTTCTCAAGAAGCTGCTGGAGAAGGGGTATGAGAAGGACGTCACCCTCCCCTTCACTGGCAACACGCCCTACATCAACACCATCCCGAAGAGCAAGGAGTCGCCCTACACAGGCGACCGGGCCCTCGAACGGCGCATCAAGAGCATCGTCCGCTGGAACGCCATGGCCCTGGTGGTGCGGGCCAACAAGAAGTACCCCGGCCTGGGCGGCCACATCTCCACCTTCGCCTCGTCGGCCACCCTCTACCAGGTGGGCTTCCACCACTTCTTCCGCGGCCGCGGCGAGAGCGGCTTCGACGGCGACATGGTCTACTTCCAAGGCCACGGCTCGCCCGGCATCTATGCCCACGCCTTCCTCGAGGGGCGAATCTCGGTGGAGCAGATGGACGCCTTCCGCCGCGAGCTGGCCCCGGGCGGCGGTCTCGCCTCCTACCCCCATCCCTGGCTGATGCCCGGGTTCTGGGAGTTCCCCACCGTCTCCATGGGTCTCGGGCCCATCGCCGCCATCTACCAGGCCAAGTTCAACCGCTACCTGCGCAGCCGCGGCCTGCGCGATCCCCAGAACCGTAAGGTCTGGGCATTCCTCGGCGACGGCGAGACGGACGAGCCCGAGGCGCTGGGCGCCATCACCCTCGCCTCCCGCGAGAAGCTGGACAACCTGATCTTCGTCATCAACTGCAATCTCCAGCGCCTCGACGGTCCGGTGCGCGGCAACGGCAAGATCATCCAGGAGCTGGAGACGGCCTTCCGCGGCGCCGGCTGGAACGTCATCAAGGTCATCTGGGGGAGCGACTGGGACCCCTTAATCGAGGCGGACAATACCGGCCTGCTCATCCAGCGCATGAACGAGGTGCTGGATGGCGAGTATCAGAAATACGTGGTGGAGCCGGGCTCCTACGTGCGCAAGGAGTTCTTTGGCAAGTATCCCGAGCTGGCGGAGCTGGTCAAGAACTACTCGGACGAGGAACTGCGCGCGTTGCGGCGGGGCGGCCACGATCCGGTAAAGGTCCATGCCGCCTTCAAGGCCGCCATCGAGCATGAGGGATCGCCGACGGTGATCCTGGCCAAGACGGTGAAGGGCTATGGTCTGGGCGAGGCCGGCGAGGGCAAGAACGTCACGCACCAGCAGAAGAAGCTCACGGACGACGAGCTGCGCTTCTTCCGCGATCGGTTCGAGATTCCCATCGCGGACAAGGACCTGCACGAGGCGCCGTTCTACTGTCCGCCGGAAAACAGCCAGGAGATCCAGTACCTGCGGGAGCGCCGCCGGGTGCTGGGCGGCCCGGTGCCGGTGCGCCGGGTGCGTACCGAGCCCGTGCCGATCACGGCCGAGGACACCTGGAGCCGGTTCTTCGAGGGCGTGGACCGCGACGTCTCCACCACCATGGTATTCGTCCAGATGCTGACCCAGCTCCTCAAGGACAAGGAGATCGGCAAGCGCATCGTGCCCATCGTGCCCGACGAGGCCCGCACCTTCGGCATGGAGTCGCTGTTCCGCCAGTTCGGCATCTACTCCCACGTGGGACAGCTCTACGAGCCGGTGGACAAGTCTATGCTGCTCTATTACCGGGAGGCGACGGACGGGCAGATCCTGGAAGAGGGAATCACCGAGGCCGGCTCCGTGGCGTCATTCATCGCCGCCGGCAGCTCCTACGCCACGCACGGGATCGACATGATCCCCTTCTTCATCTTCTACTCGATGTTCGGGTTCCAGCGCATCGGCGATCTCATCTGGGCGGCGGCGGACCAGCGCACCCGCGGCTTCCTGCTGGGCGCCACCTCCGGCCGCACCACCTTGAACGGCGAGGGCCTCCAGCACGAGGACGGCCACAGCCACGTGCTGGCCAGCGTGGTACCCAACCTGATGGCCTATGATCCGGCGTTCGCCTTCGAGCTCGCGGTGATCATTCGCGACGGTCTGAAGCGGATGTTCACGGATCGGGAGGACATTTTCTACTACATCACCCTTTACAATGAGAACTATCCGATGCCGTCCATGCCGGCCGGCGCGGAGGAGGGGATACTCAAGGGAGCGTACAAGCTCCAGCCCGCTGCCCAAGGGGAGGACAACCGCGACGGCAACCGGCCACAGATTCACCTGCTGGGCAGCGGCTCCCTGCTGCGGGAGGCCCTGCGGGCGCAGAAGATCCTCGCCGAGCGCTTCGGCGTGGCGGCCGACGTCTGGAGCGCTACGAGCTACAAAGAGCTGCGGCGCGACGCCCTGGAGGCGGACCGCTGGAACCTGCTCCATCCGGACCAGGAACCGAGAAAGCCGTACGTCGTCCAGATCTTCGAGGGGGATGACCGACCCATCGTCGCCGTCACCGACTTCATGAAGCTGGTGCCGGACATGATCTCGCGCTGGCTGCCCGGCCGGCTGCTCCCCCTGGGCACGGACGGCTTCGGGCGCAGCGACACCCGCGAGGCTCTGCGTCGCTTCTTCGAGGTGGACGCCGAGTGCGTGGTCGTCGCGGCCCTCTGGCAACTCGCCCAGCGGGGCGCGGTCGATCGCTCTCTGGTGAAGCGGGCCATCGAGGAGCTGAGGGTCGACCCCGGCAAGCTCGATCCGCTCATCAGCTAAGGCAGCAGCGGCACGATCATGAAAGGGACTGTCCTCCAAACCCTTGCGCTCGCCTTGCTGCTGCCCGCCGTGGCAACGGCCGAGCCGGCGATCTACAAGGTGGACGCCGACCATAGCGGTGTGAGCTTCAGCATCCGCCACTTCGTCTCCAACGTCTCGGGTCGCTTCCGGGACTTCGACGGCGTCATCAAGTACGACAAGGCGAATCCGGCGGCATCGAGCGTCGAGTTTACGGTCAGAGCGTCTTCGATCGACACCACGAACAACGACCGTGACGAGCACCTGCGCTCCAAGGACTTCTTCGACGTCCAGAAGTTCCCCACCCTGACCTTCACCAGCACCTCGGTATTGCCAAAGGACGCGACCACCCTGGACGTGACGGGCAACCTGACCCTTCACGGGGTGACGAAGCCGGTCACCTTTCCCGTCTCGCTGCTGGGCACGGTGAAGACGCCGCGAGGCGAGAAAGCCGGCTTCGAGACCACCTTCAAGATCGACCGCAAAGAGTTCGGGATCCTCTGGAACAACGTCCTTGACTCGGGGCCGGTGCTGGGGGATGACGTGAAGGTGACGATCGAAGTGGAGGCGGACCGGCAGGTGGACGTGCCGGTGAAGAAATAGTTTCATCTTTGCGGATCGATTCGCCAGGATATCGTTTCTAAGTACGCATCATTCTGCCTGTCCAAGCTCTGATTAAACAAAAAGGTAGTTACTGGGGTCTCCCCATTCAAGATGGGCGAGGATTACCTTGATTTTGATCTACGGATCTGGAGCGCCCCTGGAGGGTACGGAGTCAGCGCATCGTCTCTGGGTTACGGAGGATCAGGAGCCGAGAGTTTTCAAACCCCTCAATTCGGGGATGGGCTCGCGAGGTCCGGTCTCCTCTATCGGGAACTCGGGAGTCCGGAGGAGCAGGTCCTGGAGAACTTGCAGGACCTGGGACGCCGCCTTTTCGAGACAGTCTTTGTAGGGGATATCCGAAGATTCTGGGATACCTGCCGGGCGGCTGCGCTGGCCAGGCCCATCCGCCTCCGGCTGATCTTGCAGTGCCCGGAAGCCTGGGACTGGCCCTGGGAGTTTCTTTTCGATCCAACAGACGATTTCCTCGTCCTCTTGTCGGACATCTCTGTGGTCCGCTGTCCCGAGGTTCCGAAGCGGATACCTCCGCTCCGAGTCGATCGTCCGATTTCGATTTTGGTGGTGACGGCGAATCCCGTGGGCACCCAAAAACTTGGTGCAGAGCAGGAATGGCGCGAGCTCAAGGTGAGCCTTAAGGCCTTGGAGGATTCCGGATTGATCGACGTCCGGCTTCTCGAAAACGCCAGCCGGATTAGTTTACGGAAAGAGCTCAAAAAGGGCTGTCACATCCTTCATTTTATAGGACACGGGTCCTTCGATAGGCGAAGGCAGCGAGGCTACCTGTTGCTTGAAAGAGGAGATGGCAGACAGGACCGTATCACAGGCAAGGACTTGGCTCTTCTCCTGCAGGTTCACTCTCCTGCTCCAGCTCTGGTCGTCCTCAATGCGTGTCAGACGGGGCGCGCAAATCAGGAGGATCCGTTTGCCGGAGTCGCCCAGAGCTTGATACGAAGAGGGCTTCCCGCCGTAGTGGCCATGCGCTTTCCCGTTGCGGACGAAGCCTCCATCGCTTTTTCCAAGTCCTTTTACGAGACCTTGGCGGAGGGGGAGACGCTGGATCGTGCCGTCTTCCAGGGACGCTACAGCCTCACGGAGTACAGTGAGGGGAGTTGGGGAAATCCTGTCCTCTACATGCGGACGTCAGACGGGAAAATCTTCGACGTTGTAACGCGAGACCAGACGACAAACGAGTTGGTCCAAAGCCAAATTAAATCCGAGGCTCCTCCCGCTCAGCCCCAGAAAGGCCGGTACCGGGCAGCTCTGGCGGCTGGCGTCGGGACTCTGGCAATCGGCCTTGGGATCTGGGCTGTCTCCAACCGGTTCACTCCAGTCTCTGACTCCGGCTGTCCCTCGCCCTCGGATCTTAAAATGTCATTCGCGAAGATTTTACCCTCCAAGTTTACGATGGGAGGCTCGAGAGGTGAAGAGAAGCCTGCTCATGCAGTCCAGATCACCCGGTCCTACTGCATCGGCAAATTCGAGGTGACGCAGTTCCAGTGGCGGAGGCTCATGCCGAACAACAAGAGCCGACATCGAGGAGATGATCTTCCTGTCGAAGGGGTCTCCTGGTACGACGCCCAAGCCTTCATCGACCGGCTGAATCAGATCGATCCTGGGAAACACTACCATTTTCCTACTGAAGCGGAGTGGGAACTTGCTGCCTTGGAAGGTGGGGGGAGCCCAGATCCAGCCGAGATGAGCCGTTATGGTAACTGTAAGGGTCGCCAGAACGAGAAGACGGTTCCGGTTGGAAGTTATAAGCCCAACTCCCTGGGGATCTACGATTTGTATGGCAACGTTTCGGAGTGGGTGAGCGATTGGTACGACTCCTATCCCGCCAGTCCGCAGATCGACCCTGTCGGGCCTCCTACAGGAGATGCGAAGGTCCGCCGTGGGGGTTTCTTTGGTAACAGCCCCAATAACTGCTCCGCTGTCTACCGCTCTTCTTCGAAGCCGGGCTATCACTTCGAGGGTACGGGTTTTCGCATCGCCAGTGATGCCTTAAAATAAAGGGCGGCCCCCCGGCCGCCCTCCCGCATCCCAATCTGAAGAATCCTACTTCCCCTTCGACACCGCCCCCAACGCCGCCTTCCTCGCCGCCTCGAACTCATCTCCCGGATTCCACGTGGGGAGCGTGGGATTGTCGGCGATCGACAGGGCGGCGAAGAAGCCGAGGCGGGTGTCCTCGATCATGCCGTCGTAGGTCCAGTTGGGGTCGAAGTTATCGCTCGGCTGGTGGTAGCGGTGGGCTTCGTAATCCTCGGCTTGCTGTTTGCCCCAGCCGGCGGGCTTGCCGATGTAGTCGGTGCCGGATTTCAGGTAGAGGGCCGGGACGCCGATCTTCGCGAAGTTGAATTGATCGGAGCGGTAGAAGTAGCCGCGGTCCGGGAACTGCTCGCCTTTCAAGGTGCGTCCCTGCCGCGCCGCCAGCGCTCCCACGAGCTTGTCCAGGGATGATTTACCGAGGCCGATGTAGGAGAGGTCACGGGTGCGCCCGAGGACGTTGCCGCCGTCGTAGTTGATGTTCGCCGCGATCTTGCCCGGCGGGAACGTCGGGTGTTTCGCCAGGTATTCGGAGCCCAGGAGACCCTGCTCTTCGGCCGCCACGAAGGCGATGAGGATGGACCGCTTCGGCCGCTCCGGCAGCGCCGCGAAGGCCCGGGCGATGGCCATCACCGTGGCGCAGCCGGCGGCGTTGTCGATGGCACCGTTGTAAATCCTGTCCCCCGTTTTGTCCGGCGTGCCGATCCCCAGATGGTCGTGGTGGGCGCTGAGGATTACTACCTCGTCCTTGAGCTTCGGGTCGCTCCCCGGCAACAGGCCGAGGACGTTGGCTGTCTTCACCCGATCGATATCGTTGGTGAGCTCGAGGGAGGTGGTGATCCCCAGGGGGACGGGCTTGAAGTCGCGGGACTTCGCCTGCTGGATCAGCTTGGCTAGGTCCTGGCCGGCCGCCTGGAAGAGGCGCCGGGTGGCGCCCTCCGTGGCCCAGCCCGCCACCTGGATGCGCGGCTCGCCGGCGGCGGGGAGCTCGAACTGCTCGCCGCTCCAGGAGGTCTGCACCACCTGCCATGGATAGCCGGCCGAGGGCGTGGTGTGGATGATGATCGCTCCTGCCGCTCCTTGCCGCGCCGCGCTCTCGTACTTGTAGACCCAGCGGCCGTAGAAGAGCCGGCGATTGCCTTCGAACAGCTTGGGGTCCCAGTCCGGGTCGTTGTTCATCATCACCAGGACTTTGCCCTTGAGGTTCATGCCCTTGAAGTCGTCCCACTTGTACTCGGGGGCCTGGATGCCGTAGCCCACGAACACCAGCTCGGCGTTTTTGATCGAGGCGGTGGGCTCCTGGACCTTGCTCGCGGCGATGTACTCGTCCGACCATTTGAGCTCGACGGTCTGGCTCCCGGCTTTGAAGTCCCAGGTCTTGGGAGCGTGGGTTTTGATGCCCACCATGTCGAAGGCCTGTTGCCAGGAGCCGCCCGGGGCGCCCGGCTGGTAGCCGAGGAGCTCGAGGGTGGAGGAGAGATAGAGGCGGGACGTCTGGTCGCCGCGGCTGGCGACGCCGCGGCCCTCCAGCAGATCGTCGGAGAGGAAGCGCAGGGGCGCTTCCAGGGTGCCACGATGGATGGCCTGGGCCGCCTTGTCGGCGCCCGGGGGGAGGAAGAGGCTCGCCGTCGCCGCCGCCTTCTTTTCGCTCTTCTCGGCGGCGGTGAGCACCGCCGGCAATGCGACGAGGAGAAGAAGGGAGCAGGCGAGGATCTCCTTCCGGGCCTGTCGTTTCGTGTTTTGCATGAGAGGTAACCTCCGTGGGGCTCGTGGGGCTCGTGGAGCTGAGATTTCGGTGGTGGACTGTAGCATCCCTGGGAGCGCCCCGCCCAAGACCCTCATCACCCCGGCCCTCTTCTCCCGCCCCCTCCCAACCCCCCTCACCGGGAGAAGAGGGAGACCAGCAAGAGCGCTTCAACCGGGTTCCCCTCTCCCGGGGAGGGGGGGCGAGGGGGCGGGAGAGGGGACAGGGGTGAGGGTTTCGGGGCGGGGGGCGCTCCGAGGCAAAGTTAGCGCCGAGGGTCCTTGCCCCCCGCCCCTCCCCGCGCTATGGTTGCCCGGGGGGTTTGGGACCCATGCTGCGGACGACGGTGCGCGACTGCTTGTATCTGAACTGGGCGCTCCCGGCGGAGGAGCTGCCGGCGCCGCCCGTGCCGCTGCGCTACCAGCTCCATTCGTGGCAGGGGCGGGACTGGGTCTTCGCCTCTGCGCTGCTCTTCCATCAGGATTCGCTTCACTTCACGGCCCTGCCGTGGCTGCGATTCGGTTACCCGCAGCTCAACCTCCGCCTCTACGTGCTGGACGACGAAGGCATCCCCTCCGTGCTGTTCCGGCGGATGCTCATGCCCACCTGGGTGGTACCCGGGACGCGGCTGGTCACGCATCAGCCGGCCTCGCGCGCCCATCTGAGTTTCCCGCGGCCGTCCAAGGACCCCGGCGGCGGCCCCTGGATCTGGCGGGTGGAGCGCAAGGGGCGGCTGGAGGTGCGGGCGTGGGAGGCGTCGCCCGCGGTGGGCGAGGGGCCGCGGCTGGGCTCGTGGGAGCAGGCGGTGCGCTACTTCCAGGACCGCCCGCGGGGCTATGCCCTGGCGTCGGGAGTGCTGCACCGGATCTCGACCGAGCATCTGCCGGTGCCCGTCTGGCCGCTCAAGGCCGAGGTGGACGGCAACGGCCTGCTGCCGCGTCTCCTCGACCTGCCGCCGGGCTCGCCCTTCCCGGCCCTTCACTCGGCGTGGCTCTGCCCGGAGATCTCGTTCGTCTTCGAGCTCGGGCTGGTGCTGCGGATGCCGGTGGCACCGGCGCCGGTCCTGGCGCAGCCGGCCGCCGGACGGGTGGTGAGCTTCCGCTGGCCGTCGTCGGACCCGCGCCGCTCGGGAGACCAGGGCTCCTCCCCCAAGCGGCGCCGGTCGTCGTGCTAGCATCCGCGGCATGAGCTCGATCCCTCCCTCGATCCCTCCCTCGCAACGCCGCCCGCAACGCATCGCAGTGCTGCCCGGCGACGGCACGGGCAAGGACGTCACCGCCGAGGCCGTCAAGGTGCTCGAAGCCGCCGCGGAGACCTGGGACCTCCCCCTGGAGCTGGTCCATTTCGACTGGGACGCGGACCGCTATCTCGCCACCGGCGAGACCCTCCCCAAGGGGGCCCTGGACGATTTCCGGGAGAACTATTCCGCCGTCTTCATCGGCGCCTACGGCGATCCGCGGGTGCCCGACATGAAGCACGCCGCGGACATCCTGCTGGGCATCCGCTTCGGCCTCGACCTGTATATCAATCTCCGCCCCGTCAAGCTCTACGACGCCCGCCTCTGCCCGCTCAAGGACCGGACGGAGAAGGACGTGGACATGGTGATCTTCCGCGAGAACACGGAGGGCGCCTACGTCAACGTCGGCGGCAATTTCAAGAAGGGCACCGCGGACGAGATCGCCATTCAGGACGAGATCCACACGCGCAAGGGGGTCGAGCGCATCATCCGCGCCGCCTTCGAGTACGCCGTGAACCACGGCCGGCGCGAGGTGCTGATGGCCGACAAGTCGAACGTCATGCGCTATGGTCACGACCTCTGGCAGCGGGCGTTCGCCGAGATCGCGGCGGAGTTTCCCCAGATTCAGTCGCGCCACATGTTCGTGGACGCCCTGACCATGCAATTGGTCAAGCATCCGGAGAGCCTGGACGTGATCGTCACCAACAACATGTTCGGCGACATCATCACCGATCTCGGCGCGGCGCTCCAAGGGGGCCTGGGGGTCGCGGGCTCTGCCAATCTGCACCCGGGCCAGACCTCGATGTTCGAGCCGGTTCACGGCTCGGCGCCCAAGTACGCGGGCACCGGCAAGGCCGATCCCATCGGTGCCATCCTCTCGGCGTCGCTGATGCTCGACTACCTCGGCCACGGCGAAGCCGCGCGGACGATCGAGGAGGCCGTGGCGCGCTCCATGCGCGAGGGCCAGACCACTCCGGACCTCGGCGGCTCGCTGACCACTTCGCAGGTGGGGGATCTGCTGGCCCGGGCAGTGGGGCGGGCGGTGGTGGCGGGGTAGGGCCCCCACCCAAGACCCTCATCACCCCGGCCCTCTTCTCCCACCGCACTCCCCCCGACCGGGAGAAGAGGGAGAAGGCAAGAACTGTTAGGATCGCGTTCCCCTCTCCCGGTCGGGGGGAGTGCGGTGGGAGAAGGGCTAGGGGTGAGGGTTCGGGGTGGGAGGACCGGAGAGGACGTTCGGAGGATACGATGCACCCCAGCGAATCCGACCTCATCTACGACTGGAACCGCGTCGGCGGCGGGGATATTCGCCCGGCTCGCGGCAAGGTCGAATTGGATGACGAAACTCTGCGCGACGGCCTGCAGTCGCCGTCCGTGCGGAACCCCTCGATCGAGGACAAGCTCAAGATCCTGCACCTGATCGCCGCTTTGGGGATCGAGTCGGCGGATATCGGCCTGCCGGGTGCGGGGCCGCACGTGGTCCGCGACGTGGAGCGGCTGGCGCGGGAGATCGTGGAGCAGCGGTTGCCGATCGCTCCGAACTGCGCTGCCCGCACGGTGATCGCGGATATTCAGCCGATCGTCGAGATCTCGCAACGCACGGGCCTGGCCATCGAGGCGTCGTGCTTCATCGGCTCTTCTCCCATTCGCCAGTACGCCGAGGGGTGGACGCTCGACCGCATGCTCCGCCTCAGCCGCGAGGCCGTCGAGTTCGCTGTTAAGGAGGGGCTGCCGGTGATGTTCGTCACCGAGGATACGACCCGTGCCGCGCCCGACGATCTGCGCCGGCTCTACACCGAGGCGGTCGAGGCCGGCGCCCGCCGGGTCTGCGTGGCCGATACGGTAGGACACGCGACGCCGAACGGCGCGCGCCACGTCATCCGGTTCATCCGCGAGGTGGTGGACGCGACAGGCGAGGACGTGAAGGTGGACTGGCACGGCCACAAGGACCGGGGCCTCTCGGTGATCAACGCCCTGGCTGCAGCCGAGGCCGGCGCCGACCGTCTGCACGGCACGGCCGTGGGCATCGGCGAGCGGGTGGGCAACTGCCCGATCGACGTGCTGCTGGTGAACATGCAGCTCCTGGGCTGGATCGACCGCGACTTGAGCCGCCTCCAGGAGTATTGCCGCCTCGTCTCCGATACGACGGGAGTGCCGCTGCCGGACAACTACCCCGTGGTGGGCCGGGACGCCTTTCGCACCGGCACGGGGGTCCACGCCTCGGCGATCATCAAAGCGCGGCAACGGGGCGAGGACTGGCTGGCCGACCGCGTCTACTCCTCCATTCCGGCCGCCCTCATCGGCAGCCGTCAGGTGATCGAAGTGGGGCCGATGAGCGGCGAGTCGAACGTCGTCTACTGGCTCCGCGAGCGGGGGATCGAGCCGGGCTCCGAGCTGGTGAAGGCGATCTTCCAGAAGGCCAAGACCTCGCCGGGGACGCTCGAAGAGGTGGAGATCCTGGAGATCTGCGGCGCGCATGGGGTCTCCCCGGGCGAGCCCCTGGTGCAGTGAGACCCCTGGGACCGCCGGCGTCCCGCCGGCCCGCCCATGGCTGAAACGGGTTCTCCCCCCTGGCGCCGCGCCCTCGACCGCTATCTGGAGAGCTTGGCGGTGGAGCGCGGGCTGTCGCAGAACACCGTCGCCAGCTACCGCAACGACCTGACGCGCCTCGGCGAGTGGCTGGCGAAGAAGGGCGGCCACGACCTGCTGACGGCGAACGCCGCCGATCTCTCGGCCCACATGCGGGGCCTCCAGCAACTCGGGCTCTCCCCGCGCTCCAGCGCCCGCGCCCTCTCCGCCATCCGTGGCTTCTATGAGAACCAGGTGATGCTCAAGGAGCGGGCGGACAACCCGGCCGTCAACCTCCTTCCGCCCAAGCTGTACAAGCCCCTGCCCAAGGTGCTCTCCGAGGACGAGGTGGAGGCCCTGCTCGCGACGCCGGACGTCGCGACTCCCATCGGCCTGCGCGATCGGGCGATGTTCGAGCTGCTCTATGCCTCCGGCCTGCGGGTGAGCGAGCTGGTGGGGCTCAAGCTCTCGCAGCTCCGCCTCGACGTCGGCTTCCTCGTCGCCTTCGGCAAGGGGAGCAAGGAGCGGGTGGTGCCGGTGGGGGAGCAGGCCGAGCACTGGACCCGCCGCTATCTGGCCGAGGTCCGGCCCACGCTCGGCCACGGCCGGCATCAGATGGTCTTCCTGAACCGCTATGGCGAGCCGATGTCGCGCAGCGGCTTCTGGCGGATCATCAAGGCGCACGGCCTCAAGGCTGGCATCCGTTCTCCGCTCTCCCCCCACGTGCTGCGCCACAGCTTCGCCACCCACCTGCTGGAGCACGGCGCCGACCTGCGGGCGGTGCAGGCCATGCTCGGCCACACCGACATCTCCACCACCCAGATCTACACGCACATCCATCAGGCGCGCCTGAAGTCTCTCTACGACAAGTTCCACCCGCGGTCGTAAGTTCTTTTCAGTCGCCTCTTGAATAGATCGAAATCCCCCTCGCAAACCCGCGTCCGGCGGGCACTTGCAAGATCGGTCCTCCTTTTTCCGTCTTTATGGGGCGGAGGGAGAGCGCCGATGGACGGCGATCTCGGCTCCCGGGATCGCCATGGCTAACCAACACGACAAGATCTTCAAGCAACTGCTGCGTGTATTCCTCGAAGACTTCCTGCGCCTGGTCGCGCCGCAGGCGCTGGAACGGCTGGACCTGTCCTCGTCCGAGCTCCTGGACAAGGAGCTCTTCGCCGGAGGTCTGCACGGTGGCCGGCGCGAGTTGGACCTTCTGGTCCGCGTCCGCACGACCGGCGGGAGCCCGTACCTGATTCACGTCGAGATCGAGGCCCGGGCGAGCCCGGGGATGAAG
>JAJKHS010000119.1 GCA_021154885.1 Thermoanaerobaculum sp.
CCCGCCCCGAAGCCCTCACCCCTGTCCCCTCTCCCGCCCCCTCCCAACCCCCCTCACCGGGAGAGGGGAACCCGGTTGGAGCGCTCTTGCTGGTCTCCCTCGTCCTTGTTGTCCTTGCTGTCCTTGTCGTCCTTTCTTGCTTTTCTCCCTCTTCTCCCGGGGAGGGGGGCGGCGAGGGGGCGGGAGAAGAGGGCCGGGGTGATGAGGGTCTTGGGCGGCGGCGCTCTGAGCTGCGCCGATGATCTACAGATACTTCTCCGCCTCCCGCCTCGTCACGCCGGAGACGCGCCCTTCCCGTTCGTTCAGAAATCTCCTCACCCGCTCCGGGTCCTTCTTGGACACCTCGCGCAGGACCCAGCCGAGGGCCTTGCGAATGAAAAACTCTTTCTCTTCCAACAGACGGTCGGCGTAGCGGATGAAGCGGGGCCAGTCGCCGCCGCCCCGGCGCAGGGGGAGGAGCAGGGCGAGGACGGCGGAGCGGCGAAGCCAGAAGTCCGGGTCTTTCACCCAGCGGTCGAGGCGGGCGTTGAGGCGCGGATCACGCTCCACCAGCGGCCCCACGACCTGGATGGCGATGAAGTCCACGTACGCCCAGGAGCGGGAGCGGCGGAGGAGGTCCTCCAGGAGATCGACGTCCTCGCTCCGCAGCAGGGCGACGCGCGCTTGGAGGAGCTCCATGCCGAACGAACGCAGCTCGTGGGAGGAGGTCGCCCAGAGGGCCCCGGCGAGGGCGATGAGGGCCGGCCGGTCCAGGTCCGGATGGGACTTCAGCCAGATGCGGACGGCGGCGCGGAGGTCGGGCGTGTTCACACCCAGGAAGTCGAGGTCGCTCTTGAGATAGCTCTTCGCCCCCTCGGCCCGCTCCGGGGTGCCCAGGGGGCGCAGGATCGCCTCGATGGCTTGAACTTCGGAATCCTGCGGCCGGCCACTACTCCCCCGTCCGCGGGGCACCGCATCCGGGTCCCATCCGAAGCGCTCGAGGTCGACGCGTCCATGGGAGTCGAAAACCACTCCTTCCTCTTCAAGGAGATGGCGCTGATAGCCCTCCTCGACGCCGAGGCCGCCGCGGGGGCTGACCCGGCCGCCCGCATTGATCACCCGCTGCCAGGGGAGATCGAGGCCCTCCGGCGTCTCGCGCAGGGCCGTTCCCACCAGCCGCGCCCGCCGGGGGAGCCCGGCGAGCGCGGCGATCTGTCCATAGGTGGCGACCTTGCCGCGCGGGATGCGACGGATCACGGCGTAGATCGGCTGGTGGAGCTGATTGCTGGGAGCCACGGAGAGACTTTACCCAATCAAGGATAGCAAGGACAGCGCTCTCTCCCAGCCTTCCCCCGCCGGCCGGGAGAGAGGGGAGGGGTTCAAGAAAAAGCGGAGTAAGTGGCCGGCGAGACGCCGGCGGTCCCAGGGGGTCTTGCTTCTGCTGGTTTCAGACTAACCACTCCCTCTTCTCCCGGCCGGCCGGGGGGGAGGCTGGGAGAAGAGGGCCGGGGTGATGAGGGCCCAACGGCTCGGGAAGGCAATTGGACCCAGTCATCGCGCACCCCGGCGGCGCGCCACGGTTACGGCTTGCCGGCCACCTGCGCGCGCAGGCGCTCCTCCTGCTCCCTGAGCTCGGGAGTGAATTCGGCACCGAAGTCCTCGGCCTCGAACACCTGGCGAATCTCGACCTCGGTGTCCTCGAAGGGAGCGCGCTTGAGCCATTCGATCGCCTCTTCCTTCGACTTCACCTGCCACAGCCAGAAGCCGGCGATCAGCTCCTTGGTCTCGGCGAAGGGGCCGTCGATCACGGTCCGCTTCCCTCCGGAGAACCGGACGCGCACGCCCTTCGAGCTCGCCTGGAGCCCCTCGCCCGCGAGCATCACGCCGGCCTTTACCAGCTCTTCGTTGAACTTCCCCATCGCGGTCAGGAGCTCCTCGCTGGGGAGGACGCCCGCTTCTGAGTCCTTGCTGGCCTTGACGATGACCATGAATCGCATGTCGTGTCTCCTTCTGGTTTCGGGTTGGGAGCCGGGCTTCCGGGCGGTCTCGACCGGGTGTGAGCCCTGGCTCTACTTGGACGACGAACGAGGCTGGGCGAAATCGACACGTGGCACGAAGTTTTTTTCGGGCCGAGCCTCGTCGTCATTGCCGGTCATTGCCGCAGAGGAAGGAGCGCGCGCAGCCGGGGCTCGCGCAGGAACAGCCCCAGCCAGATCAGCACGCCGAAAACGACCGGAGCGATGAAAGCGGATTCGCCGACGCGCACGAGGGTGGCGGTGGCGCCGCCGAGATAGCCGGCCAGCAGGATCGCACCGAGAACGGAGGTGCGCGGAATCAGGTAGATGATGGTACAGGCGATCTCGAGGATGCCGATGGCGACGACGAGGCTCGCGGGATATCCGAGCCGAACGAAGCCCTCCACGACGGAAGGTGGCTTCACCAGTTTCATGATGCCGCTGAAGAGCAGCATCAGCACCGGTATGGCGCTGATGACGTACCCGGTCCAGAGCATCTTCTTCGAGACGGGAGCCGTTTGGGCTAAGGCCATGTTTCTTCTCCTTGTCTTGCAGATCGTATAGAGAATCGAAGCGTCAGGCGATCGGTTCTTAGATCTTCGCCAAATACTCGTCAAGGCGCCCCAGGGTCTGTTTCGCGCCCTCGACGGCCCCAAACGACTTGACCGCCGCGTCGTGTTCCGCGGCCGTCTCGAAGATCATCCGCATGGTGAGCTTCGTCTTGCCGTCCTAGGGTCTCCCTTCTGTCCGACTAGGTACTGATCAGGTGGTGGAGGTTGCCGTCCGGATCCTTGAACCAGGCGAGCTTGAGGTCGCCGACTCTATGGATATCGCCCTGGCGGGTGACTTCCGGCAGGTCATCGTAGTGCTCGAAGGATAACTCCCTTCGAGCCGATGGACTGCACGATGTCGTCGAAATCGCCGCCGACGCTCCAGGTAACGGTCGTGGCCTTGTTCGTCCCTGCGAACTGCGACACATAGACCAGGAGCGAGGAGCCGCCGGTCTTGTACGTGATCACGCCATGGTTTTCGGCGTGGAGAGGCTTCAGGCCGAGCTTGTCCTCATAGAACCGCTTCGCCGCTTCGATGTCTTTCACTGCCACAGTCGCGATTGCGTCTTTGTTTCCCAACATGCCGATCTCCTTTCATCCGACACTAGCGGTTGCGTTGCTTGCGGCCATGTCGTCTCTCCTTCTCTTTCAAGTCGCGCAGATAGTCGTCCAGGCGGTCGAAGCTCTCGTCCCAGAAGCGGCGGTAGTGCTCCACCCAGTCAGCGACCTCCCGGAGCGGACCCGCCTGGAGCGAGCAGGGGCGCCACTGCGCATTACGGCCGCGCGCGATCAGTCCCGCGCGCTCGAGCACCTTGAGGTGCTTGGAGATGGCGGGCATGCTCATCTCGAAGGGCTCGGCCAGCTCGGTGACCGAGGCCTGGCCGGCTGTAAGGCGAGCCAGGATCGCGCGCCGGGTGGGATCGGCGAGGGCTGCGAAGGTGGTGCTGAGGTGGTCTGCCGGCATATCGCGCTGAACCCGTAGGTTACCTAACCAACCGGTTATGTACCACCCCCCGGGTTTGTCTGTCAAGGGCCACTGGAGGGATGCCGGGGAAGGACAGCAGGGACTGCAGGGACACGAAGGATGTCGCCGAGCCTGGGATGACGACCGCGGAGCAGGCCCACGTACTCCTTCATGCCGCATCTGCACCTATGCGCGCCCTCAATCCTTCTTCACCTTCGCCAGCACCTCCGAGTCCGGATTGAACGTCAGGCTCTTCGGCTTCTCCGCGAAAGGCAGTGTAAAGGTTTTCTCCGGCTGGTCGACCATCACCCGCAGATGGTCGGTCCTGCCGCCGCCGAAGTCCACCGCCACGGGGACGGACATCTTGAAGCCGGCCGGGACGTCGGACTGGCGGACCTTGAGGGCGACGGGCCACTTCCCCTCGGCGTCCGGCGCGGCGCCGATCTGGTAGCTCCAACGATAGCTGGGGATGGCCGTGCCGTCCACCCACTCGTCGAAGAACCAGGACCAGTCCGCCGGCGCGCGGCGGGTCACGGCGGCCTGGAAGTCCCGGGTCGAGGCGAAGCCGCCCTTGTGGGTGGCCACGAAATCGCGCAGGACGTCGCCGAAGGCCTGATCGCTCTTCGTCATATCGCGCAGCATGCCGCGCAGCATGTGGAGCACCAGGGCGCCCTTGGCGTAGACCTGCGAGGTGTAGGCCGTGGGCACCTCGCCGGTGGCGGCCCGCCAGCCGTGGCCGATGGGGCCGATGCGGTTGCCGTGGGCGCGGTTGATCAGGCTCACCCCCGGCCGGGCGAACTTGCTGAAGCCGGACTGGAGGGAGCCGTTGAGCTCGTCGTCGTAGGCGCGGACGATCTCCTGGAAGAGCTCGGGGCCGTTCTTCACCGTGGCCTGCACGAACATCATGGCCGAATATTCGGCGAAAGCCTCGCCCAGCCAGGCGTCGCGATAGGACGCCGCTCCCACCTGCACTCCCCACCACTGGTGCGCCGCCTCGTGGCCGCGGAACAGCTCGCCCGCTCCGGGACCCAGGATGGCGAAGCTGTAATCAGACAGCTCGATGAAGCCGTCGAAAGCCTGTCCGTGCCCGGCTCGGATGCCGGTCGCATACACCGGCTCGGGAGGCAGGCTGGTGCCGAAGAGCTTCTGGTAAAAGGCGAAGGCATCGATCACGTCCGCGGCGACGTTGTGGAAGTTGCCCTTGGCGCCGACCTTGGCGCGCGAGCCGAAGCAGAGGACGTCCGGCACGCCCGCGAGTTGCACCTTCTCCTCGTAAAAGTAATCGGCAAAGGAGAAGGTCAGCATCTTCACGGGCTGGTCCACGATCCAGACGGAGGTGATGGTCCTGCCGTCGTCGCGGTCGCTCGCCGCGTCGTGACGGCCCATGGCGCGGACCTCGAACTTCTTGCGCACCGTCAGCTCCAGGCGCGCGGTGTGGGAGTCGGAGAGAATGGTCTCGTCGCCGTCCGTGCCGGGATACCAGCCGCGGCCCGGGGCGTAGTTGCGCAGGTCGACGTCGTAGGCGAAGTCGAGCCGCCGCTCCTCGCCGCGCACGAGCGGATGATCGAGCAGCACCACCAGGGAGGGGTCGTAGAGGCGGCCGTCGAGGCCGTTGCTGCGCTCGCCCACGTGATCGCGCAGGAAAGGGAGAGGCTTGCCGTTCTCGCTCACCGCGGCCACTTTGGCGAAGGGATCGAGATAGAGCTGCACGGCCCGGTCGCCGTCGCGCTGCGGGACGAAGCGGACGCCGATCTGGAACTGCGCGTTCATCCAGTCCTTGTCCCGCCCGCCCTTGGTGAGGTCGGCCTTGACGTCCACGTGCTGGACGTCGATGGCCGGGCGCCACTGGCTGGCGGGCCGCCCCCGGGCGTCCCGCTCGGAGGGCCGGGCGAGGGCGAGCCAGACCTCCTCGGTGGGGAAGGTGGTGTTGAAGTACAGCAGCCGGATCGCCTCCATGCGCTGCGCGTCGTAGTCGTAGGTAAGCCAGCCGAAGCCGCCCGTCTTCATGTCGACCCGCAGGTAGCGGTCGTGCGGGTTGAGGAGGGCTTGGACGACCCGGGCGTCGGCGTCGAAGATGCGCTGGGTGAGCCACTGCAGGTGGCGGTCGCGGGCCAGTTTGTTGACCTCGAAGCCCCTGGCGGGGGGAACGTCGACGCCCGGCAAAGGGAGAGGGCCGGCGGTGCGGAGCACAAGGGCGGAGAACGGCTCGTCGATCGCCGTCAGCTCCGGCTTTTGGGCGAAGCGCCGGAGCTGGGCGAACTCGATGGGGTCCGGCACGGCCATCTGGAACCGCCCCTTGCCCTCGAAGACCAGGCCGGTCATCGCGCCGGCCGCCGTGGGCTCCTGCAGCCAGATCCTCCCGGACTCCAGCGTCCAGGCCCCACCCTCGTCGCTCCAGTGGACGCCGCCCGCCGGCACGGCGATGGGCTCGGTGCGGAAGCGCCAGCGCTGGAGGAGGTCGTAGTCGGCCTTGGCGGTGTCGGGGGTTTGGGACAGGGTGGGGTGGGCGGAGGAAAGGACGACAAGGACAGCAAGGACAGCAAGGACAGCAGGGACCGGGCGACGGGGCATGAGGGGAATTGTATGGGCTTTTCCTGGGACCGCCGGCGTCTCGCCGGCCATCTTCCTTGACAACCCCCTTTCCCGACGACATCATCCTGACATGCACCAGAGGGTCAGCACAGAGCTCGACGATAGTCTGGTTCGCCGCGCCAAGCTCGAATCGATGCGCCAGGGCAGGCCATTTGATGAGATCCTTAGGGAAGCGCTGGAGCTCTACCTCCGCGACCGGGGCCAGGGAAACGAGGGGATCGTGAAGAAGAGTTGGGCTGTCCTCCCGATCGAGAAAGAGACGCTTCGCGAGATCCTCGAGGAAGAGGATGGCTTCCTGGACGCTTGATCAGATTCCGGAAGGCCAACGCGTCTTCATCGACGCCAGCATCTTCATCTACCACTTCACGGGAGCCTCGCCAGACTGCCAGGACCTGCTGGAAGATTGCGAGCGGGGGCGCATCTCAGGATTCACCTCGGTCACCGCTCTCGCGGAGGTCGCTCACCGTCTGATGACTGTTGAGGCTGTTGCGAAGGGATTGGTGTCACCCGGCAACGTCGTCCGCAAGCTGCGCGAAAAACCCACGATCGTCCGCGAGCTCCACGCTTATCAGGATCAAGTCGAGCTGATTCCCTTGATGGGGATCGCGGTCCTCGACCTGGACCTTGAAATCCTTAGCGTTGCCGCCGGAATCCGGTACCGCTACGGCCTCCTCGTCAACGATTCGCTCCTCGCTGCCGCGGCGATCTCCCAAGGAATCGTTGCGATGGCCTCCGGCGATCCGGACTTCGAGCGAGTCGAACAGCTTCGACTATTCCGTCCTACGGATCTCTAAAAGGCCCGCCGGCAATCCTCCAGCCGCTCCAGCCCCGTACTAGAGCCATCCCGTCTTGGCGCTGGGATACGCTGGGCCCTCTGAACGTCTTCATCTCGCCGGCATCGAAGGGCCCGGGAGGTCTTTGCCATGAGTGGTTGGGAAACCCTGGGCGCGGTCGATCCCCGCGAGCTGACCGACGCCCGTTTGCAGCTCCACTGGGCGGCGCAGGCCGCGGCGGCCGTGGGCAAGCAGATCGTGCCGCACCAGCCGGACTTCGGCGAGCAGAGCTTTCAGTGGCTCGCCGGCCCTCGTGCCCTGGCGCAGGGGATCGTGGATGGCGCGGATGGGCGATTCCGCTCCGCCGTGCGGCCGTCCCCCGCGGCGCTGCTCCTCCTGGATGGCGACGGCGCCACCCTGGCCGAGCTTCCCCTGGAAGGCCACACGCTCGACGCCGCCTGCGAGTGGGTGCGGGCGGAGGTGGAGCGCCTCCTGGGCCGCCCCCTCGAACAGCCCCTGGAGCGGCCGGGCGAGGATTTCCCGGCTCATCCGGTAGGGTGCGGGGCTCCCTTCTCCACCGCCGGTCCCGCCTTCGCCGAGGTAGGCCGCTACTTCGCCGATGCCGACCGCGTGCTGCGGGCCGTGGCCGCGCGCAATCCCGGCGCCTCGGCCGTGCGCTGCTGGCCTCACCACTGCGATATCGCCACCCTGATCCTCCTGGACCCGGGGGCCGATCCCGAGAAAGCCTGCTCGATCGGGGTGGGCCTCTCCCCGGGCGACGGCAGCATCGCGGAGCCCTATTTCTACGTCCTCCCCTGGCCGGCTCCCGCGCCCCATGCCCTGCCGGAGCTCGCCGGCGGCGGCCGCTGGCAGACGGCAGGATGGGTGGGCGCCGTACTGGCAGCGTCGAGCTTCATCGGCGCCGGCCCGAACGGCGCTCAGGCTCGACAGGTGGAGGACTTCCTGGATTCGGCCGTGGCCGGCAGTCAGCGATTGCTGGAGGGAGGAAAGCCATGAGCGAAGCGCGCTGGTATGACCTGGGACCGGTCGAGGATCTCGCCCGGCGCCCCTTGCAGCAGATCGCCGTCGGTCGCACGAAGACCGCCCTGAGTTGGAAAGACGGCCAGTTCGGGGCCGTCTCCGGCGCCTGCAATCACGTCGGCGGACCGCTGGGCGAGGGGAAGCTGGAGGGCGACTACGTCGTTTGCCCGTGGCACCACTGGAAGTTCCACTGCCGCACTGGCGAGGGGGAGCCCGGGTTCGAGGACGACCGGGTGCCGAGCTACGAGGTGCGCGAGCGCAACGGGCGGCTCTACGTCAACCTGGAGCCCGCGGCGCGGCGCAACAAGAAACCCCATGCGCACCATCCGCTGGACCGGCCCGTGGAGCGGGCGCCGGGGCCGGTGCGGGTGCTGGGCCTCTCCACCACGGTCATGGACCCGGCCTATCCGCGCTACTCCACCTCCGAGGCCCTGCTGGAGACGGCCCTGGAGGGCGCGGCCCGCGAGCACGGCGCCGAGACGAAGTGCATCCGGCTCTCTCATCTCAAGTTTCGCCCCTGCGAGGGCTACTACTCGAAGAGCGCCCACGCCTGCACCTGGCCGTGCTCGATCACCCAGATGGATCCCACGGACGAGTTGGAGGAGGTCTACGAGGGGCTGGTCCACTGGGCCGATGCCGTCCTGGTCTCGACGCCCATTCGCTGGGGGTCGGCGAGCTCGCTCTACTACAAGATGGTGGAGCGGATGAACTGCGTGCAGAACCAGGTCACCCTGCGCAACCGCATCCTGCTGCGCAACAAGGTGGCAGCGTTCATCATCACCGGCGGCCAGGACAACGTGCAGGCCGTGGCGGGCCAGATGATGGGCTTCTTCGCCGAGGTCGGCTGCGTCTTCCCGCAGTTCCCGTACATCGCCCACTCCCGCGGCTGGACGGCGGAGGACATGGAGCGCAACGTCGCCTTTGTGCAGGGGAGCCAGGCCCTGCACGAAGCGGCGCGGGAGCTGGCCGGCCGGGCCGTCGACATGGCGAAGATCCTCCTCGCCACCGCCTACGAGCCGGAGCACATCGCCCGCGCCGGCCGCAAGGGGTGCCAGGGCACGGCGCCGGAGTCGCCGGCGATGATGGCGGCGGGGGTGGAGGAAGGCTGAGCGCGG
>JAJKHS010000120.1 GCA_021154885.1 Thermoanaerobaculum sp.
GGCCCTCACCCCCTACCCCCTCTCCCGCCCCCTCGCCACCCCCCTCCCCGGGAGAGGGGGACCCGGTTGAAGCTGTCTTGCTGGTCTCCCTCGTCCTTATTGTCCTTGCTGTCCTTGTCGTCCTTTCTTGCTTTTCTCCCTCTTCTCCCGGGGAGGGGGGTGGGAGGGGGCGGGAGAAGAGGGCCGGGGTGATGAGGGCCTGCGCACCACCTGAAATAAGGGCTTCTCGCGGCAAATCCCAACGTTGGGCCCGCCGCCGCCGTACAATCATCAGAAGACACTCGTCGTACCCAAGGCTCCGACTCGCGAGGACGTGACATGATCCGGTCGCCTCTCGAAACGCCCCCTTCCTCCCCGGCGCTCCCCTCGGGCGGACGCTGGCTCGTCGTCTCCTTCCACGATCTGGCCCCCCATTCCCAGCGGCCCTGCCAGGAGCTCGTCGCCCAGCTCGCCGAGCTGGGGGTCGAGCGTGCGTCGCTCCTCGTCGTCCCCCGCTGGCACGACCTCGAGTCGATCGAGGAGCGGCCCTTCTTCCGCCACTGGCTGCTCTCGCTGGCCGAGGCCGGCCACGAGATCTGCCTCCATGGCCTCACCCACCGGGCGGCGCGGGGCGAGTTCCATGGCATCGATCGCGGGCGGGCCGAGGTCAAGGTGCGCGAGGGGGCCGGCCTGCTCTCGGACCTCGGGTGCCCGGCCCGCGGCTTCGTGCCGCCGCGCTGGCGGCTCAGCGCCGACGCCCGCGAGGTGCTGCGCCAGCGCGGCTTCGGCTACGCCGTCACCCTCCGGCACCTCGACCTGCTGCAGGAGGACCGGCGCGTCGCCGCGCCCATGGTGTCCTTCGACGCTCACAACCTGTGGCGCCGCGTGGTCTCGCCGCTGGCGGGCCGGCTGCGCTTCGCCGCCAGCCGGCAGGCGCCCATCCTGCGCATCGCCGTCCATCCGGGCGACCTCTACGAGCCCGCGGTGCGGCGCACCCTCGTCGCCCTGTTGCGGGAGGCGCTGGCCGACCGGGTGCCGGTGACCTACGGCGAGCTCGCCTCCCGCGTCGCCGGCGCCGCGGTCTCCTGAAGCGGTCGCCTGACGCTCCGGGCCGTCACACCGTTGACGGCAACCTGTCACAGACCTGCGGGGCGCCGCGCTTTCCTCTCCCGGCTCAGGGGTTTAAGATGCCCTGGCAAGGAGCTATTCATGGAACGACGACTGGACCAGGATCTCGATCGCGTACGCCAGATGCTGCTGCGGATGGGCGGCATGGTGGAGGGGATGGTCGCCAAGGCGACGCAGTCCCTGCTCGATCGCAACAATCAACTGAGCACCGACGTGATCGCCGGGGACAACGACGTCGACCACCTGGAGATCGAGATCGACGAGCTCTGCCACCTCATCCTGGGCACCAAGCAGCCGACGGCGGTGGACCTCCGCTTCCTGGTTGCGGTGATGAAGATCAACGGCGACCTCGAGCGCATCGGCGATTCGGCGGTGAACATCGCCCAGTCCGTGCTGCAGCTCAACGACCAGCCGCCGCTCAAGCCCTACATCGACCTGCCCCACCTCTCGCAGCTCGTACAGGACATGGTACGCAAGAGCCTCGACGCCTTCGTGCGCCGGGACGCCCGCCTGGCCACCGAGGTCTGCCAGTCCGACGACGCGGTGGACGGCCTCTACAAGCAGCTCTTCCGCGAGCTGCTCACTTACATGATGGAAGACCCGAAGACCGTGAGCCGCGCCCTCCACCTGCTGCTCATCTCGCGCAACATGGAGCGCATCGCGGACCATGCCACCAACATCGCCGAGGACGTCATCTACTACGTCGAAGGCCGGGACATCCGCCACTCCAGCGGTCTGAGCGAAGAGGCGGCGCGCAAGGCGGTCTGAAGCGGGAAGGCGGCCTTCAAGGTCCTGACCTGAGGCGCGCGGCGATGGCGGCGGCCGCGGCCGCGTGGCCCAGGGGAGACCAGTGGGAGTCCTGGAGGAAGTACAGGACCTCCCCTTGCGCCGCCCGTTGCCGGAAGACCGGCGTCAGGTCCAGGAACCCGGCGCCGGGGCTCGCCTGCCGCACGATGGCGGCCAGACGGTCCGGCAGGTCATTGCTCTTCCAGCGGCCCTGCCAGCCACGGGGCTCGGCGCCGGCGGCGAAGCGAACCCGGTCGAGGTAGATCCGATCCTTGCTCGGCACGAAGACGACGAGAAGGCGGGCCCCCTGGCGCCGGCACCGCTCCCCGGCCTCGCCCAGCACCCGGCGGACCACCCCCAGGTCCGCGATCTCCTGGGGGGACAGGCGGTGCGCCGGGTATTCGAAGTACATCCGCACCTCCCGCCCGTCGCCCTGCCGCAGGACTCCGAAGGGATAGGCCAGGGTCCCCGTGGCATCCTGGCCTCCCGCGGTGCGCCCGAGGCGGCGCAGGGCGTAGAGGGCGTTGCGGGTGAAGGAGCGCAGGGCGAAGGAGTGGTTGCGCCGCGACAGCTCGGGCCAGACCGGCAGCGCCTTCTCGTAGCGCTCGACGTCCTGGAGGTCGTTGCCCTCGAAGAACGCCCAGACGCAGACACGGGGATGGAGCGGCAGGGCGTAACGCCGCAGCACCTCCAGCTCCTGCTGCGGTCCATACCAGGACTGCCCCAGGTTCACCACCGGCCGGCCCAGGTCCGCCGCCAGCCGCGAGGTCACCAGCTCGGACGCCGTCACCCCCCATCCTTCGACGAAGGAATCGCCGAGGACGACGATCTCCGCCGCCTGGGGATCCGGCCGGTTGCGAAAGCCGTTCTGGTCGTACCGGTAGCGCACGCCGTCCCAGACGAAGTCGTCGTGGGGCCGGTGCAGGTGGAGCAGCGTGGGATCGACCAAATTGCCGGGATGGCTCCAGGGCTGGGCCGCGGGCGTCCCGAAGAGGAGGCGGAAGTCGGCCAGATGCAGAAGCACGAGCGTCTCGAGCAGGCCGATGCCGAGGAGCGACGCGGCGGTCGTCACCACGAAGCCCCGCGCCAGCTCGCCGCGCCGCCGCCGGGCGAAGCCGAGGAGCGCCCCCCAGCCGAGGAGATACAGCGCCGCGAGGCCCGCGAGCACATGGACGTTGGGGAACCGGCTCGGGCTCGCCCAAACGAACAGCCCGAGCGCGCCGAGCCCCCCCGCGAGCGTCAGCCGCAGCGTCGCCCGGCCGGCCGGCGTCAGATCTGCCCCTCCCACCCGGTGCCATGGGTGCGGAACGCGGCACGGATCGCCGCCACCGTCTCCCCCGGCAGCGGTCCCTTCGCGACCTGCTCGACGTTCTGCCGCAGGTGCTCGAGCCGGCTCGTCCCCACGATCGCGCAGTGGACGCCATCCTGGTAAGCGGCAAAGCGCAGGGCGAGCTCGGTCCAGTCGTAAGGACCGGGATCGAGGCCGAGGGCGCGCCAGCGCTCCCAGTAGAGCGCGACGTCCGCGGCGGCCGCGGCGGCCGGGCGTTCGGCGAAGCGCCAGGGGGCGTTGGCGGCGGGGCGCTTGGCGATCACCCCCAGGCCGCGCTCCCTCGCCGTTGGCAGCGCCCGTTCAATCGCCCGCTGGTCGACCAGGTTGACCGACGTCTCGACGCTGCCGAAGGCCCCGGACGCGATCACCCATTCGAGCGGCGCGTTGTCGCCGGAGTAGGCGGCGACCCGCACCTTCCCGGCCGCCACCGCCGCCTGCAACGCGGCGACGACCTCGCCGCGCTCCAGCACCGCGAGCGGGCAGGAGTGGAGGTGGACGACGTCGATACGGTCGGTGCGCAGCCGGCCGAGGGCGGCGTCCACCCCCGCCGCGATCACCGGGCCCGTCCAATCGTCGTAGCCGGGGATGCCGTAGCCGACCTTGGTCGAGAGGACGAATTCGTCGCGGCGGCCGGCGAGGTGGCGGCCGATCCGCTCCTCGGAGAGGCCGTAAGAGCGCGCCGTGTCGATCAGGGTGACGCCGAGATCGAGGGCGCCGTGGAGGAGGCGGCCGACCTCCGCCTCGGCCAGCGCCGGATCGCCGACGTGCCCGGCGCCGAAGCCGAGGATGGGAACGGTGAGGCCGGTCCTGCCGAAGGGTCGGCGTTCCATGACGGGCGCGAGTCTAGCGCGAGTCGGGTCCCTGGCACCTCTAAAAGCAGCACCTCTAAAAGCAGATATCGAAACAGTCGAACCGCGGGTCGGTGATGCAGCACCGGCTCACCGGGTCCCACTTGTACCCGCAGGCGTGCGGGCAGGGATTCGTGGACGTCGCCTGCGCCTGGCGCACGGCCGGGACCAGGAACAGCGCGGACAGAAGGGCCAGCTTCCAGAGCTTCGGGACAAGGGTCGTCTTGGCTTTCATCCCAGGGTCTCCTTTCATAAAGAAGGGTGCGTTGTGGGAGGGCAGAAGAGACAGGGCTGACCGTCCGCGGACTCACTTCACGGGGCGGCTGGCGCGGAGCCCGGCTTGAATTCCACCGTCACCAGCCGCGCCGGGCTCTTGCCCGTATTGGTCAGCGTGTGGGTATAGCCGCCGGGCTGCCACTTGACGTCACCGGACTTGAGCCTGGTGGACACCGGACCCCGGCCTTCGACGTCGCTGCGCAGCTCGAGGTCGCTCACCGCCACCACCAGGTGAGGCCCGTCGTGATGATGGCTGGGCACCGTGGCCCCCGGTTGCAGCTCGACCTCCGACACGCGGGCGCCGTCATGGACGAAGAGCACCTTGACTCGACCGCCCGGGAATTCTCGGTTTCCCTCGGGCTCCGGCGGCCAGGGAGACGGCGCCTGGCGGAGCTTTTCATCCTGGACCAGCTCAATGGTCACGTTGCGGAACGGCCGGTCCGCGAGATTCCTCGCCGTGTGTGCGAAGTCGCCGGGGGTGAAACGGGTCTCTCCGTCGGCCAGCTTGACCTCGACAGGAGCCTTGCCCTGCACCTCGTTCGTGAAGCGGGCGTCTCCCAGCGTGACGAACAGATAATCGTGCCCGTGATGGTGCAGCAGCGTGGAGGCGTGCGGCGCCACCTCGACCTGGAAGACGCGGACCTGCTCGTTTTCGAGAGCCAGGTGATGCGAGGGCTCGGCGGTGAGCTCGACCGCGGGAGCCTCGGCGCCCACACCGTTGATCGCCGCCGGTAGCAGCGACAGGCAGAGCAGGGACAGCACAGAAAAACCGATCCTCCTCATCATATACCTCCTTGATCTCGGGCGATAGCGATAGCAGAGATCCGCATCCCATGGGCGGCCACTTCGGGTCACAATCTCAAGGCGTGGGCCAGACGGGTGCGGCGACGAGCCTGGCGAATATCATAAGAGACTACGATCAGCAGGGCAAGGAGAAGCTCTCGTAGGGCTCGCCCCGGGTGAGTAAACAAACTGGTCTTGTCCGTGTCCTCCCCCAGGAGAACACCGAGCGAGGAATCGCTCGCGAGGTGCGGGGATCCAGGATGACGAGAGAGATCGACGAGGAGCGGCAAAGCCAAAGCTTTCAAACTTCCGAATCCCGCGGGCTATTCGTCGGGGTAAACACGTTCGAAGATCATGACATTGGATCTCTGAGCTTCGCCGTGGACGACGCGGTGGACTTGGCCTTTCTTTTCTCCTGCGAGTTGGAGCTGGTATCGCCAGAGAGAGTCCATCTCGCCCTGGCCGGAGAGACCAAAAAACCCGAGACGGCAGATCAACTCGAGTGGCTCCGCACCGCTGGCGCGCAGTTCGTGGAAGCCAGGGCCAATAACCTCCAGAGGCTGGCTTTCGAGCTTGGCACAGACACGGGAAAAAGCGGCATCTGGATTCTCACGTTTTCGACTCATGGCTTCAGCGACCAGGGGCAGGACTACCTCGCCGCCCTTGACTCCTGGCTTTTGCGGCTTGCGAAGACCGGAATCTCCGTGACGTCCCTCTTGGACGACATCGCCCGGGCGACCACGCCGAGGCGCCTGCTCTTCCTGGACGCCTGCCGCCGACGTTTGACCCGCAATACCCGAGGGGCCGGAGACACGGGGATGAGCGATTCGCTCGGCCAGGCGATATCCAGCGCGACGGGCCTCGCCGTGCTGAATAGCACGACGCTCGGCGGCTACTCCTATGAGGATCCGACCCTCGGCAATGGCGTCTTCACTTCCGCCATCATACATGGGCTACGGAAAGGTCTCCACGATGACGGCAGCGGATTCGTCACGATCAACTCGCTCGCCAAGTATGTCAACGAAGAGGTCCAGGCCTGGGTGAAAACGAAAAAACCCAACGACATCGAGGTGAGCCGGGGAGTGGTCTACACGATCGAAGGACAAGTGGGCAGATTGCCGCTCGCCTCAAACGCTCTGGATGCCCTCACGCGGCGAGAACACCTCAGGCGGCGACAGCTGGCCCTGCAAAGGCTGCGACGTAATATCGGTCGGATTATATCGGGCAAGCATTTCGATGAAATCGAACGTCTGACCAGACCGGACCGGCAACCAGAGAACGTCATGAATATTCTGTGCGAGATAGAGGCGCTCGACGGTACGGAAAGATCGCAGCGTGCGTTTCTCCACTGGTTCGAACAGCAGGCCGAACCCGCATGGCGGAGCCGCTTCAGAAACGGCTTAGAGCTGATGTATGGACTGCAGGGAATGATCGACAAGCCCGCGGCGAAACAATGTTTTCTCGACGCCGCAGCCACTGGACATCCCGTGCCTCGGTTGTGGCTTGCCTGGCTGCGGACGACGGGTTCGTGCTCCTTCGAGCGCGACGCGGCCTCCTCCTCGTCGCTCGGCAGAGAGGATCTACACGAAGTCGAGGTGCTGGCTAAGCAAGGCGATACAGACGCCGCGATGGTGCTGGGGTTTGCTCTGACCGATGGCATTTCCTGTGAGCCGAATCGAAACCGCGCCGTCGAATTGATCCGTAAGGCTGCGCAAACCGGAGACACCGTGGCCATGAACTGCCTTGGCTATCTGGGCGAAGTCGGCATGGAAACCGAATCGGCACATCTTTTCCGGAAGGCCGCCGAGCGCGGGAACGCTCAGGCGATGTGCAACCTGGCCGGATGCTATCTGGACGGGAAAGGAGTCGAGCAAGACGCCGCAACTGCAGCCACATGGTATCAGTCCGCAGCAGAACGCGGCCACGTGGCGGCGATGAACAGTCTGGCCATACTTTATGAAAGAGGTCGCGGTGTGGCACGGGACTATCAGATCGCGCTCCACTGGTACAAGAAGGCGGCGGACAACGGCGACGCTCAGGCGATGGCGAATCTCGGCTGGATGCATTTGAAAGGAAACGGTACGCGCCAGGATGGCAATGCAGCTGTTACATGGTTCCAGCGAGCTGTAGCGGTCGGCAATACCTTTGGAATGAGGAGTCTCGGCGCCCTCTACGCCGATGGTGAACATGTTCCAAAGGATTACGGTATGGCGACCGATCTCTGGCGCCGCGCAGCAGATCTGGGCGACGTCGATGCGATGTCAACACTGGGGCAATTCTGCGAGACACAGGGGGAACCGAATCTGGCTGGACCTTGGTATCAGCGGGCCGCCGAGCTGGGAGACGCCGACGCAGCGTACAGGCTCGCGAGGCTTCATGAGGAAGGTCGGGGCATCGAGAAAGATCTCGTCAAGGCCGGTGAATATTTTCTCTTCGCCGCCGAGCGCAGCAACGTCGATGCGATGACCGCCTTGGCACGAGCATACGACAGTGGCTCGGGAGTACCGGGAAACCAGGAGGAGGCGGCGAAGTGGTACCGGAAAGCTGCGGAGCGGGGAGACCTTTCGGCAATGGATGCCCTGGGCTGGAAATATCAGAAAGGGCTCGGGGTTCCCTTGGACCCCGGTGAGGCGGTTCGCTGGTACCTCCCCGCAGCAGAGGGCGGGCTGGCCAATGCGATGAACAATATGGGATTCATGTATGAATCAGGCGGCGGAGTTCCCAAGAACCCTGCAAGGGCCGTGGTCTGGTATCAAAAAGCGGCAGAACAGGGCCACTCCTATGGCATGTACAATCTCGGGCGCTGTTTAATGAAAGGCATAGGCATTCCGAGCGACGAGACGAAGGCGCAGGCATGGCTCCAGAAAGCCGGTGAGCAGGGTCACCCCACCGCTCAGGAGCTCGCGAGGAAGCTGCAGCCCCGCAGAGTCTCCTCCAGCGTCGCCGAACTCTGGAAGAAATTGACAAGTTAGCCCTGGAGATCAGCATGAACGACCAGATGCGTCAAACTATCATCGACAGCATTCGCGAGATCAGATCTAAGGAAGAGTATCCCCGCATTCTCGTCTCATGGCGCGTGTCGCGGACCAGGCCTACGTCCATCATTATCGGTCACGCGAGGCGGAGCGGTCTCCAGGGGTAGCACCAGACGATGCACCGCGCCTCGAAGAGCGCGGAACCCTGAGCCTTCCCAAGATCCTGGTCGTCGGCCGCACCGGTGCGGGCAAGTCCAGCTTGATCCGCCGCCCGCCCGGAACGAGCTGGAGCGGACAGCGGGATCTGGCGTAAGATGGAGCAGGTCTTTACGGGAGGAACCGATGGCCGTGACCTTGAAAGTTGAGAACGTCCCCGAAGAGGTTGCCGCGCGGCTCGAAGAGCGGGCCAGGAAGTCCCGTCGGTCTCTACAAGGGGAGCTCCTGCGGATCTTGGAGAAGGCAGTTGCAGAGGAAGACAGGCTCACGCCTTTGCAGGTCCTGGAGAAGGTTCGGTCGCTGAAGCTCAAGACTCCGGCCGAGTCCGCCGCGTTCGTCCGCCAGGACCGGGATGCCCATTAAGATCGTCGTCGACGCCTCGGCTCTCGCTGCGGTGCTCTTCAGAGAGCCCAAAGCACCGACAGTCGCAGAACAGCTCGGCGACTCAGCCTTGGTGGCGCCGACTCTCTTCTCCTACGAGATCGCCAACATCTGCTGGAAGAAGCTTCGACGCCATCCTGAAAAGCGGACGACTCTCTTAGAAGTCTATACCCTCTTGGGCCGAATGGAGATCGAGGAAATCGAGGTCTCGATTCCCGAGGCCCCCCTGCTGGCGGATCGGGAGAACCTGACGGTCTACGACGCTTCCTATCTTTGGCTGGCTAGAAAGCCTGGCTTGAAACTCGTCACCCTGGATACCGACTTGGCTGCCACAGCCGCAGCTTCTCCAGAGCAAGTCCTCTCATCTGACGATGAGGAGTAGGTGCTGCTGTAAGAAGTGCCTGGCACCTCCGCCCGCCTGCCCGGGCTCCGTGCTTCCCATGGGGGCAAACCCGTCAAATCTGCTGTGATGCTCCACTAGCTAGGGTAGGGGCGGGTCTGGACGGCAGGTTGGGGGCTCGACCCGCCCTGGGGAGGACATCTCGCCGTTGCAGGGTGGGTCGCACAGCGGGGCAAGTCACCTGCCCCGAGTTGCAGATCACCTCATCCGCGGATGGAGTGACCTCATCCGAGTTGCGGATCACCGGACTCGCGGAGCCGCCGCCTCACTGCTCGAATGCGGCCGGCTTCACCCAGTGACGGCGGAAGTAATCCCGGATGCGAGGGAACAGCGAGTCCAACCGGCGGTGCACCAGAGAGTCCCGGAACACCAGCCACGCCGCGAGAGCGTAGCTGTGGAGCCCCCAAGCCTGCAGCATCGGGTAGCACTGCTCGACCAGCTCGGCGGCCCGCGCCGGCTCGCCCTTGAGCACGACCAGCTCGGCGAGGTCGATCGAGAGCAGGACGAGCTCGTGGTGGAGATCCCGGGCCTGGAGTTCCTCCCAGAGCCGCTTGTAGACGTCCTCCGCCTCGTCGAGCTCGCCGAGATTGCGGGCGATCCGCCCCTCCAGCCAGTGGAGGCGGAGCTGGGTCCACTCGTCCGGGAACTGCCGGTAGAGAGGACGGGCCCGGTCGAGCACGGCGAGCGCCTCCGCGGCCTGGCCGCTGTCGTTGAGGAACCAGGCGAGGTCGTGCCGGGCGCACAGGTCGAGTCGCGGCTCCTTGCCGGGGTCGATCAGGGCGAGCCCCCGCTGGATGTGCGACAGCGCCCGCTCGGGGTTGACGTAACCGATCGCGTCCCCCATCTTGAGGAGGGTCCGCCCCTGCTGGTGCTTGTCGCCCGCCCGTCCGTACAGCTCCAAGGCCTCTTCGAGAGCGGCCTCCGCGGTCTCGAACTCTCCGATGTCGACCATGTAACCGGATTCCAGACTGAGGATGTGAGCTGCCTCCGCCGGCTCGCCCGTGCCCTCCTCGCAGATCCTCCATGCCTCGTTGAAAGCCCGGCGCGAGCCCTCGAAGTCTGAAGCCACGCGTTTCACGTTCCCGAGAGCGGCCCAGGCGGCGGCCCGCAGGTCTGCCACTCTCTTCTCTCCCACAACGGCCGGATCGAGGTGCTCGGCGACCAGGATCGCGAGGCGGACGACGTCGACCGCCTCCGCCGGCTCCGTGCGCATGTACCACCGGCTCGCCTCCAGCAGGCGGACGTAGAGGCCCCAGTTGTGAAAGCGCGCATCGGACTCCACCACCGCGAAACGCACCTCGGGCGGCAACGGCTCCAGCGCCGCCCACTGGCCCCACCCCTGGAGCTTCTCCAGCGCCAGCCTCTGCTCCTGATCGGCGTCCAACGGCGGTTCCCTCTCCACATGCCAGTCGTCCATGGATTCTCTCCTCTTGTCTTCTTCTTGCGTGTACTCTAGCATAGTGGAGACACTGAAGGAGATAAAAAAAGCCGGGCGATGCCGGCGGACATTGCGAGACGAAACGGAGGAGGGCTAACTGCGGCCATCCGGGTTCATGGTGCCACCGGAGTCACCCTGAGAGGGGGTGGACGTGAGGCCGTCGGGATCCATGGTGCCACGGGAGTCGCCTTTGCCGGTGGCATCCGGAAGGATGGTCTTCTGGATCTCGGCGACGGCGTCTTGGATCCAGGCGACGAGGCTGCGGTCCTGGTGTCTCGACGGTGCCTTGCCGGCGTGGTTCGCGGCCCTCGCCGGCGAGGCGAGGGGGATCAGGAGAAGGAGGAGGACGGCGATACGAAACCCGGCGCTTCGACTCATGAAGGGGTCTCCTTGGAGGCGGTCTCCGGCTCCGTCCCGTCATTGAGACGTGGAGCGGCCTCTGCCCTTCTACAGTGCCACGCGGAGACCGTTTCGATATCAACAAATAGACCACTGGAATGAACACGGCGAGCGATCGAAAGCATGAAAAGCGGCGATGAAATTTCTTCCGACTGACCCCGCGATGAAGGAGGTGCTTTCGGGAGGTCTTTTTTTGGACCGTAAGGCCGGCTCGCTTTTGCCTTCGGAAGCTACCCCTTATATGAGGGCATAAATTTCTGTTGAACGGGGCCAGGGCCCCGCATGCTGGAGGTCTGTCCGGGAGGGAATCAGAAACCATGCTGCGCACGAGCAGTTACACGATCTACGTCGACTTGCCGGGCAATCAGGACGAGATGCTCCTGGTCCATACCTACACCGGCGCCTTCGATCGCGTGTCGCGCCGGGTCGCCACCTATGTGAGGTCGCTGGAAGCGGGCCGCCCTCCCAAGCCGCTGTATGGCGACTGGACGCCGGAGCCCGCTCTGGATGGCGAGGCGGCCCCGCCTTCGGACGAGACGATCGGCGTGCTCTCGCGGCGGGGGTACCTGACGGCGATGACCGGCGAGCAGGAGGAGGAGTTCTTCACCCGTTACGTGGACAAGCTCCACGGCCTCCACCTGAAGCGCTGGCCCTCCTATCTCTTCATGCCGACCTACGACTGCAACCTGCGCTGTGCCTACTGTTTTCAGGATCACATGCGCACGGACCCCCGTTTCGGCCACCTGCTGCGGCGGATGACGCTCGACATGGTCGACCGCCTCTTCGCGGCGATGCCGAAGATCGAGGCGCTGCATGGCATTCCGGCAGAGGCGAGCCCGCAGCTCGACGTCGGCTTCTTCGGCGGCGAGCCGCTCCTGGCCGCCAACCGTCCCATCGTCGAGCACGTCATCCGCCGCGGCCTCGACCGCGGCGAGGCCCGCTTCTGGGCGATCTCGAACGGCACCGAGCTCGACGCCTACGAGGACCTCCTGAGCCCGGACAAGCTGGCGAGCGTGCAAATCACTCTCGACGGCCCGCCGCGCGAGCACGACCGGCGGCGGGTCTATGCCGATGGCGGCGGCTCCTGGGAGCGCATCGCCCGCAACGTCTCCATGGCCCTCGCGCGCGGCGTCGCGGTCGCCATCCGCACCAACGTCGACCGCAACAACGTTGGCGAGCTGGCCGATCTCGCCGCGGAGCTCATCCGGCAGGGCTGGGTTCGCTACCCCAACTTCGGCTCGCAGGTGGCGCCGGTCCGCGCCTCGAACGACAAGACGGACGCCGGAGCGACGCTCGACACCTGGGAGCTCGACCGCCTCCTGACGGCGATGCGCAACGCCAATCCGGACGTGGAGATCCTCGGCCGGGTGGACGACTCCCTGCGCAACCAGGCCCGCCGCATCTTCTCTCATCGCGGTCTTCCCGCTTTCAAACCCAGCTTCTGCTCGGCGCACACGGGGATGTACATCTTCGACGCCTTCGGCGACGTCTACGCCTGCTGGGAGAAGACCGGGGACGAGAAGATCCGCATCGGTCACGTCGACGAAAATTCGGACGTCCAATTCAGCTTCGACCTGCGCGCCCTGTGGCAGGGCCGGACGGTCGCCTCGAATCCGGTCTGCCTCAAGTGCCGCTACAACCTGTTCTGCGGCGGCGGCTGTGCCGTGCTCGCGGCCGGGCATTCCGGCGGCGATTTCTATCGAAATTATTGCGATGGCTATGCCCATCGCTTTCGGGCCGCCGTGGCCGAAGCCTATCAGGACCACGCCAGCGGCAAAGCGTTCACGGACAAGCCGGACGCGTTCTGTGACCTCTAGCGAAAGGAGGGAGACGTGAAGAAAAAGAAGAATGAGCCGCAGGTCCCGGAGATCGTCAGCCTGAACGAGGAGCTGTTCAGCCTGGAGGTCGGGAGCCTGCCGTTCGAGGAGCTGCTCGACCAGCGCCTGGCGCTCGCCGTGGCGGCGATTGGAACCAATTTCGTCTGCGACACGTTCACCTGCACCACCTTCACCGGCACGTGCACCGCCTTTGGTTGTACGAGCTTCAAAATCAGCAAGTGAGCAGAAAAGAGCCGAAGATGAGCCGCCCCAAGCTCTCCCGCCGCTCTCAGATCCTGAACCGCTTGCTGGTATTCCTGTCGGCCGCTGCCGTGGTGGCGCTGGCCTGCCTCGCATTGCCGCTTCTCGCCGGCTCCCCTCCGCGCGCGCAGCCCGTGGCCGAGCTGGCGGCCCTGAGGCAGCAGCCGGCACCTCCGAGCCTTGCGGACGGCAAGCCGGACGCCGGCAGCAGCCAGCGCATCCAGCGCATGGAGGCCGAGCTCAAGGCTATGCAGGAAGAGGCTGCCAAGGATCCGGCGCGACCGACGGTGGCCCAGGTCCAGCGCGAATTGGACCGCATGCTCGCGGAGCGCTCCGGAGATTCCCAGGTCGCACGGCTCGAGCGCCAGGTCAAGGGGCTGCTGGCGCTCTCGCTCGTGCTGGCCGTGACGCTGTGCGGAGTTGCGATCTCCAACCTGAGGAGAGCCAGGAGCACCGCCGTCGCCTGAGCGGGATCGCTATATGCCCTGGAGTCAGCGTCAGCCGGGTCTCGCGTTGCTGATCGTCGCCAGCCTGGCGCTCGGAATCGGCGCCACCACGACGGTGGGCAGCATCGCCGAGGCCGTGCTGCTGCGGCCGTTGCCTTTCCGCTCGCCCGAGCGTCTCGTGGTGGCCGGGGAGGTCCTGAAAGCGAATCCGGAGATGTGGAAAGTCTCCTCCTATCCGAACTATCTGGATTGGAGGGCACGAAGCCATGTCTTCTCGCGCCTTGCGATCTCCCGTCTCTGGACTCCCGTCATGCGGCGGCCGGCGGAGCCCACGCGCCTGGTGGGCGCCGAGGTCTCCGAGGATTTCTTCTCGCTCCTCGATCTCCAGCCGGCGCTGGGGCGGCCCCTCGGACCGGGGGATTTCCGCCCCGGAGCCGAGCCCGTGGTGGTCCTCAGCCACCGCTTGTGGCAGCAGAGGTTCGGCGGCGATCCGGGGCTCGTCGGCAAGACGATCTCGCTCGACGGGACGCCGGGCACGGTCGCCGGCATCCTGCCGGCCGGCAACGCCCTGGCCGAGCCCCTGGTGGCCGGCGACGTCGAGATCCTGAGACCCCTGGTCGTCGGCGCCAAAGATCTATTCGCCGGCCGCGGTGTACGCGCCCTGCGGGTCCTCGGCCGGCTGCGGACGGGCGTCAGCCGGCAGCAGGCGCAGACCGAGATGCAATCGCTGGCGCGGACCCTGGCGGCCGAGCACCCCGAAACCAACAAGGACGCCACGGTGCGCGTCGAGCTCCTGCGCGAGGTGGTGATCGCGTCCAGCCGGCCGGTCCTGCTGGCGCTGCTCGGCGCGGCGGCCCTGCTGCTGCTCATCGCCTGCGTCAACGCGGCGAACGTGCGCCTCGTGCAGCTCATCGCCCGGGGACGGGAGCTCGCCATCCGTTCGGCCATGGGAGCGGACCGCCTGCGGCTGTTCCACCAATTGCTGATGGAAAGCCTGCCGCTCGTGGGCGCGGCCGCTCTGCTCGGCTGGGTGTTGACCTGGTGGGTCTGGGACACGTTCACCTCCCGCCTGCCGCCCGCCGTCGTCCGCCTCACGGGGCTGACCCTCGACGGCCGGGTGCTGGCGGCCACTCTCCTGGTTTCGCTGGTCGCCCTCATCCTCGTCGACCTGCTGCCCTTCCTGGAGCTGACGCGGCTCCCCCTGCTCGCCCTGCTCACCGAGAGCTCCGCCGCGGCGGGTGAATCGAGGTCCAGCCGCCGCATGCGCAACGTCCTCGTCGCCGCGGAGCTGGCCCTCTCCCTGGCGCTGCTGATCGGCGCCGGGCTGCTGACGCGGAGCCTCGTCCGGCTGTCCAGCGTCGACCTCGGCTTCCGTCCCCAGCGCGTCCTCTCCCTGCACCTCGAGCTGACCTCGCCGCCCTACGCCGAGCCGCGGCGGGCGCGGGCGTTCCTGGCCGACCTCCGCCGCGAGCTGGAGCACCGGCCGGGGATCCGCTCGGCGGCGGTGGTGGTCAACCTGCCGCTCAAGGAGGGCGGCAACATGAGCACCGGCCTGGCATTGCAGCCCGGGGCCAACCTGGACTGGCAGATCGACCTCAACGGCGTCAGCCCCGGCTACTTCGCCACCCTGGGCATCCCCCTGCTCGCGGGGCGGGACTTCTCGCCGCAAGAGATGGCGGACGATCAGCACGCGGTCGTCATCCTCGACGACGTGGCCGCCCGGCGACTGTGGCCGTCCGGAAACCCGCTCGGCCGGCGCGTGATCCTCGATTGGATGAACCCGGTGCCGCGGGAGGTCGTCGGCGTCGTCGGGGACGTGCGGGAGAGCGGCCCGGACGCGCCGCCGCACCCCGAGGCCTACCTGCCCTATCCGCAGCTCTTCTTCGGCTCGGCGAGCCTCCTGGTCCATACCGCGGGCGATCCCCTGCGGGTGGCCCGGGAGGTCCGGAGCCAAGTGCACGCCCTGGACGCGGACGTCCCCGTCGAGAGCATCGCCACCCTGGAGCAGCTCGCCGCGTCCAGGATCGCCGACCCCATGACGGACACCCGGATCCTCACCTCCTTCGCCGTGGCGGGCCTGCTGCTGGCCACGATCGGAGTCTACGGCGTCACCTCGTTCACGGTCTCCCAGCAGCAACGCGACATCGGCGTCCGCATCGCCCTGGGCGCGCAGCGCCGCGACGTGACTCGGGAGATCCTGGCCCGGACCGCGGGGTGGGCGGGGCTCGGCCTGCTGCTGGGGCTGGGCGGAGGCTATCTGCTGTCGCGGCTGCTGGCGAGCATCCTCTTCGAGGTCAGCCCCCTCGACCCCTGGACGTTCATCGCCATGTCGCTGCTGCTGCTGGCGGCCGCCCTCGGGGCGAGTTGCCTGCCAGCGCGAAAAGCCTTGCAAATCGATCCGGTGCGGGCCCTCGCCGAGGGCTGAATAGAACGTCGACTACGAGAGGAGTCTGACATGCGCACCCGTCTCCAATCTTGAGCGCAGCCATGTCTTTCCGGCATGGCGTTTCTCCTGGTTGGTTCTGGTCGTTCTGCCGCCCAACGTTTCAGCCCCATCTGGGCGTCGCTATCGTCCAACAAGCACAAATGCAGCCCAGTGCGCCTCGGAGTTAGCCTGCTTCAGCTTACGCTTGATCTCAGTCAACGCCTCGTCTGGCGCCTTGCCTGAATCCACTGCCGTCAAGAATTCGCTGACCAAGGTCGCCGTTACTGGATCGTCGTAGACCTTCCACCGGGTTACGACGGAATCCAACGCTCCAGCGGCGAAAAGCGCATAAGGAAGTCCCAATATCCCTTCTCCGGAGGCTACGCGACCACTTCCACTCTCGCAGCTTGAGACGACAACCAACTCCGTAGGCATGTCAAACAATGCGAGCTCTCGAGCCCTGATGTATCGGTCACTCTCGCTACCTCCCTCCGGCCGTCCAAGCACCAACGCGCTGAGCGCCGGATTCTTGTCATCCAGGTATCCGTGCGCTGATAGTAGAACCATGCGCGATCGACCCAATCGACCAGAAGCATTCAAGTCAAATAAGTTTTTACGCGTTGCTGATGGACCACGAAATAGCGAGGTGCCTTCCACCAACATGAATCTCTTCGCGAGGGTTTCAACTTCGCGGGAAGAAAACGGAAGATCTTCGAATTGCTCTAATTGACCTGTCGCAGAGGGGCTTTCGGGTGGCGTGTCGGAGTATTTGGCACCTCCAAACACGAGCAGGCGAGCGTCGCGGCTACGGCCAGCCTGAGCGACATTCGTTAGGAGCGTAAGCATTGTCCATGAGTGCACGTACCGGACAATATGGCGGTCCACTACGAGCGCATCGCCATCATTGAGCGTTTCGAAAGGAATGCTCCAAAGGGACCCCTCTGGCGAAATAACCCACCGGCGGTAATTGGAGAGCACAGACCGAATTGGGTCAGGCAACAACTGGTTCGATAGTGCGCTTCTTACCTTCTCGACTGAAGTCACGATCTCGGCGCCCGGGAACGAGGCGCCTCCCGGAGCAACAAAGAACGCGTCCCGAAAATACCAGACTTCGTTGCCGTTTTTGGAAATTCCCGCGAGGCCCTCTGCATGGGACAGCCCCTGAACATAGGCATCTACTGTATATTCAAGACCAGTCGCGTTTCCAAGATTAATAAGGCTCAGCTTGCCGGATGGTTCCAATATGGCAACGAGAACTTCAAGCTGCGGGCCATCGACACGCCTGGTAAGATAACTAATGAAAACTTCGTCAGCGCGGAGAACCTTGGCTACGTTGGTCGGATTTTGGATACGTGGCTGAGTCGCAACCTGGAAACGCATAGATCGTCCAGAGACATCGTCGAACATATTGGCAAACCTAATCTTGGCTGCCTGCAGCTGCCCAGCCAGAGCTTGCCGCTTAGCCTGGTCAGGGATTCCAGCCTCGAGCTGCGCTTCGAGGTCGCTCACGAGAGTCTCCGCAGTTTTCAGTGCAGTTGCGTCCGATCTCGGTACGAGGTCATCAGCCAACGCGAGTCGAAGCGAAAAGGCATCGCGTAGCGACCGCGCTTTCGACCACTCCATTCCATAGAACGCATCGAGCACCCTTCCGGCCTCTGCGGCTGCGAAGGAGAATCGTTTATAAGCACCAGCGCTCTTTTCGAAGAAGACTTGGCGATCCGCAGGCAGACGGAGGCGGAGTCTCTCGCGCTCAACAAGGGCAACGTAGTCGCCGAGAATCGGAACAGCGAGAGCGGCGTCGATATCCGCAGTGGCGAAACCAAGATTCGCCAGTAGCGGAAATGTCCGGGGATGGTCCGGGCCGAGGAGCGCCCGAAGGCCTTCGTAGCTGGCTTTGAGGCCGGCAAGAGTCTCAGCCTGGTTTTTGCTGCCGTCTTGCTGAGCCACTCGGTTCAACAGATACCAAGCTGAGTTAGCTAGTTCGTACCGCTCAGGATCACCTGCATCAAACTCGCCGACAGCTCTGATAGTTTCCCGAGCTACCGACCGAGCACGATCGAAGCGCCTGAGACGAAACGCTGTCGCAGCGACGTTCCATTTCGCGATCACAATCTGTTTGCGCTTGACTACAGTCTCGACATGCTCGCGCGGCATTGCTGTGATGAGACGTTCTTGGCTGGCTACTATCGATTCCGCGGTGGTTAACGCGCGTTCCCACTGTAGCGTCAGCACATAGAGCTTCGAAAGAAGTGAGAGCGATTGGAGGGTAAACACATTATCAGCACCGTAACATTTCTCACGGGCCTGGTAATTGGCTTCGGCATCTACCAACGCCTGTCCATAGTCTCGCAACTCAATACGCGCAACAATCACATTGTTCACTGCATCCAGGTAAAGATGGTGTGTCGGAGCCACAAATTTGGCGATCGTGTTGACATATGCCAACAAATCGGTCAAAGCCTCCTGAGGTCGACCAGCAGCGAGTAGATCTACGCCGCGTCGGTATGGACCATCTAGAGCCTGAAGCCGGCTCCGCTGGGTAGCTTCGGTTTCACGAGCAAGGGCTTCATCCGTAATAATGTTACATCTGTGGATGAATAGAGGGTCTATGCTCCCAGGCGGCTGAGCTTGAGCGATTAACTTAGCGGGGCCAAGCAGGGTGAAGCAAAACAGGAGAATTTTTATCCAAACTCGCATGGTTTGGCACCTAATGGCTGATTTCCCAAAATTCTGCCCCGGTTCGGCTTTCTTTGGTTAGACCGCGCTGGGCGGCTGGCAGACCCTGAGCAACCCAGCGTCTAAGGTCAACTCGCAACAAGGGGTTGTCGATTACGTACGAGTGGCCATAGCCTCTGAGCTTCGGTGCGACTGCGCTGGCATCGACAGTGTCTGCCTGCTGGACGGTAAAAACCCGTTTCCTCGAGTCGCCGATTGGAGGTGCTGCATGCACGATCGACGATGCCAGTAGCGCGAGGTCATTTGCGGACGTATAAAAGAGCCAGCCTTTAGCTGGAAGCTTTCTGATGCGAGGCCAGAGCTCGCGGAATTCGCCTTCATAGAGGTCCGCCGCCGCGAGAGCGATGCGCGTCAGCTTCGGGAGCTGTGCTTTCTGTAGCTCAAGCTGCGACAAAGTGCGAGTAACGAGACGCGAACCCATGCTATGAGCCACGAGAATAACTTCGTCAATATCTGGATGCGAAAGCAGCCACAGCAACTCAGGCCTCAGTCGCTCAATTGAAGGCTCTATATTTTCCTCGTCGTTCCAGTATTTCGGAAGGGAACCTTGGGATGGCCAGCTAAGAGCAACAGGCAACACATCGATGTGCAGTCCAAACGAGAGTCGCGCGAGAGCCTGGATCGCTTCGGGGTACGTCACATTAAACCCATGGACGAAGATCAAGACACGGGTAAGCTCGCCATGGGGCAAGCTGGCCTTGTAATCTCTAATGTGCTTTGTTATATCTTCGCGGGTAAGAGTCTCGGGAGCATCAACGGACACTCCCCCTTGAGCGTTAGCCTCGGTGACAATCTTAACGCCATGTGGCACTGGTGAGGTTACACTGTAGTCCTCTGCCGGCATCCGCGCCACAACACGACCGTACGTAACTCCACTTGCCACTCGTTCCCAACCAAAATACTTATGCCCATCGTGCGGAGCTGAAAGAGGCTGCCGGTCGGTGACGAACAACACTGGGACAAGCGCAAAGGGTGTTTTAAGGGCAGGCCCTCGCCTAACCGCCTCGGCAGGGGCCGCCTCTTCGCGAGCGCATTGGACTTGCTCTAGCTCCCGCAGAGCCTGTTCTTGAAGTTCCCGGTACTCCTTAGGGCGCTGTTCTGGCACGATCTTGGCAAGCTGTGCCAGCGTGCCATTTAAGTGCGATTCGAGATCGGCGAGTTGCGCCGGCTGCGACTTGCACTGAGCGACCGCGTTAGCACTGAGGACGATTAATATTGATGCTGCAATTACGACACGCACCAGCGGCAGCTCTAGTCTGACCGTATAAGGGTCCGGCTTCATCATGGTCCACTGTAGCCGCATAGGTAGCCTCCTTTCCCCGTGGCTCCATCCCTCTCGAGCGTGGCAGCCAGACTAGATATGGCGTGGACGTCCGAGGCGGATCCTTCCAGAGGATGTGTATATAACGGCTAATCTTGTGCTAACCGCAGGCGAAAAGCAAGGGCCGGGCGCGCGGAGGCCGACTTTGCACCCAATATCTGTCAGATCTGCCCCTCCCATCCGTCGCCATGGGCGCGGAAGGCGGCGCGGATGGCCGCCGCCGTCGCCGCCGGCAGCGGTCCCTTCGCGACCTGCTCGACGTTCTGCCGCAGGTGCTCGAGCCGGCTCGTCCCTACGATCGCACAGTGGACGCCGTCCTGCCAAGCGGCGAAGCGCAGAGCGAGCTCGGTCCATTCGTAAGGGCCGGGATCGAGGCCGAGGGCGCGCCAGCGTTCCCAGTAGAGCGCGACGTCCGTGGCGGCCGGGCGTTCGGCGAAACGCCAGGGGGCGTTGGCGGCGGGGCGCTTGGCGATCACCCCCAGGCCGCGCTCCTTCGCCGCCGGCAGCGCCCGTTCGATCGCCCGCTGGTCGACCAGGTTGACCGACGTCTCGACGCTGCCGAAGGCCCCGGACTCAATGGCCCATGCGAGCGGCGCGTTGTCGCCGGAGTAGGCGGCGACCCGCACCTTCCCGTCGGCCACCGCGGCCTGCAACGCGGCGACGACCTCGCCGCGCTCCAGCACCGCGAGCGGGCAGGAGTGGAGATGGACGACGTCGATGCGGTCGGTGCGCAGCCGGCCGAGGGCGGCGTCCACCCCGGCCGCGATCACCGGGAAGGTCCAGTCGTCAAAACCGGGGATGCCGTAGCCGACCTTGGTCGAGAGGACGAATTCGTCGCGGCGGCCGGCGAGGTGGCGGCCGATCCGCTCCTCGGAGAGGCCGTAGGAGCGCGCCGTGTCGATCAGGGTGACGCCGAGGTCGAGAGCGCCGTGGAGGAGTCGGCCGACCTCCGCCTCGGGGAGCGCCGGATCGCCGACGTGCCCGGCGCCAAGCCCAAGGATGGGGACGGCGAGGCCGGTCCTGCCGAAGGGTCGGAGCTCCATAAGGCGCGAGTCTAGCGCGAGTTGAGTGGTGTGCGCTCACAGAACCCTCGCAGCCGTTTTCCGACAGGCCGTCGAGAGACTGCTGAAATTTTTCCGGTGCATCCGTCAATACAGAGACGAGGGATACGGCCCACGCGTTGCTCCGGATCCCCGGGTCAGCCGGGCGATTCCGGAGATAGATCCTGAGGCCAGTCATCCCCCTCATGAGAGATCATCCGATCTCTCAAGGCCATAACGAGACGGACCAAGGAGGATGCCATGCTTGAGATCCTGGCGCTCATCTACCTGACCCGGAAGAACGGAGGCATCGCGGAGAAGAAGGGGAATAAGCCCGGTCTCTATAAGTTTCTGACCGTCTTGTTGTGGATTGGCGGTGAGATCGTCGGGGGCATCCTCGGGGCGATTGTCGCCAGCGGGAGCGATGAGATGGGTCCCCTCTACCTGTTCGCCCTGGTGGGTGCCTTGGCGGGCGCCGGCCTGTCTCGTCTGATCGTGAACAATCTGTCGACATTGACCTCTTTGCAGACCGAGGTGTTCGACTGAGAAGGAGCAATGCCCAGAGGGCCGAAGGCATAAGCCTGAGAGGAGAGAAAAGGAGCCTGGCACCCGGGCCGACGTTGCAGGGCGGGTCGAGCCCCCTCCCACCCCTCCAGACCCGCCCCTACCCTAAGTAAGTTGGCGCCTATACCTCTATCCCCTCTCCCGCCCCCTCGCCACCCCCTCACCGGGAGAGGGGGAACGCAACGCGAACATCTTCTCTTGCCTTTCTCCCTCTTCTCCCGGCGACGGGGGGGAGGCTGGGAGAAGAAGGGCCGGGGTGATGAGGGTCTTGGGTGGCGGCGCTGAGGGGGAGTAGGCACCTCGTCGCTTCTCTCCGCTCCCGGCTCTTCCCTGCGTACCCAGAATGCGTTATCTTTGACGCCACCGGGAAGACTCCCTATACTCGGACCATGACCGAGCCCACGAGGAGAGCACTGCACCGCGAGGGCGGCTCAGGGGCTGGCAACAGCCGGCCGGAGGAGGAGACCGACTCCGACAGGAGCCTGCTCCTGCGCTGGGTCAGACGTCCGGATGGCCGTATGGAGCTGCTGGAGCTGCCGCTCACCCGGGAGGACTACCTCAATCCGCAGCTCGGAGACAAATGGGTGCAGGGCAGACCGCACGGCAGGGCCATTCTGGATCTGGCGGATCGGCTGGAGCGCTGCTTCGACTCCCGGCCCGAATTCCTGGTCCTGTTCGACGTCCAGCACGTTCTCGGGCGGGGCCTGCCCAAGCCCGCCCCGGACGTCTCGGTCATCCGCAGCGCCCGCGATCCGGATCGCATCAATACCAGCTACAACATGGCCAGACAGGGCGTGCCGCCATGCCTGATCGTCGAGGTGATCTCGCCGCGGGACGCCCGCATCCGCGAGGTCGACGAGGTCGACAAAGTGCAGCTCTATCAGCGGATCGGGGTATCCGAGTACCTGCTGCTGGAGCTGCCGCGCGAGCCGGCCGGCCGCCTCCGGATCTTCGGTTACCGGCTGGACCCGGCCGGGACGTACCAGGAGATCGTGCCCGACGAGCAGGGCCGGCTGCTCTCCGAGACCACGGGGCTGTGGTTCTCCATCTCGCCGAAAGGGGATCAGGTGGTCATCCGTGAGGTCGCCACCGGGGAGCTGGTGCCTACCTCCAAAGAAGAGAAGAAAAACAGGTTGCGGGCTGAAGCCAAAGCAGCCCGCGAGGCCACCGCTCGCCAAGTCGCCGACGAGGCCCGCCAGGCCGCCGAAGCGAAGGCGGCCACCGCCGAGGCCGAGCTCACCCGTCTGCGCGCCGAGCTCGAGCGCCTGCGCAGCGGCGGATGAGTCGGCCGCCTCCTTTCACTCACTCAGGAATTAGGGCAGTCCAGGGGATTCCAATCGCTGTAGGGTAGGTGTCGTCGCTATAGTAGTAGAACTCGCTGGACACCCGCAAAGTCGCAATCCCACCACCCAGGATCCTGGCACCCAGGCACCGCCCGGGAGGTCCGGAGCCCAAGTGCACGCCCTGGACGCGGAGGTCCCCGCCGAAGGCTGAACGAAACGTTTCCGTAGCTCAAAAACCCCTTCCGAAGCCGCCTCCCGCCCGGGCATTCTGCTGCTGGGAGGTTCACGGCTAGTTGACGATGGTCAAGGGCCCATAGGTCCTTCCCTGCGACGCCCCCCCGTGAGCGGAAACCGTCTGATTCACCTGATAGGTATCGGCCGCGAGCCCCGTAAAGGAGACCTCGCCGCCGGGCGCGCTCGGCGAAGCCCCCTGGGAGAGGCCGGTGGAGGCACTGAACACTTCCCAACCGACGGCCGTCAGGAGGCTCTGGGGCTCGGACCGGGACGCATCCCGGCACACGATCGTGTTCGCCGCCACATGGCACTGCCCGCCGACGAAGATGCTCACGGTTTCGGTGGGCAAGGGTGAGGGTGAGGAAGAGGTGGAGTGCGCCTGGCAACCCGCCAGCATCGCCAGGGCCAGGCTGCCACAGAGGACGAGACGGTGGACCCGCTTGCATCGAATCATGGGACAGGCTCCTAAGAAGTTGTTGACCTTGAGACGCCGATGCGGGCCGGTTCGTGAATTTTGGATCTTCTCCGCGGAGGGACGAGGGGAGGAGACTATGGAAAAGCTCACAGCCAGGGCATCGCGAGGCTGGACGCCATCTGTTGCAGGCTCTGCAGATTGCCCTGGAAGACGTCGAGGTCCACCGGGCCGCTGATCCCCTCCACGCTGGCGGTCTGCGAGAACTGCCAGAAGCGCCACTTTTGCCAACCCGCCGGCAGGGGTGCCGGAGCCTCGACCCCGTATTCGGCCACCCAGAGCGGATATTCGCCAAACTGCAAAGTCCACAGAGTGTCCCAGAACCCGCGGTTCGTGTAGAGGATGGGGATGCGTAATGTCCTCTGGCGGACCAGCGAGAGCCAGCTCTGGATCCCCTGAACCACCTCCTCCGAACTCTGATTGCCGGCAGTCTCGATGTCGAGAGCCGGCGGCAGGTCTCCCGGCGCGAGCAGAGGCTGCCCACCGTCCGGCCAGACGGTGCTGAGGAAGTGCTCGGCCTGCTCCTGCGGGTCGCTGCCGGGATCGTAGTAGTGATAGGCGCCACGGACCAGCCCCGCCGCCTTGACACCCGGCCAGTTGGCGCTGAACTCGGGATCGATCTCGGAGACACCCTCCGTCGCCTTGATGAAAGCGAACCGATAGCTCTGACGGGCCACGCTGTTCCAGTCCACGGTGCCCTGGAAGTGGCTCACGTCGAGCCCCAACACCCAGGAGGGATCGAGATCCGGATTTGCCATGATTTCACCTCACAAAAGTCATTCGTAGGATTGCGTAAGCCGTGGGGCGTACGGTGTTGACCTTGAGACGCAGATGCGGTCGAGGCTGTGAATTTTCGTACCGCTCGGAGGGCTCGTCGCTCACCGGTCTCGCCGGCGCGGCTGTACCTTAACGTCCACACCCTACGCGATCCCCTCCAGGCCTACCTGGCTGGAGACGTGCGCGTCTACGCTCCGCGAAAGTCAGCCGAAAGCAGAAGCAGCCTGAGAAACGACGAGCCCGAGCCACTGCCTCGAAAGTTACGTGCAGCATCACCCTCGCAGTTGGAAAAGGAGGTGGGAGCTGGCCCGCCGGCTGCAAGGGGCGGGCTCCCTGGAGAAGGCGGTTCTCCATTTTCGCGAAGCCGCAGGCCGCCAGCCGCGCCGCAAGGAGATTTGGGCCGCTCTGGGGACGACACTCCTCCGGCTGGGCTGCAGGCGGCTCAAGCCCCATGCGATCAGCGCTTCAAGGTTTCTCCTTCGGTATCTCGCATACGAACGAGGTAGTCTACACACGCCATGCGTACACTGCATCTCCGCGCCAATCTAAAACTATTTACCGACGCTAGCTAGCAGGCGATTTAGAGTTAAGAGCCATCTCTCTTTATTCGAGAAGAAGATGTCGAGGGCTTATATTTTTTCAGCGGCATCACGTTGGTATTGGGCCTTAAGTATTCTTTTATTCCTGCTATAATTTCATTTGTTTCCATAGCCCTTCTTTGTACCACGGCGAAGTCCTCCCGCAGACCTTCCAGGCAAGGTATAACTGGTAAGTTTGCAAAACTTAAAGCATTTTTTAGGGCTTCGCTGATTTTATCTGGAGTTTCCTTAATAGCCTTTTCATATTCAACAATAAAACCTTTAATGGAAGCCGCCTGCTCAGTTTCTTCGTTATTCAGAATGGCGAAACAGACCTCCTGAGTTGTCATGAGCATAGATGCATAGAGGGAAATCGCCTCGATGGCGCCATCAAACTCTGCCTCTATCTCATCAGCAACCTGTATTAATTTCGGAACAGTAATATAAATTTGAGCAGCACTGGACACCAATAAATTGGCTACAGATTTCGCGGAGAAACAGTAGTCATCGGCGTAATCATTATCCAACTCGAGCAATTCGGATAAACGCTCGAGAAGCTCTTCGGGCCAACCCTTAAATCTTTCATATAACTCACCTCCTCCCTTCTCGGCAAACCTTCCAGTTTCAAATAAAGACTCGAACTGCCAGTATCGATCTATGATTAGTTCTACTCCCTTACTAAATGTTAACAGCACTGAGTTCCAGTTCGGGCGCCAGAGTCCCTGCACATGGATGACTAGCCCATCCAAGAACTCTAACGTCACAGGGGGGTCGAAAATACCGCCAGGGAATGATACCGCACTTGGCGCGCAAAAGTCGTCGGGGTATCTATCCTTGACAGCAGAAATCACCAGCCCTATAAACTTTTGGTAATTTTCACTAGCAAAAAAATCGATCTGCTGATTGTTGATAACATCGCAGAACCACTTCAAATTCTCCTGGCTCAGGGTAACCGGCTCATTAGGGAATAATTGGTTATACGGCAAAATTTTCATATTGTGCATATTACACCTCTAATTAGACTACCAGGCGCTCGTTGTATTAGGAACTGAGGCAAATCGATGTATAAGCCTCATGATAGTTTGCGTTTGCGGCATCTGTTGAGGAGGTTGAGGCGGTTGTCGCAACGTCGCAGCATCGAATCGCTGTGTTTTTTGCAAGCTTCGAAGATTTGCGTTGAATTGGTAAAAAGTCCAAAAACGGCCGTCCGTGAGAATTCCCTTAAAATATACCGCTTGGTTACCAGCATTACGGTTCATCTGCTGCCACAAAGTCGCAAGCTGCGCGGCAAGCTGCAACTCACCTTCTTGAGCTTGAGTTTGCAAATCTCTTTTCGCTTCGACCACAAAAGATTGTAAAAGATCAGGATTTGTAACAGCCGGGAAAGGCGGCTGATTTAATACATTTTGATTCAGAAGATTGTAAAATCTAACTAGCGGCGCCATCCCTTGAGTTGAAATCAGATAATCCAGCGGCCCATGGCCAATCTGATTATTGAACATGTTCGGCGTGATACGATATTCAGGATAGATACCTAGTGTTGCGTGATCTTGGCGCTGAAGAACTAGCCGGAGGAATACATCGACGATACTCCTTCGCCCAGCTTCATAATTAAACCACCAACGACTGACAAGCTCTCCGAGGTTAACCGCTAGCGTTTGGAAAGCTAGTATGGTTCTCGGGATTGTGATTTGCTGCACTCCCAAGGGTTGGCTGATTGTCAACGGACCGCCGAGCCCCAAAGTAAAAGCGTTGTTCTGGTTCTGTACGTTGAGCTGCGCGAAATCACTGAATGGGCTACTCATGCTAAACCTCCTAACGCTGAACTTTCGCCTCCAACGAGAACTCATCGCGATGTCTGGAGTTCTCAAGCCTCAAGACGCAAGGTTGGGGCACGTTGTGAAATGATATCTGTTGTAAAATTTATCTTTAACAAAACCTTGCCGGTAATCGATGCCAAATGCGATAGCAGAACACTGTCTTGATGGAGATCCGCTGCCCCACCTTGCGACTTCAACTCCCGGGTCAACCGTGGGCTTCCATACGTACCACGAGCCCGCTGGTGGACCTGCTGGAAAAGCCCTCTCCTCAAACACTCGACTTCGGTTCACCGTCTGAAGAAGCGGGCAGGCTTGAAGTGTTCTTCTTCTTGGTTTTCCTGCCTCCATGTCGACGGTTCGTCGCCTGTTTTGCCGTCTTCTTCGCCGCCGCTTGCTTCTGGACATCCGGTTTCGGCGTGGCTTGCGCCCTTTTCTTCCCCGAAGTGCGCGGCGCTTTCTTGGGTTGGGCCAGAGGCGGCTTATTGGGCTTTCGAGGCGGAGTGGTTCGCTTCGTACGAACTGGAGCGGCTGCCTTTTTGGGTTGCGTGACCCGCTCCTCATGGAGCGGAGCACCGAGAGTGATCCGGTACCCTCGGGTGGGGCTACCGTGAATTGCGTAAACTCCGCCCTCGCCAGCCGCGAGCTCGATCTCGGTCGCGCGGATCTCCTCCTCCACTAGAGGCGCCCCCACACGGGCGAGCGGACTGACGACGGCGATGAAGAAAGGAGAGGCCAAGGCTTCGATCAGCACTCCGCGGGGAGGAAGCAGGCGAGGGGGGTGGACGTCGTGCTCGCCGAGTTGGACGTGGCACCATACACCGCTTGAGAAAGTGTTTTCGATCCGGAGCTCCCCCAACCCGGCTCCCCGAACGTTGCGGGTCAGGATGGCTCCCCACGCCGACCGGCCGAGGCTGATCTCCCGGATGGCAAGGCTGTCGTGGTTCCGGCGCAGAGATAGGGCATTGGTCTGATAGACGGGTTGCCAGGGATCTTCGGGAGAAAAAGAGTAGCGAGCGAAAACCCGATAATCCCTGGGAATTGAAAAGATGGCACGCCCCCGGGGCGGTGGAGACACGATGGCCCAGGCCACGGCAGGTTCCGACGGCCGGAGCGGCGATCTCTTGTAGAGCGCGACGTGGACGATCCCGCTGGTCTCGTTGGCGATCTCGAGCTTCATGTTTCTCCTCCACGGTTGCGGCGCGCCATCTTTCCGGCCCTCCTACCCGCCGCTCCCTCCTCCCGGTATATGCGGAGCCGAGGGGAAAAGCACGACCTGGGCCTGTTGAAATCCGGAAAATTTCAGATTTTTCACCAGCAACACCGGTGGATCGGAGGGCTGCTGGAGCAGGACCAGGCTGCCTTGGAGGCAGAGAGACCCGGTGTTGGCATCGCGGAGGCTGAATGGAACCACGGGACGCGCCGCCCCAAGGGTCGTCTCGAAAACCTCCTGGAAGATGCGAGCACGAGCCGTGTAGGTGGCGGGAGGCTCCGTCTGGGAAGCCGCTGGAGTCGAGGGTTGCGGCGCCTGTACCTCTTGGAGGGACCATTGGATGAGGTACTGCGGGTCGGAATCGTTGAACCAGACTCCGGTCTGCTGGGTGCTCGCGCTGCTTGAAGCGGGCGCGGCATCGCCGCCGGGCGAGGTCTGGGATGGATCGGGTGCAAAAGGATCCGGGAGGCTGGGCGAAGTGTCCGTAGAGGAAGCTGATGCCGCACCGGTGTCGGTCGGGGGCTGAAAGGGATCGGCTCCAAAGGGGTCCGGGAGGCTGCTGGACGACGGAGACGCGGAGGCCTGGAAGGGATCGGCCGCAAAGGGATCTGGGAGACTGTCAGACGGTGGCGGAGGCGTGGGAGAGGCCTGCGTCGCGCCGCTGGTCGCCGAGGGATTCGGACTGGCTGCTGCCATGAGAGTGTTTCTCCTTTCAAAAAATGGCACGGCGCCAGGATCCCGAAGAATCGAATGCGCCGTGCCTGTACGAGCCTATGCGCCACCGGGCGAGCCCATGGGCGGCCCGGAGCGTGGCGGCATCACTAGGTGGTGGTGATGGAATAGCCCTTCCACATCGAGCCGGTCACCGTGGCCGTGCTGCCCTCCAGAATCAGGGTCTCCGTCATCTGGGTCTCTTCGTCCACCAGGGTGCCGCCCTGGTACTGGAACTGGCTGACCACGGCAAGGTAGAAGCTCGTCCGGATGTCCTCCATCCGCACGCCGCCGGGCCACAGCACCTGCGGCGCATAGATGTCCTGGCCGGCCTTCTGGACGTGGCTCAGCACGCCGATCCCGAAGTTGTTCTCCATGCGTACTTCGTTGAGCACGAGGTCAGTGAAGACCTGGCTCATGACCGCTCCCGATGCTTGTGTGTCCTGCGAGCTCACCGAGCTGATGACGAAGCGGGCCGACGTCTCATTGAACGAAACGACGTTGGTTTGATACACGGTGAGGCCGGGGCTGGTGGGATCGGGGTTGTTGAGATCCAATGAGTACTGGGCAAAGGCCTGGTAGTCCTCGGGGATGGGAACGACGGTCTGTCCTCCCGGCGGGGGGGCGACGATCTGCCAGGCGACGGAGTCCAGGGTGGGCTGGAGCACCGGCTTCTTGTAGATGGCGACGCGGACGAGATCGGTGCTCCCGTTGATGATCGTGATCTGAGACATTTACGTTTCGTTTCCTTTCGCGGCTGAGTCGGTGATTGGGACTGGAAGGCGAGCGGTCTGGATCTCAGCCATTGATCCAGACCGCTCTCGAAACGCCTCCGGTCAGAAATCCATTCGGTTCATTAACCGGTGTTTCAACCGAATGACGTCTCGGACAGTTGATTTGTGAGAAGCCGACGTTCTTCGATCTGAAGGAAAGACGGCGACAGGTCCTCAGGCCCGGTGCCGGCGGTGGACGGCGCAGCCTCCGAGCCAAGCTCCGCCTGGATCCAGACCCGGAAGATTCTCGCCCGGACCGGATCGAGCCCGGCGAGCGCTACGCAGGACTCCAGGGCCTGGAGCGCCCATTGGCGCGCCCATTCGGGATAGCCCAGGCGCCGGTGCAGCACCGCCAGGTCGAGAGCAGCTGGGGCCGCCAGGTCGAAGCCGTCGCCCTCCGGCAGGAGAGACCACCCCGTTTCCGTGGCCGCCACGGCCTCCTGCAGGCGCGCGGCCCGGGCGAGCACCCGGCCGTGCTCGAGCCAGGCCGCTGGCAGGCCGGGTTGTCGCGCCACCGCCGCCTGGGAGAGCTCGATCGCGCGGTCCGTCCGGCCGAGGTGGACCAGGGCCCAGGCCGCGGTCGAGGCGGTGTCCCAGGCGTCGCCGTGGCGAGCCAGCAGGTCCTCGCTCTCCTGGAGCGTTCGCCAGGACAGGCCGCCGCGGAGCGAGATACGGCAGGCGAGCAGGTCCAACTCCCGGGCCGGCGCCTGGAGAGTCCGGGCCACGTCGACCTCCTGGAGCGCCAGCAGGGGACGGTCGAGGGCGTCCAGCAGCCGGGCGCGCGCGATCCGGGCCTCGGCGAGCTGCGGCCGCGCCGCCACGCAGGAGGCCATCTCGCCGGCTCCCGCGAGATCGCCGCCGCAGACGCGGAGGAAGCTCAGGAGACTCAGCGCCACCGCCCGCGTGCGGGCCAGCCTCTCGACCGCGCGCCACAAGCCGCCTTCCGGCGCGAGCCGCCCGCCGGCGCTGCGGGCGGCCGCGACGAGGCGGCGCTCCAGGGCGGGAGGGTTCGCGGCGTCCACCTCCAGGGCGCGAGCGTCGCGCCGCCGGGCTTCGGCCGAGCGGCCCAGGAGCCGCAAGGGCTCCGCGCCGAGGGTCAGCGCCGCCACGTCGGTGGGGCTGCGGGCGAGGGCTTCCTCCAGCGAGCCGGCGGCTTCGTGCGGGCGGCCGGTGGCCCTTTGCAGCTCGGCCAGGGCGGTCCAGGGAGCGGGGCTTTCCGGCATCGCGTCCCGGGCGTCGCGGAAAGCCCGCTCCGCCTCCGCCGTGCGGCCGAGGCACTGCGCGTGGAGCCCCTGGAGGAGGGCGGCGGCCGGCCCGCGGTGGACTGCGAGCGCCCGCTCGCAGGCACCGGCCGCTGCCGCGGGCCGCTCCAGGAGGCGGCAGGTCGCGATCAGGTCGAGCCAGGCGTCCAGGCGGCGGGGCTGCCTCTCGACGCCGTGCTCCAGGTGCGGCAGCGCCTCCTCGGCGCGCCCCTCCTCCAGGAGCGCGCGGGCCAGCGCCAGCCGCTTCGTCCCGCCGCCCGGGTGCTGCTCGACGTAGCGCTCCAGCGCGTCCCGCCGCTCCTTGCCGAGCGGGAGGCGCAGCGCCAGGAGCCGCTGCCTCTCGACGCCCCCGGGAAGGGTCACGACCACCGCCCGGAGGGCACGCACCCGCTCCGGAGGATCTCCGGCCGCGCTCGCGCTGGCGGCTCTCCGGGGTTTCGCGGGCCGGCCCGGCGGCGGCGCGGGCGGCCGGGCGACGCCGGCCCGGTATTGGGCCAATCCTCGCGAGAGGACCTCGCGGGCCTCCTGCATGCGCTTGCGCGCGTTGGCCTCGTTGATCGCAAGGCGGTCCGCGATCTCCCGGTAGCTGCCCAGGGAGAGATGACCGATCATCGTGTCGCGCAGGCGTTCGGGCAGGTTTTCGATCGAGCTCCGGAGGAACTGGCTCATCTCTTTCTGCAGGTAGGAGCTTTCGGGATCTCCCTCGGGAGAGGTATCGAGCAAGCCCTCGTCGGCCAGGCTTGCCGCGCCGATCTCTTCGAGGCTCTGCTCGCCTCGCCGGCGGCTCTCCCGGTGCAGGCTCATGCAGGCGTTGAAGGTTAGACGCAGGATCCAGCCGCGGAGGTTCTCCACGCGTTCGAGATAGGCGGGCAGCTTGTGGTAGAGGAGGAGGCTCGCACGGCTGAAGGCCTCCTCCGCATCGGCTTCCTGGCGCGTGCACCGCCGGCACAGCGAGAGCATTTCGGCTCGATGCTGCAGCCAGATCCGCGTGAACGGTTCGTCCTTGGAGGAACAGGCGGTCCTCGGTTCCGTAGGGGAGAGACAGGCAATACCGGTAGTGCGCAAGTAAGCTCCTTCGATGCACCACCGGGCAGGGGCCGGCCCTCACGAGCCGCTCCCGGCACACACCTCTCCTGCAGAGCTCGTTAAGCCACCATGGCGGGGCGCGTTCAGGTTTCTCCGGAGTGACGCTATCGATCGCGCAAGTGTGAAATCGAACGGAGGGCTGTCGGGGGAAGCCCGCCGCACGAGATGGGGGGCTTGCCGTGGGCTTCACAGACCGGAGGGCCGGAGCGTCTCTCCAAACGGCGGGCGGAAAAATCTGAACGGCAGACAAGGAGATGAACCCTGGAAGCAGGACCTTCCCCTGGCCCGGCGGGCATCCGGGGCTTCGACGTGAGCCATTACCAGGGAGAGATCGACTGGAGCCTGGTGGCGCAGACCGGGATGGCGTTCGCCTTCGCTAGTGCCATGAAACGGAGGCGGATGTTGAGGATATTAAAATTCGCGGGACCTCAGTCCGCATCTTGCGGCTAACCGTTCCGAGGATGTTCTTGAAAACCTTTACTGCCGGCTCATTCTCCCGCGCCTTGCGATCTTTTGCAAAACTTGTTGTACGTACCGGTCGTTGATCTCTTGGTTCGTGTTTTCCCGGGCGGGCGCGGTCGGGGCCGGTTGGGGCTTTGGGTCTGCGGACGGCTGCCCCAGCCATAGTAACCGGTGATTTCGGGTGGGCGGTGCAAGGCCGCCCACCCCTCGCGACGGGCTACGGGCAGGCGTAGCGGGCGCAGTAGGCCAGGGTGAAACCATCACACCGGCAGCAGGAGATGCAATCACCGTTGGAGGCGCACTCGTTGCACCACATGTTCGCGCTCGCCGTCCTGGGGGCGGTCACAATCGCCGAAGCGGTCATTACGGCAGCCATGAGGATCAGCTTCAGTTTTTTCATCTCTTCGCTCCTTTCTGATCGATCCGCACCCATCATAGACACCTTTTCCCTCACACAGTGCTTGCGGGCCGCGAGACAGCAAGTTCCGTCTAGTGTGAGCCGCGGCTTACTAGAACCCGGCCGGCCTCTCCCCCGCCACGCCGAACGCGCGTTCGAGCACCATCCCCACTTGCCCGATCAACCCGTCCTCGAACAGCCGGCCGAGGAGCGTGATCCCGTGCGGCACACGCCGTGGCGGCGCGAACGTCGGCAGCGGGTTCGCCGGGTCGGGGGCCCAGTCGCTCCGTGCTTCCGAGACCTGCACGAACCCGGCGCGCAGCGTGAGCGACGGATGGCCGGTGAAGTTCGTGATAGTGAGCTGCTCGTCGCGCAACGACGGCACGATCAGCAGGTCGACCTCCCGGAAGATGCGCGCCATCTCCATGGCGACTTTGCGCCGCAACCGATCGGCTTGCACGAAGTCCACCGCGGAGAGGAACCGCGCCTGGCGGAAGAGGTTGGGCCACGCGTCCTTCACCTGTACCCTGAGTGAGTCGAGTTGAGATCCAAGCGTCAGCTCCTCGAACGACGCCGCGCCTTCGGCAAAGAGAATGGGCATCAGCGAGCTGTACGGCCAATCGGGAAGCGTGACTTCTTTCAGCTCCATCTTCAGCTTTTTGATCGTCTCCATCGCGGCGCGGTCCACGTCCGTCGCGGGGCTCTCCTGCATCCACTGCGCGATGTAGCCGACTTTGAGTCCGGCGACGGGTGCCGCAGCGTCGAAGTCGAGGTGGCTCGGCACGCTCGACAGGTCGCCCGCATCCGGACCGGTGATCGCGTGCAGGACGAGCATCGCGTCCTCCACCGTTCGTGTCATGGGACCGAGCTTGTCGAGAGACCAGCAGAGCGTCATCGCGCCGGTGCGCGCCACGCGGCCGAACGTCGGACGCAGACCCGTCACGCCACAGCGCATGGCGGGAGAGACGATGCTGCCGCCGGTTTCGCTGCCGACGGAAAAGGCGACGAGCGCCGCCGCCGTCGCCGCTCCGGGCCCGGCGCTCGATCCTGAGGCGCCCTCCTCGAGCAGCCACGGGTTCATCGTCTGGCCGCCGAACCAGATGTCGTTGAGCGCGAGCGCGCCGAGCGAGAGCTTCGCGATCAGCACCGCGCCCGCCTCGTCCAACCTGCGCACGACCGCGGAGTCGGCCGCCGGCACACGGTTGCGGAAGGGCTCGGCGCCATACGTCGTGAGAATGTCCTTGGTATCCAGCAGATCCTTCACGCCGTATGGGATACCGTGCAGTGGACCCCGGTACTTGCCCGCGGCGATCTCGGCATCCGCCGCTTTCGCGCGCGCGAGCGCATGGTCCGTGGTGCGCGTAATGACCGACCGGATCTTCCCGTCGAGCCGCTCGATGCGGCTGAGATAAATCTTCGTGAGCCGCTCGGACGTAAGCTGTCGCGACTCGATCCACCTCGACAGTTGCGTCACGGGTGCGAAGGCGATGTCTGCGTCCGCGGACGGCAGCGGCACGCCATCGGCCTTCGACCGCACGAACCGGTCGCGGGACGGCGACACCGCAAGGCCCGGGAGCCTCGGGTTCCAGAGCGTGCCCGGCGAGTCGGTGGGCGCGATCACCACCTTCCGCGGCCCGGTGCGACGCTCCAGGTACGGCGCGAGCGACTGCCGCCACGAGTCGGCGGCCTGCTGCCGCTCCGCCGGCGTCATCGTCACTTGCATCAGCTTCTCCGCTTCGGCGAACGTCGCCGGCGTCACGGCGGGACCGGCTCCGGCTCCCGTGCCGAAGGTGGGCGGTGCGCCGGGCGTGACCGGTGGCGGTTGCGGCTCGGCTGACAGTGTCTGGTCGCGGCAGACGGCGGCCGCGACGAGCACGCCGAGAGGTGCGCGGATGAGGAACTGGCGGCGGGTGTTCATAGAATGAGGTTCCCGAATCTCAAGCCAACATTGGCTTCAAGAGCTTGCCTGCGGATGGTAGGGCGTTCCAGAACCTGGGTCAATGGGCGAGGTGCGCGAAGCTACTCCGCCTTCTGACACCCCGGCCGGAGAATGGACTTCAGCCGATCATGCCAGAGAACGCGCGGGGAGGTGTCGAGAGGAAAGGTTACGAACTGTGAGTTGTCGGCGGTGTTGATTTGGAGAGTCCGGTACTTCACCGGCTCGGGAACTCCGCGGGCCAGCGCGGCGAGGCGGACCAGTTGCGGGTGCAGGGCCCTGCTCGCGGCCTCGGAGGAGTAGGTGGCGTACAGCCGCCAGAGACAGGTGGTCGGCGGCTCGCCATCGCCTGAGCATTCACAGCCGATTTGCGCGATACCCCCGGGAGTGGGGTATTCAAACCACGGCTCGCCGTAGCGGTCCCGAAAAACTCTTGCCGGCGGACCCGCAAGACGGAAGGCTTCGGCATCGGTGACGCCGGGACGGAAGGGGCCAAAAGGGCGGAGATCGACGACCTGCCCGGGCTGCACTCGCGGCATGAGAGTCACCCAGACTTCCTGACCGAGCCCCATCAGGCGGCTCCAGCCATAGGTCGAGATCCGGGCATCGTGAAGCGGCGGCTCGACGGCGGGTTCGCTCTCGATCTGGACGCCGCAACCGAGGCTCAGAAGTCCGAGGACGAGGAGCCCTCCACTCGCGCATCGCATTTCCTCATTCTCGGCCGTACTCGAGCGGTCCTGGCCCAGGTCAGCCCGGCTTCACTTCGAAGGGATTAACGATCCTCACCCCGAAAACTTTGAAATCACTGACATTACGAGTCACCACGACCAAGTCGTGAACGTTGTGCAACTCGATCGATCCACGCCTCGATCTCGGCGGCTTTGTCCGGGTCCTGCTCACGGCTGATTTCGACGCCGGCCTGGAGCTCGCCAAGGGTAACGACTGAGAGGTGGAGGTCCTCGTCCGCAACTCCCTGGAGCCACGCCACCACGGCGCCGTGGGGCCGCGGCCGCCGCAGCTCCGAGATGACATTCGTGTCGAGGAGGTACACGGTCGCTCACTCAAGCGCGGTGGGTGCCCGTCGGTGCCAGCCTCGGCGCGGAGGTACGGGAATCTCGATTCGCGGCGACTCGGCAAGCAACAAATCCTTGAGCGTGGGCCGCGCCGCCTGCTCCAGTCGCCGCCACTGATCGACAGGCACCAGCACGGCTGCGTCCACTCCCCGCCGGGTGACGATCTGCGGACCCTCCGTGAGGCTCGCCTCCAGCAACTCGCCGAAGTGCGCCTTCGCATCTTGCACCGGCCATTTCTTCGCGGCTGTGTTCGAAGCCATATCACTCCACTCCTGGGGATACCCGAGTTAAGGCTAGTCACCTGACTAGTCCGCTTGGAGTCTACCATCGCCGACGGAGAGGAGAAAAGGGTAGAGTCGTGGCCGCCTTCCGGCGTGCCGCCGAGAAACGGCGCCAGGGCGACCGCAACCCGCCCTTCCCAGCGGCAGCTTCCCGCCGCGGGGCCCTCGTAAAATATTCGCGCGGCTCATTCGTCTACACTAGTAGATGAACGAGACGCTCACCCGCGAGAAAATGACCGCAGAGCAGGACCGTCGCATCTCCCAGGCGATTGCCCGCGAGGGCTCCCGCCTCCGGGCATTCATCCGCCGGCGCGTGGCCGACGCGAGCGATGCCGAGGACATCCTGCAGGAAGTTCTCTACGAGCTCGTAGAGGCGGTCCGGCTGATGACGCCGATCGAGCAGGTGGGCGCGTGGTTGTTCCGCGTCGCCCGCAATCGCATCATCGATCTCTTTCGCAAACGGGCGCCGGAAGCACCGCGCGACGTCTCTGTCGAGGACGAAGCCCTCGCGCTCGAGGACCTTCTCCCCTCCACCGGCGGAGGACCTGAGGAGGAACTCGCGCGCGGCGTATTGCTGGAGGAGCTCGAGGCCGCGCTCGAGGAGTTGCCGGAGGAGCAGCGCAAGGTCTTCATCGCCCATGAGCTGGAGGGGCGCAGTTTCAAAGAGCTCGCCGCGGAGACCGGGTTGAGCATCAACACTCTGCTGTCGCGCAAGCACTACGCAGTCCTTCACCTGCGCCGGCGGCTGCGCGACGTCTACGACGAATTCAAAGACTAGGAGCTGGTGCCATGAAACGGAGACGGACGTTGAGGGTATTGAAATTCGCAGGAATCGCACTCGTGGCTGGAGGAGTGTTCGGGCTGCTGGTGAAGAGCCTCTGGAACTGGCTGATGCCGGCGCTGTTCGGCGTGCGCTCGATCACGTTCTGGCAGGCCTGGGGTGTGCTGCTCCTCAGCCGCATCCTCCTCGGCAGCTTCAGCGGCCACTCGCACGACAGGCACTCGCGGGCACGCCTGATCGACCGCTGGGAGCGGATGGCTCCCGAAGAAAGGGCGAAGTTCCGCGAGCGGCTGCGGCGCCGCTGGGGACCGTTCGAAGAGGAGACGCCGGAGACGAAGGTCTGAGGGCAGGGAAAAAAGCCCACCCAGGGGCGGCCGATCGACTCCGTGGCCTATGTAGCCCACTGCCTCTGCTGGCAGTGAATGAGGCGGAGGTCCGATGCCTCCGCCTCGCGTCCGTCTAGCAACAAGAATTCATTCCCGGGCACATGGGGACATAACCGCAGTGCTCCTGCCCGTCATCGGCGTGGCACGTCTCCTCTGGACAGCAGGAGCAGGCGGCCCCCCCAACGAGGAACCTGGCGCCTCGGTCCGCGCCACAACATCAGAGCACCCCCTACGCCGCGTGAACCGGAGCTTTTTGGACCGCGATGATTCGGCATCTTCAGACTCACCGTTCCGAGGCCATCGGGTTCACCGCGCCGCGGTGACACGTCGAGCAATTGATCGCGCGCTCCTGCGGCTTCGTCTCGAGATTCTGCATCCTCCCGAGCTGCTCGTTGATCATCCGATGCATGGCTGCCATCTCGCGAGCTGCCCGCTTGGGGCGCTTGTCGTCACTCGCAAAGTCTTGTTCAAGGTGACAGTGGGTACAGCTTACGCCCAGCGCGCGGCTGTAGCCGCCGTTCATGATCCGCAGGAATCGTCCCGCCGGCACACTCTTGAACCACGCGATCTGGACGTTCTTGAAAACCTTTCCTGCCGGCTCATTCTCCCGTCCTGCGATCTTTTGCAAAACTTGCTGCACGTACCGGTCGTTGATCTCTTGATTCGTGTTGTCCCGGGCGGGCGCGGTCGGGGTGAGTTGGGGCTTGGGGTCTGCGGACTGCTGCTGTGACGCACAGAGAGCGACGGTGCAGCACGCCACCAAAGTCAACAAGGCCAGAGCTTGCCGAAATATCATAGAATCTCCCTTGTCAGGCAGCAGGCGAGAAGTCGGCCATACCGGAGGTAGCTCTACCCATGGACGCAAAGATTACTCCATCGAGCGGGAACGTCTTCAGGGATCTTGGCTTCGATGAGGCTGAAGCCGA
>JAJKHS010000121.1 GCA_021154885.1 Thermoanaerobaculum sp.
ATCGAGACGCTGGAGGGCGAGGTCTCGGCCTACATCCCGACCAACGTGATCTCGATCACCGACGGCCAGATCTACCTCGAGCCCGACCTCTTCTTCGCCGGCGTGCGCCCGGCCATCAACGTCGGCATCAGCGTCTCGCGCGTCGGCGGCAACGCTCAGCGCAAGGCGATGAAGAAGGTGGCCGGCTCGCTGCGCCTCGACCTCGCGGCGTTCCGCGACCTCGAAGCCTTCGCCCAGCTCGGCACCGAGCTCGACACCGCCACCCAGCGCCAGCTCGACCGCGGCCAGCGCATGGTGGAGCTGCTCAAGCAGCCGCAGTACAAGCCCTACAACGTCAACGAGGAGGTGCTGTCGATCTTCGCCGGCACCCGCGGCTTCCTCGACGACGTGCCGGTGCGTCACGTGGCGCAGTTCGAGCAGGCGCTGCTCAAGCACTTCGGCGACGAGCACCCGGAGATCATCGAGGAGCTGGACCGCACGCGCGACCTGCCCAACGACCTCGCCGACCGCATCGGCCAGGTGATCCGCGACTTCAAGACGCAGTGGAAGGCGTAGGAGCCGGAGGTCATGGCCAATCGCAGAGTCCTCGTCAAGCGGCGCAAATCGGTGCGCAACATCCGCAAGATCACGCGCACCATGCAGCTCATCGCGACCGCCCGCTTCCAGGCGGCGTTCAACCGGGCGGTGGCCACCCGGCCCTACACCGAGAAGCTCGCCGAGCTGGTGGCCGACCTGTCGCGAGCGGCGGGCGACGTCGATCACCCGCTGCTCAAGACCCATGAGGACGTGAAACGCGCCGCCGTCGTCGTGCTCACCGCCGACCGCGGCCTCGCCGGCGGCTACAACGCCAGCGTGCTACGCACGGCCGTCACGCACCTCGACCAGCAGGCCGGACAGGGGATCGCGAACGACGTCCACATGGTGGGCAAGAAGGGGATCTCCTACTTCCGCTTCCTGCGGCGGGAGGTCGCCGAGCAGACGACGGGGATCGGCGACAAGCCCCGCTTCGAGCAGGTCGAGCCGATCGCCAACGCGCTGATCGACCGTTTCGTGCGCGGCGAGATCGCCTCGGCCCACGTGGTCTACATGAAGTTCCTCTCCGCCGGCCAGCAGCGGCCCGTGGCCGTGCAGATCCTGCCGCTCAAGCCCGAGACGGCCGAAGGCAAAGAGGCGGCGAAGCCGGTCGAGTACGAGTTCTCGCCCGACCCCCAGCAGCTCCTCGACGAGCTGCTGCCGGCGACGGTGCGGGCGCGGCTGTTCCAGGCCTTCAACGACGCCGCGGTCTCCGAGCAGGTGGCCCGTATGGTCGCCATGAAGGCGGCGACCGACGCCGCGGGCGACATGATCAAGGCGCTGACGCGGGAGTACAACCGCGCGCGGCAGACGCAGATCACCATGGAGCTCCTGGACATCGTGGGCGGCGCGAACGCCCTGTCCTGAGAGCCCTTCAAAGAGATTGGATATCCCATGGAAAACGGCAATATCGGCAACGTTGGCAACATCGGCAATATCGGCAAAGTCACCCAGGTCATCGGCTCCACCCTGGACGCCCATTTCTCCGAGGACCAGCTCCCCGGCATCTACAACGCCCTGCGCGTCGAGGTGCCGCGCACCGTGCTCGGCGAAACCTCAACCGACACCCTCTGGTGCGAGGTGGCCCAGCATCTCGGCGGCGGCCGCGTGCGCGCCGTCGCCCTCGGCTCGACGGACGGCCTGCAGCGCGGCGTCGACATCCTCGACACCGGCTCGCCCATCACGGTGCCGGTCGGCGTCGAGACCCTGGGACGGGTGTTCAACATGGTCGGCGAGACCATCGACGGCCTCGGGCCGGCGACCACCACCGAGCGGCGGCCGATCCACCACGAGCCGCCCGAATTCGATGAGCTCTCCTCGAAGACCGAGCTGTTCGAGACCGGCATCAAGGTCATCGACCTGCTCTGCCCGCTCGTCCGCGGCGGCAAGGCCGGCCTCTTCGGCGGCGCCGGCGTGGGCAAGACCGTCATCATCCAGGAGCTGATCGCCCGCCTCGCCCGCTTCCACAGCGGCTACTCCTGCTTCGCCGGCGTCGGCGAGCGCACCCGCGAGGGCAACGACCTCTGGCTGGAGATGCAGGAGGCGAAGATCGGCGACACCGGCAAGCGCGTCATCGACCAGACCGTCATGGTCTTCGGCCAGATGAACGAGCCGCCCGGAGCCCGCCTGCGCGTCGCCCTCTCGGCGCTCACCATGGCCGAGTACTTCCGCGACCAGACGGGCGTCGACACCCTGCTGTTCATCGACAACATCTTCCGCTTCTCGCAGGCGGGCTCCGAGGTGTCGGCGCTGCTCGGCCGCATGCCGTCCGCCGTGGGCTACCAGCCGACGCTGGGCACCGAGATGGGCGAGCTCCAGGAGCGCATCACCTCGACCAGCCACGGCGCCGTGACCTCGATCCAGGCGATCTACGTTCCGGCCGACGACTACACCGACCCGGCGCCGGCCACCGCCTTCACCCACCTCGACAGCACGGTGAACCTGGAGCGCAGCATCTCCGAGAAGGGCATCTACCCCGCGGTCGACCCGCTGGCTTCGAGCAGCCGCATCATCGCGCCCGAGTTCATCGGTGAGGATCACTACCGGGTGGCGCGCCGGGTGCAGCAGATCCTCCAGCGCTACAAGGACCTCCAGGACATCATCGCCATCCTCGGCGTCGACGAGCTGTCGGAGGAGGACAAGGTCATCGTCCGCCGGGCGCGCAAGATCGAGCGCTTCCTCTCGCAGCCGTTCTACGTCGCCGAGCAGTTCACCGGCTTCCCGGGCGTCTACTGCTCGCGGGCGGACACCATCCGCTCCTTCGACGAGCTGTGTGACGGCAAGTGGGACCACCTCCCCGACCAGGCCTTCATGTACGTCGGCACCATCGAGGAGGCGGCGGCCCAGGCGGAGAAGCTGGCCAAGGGATAAGAGGTCATGGCGACAAACACTTTCCACTGTAGTGTCATCACCCCGGAGCGGGCGGTCCTGGAGACCGAGGCGACCTTCGTCGCCTTCCCGGCCTGGGACGGCGAGGTCGGCATCCTCCACGACCGCGCGCCCCTGCTTTTCAAGATGGGCGCCGGCGAGCTGCGGGTGGAATCGCCGGAGGGGAACCAGGTCCTGTTCGTCGACGGCGGTTTCGCCCAGATGGTCGACAACCGGCTGACGCTGCTCACCGAGCAGGCCAAGAAGATCGCGGAGATCGACACCGCCGCCGTCGAGCGGGCCCTGGCCGAGGCGCGCAAGCTGCCCATGGTGAGCGACGCCGAATTCGCCGCCCGCCAGAGGGCGGTGAAGAGCGGCGAGGTCCAACTGCATCTCGCCGCAAAACAGGGGCGCTGAAACGACCGAATACGACCCGCTCTTCGATCCCACCCGGACCGGCGTCGACGACCTCGAGCCGGTCCGCGAGCACTTCCGGGCCGCCAGCCGGCCGTTCCTCACCTCGCCATGGCCGTGGTTCGGCTGGGCTGTCCTCCTCCCGGCGGCGGCGCTGGCCACGCCCATCGCCCTGCGCCGTTTCGGCTTCTCGGGCGTCCTCTTCACCTGGTCGGCCGTGATCCTGCTCGGCGGCGCGGTGGAGATCCTGGCCATCCGCCGTGGGCAGCAATCGGGGAGGAGCACCCTGGCGGCCTGGGTGCTGCGCCTCCAGGGCAACCTCTCGATCGTCGCCCTCGTGCTCTCCGGGGTGCTGATCTGGCAGGACCTCGCCTGGGTCCTCCCCGGCCTCTGGCTCCTGCTGCTCGGCCACTCCTTCTACATGCTGGGAGGCTTCGCCTTCGAGCCCTTCCGCGTCTGCGGCTTGATCTACCAGGTGGGAGGAGCCCTGGCGCTGTGGCCGGGTCTGCTGGGAACCAACTCACCGCTGGCCGTCTTCGCCGCCGCGACCTTCCTGGGGAATCTGTGGATCGCGATTGGGGTGTGGCGGCAGGGCAGCACCTGAAGAGGCGAACGTCTCATGCGCCGCGGGACATCGCCAGTCCAATCCCGCTCAGCTTCCTCTTGACGTAGTTACGCGGCGTAGCTACACTTTCCAAGTGAGGGTGACTTGGGATGAGGCCAAACGGACAGAGAACCTTCGGAAACACAGCCTCGATTTCGAGGGTGTCGAGAGCCTCTTCGACGGGCATACCGTCACCCTGGAGGATGATCGGTTTGACTACGGTGAGCAGCGCTTCATCACGTTTGGCGTCTTGGAAGGCCAGGTCCTTGCAGTAGTCCACACCGAACAGGATGATGATATCCGAACGATTTCGATGAGAAAGGCGACACGCCGTGAAGAACAGAGCTACTTCTCCACAATCTCAAACTGATTGGGATCGGGTCAACCGGATGAAGGACGAGGAAATTGATTTCTCTGACCTTCCCGAGATCCCTCCTGAGGCCTTCGCTCATGCCATTGTCCGCAAGGGGCTACAGCCTGTCGCGCGCAAAGCCCAGATCACCCTACGCGTCGACGCCGACGTCCTGGAGTGGTTCCGGGAGAAAGGCGCGGGGTACCAGAGCCGAATGAATGCCGTATTGCGAGCCTACAAGCAGGCCCATACGAGGTAACCGGATCAGGCCATGGACCTGTTACCTAGAAGCTCACGGGACGAGGAGCAACTCGGCGGACTAGCCATGAGATTCCGTAGCACGCAGAGCAGCGTGGAACGACGGGACGTCGCCAGAGAATATACCCAAACGGTTACGCGATTGATCCGCAGCGGAAGCTGGCTTGAAATGCCTGCTCCCGAGGACCAGCTTCCCGATGACTGGATGCCCAAAGAATTCTGGGTCTTCACGGTTTTGTGTGGGCACCGCCTGGCGGGACCCTCTGAAGTACCCCGTCGCTCGGACAGGGTACCGACGCCCGAGACCCGAGCGTCAAGGCTGCCCTCGCCGCGCTCGGCGGCTGCGCCGGCCTTGACCCTCGGGCTCGGACGCGGTCGAGAAGTACTATAGCGACGGGGGGGAACAGCGGCGCTCCGAAAGGAACTGGGGTTCGGAAGCCACCCCCTGCGCGGGAAGGCGCCGGGAAGCGTCCCGTGTTGTCCCTTCTATGAGAGACAAAGACCTTTACCAGAGAATCCTCGGCCTCGAAGCCCCCTGGGCCGTTACCGAGGTCGAGCTGGATCTCAAAGACCTGCGCAAGGGCGAGATCCGCGTCCATGTGGCCGGCTCGGCCGAGCAATGGCCCTGCCCGGAATGTAGCCGGCTCTGCCCCGGCTACGACCACCTGCCGCGTCGCTGGCGGCATCTGGACACCTGTCAGTACCCCACCATCCTGGTCGCGATGGTGCCCCGGGTGAACTGTCCCGACCACGGGGTCAAGCAGATCCGTGTGCCCTGGGGCGAGCCCGGGTCGCGGTTCACGGCCCTGTTCGAGGCGCTGATCATCGATTGGCTCAAGGAAGCCAGCGTCTCTGCCGTGGCACGCCAGCTCGGCTTGACCTGGCACGAAGTCGATGGCGTCATGAGCGGCGCGGTGCGGCGCGGCCTGGCTCGAAGGACGCCCAAGCTGCCCCGGCAGATCGGCGTAGATGAGACCTCCTTCCAGCGCCGTCATGAGTACGTCACGGTGGTCATCGACCGTGAGGCCAAGGTGGTGAGCCATGTCGCCGACGGGCGTGGACGCGAGGTGCTCGACGCCTACTACGAAAGCCATCCTCTGGCCCAGCGTGAGGCGGTCCTCTCGGTGACCATGGACATGTGGGGCCCCTATATCGCCTCGACCTATGAGCACATCCCCTCTGCCGAGACGAAGATCGCTTTCGACAAGTTCCACGTCGCCCAGCACCTTGGCACCGCGGTGGACAAGGTGCGGCGCCAAGAGCACCGGGTCCTGCGCGCCGAGGGCGACGAGCAGCTCACCAAGACGAAGTACCTCTGGCTGAGCAACCCCGACGAGTTGACAGACGAAGCCTGGCAACGCTTCGAGCCGCTACGCCGAAGCAGCCTGAAGACGGCCCGCGCCTGGGCGATCAAGGAGTACGCGATGAGTCTGTGGTCCTATCGCCGGCCGGCCTGGGCGCAGCGGGCTTGGCAGCGCTGGTACAGCTGGGCGATCCGTTCACGCCTGGAGCCGATCAAGAAGGTGGCGCGGATGGTCAAGACGCACTTGGACGGGATCGTCACCGCCGTGGTCAAGGGCATCACCAACGCACGCTCCGAAAGCGTCAACGCCAAGATCCAATGGTTGAAGTACACAGCGCGGGGCTTTCGCAACCGCGAGCGCTTCCGCAATGCCATCTACTTCCATCTCGGCGGCCTCGACCTCTACCCTGCCGGCGTCTCAGGAGCTACCCACACAAATCCGTGAAGCGCCAGAATTCTTTGAATACTGGTCACGCCGGTAGGCGCAAGACAAGAGCTGAGGGTCCGTCGCAAGGAGCCTGCCAGCCTTCTTTGTCCTTGCAGTCCTTGTTGTCCTTGCCGGTCACCCCTGAAGGACTTCATCCGCCGAGGCGGCCAGAGCTGCCCGGCCCAGCCAGAGCCGTCTCACGGCACCTGAAGAGACAACACCCTCCTGGGACCGCCGGCGTCCCGCCGGCCTCCGTGTCTGGAGGGCTGAGAGCCCGACCTCTCCCCGCGCCATCTGACAAACTCCACGTAGTCTCGGGTCCCCTTCTTCAGAGGACGTGCTCCTGCAAGGCCCGCCTCCGTCTTCTCTGACATACCGAAACACCGCCCACTACCGCCAGATATGCCTCATGATCCCGGGATATGAGCCGTATCTGGAGATACGCCCCGTTGTTCCGGGATACGGCCCATATCCGCGGATATGGGCCGTTGTCCCGAGATATGGGCCATATCTGGAGATACGGGCCATCCTTCGCAGATTTGCGCCGTATCTGTAGATATGCGCCATTGTCCCGGGATATGGGCCATTGTCCGCAGATATGGGCCATATCTGCAGATATGAGCCGTTGTCTCGGGATATACGGCATAGCCGCCTGAAGATTTGCGTCGGGACGCGACTGGTTTGCATGAATGGATAATTCATTTCTGCCACCTAAATTCCTCCCAGAAGGTAAATCCGGGACTCGGTGGGCGCCCTGAACGGCTCCTCCGGCCAGGCTTGGCGATTGCCGTCCGAGGCATTGACGAGGTTAAGGAATCGGCGTATGATTTTATCAAGCCGAAGAATGAGGGAGATACATGAGACTAAGAGTATCAGAACTGTGGTGATTCGCTAAAGACTGGGTGGAAAAGTTAAAGGCGAGGTTACACGCCTTCACAAGCAAGGCTACAAGCGGGGACAATGCGTTCCTGGAACTTGACTGACTCTATTAGTTCCAGCAATTCGTCGCTCGCATTTTCTTTTGGAGAGTGAGATGGCATCAGCTATCTGGAATATCCCAAATCTTCTGTCCCAGATTGAAGCCGTGTACCGACGTGAGAGCATCCACTCATACTGGTCTGAGGAGGCAGATCCGGTTAAGGATGCCCGTATCTGTTTACCGGCCTACTCCGCAGGTAGTGGGAGCCTCTGGTAGGCCGGAGCGCTCAGTAGGGGCGGCCTCGGGCTTTCGCGGGTAACGGCTTGGA
>JAJKHS010000122.1 GCA_021154885.1 Thermoanaerobaculum sp.
ACAAGCCCCCCGCCCCCCGTAAGAGGTCTCTACTAACTGGAGGAAGAATCCCGCAATTCTAATTGTCGCCGACCCTCAATTCTAGTTGACGCCGGACACCTGGTCTTCGGCCGCCTCCGAAAAAGGAGTGCTCTACCATCTGAGGACTTCGCGGGTCTGTGTGGCGAAGAACGAGAAGGGCCTGATCGCGAGTCTGAGGCTGGCGACCAAGAAACCCTGGGCCATCGACAAGACCTACTTCAGCGCGTGCCAGAAACCGCTGTATCTGACCGACATGGCGGTACAGCCAGCTCTGCAACGCTCCGGCATCGGCAGGCTCTGCCTTGAGGAAGCGCAGAGGATCGTCAAAGAATGGCCCGGCGATGCCATTCGTCTCGACGCCTTCGACGCCGAAGCGGGCGCGGGCGACTTCTACCGCAAGTGCGGTTACCGCGAAGTCGGACGGGTGACGTACAGGAACACGCCGTTGATCTATTTTGAGATGCTGCTGTGACCGTGGCTCCGCAAGCCTTGTGAGGGATTCTTCGAATGACCAGCGTGTTTATTAGTCATAGTGGCAAGGATAGCAATCTCGTCAAGCGTCTAATAACGTTGTTGCGTTCAGCATTGAACCTTCACGCTGAGGACATTCGCGCGACGTCTGTAGATGGATTTCGCCTTCCTGTTGGGTACAATACCGATGAGCTCTTGAGGCAGGAAGTTAACGATGCAAAGATATTGATCGGCCTAATATCTCGTTCCAGCATTAATTCTGCCTACGTCATCTTTGAGTTGGGTGCGCGATGGGGCTCTGGTAAACCCATGTTTCCTGTCCTCGCGCCGGGCTTCGACCCTGGCTCGCTGGAAGGCCCCCTGCGAGGAATCAACGCTCTGAGCTGTAATTCACGAGGCCAGCTTCATCAGCTTCTCAAAGAAATTTCTGGCTACCTAGGTGTGCCCCTTGATCAAGCTGCCGCTTACGAAAAGTACATCGACGAGGTTATTGCTATCGGGGATGAGTTTGGTCCGGCCAACCAGGAAGCTGGCCAACTTGTTGCCTCCAATCCCTCAGCGTTATCTGCTGTTGAGCCCACATCGAGTATTCTTGTCCTGAACGAGACGCCCAAGCTGATTGAGGGCTCAAGACCTGACTCGGGGGATACTGTAGGCTCCTCAATTCTCAAATCGCCTCAAGGCACTCTCTCTACTTGGCTTTATCTTCATGAGTCAGGCCAAGGAATCCGACGGCTGGTCAACAATCGTTACATCTTTGCTTGTTCCGCAACAAGGTCCGAGCCACACAGGAGTGTTATCGCTCTTTGCAGAGGCCCGAAGCGGTGGGGACCGCCACCCCGTGAACCCTCGTGGAAGATATGGCTCGTCAACTCAGCGGGCGAGTCCGAGACATGGCCCTACCCTGATGGGGGAGAGTTTCGACCAGGCTGGCATTGCTTCGTGCTAAGGTGGAATCATGGAGTATCCCGTCTTGAGTTGGTAATTGATGGCCGGCCCGTGATCGTCGCCGAGAACTACTACCGCTATTGGCCGAAGTCGATCACCGAGCGCGTAGAGATTGGACATTGGCCAGGGACGTGGGCTGAGCACTACATAGATTCTTACCTATGGCGTACTCAGCTTTTCCCTGCATGCACCAGCGATACATGGATCAGCCAGGAGATGGATAGAAGTAGGCCGGCCGATCCTACGTAGATCAGCACCAAACACCTTCTATGCGTCGGATTTCCGCCTCAGCGGAACCAAGAGGGCCACGCCAGACCCCAAGGAACTTCGGACTGGCCGTAGAGCACGGATCGATCCCGATCCGGCCGGGGTTCAACCACCCCTTCCTGTCGTAACTCATTCAGCGCAACCTTCACGTTTTTCAAGGACCATCCTACCTCGACCGCAATCTGACTGGCGCACAAGGGACCACGCCTTTTCAGGAGGTTGAAAACCTCTTCGTTCATGCAGCCTCGTGCCTTCTACTTTGAGATGCTGCTGTGAGGGGCTCTTGCGGCACTCCTGAGAGGGCCGCCGAGGTCGGTCTCATTTCGTTTGGCGAGAAACTCTCTATACTTGGTCTCGCGCGCATTCCAAAAGCTTGCGGGAGATCCCAAGACCCTTTCAAACTGAAGGGCGGTTTCGGGAGTGATCGCAGCCCTGCCCTTGATGATCGAGTTGATGATCTCGCGGGGCTGCCCTGTCCGCTCGGCCAACTCCGCCGGAGTAATCCCGCGCTCTTCAAGAACTTCCAATAGCGTTTCCCCAGGAGGCGAGACCTCGTCGGGGCAGTACTGATTCTTAGCCATTGTGATAGTCCCCTATGAGTAGGATACGAATTGCGGTCACGCGATCCCAGTCGAGAGAGCCTGTTTCATCCAAGGGAAGAGGTTCATTCGCGGGCTCGAAGATGAGCCGATAGGGTCCATCGAGATCAATCGCGAGTTGGCCTTTCCGATCTGCTATCAACTCGTGACATCGTCCTGGTAGAGTCTTCATGGCGGCCAGCGTCGCGGCTGCTTGCAGGTCATCGAGCCGGCGCCCCAACCGGCGTGCCCTCTCGTCGCCGAGGCGCTTCCTCTTGGTCTTTGAGTCGCAGCACTCCTTTTCCAGCCTGCTGTTACAGAACAAGATCTCCAATCAGCCCTCGCCAAGATTAACGGCTGGGGTTAATCATGGGGGACCCGTCCCGAGGGTAGCATACCCCTCCCTCGGAGGATCGAAGCAGTCAGCGTACAGAGGGGGGAGAACGCGGACTGGGCGCGGGGCTTAGCTACCAACGATCCGTCGTTCTTTGGAGGTATGAGGGTTCTCATATCTCGGAAAGTCTACACCAATCGCCGGGACTGTCAACCCTGGCAGGTGTGGACCTGCCGAGGACGGAGCTGACCCCCTACGCCGCCTTCCGCCCCGCCTTCGCCTCGGCCACCCGCTCTCGTACCCGCACCTCCCGCAGCCGCTGCACCATCGACAGGCCGCCGCCGAGAATGATGATGTAGAGGCCGAACCAGACGAGCTGGATGAGCGGCTTTCTGGTCACGTCCACCGACAGCTTCATCGGGCTGGCGACACCCGTCGCATCGAGCTGCACGGCGCCGTTGCTGGCGTTGATGCCGGAGACGACCAGGGCGCCGCCGCCTGGCAGGAGAAGGGGCGGGGTCTTCACCTGCCCGCTCGCCGGATCGAGCTGGTAGAGCGGCTCGAGATCGACGGTCTTGCCGCCCCGGGTCACCGCCAGCTTGGCGCCGATCGTCACCGGTTTACCGGCGGCCATGGCGACCATGGCATTGCCCTGGGCCTGGAGGTCGAAGCCCGTGAACTTCACGTCCATGTCGCCAATGCGGCCCGAGGCGCCCTTGGCGAGCTGCAGCCGCGGCTGGCCGGGATCGAAGTCGATGGGCGAGACGTAGAGGTCCTGGAACAGCGTCGTCCGGACGTCCGGGTTCGCCATCGTCTGTTTGGTGCGCAGGTTCATGAACAGCTTCGGGTAGACCAGGAACGGCTTCTGCCCGGGCCTCGACACCAGCACCTCCATGCGCTCCTTCTCGAAGCCGTGGCGCGGGATGAAGCGCTGGAAGGTGAAGCTCAGGTCGCCGACCTTGCGCGGCACGCCCTGGGTGAGGGTGACCTTGGTGCTCTCGTCGTAGCCCGAGGAGGCGATGATGCCCAGCAGGATCACCCCCACGCCGACGTGAGCCAGGTAGCCGCCGGCCCCGCGCAGGCCGCTCACCCGGTACTTGCCCACGGTCTTCTGCAGGTTGGTGGCGAGCGCGAGGGTGGCGAGCAGGATGAAGACGAGGTGGAAGACGTCGTGCACCTTCCACACCGCCGCGGCGATCGTCACTGCCACGGCGAACAGGCCGGGGTAGATCATCTTGCGCGCGATCTCGGAGAATTTGTTCCCCCGCCATGAGAGGTAGGGGACCAGCGAGAGCAGCAGGGCGATCAGGATGGCGATCGGCAGGCTGACCCGGTTGTAGAAGCTGGGTCCCACCTGGCTGGGATTGGACATCACCTTGGTCAGCAGCGGCGCCGAGGTGCCGGCGGTGATGACCACGGCCGCGACGAGGATGGTGATCGTCGCCAGCACCATGAAGGTGCCGCGGCTGAGGAACGGGTCCTCGTTGGGCTCCGTCGGGATCTCCTTCCAGCGGAGGATGAGGAGGAAAAGGCCGAGCAGGGTGAAGCCGCCCAGCAGCAGCGTGAGCCAGCCGGAGATGCCGAGGTCCACGAAACTGTGCACCGAGAAGTCGGCCAGCACACCCGAGCGGGTGAGGAAGGTGCCATAGAGGACCGAGATGTAGGTCAGGAAGGCGAAGACGTAGTTGGCCCGGCGGTAGCGGCCGCGGGCCCGCTCCATGTGCAGGCCGTGGATCATCGTCGTGCCGAACAGGAATGGGATGAACGAGGCGTTCTCCACCGGGTCCCAGCCCCAGTAGCCGCCCCAGCCCAGGGTCTTGTAGGCCCAGTAGCCCCCCATGGTGATGGCGGTGCCAAGGACGAGGAAGCCGCCGAGCGCCCACGGGAACGCCCGCTCCGCCCAGCCGTCGTACTTGCGCCGCCAGAGGGAGGCCATGGCGAAGGAGAAGGGGATGGCGCTCGCCGCATAGCCGATGAACATGATCGGCGGATGGATGACCATCCAGTTGTCCTGAAGCAGGGGGTTCAGGCCCACGCCGTCGACCGGCGTCTTGCCCAGCATGACGAACGGGTTCTCGCGTACGAGGATGAAGACCAGCCCCATCAGCGTCAGGGTGTAGACCCCCATGATGGCCGGCTCGTTGGGACCCGCCGTGCGGCGCACCAGCAGCCCCAGCAGCGCCCCCCAGAACAGCCAGATCAGGAAGCTCCCCTTCTGCCCCGCCCAGAAAGCCGAGAACTGGTAGTAGGTCGGCAGGTCCATCCCCGAGTACTGGTAGACGTACTCCACACGGAAGTCACGCATCATCAGCAGCAGCGACATCATCGCCGCCGTCAGGACGATGGAGAAGGCGAAGAAGCCGTAGGAGCGGCGGGCGAAGACCTTGGCGCCGTCCTGTCCGGTGGCGAGAGCCTCGGCGTAGCCCCACATCGTCGCGAGCGCGAAGATCGCGGCGCACCACAGAGCGAGCGCCCCGGGGAGAAAGAGGTGGGAGAGATAGCTGCTCACATGGCTCACGTGGGGGCTCCTTCCAACTGCTCAGCGGCGGACGGAGATCCGCCCCGCCGTCAACCCGACAACCGCCTAGCTGTAGGTCTTCACTTCCGCGCCCTGATACTTGCTGGGGCACTTCACCAGCAGCTTCTGGGCCTCGAACTCCTTGGTCTTGTCGTCGTAACGGCCAATGGCGACGATGCTGATGGCATCCTCGAAATTGCCCGGCTTCACGCCCTTGTAACGGACGCGCAGGTTCTCCTTCGTCTTCGGGTCCTTGAGGGTGAAGTAGAGAGACTCCTTGGCTTCCGCGTAGGAGTAGCTCCCCTTCTCCAGCGCTCCGGCCACCTGCACGATGCGGTCGCCCTGGCGGGCCCGCTGGTAGGAGACGTAGGGCGTCATGGAGTCCGTGAACGTGGTGAACGAGAAGCCGGCGAAGGCCAGCAGGAGCAGCCCGCCGAACAGGTACAGACGGTTCTTCTTCATGGCTCTTTCTCCAGACTGGCCTCCGACTGGCGCAGCCTCTTGCCGAGGCGCAGCAGGTAGAGGAACAATCCCGTCCAAATGATGAGGTTGACGGCGACGATCCAGCCGTTCCCGCCCAGTTCCATAGTCACTACTCCTTAACCCCGATCCCTGAGTGCCGATTTCCGCTCGGACAGGGACTCGATGCGGCACTGTAGATTGTGCAGCCAAAAGAACAGCGCCGTGAAGCCCGCCGAGCCGGCGAGCAGCACCTGCACCATCCGCGACTCCACCTCGATCTTCCCCTGGGCGTTGATCACCGACTGCGGGTGGAGCGAGAACATGATCCGCGGCATGATGAAGAACAGGAACGGTGCCACCGCCAGCCCCAGGACAGCATACGCCGCCGAGAGGCGCGCGCGGCTGTCGGCGTCCTCCAGGGACGAGCGCAGGGCGAGGTAGGCGCCGTAGAAGAGCAGCGCCACGACGATCGACGTCTGCCGCGGATCCCAGTTCCAGTAGGCCCCCCACATGATGCGGGCCCACAGGGAGCCAGTGACGGTCGCCAGGACGCCGAAGACCAGCCCGAGCTGGACGGCGACGGCGGCGGCCCGGTCGTGCTTCGGCTTGCGGCCGCCGAAGAGGAACATCAGGCTCCACACCCCGGCGGCGATGAAGGCCACGAAGGAGACCCAGGACATGGGCACATGGAAGAAGAGGATGCGGCTCGACTCGCCGATGAACCCCTTGGCGAGCGGCGCATACTTGAACGCTCCGACGATGACGACGGAGAGCCAGATCCAGAGCAGCCAGGCGAGGGCGTTCTTCATGGGTTCCATACCGCAGGGAAAAGCATCAGTCCGACGACGGTAACAGAAGCATCATATAGAAGAAGCTGCGGCAGAGCCACTCCGGCGGGATCGCCCGCCACGGCGCTGCGCGACAGCTCCACGGCCAGGAGCAGCAATGGCAGGAGCACCGGGAAGGCGAGCACCGAGAACAGCGTCCCCTTGCTGCGCGCCTGGGCGATGATCGCCGCGACCAGGGTGCTCCCGGCCGCCAGTCCATAGCCTCCTGCTATCAAGGTGCCGGCCAGCAGCCCAGGCGAGACTACCTTCAGGCTGGTCACCGCAACATAGACCGGAGTGATGAGGGCTTCCAGGGCCAGGACCAGGGTCAGACCGTAGACCAGCTTGCCGCAGAACAGGGCCGACGGCGTCGCGGCCAGGCGCAGGGCGATGGCCGTCTGGGTCTCCTCCTCCTGCACGAAAGCGCGGGGCAGGCCCGCCGCCACGGAGAAGAGGAGGATCACCCACAGCAGCACCGGGAGCACCGCCGTCCCCTGGGAGAGCGACACCCCGAGCGGTCCCAGGCTGACGCTCACCACGACCAGGGTGGTGAAGGCGAAGAGGCCGAGAGTGTTCAGGGCGTAGCGGGTGCGCAGCTCGCACCGCCACTCCTTCGCGAACACCGCCGTCGCCTCAGCGGCCCAGGTCGAGATGCGCGGCCACATGGTGGAAGTCCAGGGACGAAGGATTGGCGACGACGGCGAGGCCGCCATCCTCCAGATGCTCCTCGAGCAGCTCGCGGGCGATGCGCTCGCCGGCGGCGTCGAAGTTCTGGAACGGCTCGTCGAGCAGCAGGAGCCGGGGCGAATGGAGCAGGGCGAAGCCCCAGCGCAGCCGCTGGCGCATGCCGGAGGAGAGATTCCCCGCCAACCGGTCGAGGGGGAGATCCAGACGGCCGAGGACCCCGAGGCCGCGCTCGGGCGACACCCGCCGCAGCCGGGCAAAGAAGGTCAGGTTCTCCGCCACCGTGAGCTCGGCATAAAAGGCGAGGTCCGGGGCCACCACCCCCACCCGCCGGCGCCGCTCCGCGGCCTCCAGGGGCGTGCCGTTCTCCTGGTAGGCGATCGTCCCGCCATCCGGAGCCAGCAGGCCGGCCAGGCATCGCATCAGGGTGCTCTTCCCTGAGCCGTTCGGCCCCGTCACCAGCAGCATCGCGCCCGGCTCCACGCTGCCGGAGACGCCCTTGAGCACGGACAGCCGGCCAAAGCGCCGGCGGACGCCGGCGAACTGGAGATGGGGGGAGCTCACGGGGGGACTATACCCGGAGATCCCCGGAATCGCCCCGCCCGGGAGGGTGGGCGGGGCAGCTCGAAGGAATCGCTGGTTGAGCCTCCGTAACGCCCACCCATGACAGCGGGTGTCCGGTTCGGGTAACATTCTGGCCTTATGGCTGAATTTGGGATCGAGCTGACAGACGAGGCCCGGGTTGACCTGTTCTTCTACTCCGCTTCTGAGAGAAAGCTGATTACGGCTGGAGTACGGGCCCAGCTACTCCATGAGCCGCTGGTCACAACGAAGAATCGCAAGCTCTTGCGGACCAACCCCATTGCTTCCTGGGAGCTTCGCCTGGGCAAATTCAGAGTATTCTACGAGGTGGATGACTCTTCTCGGACAGTCAGGATCGTCGCCGTGGGACACAAGGAACACAACCAGCTTTTCGTGCGTGGTGAAGAGGTGAAGATATGAGGACCGTAAACCTGGAAGAGCGGAAGATCGACTTGGAGGCGGCTCTCGACCTTGCGCGCCAGGAGCCAGTTCTTCTGGTGACTCCGGACGGCCATGAATTCCTCCTCGGCGAGGCGGACGACTTCGAGAAGGAAGTTGAAGCTCTCCGCAACAGCCAGGCCTTCCAGCGGTTTCTCGATGAGCGCTCGCGTTCGACAGGTCGCATTTCACTGGCTGAGATCGAAGCCGAGAGCGACAGGAGACAGGGATAGGTCGAGATGCAGACGTCATTGCGTGGCCAGAAGCTTGGACACGTCATGACCACGTCTTTTCAGGAGCCGTGCCGCTTCCGCGCGCAACAGCACGGCTTGATCGTATTGTTGAACCAACTGCTCGAGCTTCTCGCTCTCGGCCGAAGAGGGCCGGGGTGATGAGGGTCCCCGCAGTGGTAGCATCACCCTCCCCATGACCACTCGCCAACTTTCCACGTTCTCCCTCGCCCTCCTCCTCGCCGCCTGCGCTCCCCACCCCGCCCCTCACACCGCGCGGGAGCAGACGGACCTCCAGGTGGCGCACGTCGACGAGCGGGCGCTCCTCCTGCTGCTGGTGGACCGCCAGACGTACGACGACTTCACCGTGCAGCAGTGCCTCAAGGGAGACGCGGCGCTGCGCGAAGACCTCGCCGTGGCGCTCGGACGGAGCGGAGATCGGGCGGGGCGGCCGATCCTCGAAGGGCTGCTGATCGACGAGTCCCCCGCCGTGCGACGAGCGGCGGTGTTCAGCCTCGGGGTGATGGGGGACCCCCAGGCCCAGTCGGCCCTGCTGCTGGCGGAGCGCGATCCGGACCGGGAGACCGGCACGCTGGCCGTCGAGGCCCTGGGCAAGCTGGGGGCCCACGTGGTGGACGTGCTGGAGCCGCTCCTCCCCCTTCCTGAAGGCGAGCGGTGGGCGCGCCTCCTCCCCGGCCTCTTCCGTTTCAAGGAGGAGACGACCGTCTCGCTTGGCGAGAAGGGCCTCGCCCAGACGGACCCGGCGCTCCACCTCCAGGCCGCCTACGCCCTGTCCCGCAATCCTCTCCCCCAGGCCCTCCCCACCCTGCGCAAGCTCCTCGCCGACGGCGATCCGCGGGTGCGCGCCTGGGCGGCCCGGGCTCTGGGGATCGTGGGCACGGGAGACGACTTGGCGGCTCTGCGTCCCCTGCTCGACGACGCCGGCGATCCACATGGGGGTCCCCCCATCCAGGCCCTCCGCTCCGCTCGCGCCCTCGTCGCCGCGAACAAGGCGAAGCCCCTGGAGGATTGGGCGCCCCGCCTGCGGACGCTGATGGACGACCCGCGCCCCGGCGTGCGAGCGAGCGCCTTCGAGGCCGCGGGCGTCTGGGGCCGGCCCGAGCTCGGCGAGGCCCTGGCGGCCCGCATCGAGACGGGCGAGCCCTGGGAGAAGGGGGCCGCCCTGGTGGCCTTGGCGGCGGGGAAGTACCCCCAGGCCGCGGCGCGGATCTCGGCCGCCGCGGCTGCTGAGGACGTTGCCCTGCGCGCTCGTGCTGCCGAGGCCGCGGGCCTGCTCGGGGTGCCGGCCGAGACCGACGTCCTGACTCGGTTGACTGCCGACGCGAGCCCGCGGGTGCGCGCCGCGGCCGTCGGAGCCTGGTTGGCGGCGGACGCCAAGGCCGGCGACGTGGCCCGCAAGGCGCTCACCGATCCCGATCCGACGGTCCGGGAGGCCGCCCTGGACTGGCTGACCGAGCATCCGGTGGCCCCCTTCGCCGAGCTCCAGGCCGCGCTCCCTGGAGTCTATCGCGAGGGCCTGGAGGAGATGGGGCTCGCCGAGCTGAAGGCGCTGACGGCGCGCGGCAAGGCCGAGCCGCTGGAGAAGGACGCCGTCGTCGATCTCCTGGAGAAGGCCGCCGCCGCCGGTCCCTACGTCCTGCGCCGGGAGGCGGGCGAGAGCCTCGCCAGGCTCGGACAGACGAAGATCCCGGCCCCCGGTCCCGCGACTCGGCAGGAGGCGGACGCCTACCGGCAGGTCCTGCAGCGCACCCGCCGTCCGCGGACCGTCGAGATCCGCACCCAGCGCGGGACGATCACCGTCCGCCTGGCCTGTCCGGAGGCGCCGCTCACCTGCCTCAACTTCCTGCAGCTCGCTGCCCAGGGCTACTTCGACGGCCTGACCTTCCACCGCGTCGTCCCCGACTTCGTGATCCAGGGCGGCGATCCCAAAGGCGACGGCAGCGGCGGCCCGGGCTACGCCATCCGCGACGAGATCAACCGCCTGCGCTACACCCGCGGCGCCGTGGGCATGGCGCTCGCGGGTCCCGACACCGGCGGCAGCCAGTTCTTCATCGCCCTCTCCCCCCAGCCCCACCTCGACGGCGGCTACACCGTTTTCGGCCAGGTCGTCGCTGGCGACGCCGTGCTGGACCAGATCCGGATCGGCGATTGGATCGAGAAGGTGGTCGAGGTGCCTCAATAGCCAGCCTGCACGCCGCGCAATCCAAGAAATTGGATTTTTGACTTAAAATTTCGTTGCTCAACTTTTCCAACGACTGATTTGATCAAATTTTCGCCGGGCCATTCAGAGCATTGGATTTTTGGGTCAGATCGTCGCTGGGCAATCCAGCGCATTGGATTTTTTGATCAAATCTCGGTTGGGCCGATCAAATCTTGACCGGGCCAGTCAAATCAACGGTTGGGCCGGTCAAAATTCACCTGCTCAGCCTGCGCAAGCGTTGCGCTGACCAAAATTTGGCTGCGCAGCCTGCGCAACGGTTGTGCTGGTCAAAATTCGCCTGGCCCACCAGCGCACCCGATTCTCGGGCTGCGCAGACGCTTTGCAGTGTCCGCAGCCGGCTTCTGCACTGCGGAGCCGGCCGGAGCCGTGGGAGCCTCCCACGCCTTGAAGGCGCGAAAGTTGCATTCGCTTCACTGTTTGGATTGCACGACCCCCGAGGAGGAGAACATGGCAGAGACGTGGCAACTCGATCCGGCACACTCGAGCATCCAGTTCGCAGTGAAGCACATGATGTTTACTACCGTCCGCGGCCGCTTCAAGGACGTGAAAGGGACGATCGAGGTCGACGAGCAGAACCCCGACCGCTCGTCCGTCCACGTGGAGATCAACGCGGCGAGCATCGATACCGGCGTCGCAGATCGCGACACGCACCTGCGGTCGGCCGATTTCCTCGACGTCGAGCACTATCCGACGATCACGTTCCGCAGCAAGCGGTTCGAGGGGGCGCTGGCCAAGGAAGGCGACGAGTTCCGCGTCATCGGCGATCTCACCATCCACGGCACGGCGAAGGAGGTGACGCTCGACTGCACCTTCGAAGGCCGAGGCAAGGACCCATGGGGTGGCGAGCGAGCGGGAGCCCGGGCCACAACCCGCATCGATCGTCGCGACTGGGGCTTGGAATGGAACCAGGCGCTCGAAGCCGGCGGCATCCTCATCGGCCACGATGTCCGTATCGAGATCGAGGTGCAGGCCGTGAAGGCTGTGCCGGTGCCGGCTGGGGCTTGAGGTCGCGTCTCGAAAGTATAGTGCTTCGCCTTCCGCTTGCGACGCCATCGCGGTCTGCCCCGAAGGGGCAAAGGCCTGTAGCCTGGGGCTGGCGCTTTTTGCCAGCCCCAGGTAGACGTGACCCACAAAACCTTTCAAGCCCCGAAGGGGCGGCGGTAACTCGCTTCAAACGATGAGCTGCCGCCGCCCCTTGCGGGGCTATGAGAAATGTGGGGACGCAAGTTTCCTGGGGCTGGCAAAAAGCGCCAGCCCCAGGCTACAGGCCGCTGCCCCTTCGGGGCAGGAAATCCGGGCTTGTAGATGAGGGGTCTCCTGCGGGCCACCTACCATCCCGTTAATGGTGATAAGCTCGTTCGCCAACCGAGGAAGGCAGGTTATGTCGAGATCACGGACTAAGTCCCAGCACCCTAAGAAAGCGGCGACCAGCAGGGGCCATCTGGCGGAGCGTCGGCTCCCGAGACATCTTCCTCCGACACATCCAGGGGAAATGCTGCTGGAGGAGTTCCTGAAACCGCTAGGTATCAGTCAGTCGGCGTTCGCGATTCGTCTTGGAGTCTCTTTCCCAAGGCTCAACGAGATCATTCGCGGGAAGCGTTCTGTCACGCCCGACACGGCGCTTCGGCTGGCGCGTGTTCTTGGCGTGTCAGCGGATTTCTGGCTGGGCCTGCAACAGGATTGGGACCTGTGGCACGCACTGCATGGTAAGGATGCGGCTGAAATCGAGCGGCTCGTACCGCTACAGCGTCAAGCTTAGTTGAACGGTTCACACCCACCCATGATCCCGAGCATAAATCGTCAGCTCCACCCGGCCTTCAATCCCCAGCTTTTCGTAAACGTTGTGCAGGTGGACCTTCACCGTCCCCTCGGTGATGTTCAGGGTCTCGGCGATCTCCTTGTTGTGGTGGCCGGTCGCGGCCAGGCGGACGATCTCCAGCTCCCGGGTTGAGAGCACCTGCCTCCCAGGCCCGGCGACGCCGTCGCGGTCGAGGAGGGTTTCGAGGGCCTTGCTGAGGAAGCCGTTCTCCAGCCAGCGGCCACCCGCGTGGACGGTGCGGATGCAGCGCACCAGGAGCTCCGGGGCCATCTCCTTGAGGACCACCCCGCGGACCCCAAGCTGCAGGGCTTCCAGGAGTTCGTCCTCGTTGATCGAGCCGGCGAGCAGCACGGCGCGGGTGGGGAGGTCCTCGCGGCGGAGGCGGTCGAGCACGTCGAGGCCGCTGCCTCCGGGCAGACGCAGGTCGAGGAGGAGGATGTCCGGCCGGTGGAGGCGCACGGCTTCGATCGCCTCGCCGGCGTTGACGCAGCGGGCCACGATCTCCAGGTCCCCGGCCAGCCGGAAGAGCCGTTCGAGCCCTTCGAGGACGATGGGATGGTCGTCCACGGCGACGAGGCGGATCGGCGTCGAAGGCGTCGAGGTCGTCGGGATCGTCGAGGGCGTCGGGGTCATGGCACACCTCCTCCGGTAGGCAGGCGCATCTCCAGCCGGGTGAGCCCCGGGCAGGAGTCGATGACGAGCGAGCCGCCCAGGGTGGCGAGCCGCTCCTTGAGACTCACCGGTCCCAGCTTCTGGCGGTTGAGCTCCTCGTGCTCGTAGTGGCCGCGGAAGGGGAAGCCGCGGCCGTCGTCGGTCACCAGGATGTGCAGCCCCTGGTCCCGGCGCGAGACCTCCACCCGCGCGCTCGACGCCCCGGCGTGCCGGGCGACGTTGAACAGGGCCTCGCGCAGCAGCCGGTAGAGCTGGCGGGTGAAGGCCTCGGAGAGCTGGCCGTCGAGCGCTTCGAGGTGGACCTCGACGTCGAGGCCCCACAGGCGCTGGATGCGGTCCGTCAGCTCGGCCAGCCGGTTCTGGAGGTCGGCCGGCCCGCTCAAGGCGCGCGGCGCCGGCTTCAGCTCTTCGATGAAGAAGCGCAGGTCCCGCTGATCGGCGGCGATGAGCCGCTGGATCTCCTGGAGCTGCTCGCGCGCTCCCGGCGCTCCCGACTCCAGGAGCTGCGCCAGAGCCTGGAGCTGAAGGGCCGCGCCGGTGAGCGACTGGAGCATGCCGTCGTGCAGGTCACAGGCGAGCCGGATGCGCTCCTCGGTCACCGCCGAAGTCCGGAGCTGGCGCAGGAGATAGAACTGATCGAGCTCGGCGGCGACGCGCTGGGCCACGATCTCGCCGAGGATCAGGTGGTCCCGTTCGAGGTGTTTGCGGTCGAGGGCGAAGAGCCGACCCTGCACGATCTCGCCGCGCACGGGCCAGGAGGCGACCCGCTCGATGGCGAACCGGCGCCGCAGGTCCTCGCCCACGGGCGGGCCGTGCCAGCGCTCGATCCCCCGCTCGGTGCCGTACCAGGTCTCCGCCGCGCCGTTGGAGAGGAAGCTCGCCGCGGCCAGGGCCGGGGGCACCAGCGGCGCGGCGGACGGCGCCTCCCGTGACCGCTCCACGCCGCCGGCCGAGCGGAGCGCCAGGTGCAGCCAGGGCTCGTCGACCTCTTCCCAGGCGAGCAGGACGCGCGGCGCTTCCAGGATGCCGGCCACATAGGCCAGAAGGCGGGCGAGCAGAGCGTCCGGGTCCTGCAGCGAGCCGCGCGGCGCCGCAGCGATGCGCAGCATCTCGCGGCCCGACCGCTGCTGGTAGGCGGAGACGGCGGCAAGGAGCACGGCGAGGAGCGTCAGCCAGGCGCTCCCCGCCAGCACCGGGCCGAGGGGAACCCCGGAAACGAGCCCCGCGCCCAGGTAAAGCGCGCCCGCCGCGAACGCCGTCTCCACGGCCCCGCGCCACCGCCAGCGCAGCGCGCCTGCCAGCAGAAGGAAGGCGAAGAAGACCAGGGCCGGGGGCGCCGAGCCGCGCGTCAGGAAGCTCAGGAGGGCGAAGATCCCAAGGTCCAGGAGGTGGACGGCGAGCCGCGAGCGCAGCTCGATGCGATCGTAGGCCCAGAACAGCGCCGCGAGCAGCAGGGCATAGAGGGCATAGACGCCCAGCAGCGCCAGCGTGCCGGCCGGATACCGGAGAGCCGCCGCCGGATCGAGCCCCAGCCCGAGGAGCACGAGGAGAAAACCGAGAGCGATCAGCAGCCTCAGGCTGGCGATCAGGCGCTCGCCGCGGCTTTGCAAGGAGTACTCGAAATCCATATCCGGGCTCCGGCTCTCCGCCCCGTATATCGAGAGGTATAGAAAAGATTATAGCCTGAGAGGAGTAGATTTAACCGTCGGGCTTCTATAGCGTTACGGGGTTCGGGTCCCTGTTCACCCCGCCATGCGCGAAAGCCATCTCCACATCCTGCTGCTCGACGACGATGCCGACGATCGGGCCCTGGCCCGGCTGGTCATCGCACACGAGATGCCGCAACTGGCGATCGAGGAGATCACGGACGCGCCGGCTTTCGCCCAGGCCTGCGGCCGGCGCAGCTTCGATCTCGTGATCCTGGAGCAGAAGCTCCAGTGGGCGGACGGTCTGGCGATCCTCGCGGTCCTCAAGGAGGACTGGCCCGAGGCGCCGGTCATCCTTTTCACGCGGTTCGGCGGCGGGGCGGGCCCGGAGGACTTCGTCCTGCGGGCGGTGCGGCTGGGGGTGGACGAGGTCCTCGGCAAGACGCCCGCCGGCTTCCTGCGGCTGCCGCTGACGGTGCGGGCGGCGCTCGACCGCCGACAGCTCCGCACCGCTTCCGGCGCGGCGCGGCCGGAAGGGCTCCTCGCTCCGGTCCAGATGGCGGTCTTCAGCGCCACGCCCGAGGGGCGCCTGTTGAACGCCAGTCCCCAGTTCCTGTCGATCCTGGGTGTCCGGAGCCTGGAGGACGCCGCCCGTCTCGATCTCGTCCCGCTCGTCGCCGCCGCGACACGGGGGCCCGGCGCCGGGGCGGGTATGACGGAGGTCCGGCTGCAACGGGCGGACGGGCGCACCCTCTGGGTCGAGGTGATGGGCACGCTCGTCCGAGACGCCGAGGGGGTGCGGGTGGACGGGCTGGTCGAGGACGTCACCGCCCGCAGGGAGGCGGAAGAGGAGCTGGCCCGCCAAGCGCAGAAATCGGCGCAGCTTCGGCACTCCACTGAGGACATCCAGCAGTTCGCCTCCATGGCCTCGCATGAGCTCCAGGAGCCGGTCCGCATGATGGAGCGGTACACTCAGCTCCTGCGCGAGGACTTCGAGGGCAAGCTCGGCCCCAGCGGCGACGAGCTGATCGCGGTGGTGGCCGGCGCCGCGCGCAGGCTGCGGACGCTGATTGACGACCTGCTGTCGTTCTCGCGCTTTGAAGGCCGGGAGCAGCGGTCGGAGAGAGTCGGCGCGGAGGCGCTGCTGGCGGAGGCCCTGGCCCACCTCGAAGCCGCGATCGAGGAGAGCGGCGCCGTGGTGACGCACTCCTCGCTGCCGGAGATCGAGGTCGATCCTGTCCTGATCGTCCAGCTCTTCCAGAATCTGATCGCCAACGGCATCAAGTTCCGCGGCCCGGAGGCCCCCCGGGTCCACGTCGCCGCCCGCAGGGAGGGGCGCGAGTGGGTGTTCTCGGTGCGCGACAACGGCATCGGCCTCGATCCGGCGGAGGCGGAGCCCATCTTCGCCATGTTCAAGCGCCTCCACCCGGAGATCCCCGGCAGCGGGATCGGCCTCGCCCTCTGCCGGAAGATCGTCGAGCGCCACGGCGGGCGTATCTGGGTGGATCCCGCGCCCGGCGGCGGCTCGGCGTTCTCCTTCACCCTCCCGGCGGCCGGGGCCTCGCAGACAACACAGCTCCACGCAGGGATTGCAAAATTCCAATAAAAAACGTGCGCTCCTATGTTAGGATTCCGTTGCTCAGTAGCACGGAATTCTACTAACTTGCTTTTCTGCACGCCGCCGGGGGGAGTCATCGGCGGTGGAGTGCACGGAGCCGCCGTGATGCTCCTCGGCGAACCGAACGTGATCCTCCTGGTGGAGGACAACCCGGGCGATGCCCGCCTGATCCGCAGGCTCCTGGAGGGGACGGCCCTGCGCCCATTCCAGCTCACGGCCGTCGATCGGGTCTCGAACGCGGTCGACCACCTGCGCCGCCACGGCCGGGTGGACGTCATCCTGCTGGATGTCTCGCTGCCCGACACCCGGCCCGGCTCGCTCGACTCGTTGTCGCGGGTCAGCCGCGAAGCCCCGGACGTCCCCATCATCCTGCTGACCGGCATCGACGACGAGGACCTGGCGGTGCGCGCCGTGCGGGAGGGCGCCCAGGACTACTTGGTCAAGAAGGGGATCGACAGCGGTCTGCTGGGCCGTTCCATCCGCTACGCCCTCGAGCGCAAGCGGGCCGAGGTGGCGCTGCGCGAGAGCCAGGAACGCTATGCGCTGGCGGTGAACGGGGCCAAGGACGGCCTCTGGGACTGGGACTTCAAGACCGGCCGGATCTACTTTTCCTGCCGGTGGAAGTCCATGCTCGGCTATGACGAGGGGCAGATCGACGGCGATCCGGCGGCGTGGTTCGACCGGGTGCACCCCGACGACCTTCCCGCCGTCCACCTGGCGCTCTCGGCGCACCTCTCCGGCCGCGCCCCGGACTTCGAGAGCGAGCACCGCATCCTGCATCGCGACGGCTCCTACCGCTGGGTGCTCAGCCGCGGTCTCGCCGTGCGCACCGAGACGGGCGAGGTCTATCGGATGGCGGGCTCGCAGTCCGACGTCACCGCCCGCAAGCTGGCCGAGGAGCGCCTCCAGCACGACGCCTTCCACGATCCGCTGACGGGTCTACCGAACCGCGCCCTGTTCATGGACCGGCTGGGGATGGCCATCGCCCACGCCAAGCGGCGGCTGAGCTACACCTTCGCCGTCCTGTTCATCGACCTCGACCGGTTCAAGAACGTCAACGACAGTCTGGGCCACGTCGCGGGCGACGAGCTGCTGGTCGCGGTCGCCCGGCGCCTCGAATCGTGCCTGCGCCCCGGCGACACCGTGGCGCGCCTGGGCGGCGACGAGTTCACCATCCTGCTCGACGAGGTTGCCGACGTCGATCACGCCGTCCAGGTCGCCCGGCGGCTGCACCAGGTGATGGCGCAGCCGTTCAAGGCCCACGGCCACGAGGTGTTCGTCACCATCAGCCTCGGCATCACGGTGGGGGCGGGCGGGGACTACGACCGGCCGGAGGACGTCCTGCGCGACGCGGACACGGCCATGTACGACGCCAAGACCTCCGGCAAGGCGCGGGACGCCGTCTTCGACCGCAACATGCACGACCGGGCGGTGGCCCTGCTGGAGTTGGAGACCGACCTGCGGCGGGCCATCGAGCGCAGCGAGTTCGAGATCCACTACCAGCCGATCGTCTCGCTGGCCACCGGCCGGATCGACGCCTTCGAGGCGCTGTTGCGGTGGCGGCACCCGCGGCGCGGGCTCCTCTTCCCCAACAGCTTCGTGCCGGTCGCCGAGGACACCGGTCTGATCGTCCCCATCGGCTGGTGGGTGCTGCACGAGGCCTGCCGGCAACTCGCGGCCTGGCAGTCGCCCCCCTGGTCCGGGGGGGACCTCGCGGTGACCGTCAACCTTTCGGGCAAGCAGTTCCGGCAGACGGACCTGGTGGCACGGATCGAGGAGATCCTGCAGCAGACAGGGATCCGGCCCGGCAAGCTGCGGCTGGAGATCACCGAGAGCACCATCATGGAGCAGGCCGAGGGGGCGGTGGCGACGCTGCTCGACCTGCGCCGGCTCGGGGTCAAGCTCTACGTCGACGACTTCGGCACCGGCTACTCCTCCCTGAGCTATCTGCACCGCCTGCCGGTGGACGCGCTGAAGATCGACCGCTCCTTCATCAGTGCGATGGACCTGCGCGCCGAGCACTCGGAGATCGTGGGCACGATCCTCACGCTCGCCCGCACCCTGCGCATGGACGTCGCCGCCGAGGGGATCGAGACCGCGGAGCAGGTCACCCGCCTGCGCGCCCTCGACTGCCACTTCGGCCAGGGGTATTACTTCTCCCGGCCGCTGGGCCAGCTCGCCGCCGGCGGCCTGATCCGCGACGGCGCGAGCTGGTGACAGCCCTCTTCTCCCTCCCGCCGGCCGGGCGGCAAACCGCATCAGCCGGCCCCGGCGTCGGAGCCGGCCAGGTGTTGCGGTTTCGTGAGCCAGGCGGGGCTCAGAAGGCCCAACCGAGGTGGATGCCGGCGGTCACCGCCGTCTGCCCCTGGTCGAAGGCGTCGCGCTGGAAGCGGACAGGCAGCACGAATTCGGCGAAGAGCGTCGTGCCGTTGGCCTGCGGAAAGCCGTAGTTGATCAGCGGCGTGAAGCCATAGGCTTTCTGATTGACCTCGAAGGCGGCGCGCAGGCCGGCGGTCCAGTGGCCGGAGAGACTCCACAGGACGCCGGGATGGATGGTGAGGTCGACCCGCTTGGTGTCGCTATGGATCAGCGGCACCACCTCAAGGTCGAAGGCGGCCCTGCCTCCGGGCTTGATGGTAATCCCGGTGGGGAAGCCGACGTTGAACTGGTCCGAGATCGTCGTGTTCTGCCCGTCGACCCGGGTGACCAGCGGCACGACGACCCCGAAATGTCCACCGACCTGATCCGCGGCTTGCGCCGCCGGCACCGCGAGCAGGCACACCGCCGCGGCCAGGGCCCACCGCTTCCAACTCGTGTTGCAGATCGCAGCCATAGAGACTCCTCCATACATGAGAAAGCCTGCTCCCTCCGCTGAGGGGAACAGTAAGTTAGACGACGGAGTATATACGTAAGGAGCTATGGAGAGTTTCGGTCTTCTCTGATCCGGCTCTCGCCGGCGGGCGACTGCACATGCCCGGCCGAGGTCCGCAGGTCGAGCTTCAGCTTCCCTTTCTTGACCACGCCCTCCCGCGTGGCATCCGTCACCCGGATGTTGCCGCGCTCGAGACGCACGACGATGCGCTCGAGTTCGCCCACCGGCACACGGGCCGTGGCCACGCCGTCGAGGTCCGTGAACCAGCCGTGTTGCTCGATGGTGTAACGCAGCGTCGGAACAGGCTCCAGGACGAGCTCGACGTGCGTGTCGAGGCGGCTCCCCGGCAGGCCAAAGCCGTGCAGCTCGCCCGCGATCGAGATCTCGGTCGCCGGCGCGTCGACGAGCACGATTTCGACGTTCGCCGTTCGCACCTTGATTTCGAGAGCGCGCGGTGAGCGCGCCAGCGAGGAGAGCGGAATGTTCGCCGCGAGCTGCGTCCCGTGGGGAGTCGCAAACAGCGCGAGGAGCACGGCGACTCCGCACAGCGCCGCGATGACCGCGGTGACGCGTTGCCGCCGGGACGCCGGACCGCGAGAGGGCAAGGCTCCGGTTTCGAGTCTCTCGTGGACCGGAATGCGGAGCACGTAATGATAAAGGACGTGCGCCACTCCCAGCGCGAGCAGCGCCGACCAGATCACGTCCGACAGGAAGTGTCCACCCGCCGCCATGCGGCCGAGACCCAGGGCGAAGCCGGCGATCAGGCCGGCCGTGAGCGAGCCCCAGGCCCAGGCCGGGCGACGCCGTTTCCATACCCACCAGCCAGCGGCGTACAGGAATCCCACGGAACAATGGCCGCACGGAAACGATGTACCACCTTCGCCGCCCGGCAGAGGCGCGGGCCGGTAGTGCAGCGGGCCGCCGAATTCCACGATGTCGCGCGGCCGAGGGCGATGCCAATGATCTTTGAAGATCGCGTTGACGACGAGCCCCGGACCGAGCGCGACGCTGAGCAATAGAAAGATACTGTTCCGGCGCCACGCGCCCTGGCCGCGCATGAGTCCCGCAGCCAGCGCGGCGAGACCGGCGATCACCAGGGATGCCGTGATTCCTGGAGCGAGGCCATAGAGCGCGGACCACGGCAACCTCTTCGCCAGTGGCCAATGATCCAATGCGTCGGAGCGGTAGAAGACCCGGGCCGCCCCGACGTCGAGGGGCGTCGCGGCGAAGAGGATCGTGACCACAGCGGCCAGCCCGATCAGCCAGGCGATCCCGGCCAGTCCGTCGGTCAGTCCGTCGCCATGGCGGACGTGGCGCAATGGCGATGCGATATCAGGCCTCTTCGGGCGCTCCGGCAGCCATGAGGTTCGCGTCGCGAGAGAGGAGCCATTGGCCGGCCGGCGACTTGCGAAAGACGGTCAGGACGTGACCGGCGCGGCGGGTCTTCTTGCCGCTGTCCGTCGCAGTCATGACGACGACGAGGTGCGACCAGGCGTAGGCGAGATCCCCGGTGGCGTGGATTTCTTTGACGTCCTGATCGCTCTCGATGCGAACGCGGCCGGCGAAACCCTTGAAGCCGGCCGCGAAGTCTTCCTTCGTCATGGGCGGGTTCCCCGGCGTCAGAAAGACCGCGTCGTCGCTCATGAGGGCGAGGACGGCCTGGAGGTCGCCTTCTGCGGTGGCGCGGCGCCACTCGTCCATGAGGAGGCGGATCTGATGCTCGTCAGTCTCCATGCTCAACTCCTCTCTGAAATCGACCGGCCGCCCTCATGGAACGGCCTTTGCGATCCTAACATGGTGGGCACCGGGCTATACTCCGCGCGGAGGGACTCTCGCCCATGACCGCACCCCACGCCCGCGACCGGACCCTGTTCCTGTTGGGTTTGACGGTGCTTCTGATCGTCGCCGCGATCCTCCGTCTCCACGACCTCGGTCTGCCGGCTTTCGATTGCGACGAGCTCTATGCCCTCCGCATCCGGGGCGTCTCTTTGAAAGAGATCGCCTCGGTCGTGGGGCGCTCGGCCTTTCACGATCTTCACCCGCCGCTCTCGTATCTGCTCTTCCTACCCTGGGTCGCCCTGTTCGGGACGGCGGAGGCCGCGGTCCGCTCCCTGCCGATGCTGCTGGGGCTCGTCTCGGTCGCGCTGCTCGGGCTCGTGGGCCGGCGGATCGGAGGGGTCTGGGTGGGGCTTGCCGGAGCCGCGTTCCTGGCCTTCAACCCACTCCACATCGCTTATTCCCAGGAAGCGCGGCCTTACGCGCTGGCGGTGACGCTCACGATTGCCGCTCATCTCTTCTTCCTGCGGTCGCTTGGCGAGGGGGCGGCCCGCGACCGGATCGTTTATGCGCTTCTGGTCGTCGCCGCCATCTACACACACTACTTCGCGCTGTTCGCGCTGCTGCCCCATGGCCTTATCGCCTTGTGGCTGCTGCTGACCGGTGACGCGGATTCGCGCCGCGCCGCCCGGCCGACGCTGTTGGCGTTCGCCTGCGCCCTGGCCACTTACATCGCCTGGTTGCCGGCCCTCGTCTTCCAGGCCACGGGACAACCCGAGGGGCCGTCCCTTCGCATTTATGATGCCGGGGGATCTCCTCTGGGCCGCGCGGGCGGTTTCATGAAGAACGTTGCGGGTCTGGCGGCGCCACCGGTTCTCCTGTCGGCGACGGCGGCCATGCTCGTCCTGTTGATTTTTGCCTTCCTGTGGCGCCAGCGCCTGCCCGCTGCTGCCGCGGAATTCGACTCCCGAGGTCTCCCACCGCGGTGGCTGGGCGTTCTGGCGCTGCTGGCCGGGTTGCTCCTCGCGGGCGGGCTGCCTCTCCTGGCTCGGCACCTCGTCGCACCAGCCCGGCAGGTGCTGCTGGCCAAGGGGTACGGTCCCGGCGCTGTCGAGCGGGAGCTGCACGGCCTGCTGCAGTTTACGGTGACGCTCCCTTTGGCCCTGGGAGTGATCGGTCTCCTGGTGCTCGTCTGGCCCTGGCTCTCGTCGCTGCCAGACCGGCTGCCCGGGAGGTCCTCCGATCGGGGCCGGCCTCTGGCGATCAACGCCCTGCTAGCGGCGCTATTGCTGGTGCCGGTGACCGTGGTCCTGGCGCTTGCGCTCAAGGGCGTTCCATTGCTCTCGGACCGCAACCTGCTCGTCTTTGAGCCGGCGCTCGCTCTGGTCCTGGGTGTGGGCGCGGTGAGGCTCGCGCAGGTCAGGTGGGGGCGCGTCGCCCTCGTGCCGGTCGTCCTCTGCCTGGCTATCGCGAGCTTTCAGTATCAACCCGTGTCCGGGGTCTTCGGCGTTCGCGGCACGCCGCTGGGGATCCAGACGGGCGCCTGGCGCGATCTGGTCCGCGAGCTCGACCGGCGGCACGAGTGGGATCTCCCGCTGGTGATGGTGGACGCTCCGCGGAGCGATCCCGCGGAGTTCTATCTGATCGCTCATCCGTATAAGCGCTTTACGGAGACCGAGCGGATCGTGCGCGCCGGCCTGCCCGGCGAGTTCAGGTTCGTGCACCTCAGAGGCAACCGTAGCAGCGAGGCGCTGCTCTCCCACCTCTCTGGCGTCGTGCCGCTTCAGCCCGAACTCCAAGTGGACGAGTTCGTGATCTACGACGCTCGTACGTCTCGACAACCCTGATTGCACGTGCCTCAATGCTGGTCCGGACCGCGCAGGCTCTCTAAGAGCCTGGGCACGCTACCGAGTTGAACTGCGGCACGGCGTAGTCCAGGACATGGTGACGCGCGATGCTGAAGTCGAGCGCCTCCGCCAGGTTGTTCGCCGTGGCGTCGCGGGTGGAGAGAGCCGGCAGGCTCCAGCGCCACTCGATCATCTTCAAGATCGAGGTGTGGTCATAGACGTCGTGGGCGATCGTGCCGGGCGCCGAAAACGGCGAAACGATCAGACAGGGCACGCGGAATCCGCGAAGCTCAAAAGCGGGATCCACGTCAGGCGCCGCCTCGGGGACCACGTGGTCGAAGAACCCGCCCCACTCGTCAAAATTGATGACCAGGACCGTATGTTTCCAGTCGCGGCCCGTCGTCACCGCGCGATAGGTCTGATAGAGCCACGACTCGCCGGCGCGGAGGTCGCCATGGGGGTGGTCATCGGAGGACGTGCCGGCGGCCTCGCCCTTGAGCGGCGGATCCACGAAGGCCACCGCGGGGAGATCGCCGGCGGCACAGTCCTGGAGGAACTGCGGATACGTCCGTTTAATCGAGTTGTACTTCGGACCCCACAGATCGAGAAAGACGTTGTCGCTGTAGTAGTAGCGTCCATCCAGCCCCGCGTCGTCCAAGCGATCCCAGATCGTCGGCAGAGTCGAGGATGTGAGGGAGTCGTCCAGACGGTCGGTGACCCCCGCGTGCTGATAAAGGCGGTTGGGATAGGTCGGCCCCATGATCGCGGCGAAATAACGGTTGCACACCGTCCAGTCCGGTGCGGCCCTGCCGAGAAACGGCAGGTCGTGCCGGGTGTAGTAGCCGATGGTATAGACGTCGTTGGTTCCCGCGCGCAACCAGCCGTCGCAGCGGCCGTCGTTGTACTCGACCCGGGCGCCGTCGTAGGAATGGTCGGGGTCGGGGTGGCCGCACCCCTGGAAGTCGGGCGCCAGCGGGTAAGTTTTGAAGGCAGCCCCCTGGCTGTCCTTATAGACGAGGCCGGCTTGCCGGCCGCCGGCGCCTGGCAGCCAGCCGAGAAGGTGATCGAAGGAACGGTTCTCCATCATGGCCACGACGATGTGGTCGATTCCACTCTTCTCGGGCCGCGGCAGGCGGGGTTGCCTGCTGGCCGAAGCCGCCCAAAGCAGGGACCGTCCCACGGAGAGCGAGCCCAGAGCCGCAGCCGAGCCATACAGGAATTGACGGCGAGAAAGTTGCGACATGAGGGCCTCCCCACCGGCTGGGGTCCCAACTCGATGCACCTCGAAGGCGAGGTTCCGAGCTTGGCCGCACGCCGGTCGCACGGACCATGAGGCGAGCCTGCAAACCACATGCCTCGGGCACTCTCCGCCGGTTCTCCCCGGCCGATGCGGCGACGAGTGACTCCATGTGCACGCGTCCAACCGCTACTCTTCCCCAGGGATGCTCGCGGGCTCCAAACTACCGGAGTCGCAGGCTTGTGGTAAAGTCGGGGCGCCTACAGGCTACGACACCGCCTGAGGATTGGCCGATGCACATCATAACCCGCAAACGCCTGAACGAGTTTGCCGTCCAACATCCGAATGCCAAGCCTGGCTTGACCCACTGGTACCGAACGCTCAAGCCGGCAACGATCCACTCGTTTGCAGAACTGCGAGCCCTTTTTCCGAGTGCGGATCACGTTGGGAAGCTGACGGTCTTCAACATTAGCGGGAATACCGCCCGACTGATCGCCGCCATTCACTACAATCGTCAGAAGGTGTACGTTCGGGCGGTCCTGACGCATGCTGACTATGACGAGGGGAAATGGAAGGAGTAACGCAATGACTTTCAGCCCGATGGAAACCGTCGAACAGGTGTGGCCGACGCTTGCGCCGCTTTTGTTTGTCCCCCATACCGAGCACGAGTATGAACGCCTCGTTCAAATGCTGGATACCTTGATTGACATCGTGGGCGAAGACGAGACGCACTCGCTCGCATCGTTGATGGAAATCGTCGGTGTGCTGATCGAGAAATACGAAGACGAGCACGTTCCAGAGCTGAGTTGAAAGAACGGACCGCGGAGGTTCCGCCATGCGCACGTCTCTCACTACGACGTTCTGTCTTGCCCTGCTTCTCGCGGGCCACGCTTTCGCTCAAGACGCCCGGCAGCCGTCCCGCCAGGAGAGCTTCGAGCGCGACGGCATTATTTGGGGGAGCGCCGCGGCATGGGGTGTTCCGTTTCAAGAAAACCTCAGCGAGGACGCAAAGGTCGCCGGCCTCAGCAGGTTCTGGATGGAAGTGAAGATCAACTTCCCGCATTTCGCGGCGATTGCCGACCTCGATTGGGACAAGACGTACGTCGACTTCATTCCGAAGGTCCGCGCGACGACGAGCACGTATGAGTACTACCGTCTTCTCCAGCAGATGTGTGCGCTCCTCAAGGACGGACATTCCGACGTTTTCATGCCAAAGGAGCTCGCCGAGCGCATGGAGGCCGACCTTCCCCTCCGGATCGACCTGATCGAGAATCGTGTCTTCGTCACAGGGGTGGAGAGCAAGGAACTTGAAGCCAACGGGGTCATCGCGGGCCTTGAGATCCTCAAAATCGACGGCGTGCCCGTGCGCGAGTACGCGGCGATGAATCGCCGCCCCTACGTCGCGAGCAATTCTCCCCAGCATGTCGAGGTCAAGGTCTACTCCTACCAGTTGCTCGCCGGACGGCGGGATCGCCCTGTCGACGTAGAATTCCGGTCAAAGGAGGGCCGGGTCTTCGTGAAGCATCTCACGCGCGCTCCCTATCCCGACAGGACGACCCTCCCGATCTTCGAATACCGCAAGCTCCCGGGAAACCTCGCCTACGTCGCCATCAATACCTTCAACAGCGAGGACGCGCAGAAGGAATTCGAGAAATATCTCCCCGAGATCCGCGGTAGCGACGGCTTGATTCTCGACGTTCGTCAGAACGATGGCGGCAGTGGCGTGATCGCCTACGACCTCATAGGTTATCTGACGGACAAGGATTTCGCGACGCCCCCATGGAAAAGCCGGCAATACGTCGCGACGCTGCGCGTCTGGGGTCAGGCGGGGGGATGGTACGAGGCGAAGCCCTCGCAGTGGGCGGGCAAGCCAAACGACTTTTACTCAAAGCCCGTGGTGATGCTCATCGGGCCCCGCTCGTTGTCGGCAACCGACGTATTTGCGGAGACCTTCCACCGCCTGCAGCGGGGCAAGCTGGTGGGAGAGCCGACAGCCGGCAGCACGGGGGATCCCCTGGCGTTCGCTCTCCCGGGAGGCGGCTCGGCCCGAGTCGCGACGTCAGCGGATGTCGGAGCCGGCCTGGTGGGAAGAGGTGTCCAACCCGATATCCTGATACCCCGTACGGTCCAGGATTTTCTCGCTGGCAACGATGCCGCTCTCGAAGCAGGGATCGCTGCGCTGAAGTCGGCGCTCGCGCGATAGTCCGCCCGAGCGAGCGCAGACGTGTGTACCGCCGTCGAGGTGCCAGGGGTCTGATCCTGGGGGTCTGGCCGGGTCCAAGCCCAGCCCTGGAAACCTCCGGCCGGCACCGACTCCGCCAGCTTGGCGACGGCCGCTCCGGCGAGGTGCCAGGGGTCTGATCCTGGGGGTCTGGCCGGGTCCAAGCCCAGCCCTGGAAACCTCCGGCGGCTCCCGGCACCGTCAGCTTGGCGACGGCCGCTCCGACTGGCGACAGACGTCGCCATGCCGGATTTCACATCTTCCTTTCTAGATGCAGGTCTTCCTGCTTGGATTGATGCTCATCCCGACCACGGGCAAAATCGTTGAGCGATGAGAGCGAGTTTTTCCGTTTATAGAGGCATGAGAAAACTTCGCTACGTACCCAAGCCCAAGACCCTCGTCCACATCACCTGCCGGACCATCCAGGGACTCTATCTGTTCCGTCCCGGTCCGGAATTTAACGACGTCTTCCTGGGTGTCCTCGGGAAGGCCCAGCGGGATTGTGAAGTCGACCTCTGCGCTGTTTCGGTGATGTCGAGCCACTTCCACCTGCTCGCGGTGGTCGACGACGTCAAACAGGCGGCCGACTTCATGCGGAACCTCAAATCCAAGCTGGCCCTGGAGACCAACCGCCTGACGGGTTGGAGCGGAACGGTCTTCGACCGGCGCTACGAGATGGCCGTCGTCACCGAGGAGGAGGCTGCCCAGATGGAGGTTTTCAAGTATATTTTGGCGCAGGGCGTCAAAGAGCAACTCGTGGAACGAATTCAGGATTGGCCCGGCGTCCACTCCTTCGGGGCCTTGGTCGACGGCACTCCCATGATCGGTCATTGGTTCGATCGCAGCCAGGAGCATGCGGCCCGGGTTCGCGGAGAAGAGTACAGCCGATTCGAGTATGCGACGACTGAGATCGTGATCCTCTCCAAGATTCCCTGCTGGGCTCATCTCTCCGACGAAGCCTACCGTCAACGCGTCGCTTCTCTGGGAGAGGACATTGAAGCCGAAGCCGCCGCCGTGAGAGAAGCGACGGGAACCCGGGTTCTGGGAGTCGAAGCGATCCTGGCTCGAGATCCTCTGTACCGGCCCAAAAAGCTCGCCCGCTCGCCGGCGCCGCGGGTGCATGCCGCGACCCGGACAGCACGCAAGGCGTTCTACGAGGCCTACTCCTGGTTCGTGGGAGCCTTCCGCGATGCCGCCGAGAAGCTGCGCCGAGGGGATCGAACCGTCCCCTTCTTC
>JAJKHS010000123.1 GCA_021154885.1 Thermoanaerobaculum sp.
CAAGGTCGCTCCAACCGGGTTCCCCTCTCCCGGGGAGGGGGGTGGCGAGGGGGCGGGAGAGGGGACAGGGGTGAGGGCTTCGGGGCGGGGGGCGGTCCGAGTCTTAAGTTAGCGCCTATGGGGGCCGGGGGTGAGGCTTCGAAGGGCAAACCGGTCGGACTTTGAGACACTCTCTAAGAGGGTGTTTGGAAAGCCGGCCCTAAGAGTGTCTGGATTCGCGCGCAGGGATCGTGAATTCGGGAGTCAGTGAATCCCGAATCCCGGCTGCTGGCTTCGTCCGGCTTGCGCTAAGATCCCTTCGTGAATCCAAGCCAGCCGGGTGAGAGCCTCGATCTTCCCGCGAAGATCGCCAGTTACAGGATTGAGAAGCGCCTCGGCTCGGGCGGCGTGGGGGTCGTCTACCGTGCCTTCGACGAGGCGCTCCAGCGTCCGCTGGCGATCAAGCAGCTCCTGCCGGGTCAGAGGAATCCGGCAGCCGCCCTGAGATTCCGGCGCGAGGCGCAGGCCGCTGCCCGGCTCAATCATCCGGCCATCGTTCACATCTACGACATCGTCGAGACCGAGGACGGCGACTGGATCGTCATGGAGCTGGTCGAGGGGACGCCCCTCCTCCAGAAGACCCGCGACGGGAGCCTCGACCTGCGCCAGGCCGTCCGTCTCGGCCGTGAGATCGCCGAGGGGCTCGCCGAGGCCCATGCCCAGGGAGTCATCCACCGGGACCTGAAAGCGAGCAACGTCATGGTCACGGCGTCCGGGCACGCCAAGATCCTCGATTTCGGGCTCGCCAAGCTCGTCGATCCCGAGGGCGATGCGGACCTCTCGCAGACCGGAGTCGTCCTGGGGACCTGCCACGCCATGTCCCCGGAGCAGCTCCAGGGATTGCCGCTCGACCACCGGTCGGATCTCTTTTCCCTGGGCTCGCTCCTCTACGAGATGCTCACCGGCGTGTCGCCCTTTCGCGGCGAGACGGCGACCGAGACGCTGGCCCGGATCTGCAACTTCCAACCCCCTCCGGTGTCGCGGATTCATCCGGAGGTTCCACGGGAGCTCTCGGACCTGGTCGACCGGCTCCTGGGCAAGGCCCCGGACGAGCGACCCGCGAGCGCCGGGGAGGTCGTCCAGTGCCTCGCGGCTCTCGAGATCGCGGACCGCTCGCCGGGCCGAGCCGGGAGAGACGCCTGGCTGGCTGCGAGCTCCCGGCGAGGCACCGCGGGGGCCGAGGGCTTCGAAGAGGAGAGCACCGTCATCGACGGCGTGACCGCGAAGCGCCTTGGGGTCGAAGCGACGCCGGCGACGAGCCGACACGTCGCAAAGCTGTCTTCCGGCCCCCATACCAGCGAGCGTCGGCAGGTGACGGTGGTGTGCTGTGAGCTGGTGAGCACGGAGGGTCCCTCCGGCTCGCCGCAGGCCTTCGATCCCGAGGCGCTCCACGAGCTGATGCACCGGCTCCGCGCCATGGCGGACGGGGTGGCGAGGCGTTACGACGGCCACCGCGGCAGCATCCAGGGCGGCCCCCGGATGCTGCTCTACTTCGGTTATCCCCAGGCGTATGAGGACAACGCCCGGCGCGCGGTCCGCGCCGCTCTCGAGCTGGTGGACCAAGTGGCGCGGATGAGCGCCGACTTCGACCCGGGAGGGCCGATCGTCCTGGCGCTGCGGGCCGGCGTTCATACCGGCCCGGCCGTGGTGGCCGTCCCGCCGGTGGGCCCGGAGCCGATGACTCTGGGCACGACTCTCGACCTGGCGATGGAGCTCCAAGCCTTGGCGGAGCCGGGGTGCGTGCTCGTGAGCCCGGCCACCTGTTCCCTGATCGACAAGAGCTTCGTCCTCGCGGCTCTGCCTCCCGTCCGGGTGCCGGGGCTCACCGGTCCGCTGACTCCCCACCGGGTGCTGGAGCCCATGGAATCGCCGGAGGACAGCTCTGTCGACCTCCTGCCTCTGGTGAACCGCGAGCGGGAGATGGAGCTGCTGCTGAGCCGCTGGAGCCTGGCCCGCGAGGGGAACGGCCAGGTGATCCTGATCAGCGGCGAAGCCGGAATCGGCAAATCGCGCCTGGTGCTCGCGTTGCGCGAGCGCCTGGAGCAGGGCACGGCGCACACGGCGCAATGGTGGTCCTGCTTCGGCTCTCCCTACGCCCAGAGCTCACCGCTGCAGCCGGTCGTCGGCCTGTTGCGCCAGGTCCTCCTGCGGCGGGAAGGGGCCTCGCCGCTGGACCGTCTCGCCAGCGCGCTGGGGGAGGTCGGGCTCACGGACGCCGTGCCGCTCTTCTCCTCGCTGCTCGATCTGCCGCTCGACGAGCGCCACCCCGCTCCCCCTCTGTCTCCTGAACGACAGCGGGAAAAGACGCTCGAGGCGCTGGTGGCGCTCGTTCTGGAGATGGCGGAGCGGCAGCCTCTCGTGCTGCTGATCGAAGACCTCCACTGGCTCGATCCCACGACTCTCGGGTGGCTCGACCGCCTGATCGACCAGGTGGCGAGCGCTCCTCTCCTCCTCCTGCTGACCCTGCGCCTCCAGACTCTGGAGGCCCTCTGGGGGCCTCGCGCCCATCTGGCCCAGATCACCCTGAGCCCACTGAACGGCACGGAGGCGGCGGCGCTCATCGATCGGGTGGTGGGCGAGCAGTCACTGCCCGCCGCGGTCCGGCGGCAGATCGTGGCGCGGACGGACGGCGTCCCCCTGTTCCTCGAAGAGCTGACCAAGGCCGTGCTGGAATCGCATGAATCCGGCGAGCGCCAGGAGCTGCCGGCGACGCTGCGCGATTCGCTGGCGGCGCGGCTCGACCGGCTGGGGCCGGCCAAGGAGGTCGCCCAGATCGCCGCCGTGATCGGCCGCGTCTTCTCCTTCGAGCTGCTGGCGGCCGTCTGCTCTTGCGACGAGGCGGCGCTGCAGCAGGAGCTGCGGCGCCTGATGCAGGCGGAGCTCGTCTACCGCAAGACGGTCGGCGGCCAGGCGAGGTACCTGTTCAAGCACGCCCTGGTCCAGGACGCGGCGTACGAGTCGCTGCTCCGGCGTGAGCGCCAGCAGATCCACCGGCAGATCGCCGAGACGCTGGCGACCCGGTTCCCCGAGACCGTGGAGACGACACCCGAGATCCTCGCCCATCACTACACCGAGGCCGGCCTCGCCGAGCCGGCCATCGGCTTCTGGATGCGCGCCGGCGACCTCGCCAGCCGCCGGTCGGCCAGCGCCGAGGCGATCAGCCATCTGGACCAGGCTCTGCGGCTGCTTGAGAGCCTCGCGGCAGGCCCGGAGCGCGATCGCCAGGAGCTGAAAATCCAGAACGCCCGGGCGGCTGCGGTCATCACCGGCAGAGGGTACCTGGACTCGGAGGTCGAGCAGACCTACGCCCGGGCGGAGGTCCTGGCGGACCGTCTCGAGGAGGCCGAAGAACGCTTCTGGGCCTTGTACGGGCTGTTCACCCACCATGTCATCTTCGGTAACCTGGCGCAGGCCCTGGACCTCGCCGGGCGCCTGCTGCGGATCGCCGAGAGCGAGGAACACCCCGGCTTCCTCTCCGTCGCCTGGTTCGCTCTCGGCGTCTACCATTTTTACCGGTCCGATTACGCCACCGCCGTCTCCGAGCTGGAGAGAGCGTACGAGCTCGCTCTGCCGGACGACGACTCCTTCCGGAGCCGCACCGGTACGGACCTGCGGGTGATGGCCCTGTCCTTTGGCACGCCGGCTCTCTGGCACCGGGGTCAGCTCGACCGGGCGCGGGACTGGAGCGAGCGGGCCGTCACTCTCGCCCGCCAGCTCGGCGCTCCGTTCACGCTGGCCTTCGCCTGCACCTACGCCGCGATGCTCGCTCAGGCTCTGCGCGACGTGGAGACCGTCCGGCGGAGGGCCGGAGAGGTGCACGACCTCGCCGTGGAGCTGGGCCTCTCCCAGTGGGCCTGGCGGGCCCCTTTCCTCCTCGCGTGGTCGGACCTGTACCCGCCGCCCGCCCGCCGGCCGGCGATCGAGCTGAGCGATTTCGACAGCTCGCAGCGGGTCATCGCGCAGAAAGGAGGGAGCAACATGGGCTACTACTACTGCCTGCACGCCGAGATCCTGATCCTGCGCGAGCGCCCGGGGGACGCCTGGCGGGCGCTGGAGGAGGGCCTGCGCCTCACCACGGCGCGCGGAGTGTCGATCTGGATCGAGGAGATCCACCGCTTGCAGGGAGAGATCCTGCTGCACGCAAAGAATCCTGAAGGGCTGCCGGAGGGAGACCGGACGGCCGAAGCCGAGCGACGGTTCCAGACGGCCCTGGAGCTGGCCCGCCGCCATGGCTCCAGAGCGATGGAGCTGCGTATCGCTCTGAGCCTGGGGAGGCTCTGGCAGAGCCAGGGCCGGACGCAGGCCGCCCGCGAGCTCGTCGCCCAGGCCCGTCAGGGCTTCACCGGCGAGCTCGCGAGCGGCGACCTGGAAGCGGCCGCGGCGTTTCTGGAGGCCGGCTCAGGAAGGTCATAGAGTGAAACCACTCCTATGAGCCAGCCGCTGGAGCCAGCCACGCCCATCTCCGACTTCGGTGCATTCCGGCTGGGCGAGTGGACGGTCCACCCTGCCGAGGGCACCCTCTGCGCGGCGGGACGCTCCCTGCGGTTGGAGCCCCGGGTCATGGACGTGCTGGTCTATTTGGCGTCTGCTCCAGGGAGGGTGGTCTCCAAGGAGGAGCTCCTGGCGGCGGTATGGGAGGGCGCCTTCGTGGAGGAGGGAGCCCTGACGCAGGTCATCCACAGCCTGCGCAAGGCTTTGGGAGACGACGCCCGCCAGCCTCAATATATTCAGACGATTCCGAAACGCGGGTACCGCCTGCTCGCCCCGGTCCTGCGCGGGGAAATCTTTCCCGAGGAAACGAGCCCTGCCGAGAGGCCATCCTCCGGTCCCCACTCGACCAGTGAGCGCCGGCAGGTGACGGTGGTGTGCTGCGAGCTGGTGGGTACAGAGGGTCCCTCCGGTCCGCCGCCGGCGTTCGATCCCGAGTCCCTCCACGAGCTGATGCTCCGGCTGCGCGCCGTGGCGGACGAGGTGACGAGGCGCTATGACGGTTACCTCGGAAGCATCCAGGGCGGCCGACGGATGCTGATCTGTTTCGGCTATCCCCAGGCCCATGAGGACAACGCCCGGCGGGCGGTCCTGGCGGCTCTCGAGCTGGTGGACCAGGTGGCGCGGATGAGCGCCGACTCCGACCGGGGAAGGCCGGTCGTCCTGGCGCTTCGAGTCGGCATCCATACCGGTCCGGCCGTGGTGGCGGTGCCGCCGCAAGGTCAAGAGCCGACTCTGGGCACGACCCTCGACCTGGCGACCGAGCTTCAGTCCCTGGCAGAGCCGGGCCAGGTGATCGTGAGCCCGGCCACCTGTTCCCTGATCGAGAAGAGCTTCACGCTCGCGGCACTGGCTCCCGTCCAGGTGCCGGGGCTCGCCGCGCCGTTGATTCCCCACCGGGTGCTGGAGCCCGTGGAATCGCCGGAGGAGAGCGCCGCAGGCCTCCCGCCCCTGGTGGGCCGCGAGCGGGAGATGGAGCTACTGCTGAGCCGCTGGGCTCTGGCCCGCGAGGGGAACGGACAGGCGGTCCTGATCAGCGGCGAAGCCGGGATCGGCAAATCGCGCCTGGTGCTTGGCCTGCGCGAGCGCCTGGAGCAGGGCACGGCGAAATGGTGGTCCTGCTTCGGCTCTCCCTACACCCAGAGCTCACCTCTCCAGCCGGTCGTCGGTCTGTTGCGGCAGCTCCTCCTGCGGCGGGAAGAGGCCTCGCCGCTGGACCGGCTCGCCAGCGCGCTGGGGGAGGTCGGGCTCGCGGACGCCGTGCCGCTCCTCGCCCCCCTGCTCGATCTGCCGCTCGACGAACGCTACCCGGCTCTCCACCTGACCCCCGAACGGCAGAGGGAAAGGACGCTGGAGGCGCTGGTCGCCCTGGTCGTGGAGATGGCGGAGCGGCAGCCTCTCGTGCTCCTGATCGAGGACCTCCACTGGCTGGATCCCACGACTCTCACCTGGCTCGACCGCCTGATCGACCAGGTGGCGAGCGCTCCTCTCCTCCTCCTGCTGACCCTGCGCCTCCATACCCTGGAGGCCCTCTGGGGACCTCGCGCCCACCTGACCCAGATCACCCTGGCCCCGCTGAACGGCACGGAGGCGGAGCGGCTCGTCGAGCGGGTGGCGGGAGGGCAGTCCCTGCCGGCCGCGGTCCGGCGGCAGATCGTGGCGAGAACGGACGGCGTCCCCCTGTTCCTGGAGGAGCTGACCAAAGCCGTCCTGGAATCGCACGGCTCCGGCGAGCGGCAGGAGCTGCCGGCGATGCCCACGACGTTGCGCGATTCGCTGGCGGCACGGCTCGACCGGCTGGGGACGGCGAAGGAGATCGCTCAGATCGCTTCCGTGATCGGCCGCGTCTTTTCGTTCGAGCTGCTGGCGGCCGTCTGTTCCTCCGTCGAGGCGGTGCTGCTGCAGGAGCTGCGGCGTCTGGTGCAGGCCGAGCTCGTCTATCGCAAGGGTTTCGGTGGACAGACGAGGTATCTGTTCAAGCACGCCCTGGTCCAGGACGCGGCCTACGAGTCGCTGCTCAAACGCCAGCGACAGCAGATCCACCGGCAGATCGCCGAGACGCTGGCGACCCGCTTCGCCGAAACCGCGGAGACCGCGCCGGAGGTCCTCGCCCATCACTACACCGAGGCCGGTCTGACCGAGCCGGCCATCGACTTCTGGGTGCGCGCCGGCGAGCTCGCCAGCCGCCGGTCGGCCGGCCTGGAGGCGATCAGCCATCTGGACCGGGCTCTACGGCTGCTTCAGAGCCTGCCGGCAGGCCCCGAGCGCGACCGCCGGGAGCTGAGGATCCAGAATTTCCGGGCGGCCGCGATCATCACCGGGAGAGGGTACACGGACCCGGAGGTCGAGTCGACCTACGCCCGGGCGGAGGTCCTGGCGGAACGTCTCGAGGAGAACGAAGAGCGCTTCTGGGCCGTGCTTGGACAGCACACTTATCATGTCGTCTTCGGCAACCTGGCGCAGTCCCTGGATCTCGCCGAGCGCCTGCTGCGAATCGCCGAGAGCGAGCGGCGCCCCGCCCTCCTCTCCATCGCCTGGCTCTCTCTCGGCGCCTATCATTTCCATCAGTCCGACTACACCACGGCCATCTCCGAGCTGGAGAGGGCGTATGAGCTCGCCCCGCCGGACGACGACTCCTACCGGGTGCGCACCGGTGCGGACCCGCGGGTGGTGGCCCTCTCGTTTGCCGCGCTCGCCCACGGCAACCTGGGCCATCTCGACCGTGCGCGGCACCGGGCAGAGCAGGCCGTCGCACTCGCCCGCCAGCTCGGCTCCCCGTTCTCGCTGGCGTTCGCCGGCTTTCACAGCGCGCTGGTCGCCCAGGGTCTGCACGATGTGGAGACCGTCCGGCGAGTGGCCCGGGAGGTGTACGACCTCGCCCTGGAGCTGGGTTTCTCCCAGTGGCTCTGGGAACCTCCTTTCCTCCTCGCCTGGTCGGAGCTGTATGCGCCGGTGGGCGGTCCGCCCGAGATCGAGCTGGGCGATTTCGCCAGCTCCCAGCGGACCATCGCGGAGAATGCGGGAACCAGTATGGCCTATTACTTCTGCCTGCACGCCGAGATCCTCATCCTGCAGGGGCGCCCCGGCGACGCCTGGCGGGCGTTGGACGAGGGCCTGCGCCTCTGCCAGGAGCGCGGAGTGTCGCTCTGGACCGAAGAGATCCATCGCTTGCAGGGAGAGGTCCTGCTGATTGCGAAGGACCTTGAAGGGCTGCGGGAGCAGGGCGGACCGGCTGCAGCCGAGCGACGGTTTGAGACGGCCCTGGAGCTGGCCCGGCGCCATGGCTCCAGGCTGCTGGAGCTGCGGGCGGCGCTGAGCCTGGGGAGGCTCTGGCAGAGCCAGGGCCGGGCGCAGGCCGCCCGCGAGCTCGTCGCCCGGGCCCGTCAGGGCTTCACCGGCGAGCTCGCGAGCGGTGACCTGGAAGCGGCCGGGGCGTTTCTGGAGGTCGGCCCGACCGAGGAAAACTGAACTGTTGGCGAGTTGCGGAGTCTTTCCCGCGCGTTCTTGAAGGACCCTGTGTCCGTACCGCCTGGCCGGTCTGTGCTCCAGGAGAGCCAGGTGCTCCTTGGCCAGTCCTGCTCCTGCCGCGACCTCCTTCACCGATCTTTTTCCTCGCAGCTTCCGGAGAACGATCGGCAGGCCGGCAAACAACACCAGTGGTTTGGCTTTAGCAGTCACAACGCGAGTCTCACGGCTTGTCCTCTCCAGACCGTGCCGCAGCCGGCGGAGCTGCCAGACCCCGGAGATCGTCGATCGCCGGCCGGACCGCGTCTTTCACGACACAGAGGATCACCGACCGGACCTCGGTCACGGCTTCCATCTCCTCATCGGAGAGCCCATGCGGCCCGGGCGACTCGGGAAGGCTGCATTCGACGCCGAGGAGCTGCAAACGAAGCGCCTCCATTTGCTCCCCGATCCTCCGGCCATGCTCCCTGGCTTCGGCCGCCGTGAGCAGCTCCCGCACTCTCATCGCCGCCTCCAGAGCCGGCCGGTCACCTTGCGGCACTCCGTACAGCCGGTCAGCAGGTGGCGGACGATGGGGGCCGCCTCCGTCCGGGGGAGCTCGCCGCGCATGAAGCGCTCCAGTTGGTTTTCTTCAGGATGGCACTGGCCGCCGGTCAGCAGGGCTGTCTCCGGTTCTCGTCCATTCAGGCTCAGCATGGACACCAGCGTAGGCGAGGTTGCGTCTACCTGTGCCCAAGGAAGCTGGAATCTCTTGAGCCATGACGAAAAGGTCGTGCACACGTGCCGCGCGTTCGCGTGTCACGAAAAAGGGCTCTGCGGTAACTTAACTCTTGATGGGTACTCGAATGCCAGAGCAGATCCCCTCTCCCTTGAGCCTTGCGCTGACGTTTCTGCGCACCTCTGCCGGTTGGTCCAAGAGTCGCCTGGCCCAGGCCCTGGGACTTGCGGACGAATCCCTGATCTCCGCCTACGAGCGCGGCGCGAAGCCCTTGACGCGCGAGAAGTTGGACTCCCTGGTGGAGCCCCTCGGCCACCCCCCGGAAGCGGTGGACCTGTTCCTCTTCTTCTACGACCTGATCTTCCCGGGGGCCCAGGAAGAGGCCGCCTCGCCGGTCGCCCTCTCCCCGGCGGAGCGCAGGATCGTCGATCGCGCCGCCATGGCCGCGGGCTGGACCGCGGGGCGGATCGCGGCTGAAGCCGTTCGGGACGAGCTGAGGCGGAGGAAGAAGCTGGAGCAGACGGAGGTGGCACGGCAGGACGCCCGAGAGCTTTGGCAACGATTGAAGGCCGCCACACGCCAGGACCGGAGGGACATGGTGTCGGTCTTCCCAGAGTTCTGGAATTGGGCTTTGGCCGAGCGAGTCAGCCACGAGAGTGAGCAAATGGCAGCCCACAAGGTGGAGGATGCCCTTGAGCTGGCGCACCTGGCCCTGGCCATCGCCGAGCAGGTTCCAGGGGAGGAGGGCTTGCGTGCTCAGGGCTACTGCTGGGGGCATGTCGCCAACGCTCGCCGGGTCGGCAACGACCTCTCGGGGGCCGACGAGGCGTTCGTCCG
>JAJKHS010000124.1 GCA_021154885.1 Thermoanaerobaculum sp.
CAGGTGGCTCAGCAGGCGCCGGAGGGCTTCGGGCGGGTGCGGGATCTGCTCTTCGGCGGCGAGGCGGTGGATCCTGGGGCGGTGCGCCGGGTGCTGCTCAGCGAGCCTCCTTCGCGTCTGCTGCACGTGTACGGTCCGACGGAGAACACGACGTTCAGCTCGTGGTTCGTGGTCACGGAGGTGGCGGAGGGGGCGGTGACGGTGCCGATCGGCCGCCCGATCGCCAACAGCCGGGCCTACGTGCTGGATTCCGGATTGGAGCCGGTGCCTTTGGGTGTGGTGGGCGAGCTGTACCTTGGCGGCGACGGTCTGGCGCGCGAATATCTGAACGCTCCCGAGCTGACGCAGGAGAAGTTCGTGGAGAGCGGGAGCCTGGCGGGCGAGCGCCTGTACCGGACGGGGGATCTGGTGCGCCTGCTGGCGGATGGCAACCTGGAGTTCCGGGGCCGCGTCGATGAGCAGGTCAAGCTGCGGGGGTTCCGCATCGAGCCGGTGGAGATCGAGCAGGCGCTGTTGGACAGTGCCGGGGTTTCCGAAGCGGCGGTGGTGTTGCGGGAGGATCTGCCGGCGGGCCGGGGTCTGGTGGCCTATGCCGTCGCGAAGCCGGGCGTCAGCCTCTCGGGCTCGGCGCTGCGGGAGCGCCTCAAGACCACACTTCCGGACTACATGCTGCCGGCGTACGTAGTGGTGCTGGAAGCTCTGCCGCTGACGCCGAACGGCAAGGTGGACCGCGCCGCATTGCCGGCGCCTGAGTCGGGTTACTCGGCGCAGGGTGAGTACGTGGCACCGCGCACGGAGCTCGAGCGTCTGTTGTGCACGATCTGGGAAGAGGTTCTGGGAGTGGAGCGGGTGGGGATCGAGGACAGCTTCTTCGATCTGGGGGGGCACTCGCTGCTGGCGACGCGTGTGGTGAGCCGGGTGCGCGCGGCTCTGGGGCGGGAGCTGCCGCTGCGCGCGTTGTTCGAGCATCCGACGATCGGTGCATTGTGCGAGTTGCTGCCGGAGCTTTCCGGTGGGTGGGTGTTGCCGCCGATCGAGGTGCTGGCGCAGCGGGAGTCTGTGCCTCTATCGTACGCGCAGCAGCGTCTGTGGTTCATCGATCGGCTGGAAGGGGGGAGCAGCCAGTACAACATTCCGGGTGCGATGAGAGTGCGAGGCGAGCTGGACAAGGCCGCTTTTGCCCGTGCGCTGGGGGCCATCGTGGAACGCCACGAGTCGCTACGCACGGTATTTCGGGAGACGGCCGGCAGTGTGCGTCAAGTGATCCGCAGTGGAATTGATTTTCGTCTGACGGAGATGGATCTGAGCGGTGTCGGACCGGCGGCGAGGGAGCGAGAGGTCCGGACTCTGGCGACGGAGGACGCGCGGCGGCCGTTCGACCTGAGCCGCGATCTGATGCTGCGGGCGAGCCTGCTGAAGCTGGCGGAAGCGGAGCATGTGGTGCTGTTCAACATGCACCACATCGCTTCGGACGGCTGGTCGATGGGCCTGCTGGTCAGTGATTTGCGGGCGCTCTATGAGGCCTGCCGCAGCGGGCAGGAGAGCCCGCTGCCGCCGCTTCGCGTGCAGTATGCGGACTATGCGCAGTGGCAGCGCCAGTGGCTGCAAGGCGAGGTGCTGGAAGATCAGTTGAACTACTGGCGCGGCCGGCTGGAAGGCTTGCCGCGGGTTCACAACCTGCCGCTGGACGCGCCGCGTCCGGCGCGGCAGGGCTTCGAAGGCGGCCAGCATGTGCAGCGGCTGGAGCGAGAGCTCAAGGCCCAGGCCGCGGCGCGCTGCCGGGAGTCCGCAGTCACGCTGTTCATGCTTCTGGAAGCGGCGTTCGCGGTGCTGCTGAGCCGCTACAGCCAGGAGACGGACATCGTCGTGGGCTCGCCGATCGCGGGCCGGGTGCATCGCGACGTCGAGCCGCTGATCGGTCTGTTCGTCAATACCCTGGTGCTGCGCAGCGACCTGTCTGAAAACCCACGTTTTCTTGACTTGCTGAAGTCGAGCCGGCAGACGATCCTGGATGCGTACGCTCACCAGCACGTGCCGTTCGAGATGCTGGTGGAGGAGCTCAAACCCGAGCGCAGCCTGAGCCACAGCCCGCTGTTCCAGATTCTGTTCGTGCTGCAGAACCTGGAGCTGGGCAATGTGGAGCTCGGCGGCTCGCAACTGGAGTTGTTGGGTGAAGGCAGCGGCGTCGTGAAGCTCGACCTGGAGCTCAACGTGCTCGAGGGGGACGAGGGCCTCGTCCTCCACTGGTTGTACAAAAAGGATCTGTTCTCGAGCGAGACGATCGAACGGATGGCGTCGAATTTCGAGGTGCTGCTGGTGGGCCTGCTGGAGCGGCCGGAGGAGCGGGTCCAGTCGCTGCCGCTGCTGACGGCGACGGATCGCCGCCAGCTGCTGGAGTGGAACGAAACCGGGGCGGCCTATCCCCAGAATACCTGCCTGCACGAGCTGATCGAGGCGCAGGCCGAGCGCACGCCGGAGCAGACGGCGGTGGTCTTCGGCGAGGAGAGCCTGACCTACGGGGAGCTGTGCCGCGCGGCGGACCGGCTGGCGCAGCGACTGCGGGGCGCCGGCGTGGGAGTGGATGGCGTCGTCGGCTTGCTTTCGGAGCGGTCGCTGGAGATGGTGGTGGGACTCCTGGCGGTGCTCAAGGCCGGGGGAGCCTACCTGCCGCTCGATCCCGACTACCCGGCCGAGCGGCTGGCCTTCATGCTGGCCGATTCAAAGACGCCGGTGGTGCTGGCGCAGGAGCGCCTGCTGCCCCATCTGCCGGAGCACGTGGCGCGGGTGCTTGCGCTCGACGGCGTGGCGCAAGGCGGCGGCGAGGCACCGTGGCAGGAGTGGCAGGCGTCCGGAGCGCGCCCGGAAAGCCTGGCTTATGTGATCTATACCTCAGGTTCGACGGGCCGTCCGAAGGGGACGATGAACAGCCACCGCGGCATCGTCAACCGTCTGGTCTGGATGCAGCAGCGCTACGGACTGAGCTCTGCGGACCGTGTGCTGCAGAAAACGCCCTACAGCTTCGACGTGTCGGTGTGGGAGCTTTTCTGGCCGCTGTTGACCGGTGCCCGGCTGGTGATGGCGCTTCCCGGCGGGCACCAGGACCCGGCGTACCTGGCTCTCACGATCCAAGCGGAGGGGATCACGACGGCGCACTTCGTGCCTTCGATGCTGGAGGCGTTCCTGGAGGCACCGGGCCTGGAAGCGTGCGCCGCCTCGCTGGTGCGGGTGGTGGCGAGCGGCGAGGCGCTGCCGCTGGAGCTGACGCGGCGGTTCTTCGCGCGGTTGCCGGGAGTGGAGCTGCACAACCTCTACGGTCCGACGGAGGCGGCGGTGGACGTGACGTCGCGGGCCTGTGGTCCTGAGGATCTCCGGATTCCGATCGGCCGGCCGGTGTCGAACACGGCGATGCACGTGGTGGACGGCGAGCTGGGCACCGTGCCGGTAGGCGTGGGTGGGGAGCTGCTGATCGGCGGCGTGCAGGTAGGGCGCGGATATCTCTCGCGGCCGGATCTGACGGCGGAAAAGTTCATTCCCGATCCGTTCTCTGGCGAGCCGGGAGCGCGGCTCTACCGCACGGGGGACCTGGGCCGCTGGCTGCCGAGCGGCGAGCTGGAGTACCTGGGGAGAATCGATCACCAGGTGAAATTGCGAGGCTTCCGCATCGAGCTGGGAGAGATCGAATCGCAGCTGCGGTCGCACGGCTTGGTGCGGGAGGCGGTGGTGCTGGCGCGCGAGGACCGTCCCGGGGACAAGCGGCTGGTGGCCTACGTGGTCGGCCGTGAGGGTCTGGCGCTGGATACGGCGAGGCTGCGGGAGCAGGTGGCGTCGAAGCTGCCGGAGTACATGGTGCCGTCGGCCTTCGTGGTGCTGGACTGGTTGCCGCTGACGCCGAGCGGCAAGGTGGACCGCCGGGCGCTGCCGGCGCCGGAGATGGGGGAGAGGGGCGAGTACGTGGCGCCGCGCACGGAGATCGAGCGGCGGCTGTGCGAGATCTGGGAGGAGCTGCTGGGAGTGGAGCGTGTGGGGATCGAGGACAACTTCTTCGACCTGGGCGGCCACTCGCTGCTGGCGACGCAGTTGGTGAGCCGGGTGCGTTCGGCGCTCGGCGTGGAGGTGCCGCTGCGGGAGCTGTTCGAGCATCCGACGATCGCTCGTTTCTGCGAGCGGTTGCCGGGGCTGGCGAGCGGCCTGATGCTGCCGGCGATCGAGGTGCTGGAGCGCCGTGAAAGGCTGGCGTTGTCCTACGCGCAGCAGCGCCTCTGGTTCATCGATCGCCTGGAGGGGGCAAGCAGTCAGTACAACATCCCGATCGCGGTGAGAGTGAAGGGCGAGTTGGACACGGAGGCTTTCGCCCGCGCGCTCAAGGCGATCCTGGAGCGCCACGAGTCGCTGCGGACGGTGTTCGAAGAGATCGACGGCGAGGTCTATCAGGTCGTCCGTGAGCGGGACTTGCGTCTGGTAAAGAAGGACCTGAGCGGTCTCGAAGCGCAGGACAGGGAGAAGGAGGTCCGGCGTCTGGCGATCGACGAGGCGCGAAAGCCTTTCGATCTGAGCTCCGATCTGCTGCTGCGTGCGGTCCTGGTGACGTTGTCCGAAGCGGATCACGTGGTGTTGCTCTGCATGCACCACATCGCCTCGGACGGCTGGTCGATGGGCGTGCTGATGGGAGAGCTGGGAACGCTCTACGAGGCCTTCCGGGCGGGCCAGCCGAACCCGCTGGCACCGCTGCGTTTGCAGTACGCGGATTATGCGCAGTGGCAGCGAAAGTGGCTTCAGGGCGAGGCCCTGGAAGGGCAGTTGAGCTATTGGCGCCGTCAATTGGCCGGTCTGCCGCTGGTTCACGGCCTGCCGCTGGACAAGCCGCGGCCCGCCCGGCAGGGTAGCGAGGGCGGCGAGCACATCCAGAGGCTGGGAGGCGTGCAGAGAGACCGCACGGAGGAGGTTTGCCGCGCGTCGGGCGTGACTTTGTTCATGTTCCTGGAGGCGGCGTTCTCGCTGCTTCTCAGCCGCTACAGCCGGGAGACGGACATCGTCGTGGGCTCGCCGATCGCGGGGCGCGTGCATCGGGACGTGGAGCCGCTGATCGGCTTCTTTGTCAATACGCTGGTGCTGCGCAGCAATCTATCCGGGAACCCTCGTTTCGTGGAGCTTCTGGAGGCGGGCAAGCAGACGATTCTCGATGCGTATGCCCATCAGCACGTGCCGTTCGAAATGTTGGTGGAGGAGCTGAAGCCGCAGCGCAGCTTGCGCCACAGCCCGTTGTTTCAAATCCTCATCGTGCTCCAGAACATGGAGCGGGGAGAGGCAGGGTTCGAAGGATCGCGTCTCGAAGCCATCGGCGGCGGCGGTGTCGGGATCGTGCGATTCGACCTGGAGCTCAACGTGATGGAGGCCGAGGACGGCCTGGTGCTGAGCTGGTGGTACAAGCGGGAGCTCTTCCAGAATGCGACGATCGAGCGGCTGGCGTCGAGCTTCGGCGTGTTGCTGGAAGGCATTCTGGCGGCTCCTGAGTCGCGGGTTCAATCGCTGCCGCTGCTGCTTGCGGCGCAGCGGCATCAAATGACTGTCGAGTGGAATGCCACCGGCTCGGCCTACCCGCGCGAGGCGACCCTGGGAGCCCTGTTCGCGCAGGTGGCGGCGCA
>JAJKHS010000125.1 GCA_021154885.1 Thermoanaerobaculum sp.
CAAGACCCTCATCACCCCGGCCCTCTTCTCCCAGCCTCCCCCCCGTCCGCCGGGAGAAGAGGGAGTGGTTAGTCTGAAAGAAAGACAAGAAGAGGTGCTGTCTTAGCCCTCTCTCTCCCGGCGGGTGGGGGGGAGGCTGGGAGAGAGAGGGTTGGGAGAGTGAGGGCCCGCCCCGAAGGGGCGGCCGGGAGGGGTGGTGAGCGGCCCGCTTGCGATAAGATCCCCCGCCATGACTCACGGCCGAGCGGAACGCATCGAAGAGCTGCAGCGCCGGCTGGCCGCGGCGGAGCTGGGCGGCGGGCAGGAGCGCATCGACAGGCAGCACGCCGCGGGCAAGCTGACCGCCCGCGAGCGCGTCGAGCTGTTCCTCGACGCCGGCTCCTTCGTCGAGATCGACGCCCTCGTCACCCACCGCTGCCGCGATTTCGGCATGGACAAGGTCTCCATCCCCGGCGACGGCGTGGTCTGTGGCTATGGCACGGTGGACGGCCGGCTGGTCTACCTCTTCGCCCAGGACTTCACCGTCTTCGGCGGCTCGCTCTCCGAGACCAACGCCGCCAAGATCTGCAAGGTCATGGACCTCGCGGTGGAGAACGGCGCGCCGGTCATCGGGCTCAACGACTCCGGCGGCGCCCGCATCCAGGAGGGGGTCGCCTCCCTCGGCGGCTACGCCGACATCTTCCTGCGCAACACGCTGGCCTCCGGGGTGGTGCCCCAGATCAGCGCCATCCTGGGGCCGTGCGCGGGCGGCGCCGTCTACTCGCCGGCCATCACCGACTTCATCTTCATGGTCGAGGAGACGAGCTACATGTTCGTCACCGGGCCGGAGGTCATCCGCACCGTCACCCACGAGGAGGTCACCAAGGAGGAACTGGGCGGCGCCTCGACCCACGCGGCGAAGAGCGGCGTCTGCCACTTCACCGTGGCGAGCGACGCCGCCTGCCTCGCCGCCATCCGCGAGCTGCTCTCCTACCTCCCCAGCAACAACCTCGACGATCCGCCGCCGGGCGCGAGCGACGACGATCCGAACCGCGAGTCCGAGGCCCTCAACACCCTGGTGCCCGAGGACCCGAACAAGCCCTACGACATCAAGCAGCTCATCGCCGCCGTGGTGGACGATGGCAAGTTCCTCGAAGTGCACGCCCGCTACGCGCGCAACCTCGTGGTGGGCTTCGCCCGTATCGGCAACCGCAGCGTCGGCATCGTGGCCAACCAGCCGGCCTGGCTGGCGGGCGTGCTGGACATCGACGCCTCGCTCAAGGGGGCGCGGTTCGTCCGCTTCTGCGACGCCTTCAACATCCCGCTGATCACTTTCGAGGACGTCCCCGGCTTCCTCCCCGGGACCAACCAGGAATATGGCGGCATCATCAAGCATGGGGCGAAGCTGCTCTACGCCTACGCCGAGGCCACGGTGCCGAAGATCACCGTCATCACCCGCAAGGCCTATGGCGGCGCCTACTGCGTCATGTCGAGCAAGCACCTGCGCACCGACGCCAACTTCGCCTATCCGACGGCGGAGATCGCGGTGATGGGCCCGGAGGGGGCGGTCAACGTCCTCTACCGGCGGGAGCTCGACGAGGCCGGCGGCGGCGCCTCCCGGGTGCGGGCCGAGAAGGTGGCGGAGTACCGCGCCAAGTTCTCGAACCCCTACATCGCCGCCGAGCGCGGCTTCGTCGACGCCATCATCGAGCCGCGGCGCACGCGGCCGGAGATCGTGCGGGCGCTGCGGCAGCTCGGGGCCAAGCGGGCGAGCGTGCCGCCGAAGAAGCACGGCAACATCCCCTTGTGACAGGGGAGGACAGGGTCTTCCTTGACACCCGGGCGGCGGTACGGCAAGCTGGCACCGCCCGGAAAGCACTGAATCGATGTGTCGTGAGAGCCCGGGGCAAGTCCAAGGAGAGGACATGAGAGAGAAAGATCGGCAGTTGAAGCGCCGGCGCCATCGCCGGTCGAAGCGGCTGAAAAAGCAGCGGACTCAGGAAGACCAGCACCGCGCGGAGCGGCCCACGGGCTCCAAGCGCGTGCCCAAGAAGGTGCCGCCCGCTCCGGCCGAGAGCGCTGCGAACGGCGGCGCCAGCGCCGCCCCCGCTCCACCCCCCTCCGGCGAGGCCCCCAAGAAGCCCGCCGCCAAGAAGGCCCCGGCCGCCAAGAAGGCTCCGGCCGTCAAGAAGGCCCCGGAGCCCGCGCCCGCGCCCGCCGAGCCTGGACCGGAAGAGCCCAAAGAGAGCTGATCCGGCGCCCATGTCCGATTACCGTTCCCTGAAAGCCGTGGACCCCGAGGTCCATCAGGCCATCGCCGACGAGCGCGCGCGCCAGAACCTCGGCCTGGAGCTGATCGCCTCCGAGAACTTCGTCAGCCGCGCCGTGCTGGAAGCGGCCGGCAGCGTGATGACGAACAAGTACGCCGAGGGCTATCCCGGCCGGCGCTACTACGGCGGCTGCGAATTCGTGGACGTGGTGGAGCGGCTGGCCATCGAGCGCGCCAGGCAGCTCTTCGGCGCCGAGCACGTCAACGTCCAGCCGCACAGCGGCACCTCGGCCAACATGGCGGTCTACTTCGGCTTCCTGAAGCCGGGCGACAAGCTCATGGGCATGGACCTCTCCTCCGGCGGCCACCTCACCCATGGCCACCGTCTCTCGTACTCCGGCCGCGACTTCCGCGTCGTGGCCTACGGCGTGGACCGGGAGATGGAGACGATCGACTATGACCAGGCCGAGCGCCTGGCCCTGGAAGAGCGGCCGAAGCTGATCATCTGCGGCGCCTCGGCCTACAGCCGGGTGATCGACTTCGCGCGCTTCCGCGCCATCGCCGACCAAGTGGGCGCCCTGCTGATGGCCGACATCGCCCACATCGCCGGTCTGGTGGCGGCGGGCGTCCACCCCTCGCCCATCCCGCACTGCGACTTCGTCACCACCACCACCCACAAGACGCTGCGCGGCCCCCGGGCCGGCATGGTGATGTGCCGGGAGCCGTTCGCCAAGGACCTCGACCGCGCCGTCTTCCCCGGAATCCAGGGCGGACCGCTGATGCACATCGTCGCCGCCAAGGCGGTGGCCCTCAAGGAGGCGCTGACGCCCGAGTTCCGCGCCTACCAGCAGCAGATCGTGGCCAACGCCCGGGCGCTGGCCGCGCGCCTCGCCGGGCACGGCCTCCGCATCGTCTCCGGAGGGACGGACAACCACCTCTTCCTGGTCGACGTGACCAAGGCGGGGAGCACCGGCAAGGTGGCCGAGAAGTCGCTGGAGGCGGCGGGGATCACGGTGAACAAGAACACCATCCCCTACGATCCCAATCCGCCGCTGGTGGCCTCCGGCGTACGCATCGGCACCCCGGCCCTGACCACCCGCGGCATGCGCGAGCCCGAGATGGACCAGGTGGGAGACTTCATCGCCGAAGTCCTCCGCGCCCCCGACGACGCCGCGGTCCACGAAGGCGTGCGAGCCAAAGTGCGAGCTCTCTGCGAGCGCTTCCCCCTCTACGACCCCCTGATGTAGATGCTTAGGGTAGGGGCGGGTCTGGCCGGCAGGTTGGGGGCTCGACCCGCCCTGGTGGGGACGATCTCGCCGTTGCAGGGCGGGTCGCGCCCCCTCCCGCCCGTCCAGACCCGCCCCTACCCTAAGACAGGTTAACGCCTATGCCTCCGGGCCCCCTGGGACCGCCGGCGTCCCGCCGGCCACTTCCTCCTTCTTTCCGGCTTATTCCTTCTCTTCGATTTTTCCCCGCAGGAAATTCCCCCTCCGCTGGTTACACTACCCAGCAGCACCCGGACTGGCGCAACGAGATCGGAGGCGCACGATGATGAGACGACGAGTTGGAGCGATGCTGTCGGTTCTTCTCTGGATGGCCATTGCGGCCATCGCGGCAATGGCGGCCCTCCCTGTGCTGGCGCAGGAGGCCGCGCCGGCCAGGGCGGCAGCGGTCGCCGCGGCCCCGGTCTTCGCCCCCCCGCCGGGGACCTACCCGGGGCCGCTCACCCTCACGATCACCTCCGCCACGACCGGCGCCACGATCTACTACACCACCGACGGCTCCAGCCCGTCGCGCAAGAAGAGCCCCGTCTACAAGGGCCCGATCCAACTCGCCGCCGCCGCCAAGCCGACGACCCTCAAGGCATTCGTCTACAAGAAAGGTCTCCCGGCGAGCGCCGTCACCGCCGGCGTCTACACCGTCAACGCGGGGCCGCCGCCGCCGCCCTCCGAAGCCGGCGGCACGCTCTTCCTCGCCTCGCTCACCCCGCAGGCCGGCGCCCCGAGCAGCGGCGCCGGCTCCTCGACCCTGACCCTGACGAAGGACCAGACCGCCGCGATCCTGCGCTTCTCCTTCTCCGGCCTCACCGGTCCGATCACCAGCGAGCACGTCCACGGCCCGGACGGCACCATCCTCTTCGACATCGACACCACGCCGCCCCAGGCCGACGGCTCACGGGTCTGGCGGATCCAGCCGGCGGGAGCCTTCGACACGGCGGCGATCCTCGCCGCGCTGCACGGCGGGCAGTGCTACCTCAACCTCCACACGGCGGCCTTCCCGGCCGGGGAGATCAAGGGCTTCTTCCGCCAGACGAACGGCAGCCAGAGCTTCACGCCCCCGCCCCCGCCGCCGACCCTCCCACCGGGTCCCCCGACCCAGGCGGACGCCGCCCGCTTCCTCCTCCAGGCGACCTACGGGCCGCGGCCGGGCGAGGTCGAGGCCCTCCAGCAGAAGGGCTTCGCGAGCTGGCTGAACGAGCAGCTCGCGATGCCCGCGGCCTCTCACCTCGCGACCTACGACGAGCTGGTCTCCCACCAGGCGCCGGGCGTGGACCCCGTGACCGAACTGGTGCGGGAGTCCTACTTCAGCCAGGCCGTCCAGGGACCCGACCAGCTCCGCCAGCGCATGGTCTTCGCGCTCGCCGAATTCTTCGTCGTCTCCGACCGCGACGCCGACCTACGCAAAGACCCAGCGAGCCTGGCGGCCTATCTCGACCTGCTGGGGCAGCGCGCCTTCGGCAACTTCCGCGACCTGCTGGGAGCAATCACGCTCAGCCCCACCATGGGGAAGTACCTCGACATGGCGGGGAGCAGCAAGTCGATCCCCTCGCTGGGCGTCCTCCCCAACGAGAACTACGCCCGCGAGATCCAGCAGCTCTTCTCCATCGGCCTCTACGAGCTCCATCCCGACGGCACCCTCCACCTGGACAACGGCAACCAGCCGATCCCGACCTACGACCAGGACGAGGTGAAGGCGTTCGCGCGGGCCTTCAGCGGCTGGACGTTCGGCGGCCAGAACCAGCGCGACCCCAGAGTCTTCTTCCGCCCGGTCCGCAACTACCGCATCCCGATGCAGGCCTGGGCGACGTATCACGACCTCGACGCCAAGCGGCTGCTCGACGGCGCCGTCCTGCCGGCGGGCCAGACCGCGCAGGCCGACCTCGAGCAGGGGCTCGACATGATCTTCCATCACCCCAACGTCGGCCCCTTCTTCTGCCACTTCCTGATCCAGCGGCTGGTGACCAGCAACCCCAGCCCGGCGTACGTCTACCGCTGCGGCCAGGCGTTCGCCGACAACGGGTCGCGCGTGCGTGGGGACCTGAAGGCGGTGCTGCGCGCCGTCCTCCTCGACTACGAGGCGCGGGCGCCGCAGGTCGCCACCCGGCCGGACGACGGGCACCTGCGCGAGCCGGTGGTGCGCTTCCTGGGGACGCTGCGCACCCTCGACGCCCATCCGCGCAGCGGGCGGTGGAACCTCAACATCGACCGGCAGGGGCTCGGCATGGGGCAGATTCCCCTCCGCGCGCCCACGGTGTTCAACTTCTTCGAGCCCGGCTACGCGTTGCCGGGGGAGATCGCGCAGGCCGGCCTCGTCTCGCCGGAGTTCCAGATCGCCACCGAGACCACCGTCGTCGGCGCCGCCAACGTCTATCGCGCCCTGTTCGGCAGCGGCGGCACGACCGGACCGCTGATGCTCGACCTGAAGCCCTTCCAGCCGCCGCAGGTGGCCACCGACGAGGCCCTCCTCGACCGCGTCAACCTGCTGCTCTTCGCCGGCGCCATGTCCGACCCGACGCGCGCCACCCTGCGCACCGCCCTCGCCGATCCCGACTTTCCCCGTCAGGCCGACCAGCGCGTGCTGACGCTGCTGTGGCTCGCCAGCCTGACTCCCGAATCCGTGGTGCAGAAGTAGGAGGTGGCCCATGAAGGAGATCAAGGAGATCAAGATGACCGAAATTCATGGTACGACGCGCCGCCAGTTCCTCCGCCAGACCGCCTGCGCCGCGGTGGGCATGACCGCCCTGGGCAATACCATCTTCGACCTGCAGCGCATCGCCGCCGCGGCGCCGCTGGTCGACAGCAAGTCCCTCGTCTGCATTTTCCTCTACGGCGGCAACGACGCCAACAACGTCATCGTGCCGACCCTCGCCGCCGACTACGCGAAGTACGCCGCGACGCGCGACGCCCTGGCGCTGCCGCAGAGCGCGCTGCTGCCGCTGCATCCGCTGGTGCCGCCGCCGGGCGACTCGCGGCAGTGGGGCCTCCACCCCAGCCTCAAGGGGGTCCAGGGCCTGTTCAACACCGGCAAGGCCGCGGTGGTCGCCAACGTCGGGCCGCTGCTGGCGCCGCTCACCCGGGACGAGTACCTGAATCACAGCGTGGCGGTGCCGCCCCAGCTCTTCTCCCACAGCGACCAGACCGTGCACTGGCAGACCTCGGTGCCCGACCAGCCGGCGCGCACCGGCTGGGGCGGACGCACGGCGGACCTGCTCCACTCGCTCAACGAGAACGCCCGCATCTCGATGTCCATCTCGGTGGCGGGCACCAACACCTTCCAGGTCGGCAACGTCGTCACCCAGTACCAGGTGTCGTCCCAGGGGCCGGTGGGCCTGACCACCTACGTCCCCGCGAGCCAGGGCCCCGACGCCGCCTCGAACGCCGTCCGCAGCCTGCTCGGACGGAGTTACAGCAATCTCTTCGAGCGCGGCTATAGCGGCATCTTCAACCGCGCCCTCGCCAACCAGGAGCTGCTCTCGGGCGCCCTGGCCGGAGCGCCGGCGATCACCACCCAGTTCCCCACGACCGACCTCGGGCAGCAGCTCCAGATGATCGCGAAGCTCGTCTCGGTGCGCGAAGCGCTGGGGCTGCGCCGGCAGGTCTTCTTCTGCGCCGCCCAGGGCTACGACACGCACGGCGGCCAGGTCGGGACGACCTCGCTGGACGGTACCCAGGCCGACTTGCTCGCCGAGCTCGACGGCGCCCTCACCGCCTTCGACGCCGCGATGACCGAGCTGCGCATCGCCGACACGGTGACCGCCTTCACCGCCTCCGACTTCGGCCGCACCTACGTCCCCAACGGCACGGGCTCCGACCACGGCTGGGGCAGCCACCACTTCGTCCTCGGCGGCGCCGTGCGTGGCGGCCAGCTCTACGGCCAGCTCCCCACCCTCGCCGTCAACGGCCCGAACGACGCCGGCGACGGCCGCTGGATCCCCACCACCTCCGTGGACGAATACTCGGCGACCCTCGCCCGCTGGTTCGGAGTGGCCACCAGCGACCTGCCGCTCGTGCTGCCCAACCTCGGCAGGTTCGGCACCCCGGACCTGGGCTTCATGGGGTAGTGGGGCCAGCGCCAGGAAAACAAGGGACACCAGGGACTGCAAGGACTCCAGGGACACCAGAGGACATCGCCGAGCACGAAGCTTTCTCGTCTCTGTCGTCCCTGATGTCTCTGCCGTCCCTGTCTTCCCAGGGCTCACTCCTCCTCCCGCTCCTCCTGCAGGTAATACTTCAGCCGGTCGTACAACAGCTTCTGAAAAAAGGAGTTCTCCGTGAGGATGAGCACCGAGTTGTCGCCGGCGAGCGTGCCCACGATGTCCTCCCATTCCGCCGCGTCGATCGCCTGCGCCACGACACCCGCCGCGCCCGGGTCGGTGACGAGCAGAATCTGATAGGGCCCGGCCGGTTTGACCGACCGGATGAAGTCGGTGACCCTGCGGAACGGCGATTCCTCCTCGTCCGACCACGAGGGGATCATGTAATACCCCTTGGACCGTACCGCTCCGAGGTCCCGCAGATCGCGGCTGACGCTCGACTGCGTCGCCTGGATCCCCATCTCCCGCAGCTTCTCCACGAGATCCTTCTGCTCCTCCACCTTCTCCGTCCCCATCAGGATCTCCCGGATGGCCTCCTTGCGTCGCGCCTGACCCTCGCGTCCTGCCGGCATCTCAAGCCCTCCTCCGTATGCACGTATCGTCTCACTGCTGCGACCCGCTGTCAAGATTCTCAATCTGACCTCTTGACAAGACGCCAAGACTCAGGCAACGTATGCACATCGTCAGTGCAGCACCCCCAACGCCGCCGTTCCCATCCCGGACCGACACCAGCGGGCGGCGCGGGGGCCTTTGGGGGAGATTGGAATTCCGGCCCACTATCGGTGCCGGATGTTTGAGCCCGAAAGGCTCAGAAAGGAGTAGGACAATGTCGAAGGAGACGACGGACGCAGGAAAGAAGGGTGACTGGGGTGGGCTGCTCGCCACGATGGCGGCGAACAGCGCCGACCTGGCCCATCTGGAGCCGTTGCGGGCGCAGCTCGCGACACAGTTCGACAAGGCGGTGGACATCGGCAAGCAGCAGGCCGGCCTCATCGCCAATAAGCAGGAGATGTCGAAGCAGCTCCGGGCGGTGATTACCGAGGGGAACAGGCTGGCGACACTGTTGCGCTCGGCGATCAAGCAGCACTACGGCATCCGGGCCGAGAAGGTCGCCGAGTTCGGGGTGCAGCCGTTCCGCGGCCGCACCCGCAAGGCGAAGACGCCCGGGACGCCGCCGCCGTCCACCACCCCGCCCCCGCCGGTTCCCGCCGGTACCGCCACCAAGTAGTTGCCCGGGTTTTCACTTCGGGGGACGTGCTCCGGCACGTCCCCCTCTTTTTTGTCCACCCGACCAGAGCGCCAGCCCATTGCCGCCATCGTCTCCGGATACGAGGCGTATCTGGAGATGACAGCCCGTCGCCGCCGGATACGAGCCGTCGTCCCGAGATACAGGCCGTTGTCCCGGGATACGGGGCATATCTGCAGATACGGGGCGTTGTCTCGGGATACAAGCCGTTGTCCGCAGACATGGGCCATATCTGTGGATACGGCCCGTTGTCCCGGGATACGGCGCGTTGTCTGGAGATATGGGCCGTTGTCCCGGGATATGGCTCGTTGTCTCTGGATATGGGCCGTATCTGTGGATACGAGGCGTTGTCCGGGGATATGGACGAGAGGCCGTGCTAGCCTATGCTCTGATACAGGCCGCCCCAGCGGCCGGGAGGACAACGTGCAGACCGAGCGAATCGTGCGCCTGTTCCGAAACGGGCGCAACCAGGCAGTGGGCATACCGCGAGACCTCGAGCTCCCCGGCAGCGAGGCTCTGCTCCGCAAAGAGGGGAATCGGCTGATCGTCGAGCCGATTCCCCGCCCCGGTCTCCTGGAGCTCTTGTCCACCTGGGCTCCTCTGGAGGAGGAATTTCCAAACGTCGATGACCTCGAGCCGATCGAGGACGTGAACCTCTGAGATGGTCGATTTCCGCTACCTCCTGGACACCAACATCTTGTCGGACCTCCTGCGGAATCCCGGAGGCCGCGCGGCCCGGAGGCTTGCGGTGGTGGGGGAGGCCACGGTCTGCACGAGTATCGAGAAAGTTTCCGGTGTGTAAGGGAGCGGGGCGGCCAACCCTTTCGGTCGAGCGGACGGAAACCGCAAACTGCGCGGTTCCCGCTCGCTCACCTTCTGCGGCGTTAGGTGTCTTCATTCCACTATTTGACATTCTATGAAAGCTGCTTGGTACGAGCGACAGGGCGCCCCAGCGAGCGTCCTGGTTGTAGGCGAGATGGCTGCCCCCAAGGCTGGCTCGGGGGAGGTCCGCATCCGCGTTGCGGCATCCGGTATCAATCCCGGCGACGTGAAGAAGCGCCAGGATGCGTTCGGCGTCGGGATGCCGTTCCCTCGTGTAATCCCCCATAGCGACGGGGCCGGCGTGGTCGATGAGGTCGGCGAGGGCGTTTCTACGTCACGCCTGGGTGAGCGTGTATGGTGCTTCGGCGCTCAGTCCTACCATCCGTTTGGTACAGCCGCTGAATACGTCGTCGTCCCCGCCGTACAGGCGGTCCACCTCCTGGATAGCATCTCGTTCGAGCAGGGTGCATGCCTAGGGATCCCCGGCATCACCGCTCATCGCGCAGTGCATGTAGCCGGACCTGTAGAGGGGCGTGCGGTCCTCGTGCAAGGGGGGGGCGGCGCGGTCGGACAGTGCGCGGTCGCCCTCGCCACCCGGGCAGGGGCCTCCGTGATCGCTACGGTGCGCTCCGAGCGTGATAAGTCGGTGGCACAACGGGCAGGGGCCCACCGTGTCATCGATACGAGCGGCCACAGCACCGAAGGAATTATCGAGCTCGTCCACGCTCATGCGCCCCAAGGCGTCGATCACATCGTCGAGGTGGCGTTCGATCGGAATATCTGGGTCGACGAACCCTTACTGCGGCTGGACGGCTCGATCGCGGCGTACGCTACCGGGGACCCGACGCCGGCCATACCGTTCTGGCTGCTCCTGTTCAAGAATATTCGCCTGTTCTTCCTCGGGAGCGATGACTTTCCAGCCGAGGCCAAGTTAGCTGCGGCACGCGCACTGAACGACACTTTAGAGAGTGGCTGGCAAGGCTTCGAGATTGGAGCTCGTTTTCCATTAGAGTTAATCGCCGAGGCTCACGAGGCGGTTGAGGAGGGAAAGGTGACTGGACGGGTTGTACTGAGCGTCGGATCTGAGGAGTCTTAGGTGGAATCGGTGTGTCCAGCCCAGAGCCTAACCAGGAGCCTACACGGCAGGACAGGTGCCAGGGTATCCTTAAAGGTCAGCGCCTCGGCCGCTGCAGGACAGGTGCCAGGGTATCCTTGGACAGGTGCCAGGGTATCCTTAAAGGTCAGCGCCTCGGCCGCCAGAGTTTGCCTCATCTCATAGATACTGAGCTATGAGATGCAGGTCCGAATGTCTGTTCGAGGAGTCGCAACGGTCTGCCTGGACACACCTTCCCCCCTTACGAGTTGGCAACTCGAAAAGCTGGCCCTCCGGCGGGCGGTGCGGCTGGCAAAGAGCGAAGCGAGCGGATTACCCCGCTACGAACGGCAGGGCAGGCGGGAAGCTGCCGCTGGGGAAGGACGCGTTGCGGTCTCCTTGCCGCAGTTTCTCGGCGGCTTGACGGAAGGCGGCCACGAACCAGGCGTAGGCGTCATAGAAAGCTTTGCGTGCTGCCTTGGTGGCCGCGTGGACGCGCGGCGCCGGCGAGCTGGCGATCGAGGCGGGCCGATGTTGCGGGTCCTTCGCCAGAATCGCCTCCACCCCCAGTACGGGCTCGCCTTGGAGGCTCCTGGCGAGGGCGGCCTCGGCCTCGATGTCTTCCACCAAGCCGGCGATGCGCGCGCGATAGGTCGCGAGTGGCAGATGCGCCCAGCAGGGGAGCGGGGAAAGGATCACGGCTTCTTCCGTGGCGAACTGGAGTCGGGTGATCTCTTCCCTCTGATTGCGGGCCGCGTACTCCCGGGTGCGGTCGAACCAGTGCCCCACGAGCGGCGTGCCGTCGATCAAGGCTCCCGCGGAATGCACGCCGGGCCACTGGCTGACCCGTTCGACAAGGCCCTCCTTGACGGACTGTGCGAGCACATACGAGAGTCGCTCGATCTGGGCCCGTTCTTCGTCGGTCACCACGGTCATCTCGTAGCGGCGCTCGAAGACCGGTCCGCTCCAGCCAACGAGGCGGTTGACCTCGCGCGCCAGTTTGGATTTGAAGTCGCGCATGAAGGCCGCGAGTTGGCGCGCGCTTTCGGGGACAGCCAGAATGTGAAAATGATTGGAAAGCACCGAAAACGCGACAAGGGTGAGGTTGTGGCGCCGCTGGGCGCGGCCGAGGATGCCGAGGAAGTGGTCGTTGAAGACAGGGCCGGGCTTGAACAGGAAGCGTCCCTGGACGGTCCGGCCGGTGATGGAGACGAGGGTGTGAGGGTCGGGGATGAAGCGAAGTTTTCTGGCCATACCCTCTAAAGACGGAAAAACTCGCTCGCATCTTACAACTATTTTCACTCGTGATCTATGTAGACAACGAATGAGGCCGGGTGACTCTGATGGAGGCTTCTCTGTGGAGAACGAGAAACTCGGGTTCGGCGCCGCGGAATCTGAAGCCCCAGATCGCCTTGGTCTGGGCACGCTTCTCCCCCAGGCGAGCGGGTGAGCATTCCAGAGGGCACTCCGTTCAGGCCCGGCCCTCTTTCGCGGCTTCCACGCACCAACCCAAGTGGGGGGACCTGACTGCCCCCACTCGCGAAAGGAGAGTGTCATGAAGTCGAAACGTATGCTGATGGCCGCTCTGGCGATCGTTCTCACGGTTCTGGCCCTGGCCTCCATGAGCCCGACCGCCGCCCATGCCTGCCTCCCTATCGGCATCTACCGGTACTATTCTTCTCCAAGCCATACGGTTCAGGTCGGCCAGAAGACCGTCGCCTGCCCTTGCGTCATTACCATGACGGGTACGCAGACCCCCTACGTGGTCTATACCGCCAGGACTTGTGACGTCTAATAGCCAAGGCCGCCAGCCCGGCGATGAACCGGTTGGCTAGGGGCAGCGCCCCATAACGGGGCTTCAAGCCGGACTCATCCGGCACTGTCCCTAGCCACTGGAGGGTGCGGCTCTGATCGGCGTTTCTGAACAAACCGTATTGGGAGGCCCAGCGGCACAAGGTGCCAAGGTCATCTCCAGCGTCCCTCTTGCCACCGGCAAGTGCCATCGCTATATTATCGAGTTATGAAAACTGCTGCGCTCGTCCGGACGTTCATCCTCTCCCTTTTTGTCCTGCTCTCCATCCCCGCGGCCTACGCGGGGAACCCGAATCTGTGCCCGGTCAGCGGCAAGCCGCTGCCCACCGCCGCGCAGCGGCAGTTCACCGTCCCTGCGAAGCTTCTCCCCTGCTTCCTGACGTCGGCCGAGCTCGCCGCTCTCTACAATTCCATCGGCCACGATGCGCAGACGACCGTCACCGATCCGGCGTTCGAAAGCGGCGAGCTCAATCCGGATGGCTCGTTACGCCCGCCGCTGACCGCCGGCCAGACCGCCGCGCTGGCCAAGATGCACGCGGTTCTGGACGACGACATGCACGCGGGCGCCGTCATCCGCAAGTTCATCCCGAATTCGGATGTCGGCGGTTTCCTCTATGGCCGCACGGTGGTCGGCTCGCCGAGCGCCCCGGTCGTGGTGACCACCAACACGGTCCGCGGTTTCGTAGGGCTGGAGCGCAATACCCAGGGACTCGACGCGGGCGAGACGATCGGCGCCCTCGGGCTCGACTTCGAGACGACCGCCACCGGGCAGTTCACCGACGCCAACTCTCTCCCTTTCCGCCGCCAGGTCTCTCAGGAGGTCCGCCTGCACGGACTGCACTCCATCCGCCACGCTATGTCAGCGCAGGGAGCGACCGATGCGAAGATCCCGCTGGCCCGGGACCTCAACGACTATGTCCACGCTCACGATTCCACCCTGGACAACCGCTCGTTCGAGATGAACCGCCAGGGTCAGGCCAACCCCTACACCGGCCTCGGAATGTCCGACGACATCGGCCTTCTGACCCTCGAAACCACGGATGCCGAGGACGCGATCTATCCGCTCCACGTCAACGAGGAAGACGTGATGACCGTGCCCACGCCGCTGGCCCGGGGAGACGTGCTCCTCCGCCGTTCCCTCGACGGCAGGGAGACGCTGATCGCGCGCTACGTCAAGGTCACCCTCCCGAACGGCACCGTCACCAACGGCTGGTTCCTCTCTCCCCGGCTGTCCGCCGCGGACCGCGCCTACTATGGCGGGCTCATTCAGCAGGCGGCGGCGCGGGTGACGGCCGCGGGCGGCTGATGGCGCTCGTCCGCCGTGACACGCCAGCAGGGCCGGTCTGGGTGCGTCCCCCGTTCCGGCCCGAGGATTACTCCGTTCCCCCGGAGGCGCTCCGGCTCTTCGAGCGCTGGCGCGGACGCGGAGACGTCGAAGGCACGGACGCGCTCCTCGCCCTGCGCGACGGTCCGTTCGGCAACTACGTCCAAGTGGATCGCCAGGTCCGCGGTGGCAGGACGTGGATCGTGCTGCTGGAGGCCACCCGCGAGTTCGCGATCGAGGTCGAAGCCAGCCCTTCGGGATTGGGTGCCGTCGTGCCGGTGCCGCCGCAAAGGGCCTACGAGCTGGCGTGTGCCCGGGATGCTCTGCGCTCCCGTCCGGTGATTCAAGAATCCTGAACACTTCTGCGAGCGGGCGAGGTGGGCCGCCGTGGGCCTTGCGCTTTTCAATATGCCGGAGTAGCATAGCCGCGTTTTGCTGGAGACTTGCTGGAGAAAGGAGAACCGGTGACTACCCGCTTCGCCCTGTTCGTTGCGCTCACCTCCCTGCTCGCGGGCCTGACCGCCTCGGCGTCGGCTCAGAACCTGCTCGTGAATCCCAACTTCGACACCAGCCTCAACGGCTGGCAGACGATCGAGGGTGTCACCGTCTCCTGGGACGGCACGCGGGATGCGGACGGCTCGCCCACGTCCGGCTCGGCCAGGGCCGTCTGGCAGGGGCCGGTGGTCACCGGGCTCGTTCCGACCGTCTCGCAGTGCGTCGAGGTCACGCCCGGCGCGCCCTACGTCTTCGGCGGCAAGATCCTCCTCCCGTCAGGCCAGGCCACCTCCGGCAGCGCCTTCTTCATCGCGGTCCCCTATCCGGCCCCGGGGTGCTCGGGGCCTCCTCCGCCCTCGGCCTTCGTCCAGACGCCCCCTGTCACCGCGTTCGACCGGTGGACCGAGACGACCGCGACGATCGTCCCCTTCGGGCCCTCCGTCCTGGTGTCGGCCTACCTGGCCCCGAACGCCGGGGGCCGCTTCCAGGCCAGCTTTGACGACGTGATCCTGGAACCGCGCCCGCCCGGCGGTTGCATCCCCGACGCCCGCACGCTCTGCTTCGCGAGCGGCCGGTTCAAGGTCACGGCCACTTTCGATGCCGGCAACGGCAACGCGGGCCAGGCTCAGGCGGTGCCGGCGGGCGACAGCGGACTGCTCTGGTTCTTTGCCCCCTCGAATATCGAAGTGGCCCTCAAGGTGCTCGATGGGTGCGACCTGGGAGGTCACTACTGGTTCTTCGCCGGCGGGCTCACCAACGTCCAGGTGACCATCCTGGTGACCGATACGCAGACCGGGGCGATGCGGACCTACCGCAACCCGCCCGGCACTGCCTTCGCGCCGATCCAGGACACCTCGGCGTTCAGTTGCTCGCCCTGAGCGCGGACGGGCTGCCTGGAGGAACTGGCGTGAGCGTAGAGGCTTTATGAAACATGCCGCTCTTGCGCGCGTGCTCCTTGCGATTTGCGAACTCCGTGGGCGAGCCCTCTTCGGGGTCGCGGACGTCCGGCTCATCTTGCTTGACGACATGTTTCTGGGAAATCGCATCTCCTGGTGAAGAAACGGGATAGCCCCATGAAGGGGCGCGGTCCATCTGAAAGGGGAGGCAGGCCGGGAGGCTCAACGAGAGCGAAGGGCCGGACGGTCCGCCTCCCTCTCCTTCTCCCCGGAGGAGAGCCACCGGGGAAGAGCCCCGTCTCGACTTCCTGGAACGGAACCTCGTGGCCGCGCTGGAGAACGCGTCCCACACCAGTACCTCCGCGTCCAACCTGGAGCAACTGGTCCGTAGCCTCGGCCTGCCAGCCGCCAACGTCGAGGACCTGCTCGGCCGCGTGCTGCGTAAGAAGGGTTTCCCTTCATCTTGAGAGCCTGAATGAGCCGCCGGCGCGGACGTTGGCCGGCCTCCTGGAAGAGCCGCTCGATCGACGGCGGCCTCTGACGGTTTCTTTCGGCCATCCTCGCATTGGAGAGTAGAGCACCCTCCGGAAGGTGCGATTTTCCCAAACGAGCGAGTCATGGCTCGACAACGTTCACTCACTCCATTGCCAGGAGGATCGATGACCAAGCGTCTGTTTCACTCTTTCGTCTTCGCCGTGCTACTCGCCTCGCTCTCCGCCGCCGGCGCACTCGCCTGCTCCCAGGGGGGCCAGTGCACCGGCTTCGGCGGCTGCAACTCCACGCAGTACCTCTACAACTTTGACTTCAGCGAAGGGTGCGCCTGGAGCTACACCGGCGGGACGAGCGTCACGACCTCGGGCGGCACGAAGATGTGCAACCTATTCCCGAGCTATCTCACCCTCGGCTACAACGCCGGCGCGCAGTCTTTCGCCTGGCAGTTCGTCACGATTCCGAACGGTCAGACCGGCACGCATTGGACGCTCGGCTTCAACCTCGAGGCCGACCCCAGCGCGAACACGCACGGGGCGGATACCTTCTTCGTAAAGGTCTATGACGTCACGGCCGCGGCCGACCTCGTCATATCGTCGACATACACCGCCACCGGCTCGCCGTCGTGCCGTCTCTTCACCGCGAGCTTCACCGGCGACCTGCACGGCCACCAGATCGAGGTGCTCACCGTCGCAAACGTGATCCACAGCGACGCGCATTTCTACGTCACCAGCGTCTCGCTCGACGGTGGCCCATAATCCCAACGCCTCGAGGACACGCCGAGGGGATCTGGTATGCTCCCCGGGTCGAGCCTACCTTGATGGGAGGACCTTGTTATGCGCCGGATCCTGTCGTGTTTGGCCGTGGCCCCCGGGCTGGCGGCGAGCCTTCTCGCCGCCCAGCCCGCCCCGCAGCACTTCGACGGCCAGACGTGGTGGAACCATGTCAAGGTCCTCGCCGACGACGGCATGGAAGGCCGCGAGACGGGTAGCGCCGGTCTGCGCAAGGCCCAAGCCTACATTGTCAAGCAGCTCACCCAGGCCGGTCTGCAGCCGGCCGGCACCAACGGCTTCTATCAACCCGTCAAGCTCATCCAGCGCCAGATCGACGAGAAGGATTCCTCGGCCGCGCTGGTCCGCGACGGCAAGGCCGAGCCGCTCGTCCTCGGCGAGGACGCCTTCTTCAATACCCGCGCCGAGCTCGCCGCCGGGGAGGTCACGGCGCCGCTCGTCTTCGCCAGCTACGGGCTGCGGATCCCGGAGAACGGCTACGACGATTTCGCCGGCCTCGACCTGCACGGCAAGATCGCCGTGTTCCTCGCCGGCTCGCCGGCGGACGTTCCCGGCCCTCTCGCCTCGCACTACCAGACCCCCGGCGAGCGCTGGAAGGCGCTCGGCGCCGCCGGCGCGGTCGGCATCATCTCCATCCCGAACCCTGCCTCCATGGACATCCCGTGGTCGCGGATGTCGCTCAACCGCGCCCATGCCTCCATGGACCTCGCCGCTGCCGAGTTCAACGAGACCAAGGGTCTCGCGATGTCCCTGACCTTCAATCCCGCGCAGGCCGAGAAGCTCTTCGCCGGCTCCGGCCACACCTTCGCGGAGATCGCCGGGCTCGGCAAGGACCGCAAGCCGCTGCCGCACTTTCCGCTCACCGCGTCGCTCAAGGCGCGCGCCAGTGTGAAGCGCACCGAGGTCGAGTCGGCCAACGTCGTCGCCAGGCTCCCGGGGACCGACCCGGCCCTCAAGGGGGAGGTCGTCGTCCTCTCCGCGCACGTCGACCACGTCGGCATCGGCGAGCCCATCGACGGCGATCGCATCTACAACGGCGCCATGGACGACGGCTCCGGCAGCGCGCTGCTGCTGGACATGGCCGCCAGCCTGGCGGCGAAGTCCTCGGAGAAGCCGCGGCGCTCGATCCTCTTCGCCTTCGTCACCGCGGAAGAGAAAGGTCTGCTGGGCTCGAAGTATTTTGCCGCGCATCCCACCGTCGATCCGAAATCGATCGTCGCGGACGTCAACGTGGATATGTTTTTACCGATCGTTCCGTTGAAGGTCCTCAAGGTGGAGGGGCTCGCCGAGTCCGACCTCGGCGACCGCGCCGTCGCCATCGCGCAATCCCTCGGCGTCAAGGCCATCGCCGACCCGGAGCCGCTGCGCAACGGCTTCATCCGCAGCGATCAGTACAGCTTCATCCGCCATGGCGTTCCGGCGCTCAAGATGGACGTCGGCTTCGAGCTCGGCACGCCCGAACAAAAGGTTTTCAAGGAGTGGCTCACGAAGCGCTATCACGCCCCTTCGGACGACCTGAGCCAGCCCGTCGACCTCGGCGCCGCCGCCCTCTACGAGGAGATCACGCGCCGTCTCCTCCTCGAAGTCGCCAACGCGGACAGCCGCCCGGCATGGAAACCGGACTCGTTCTTCCGCCGCTACGCATCCGGCGGCGGAAAGTAGGCCGGGCCTCGGAGCCGGCACACTACGGACGCGAGATGCTGTCGGTCGGGAGCGGCGGCGTGCTGGCTGGCGGCAGGCGAAAAAGAGTCGCCTGCTCGAACGCATAAGCGAAGCCGATCAACGCCGGCTCGGAGAAGGCCGGACCGGAGAAGGTCACTCCTGACGGGAACGGATTCTCGATGGGCGGAGCCGGCGGCACGAATCCGCCGGGCACGGTGATGCTCGGATATCCCGCCTTCGCGGGAGCGCCGGCAAAGTTGTTCGCCGAGGAGAGGATCGCATCGAAATCGTCCGCGGTGCCCTTGACGCCGTCGAGCCCCTTGAACACGGCGTCCAGCGCGCCCCGTGACCGCGCGCGGTCCTCCGCGAGGTCGGCTTGGTACCGCAGCGTATCCGCGCTGCCGGGCGTGACGTCGAGCTGCTGCGCCGCTTCGAAGATCGCCTGCCCGTACTTCATCGGCGGCTTGTAGGCGCGGTTGAACGCGACGATCTCGGCGAGCGTCCTGCGGGGTGCGCCAGGCGTCGCCGCCAGATACGCGTTCAGGTCGTGCTTCTGGCCATACATGAGAACAGTGGAGCAGCCGGCGGGGGGAGGGTAGCTCACACAGCTTCCGGGCTGCACCAGGAACGGCGACGGCAGGAGCTCGACATGGGCTCCCAGAACGCGCAGGACCTCGATGGCTGCGTTCATGATCGCGCCCCGGTTCGAGGGAATGGGCGTCGCCACGGCGATGCGAGCACCCTTGAGCGCCTTCTTGTCGAGAAAAAGCGTGTAGTCGCTGAAGCAGTGGCCGGGGGTGAGGCACGCGGCCGTCGCGGGGTCCGAAGGATCGTACCCGGCGAGGACGCCGAGCAGGAGGGCCGCATCCGTGACGGTCCGCGCGATGGGGCCGGCGGTGTCCTGGTCCGCCGTGATCGGGATGATGCCGTCGCGGCTGACCAGCCCCAGGGTGGGCTTGATGCCGACCACGCCGTTGGCGCTCGCCGGGCTGAGGATCGACCCGGAGGTCTCGGTGCCGACGGCGAGCGTGACGAGGTTCGCGTTCACCCCGATGCCCGGCCCTGAGCTCGAGCCGCCGGTCTGCAGCACCGGGCGGCCGTCGCCCAGGAGCACGCGCGGATCATAAGGGTTGAGCCCGAAGCCGCCGAGCGAGCTGTAGCCGGTCGGCATGCCGACCGCGATGAAGTTCGCGAACTCGGTGAGCGTGGCCTTGCCGAGGATGATCGCGCCCGCCTGCCGCAGCTTCCGCGTGATGAAGGCGTCGTCAGGCGGAATGGAGCCGGCGAGCGCCACCGAGCCGGCGGTCGTCGGCATGTCCGCCGTGTCGACGTTGTCCTTCAGCAGGATGGGGATGCCGTAGAGCGGCCGGGAGTGTTCCCCCTCGAGCTGCCCGGCGAGCGCTCTCGCCTGGGCTTCGGCGTTCGGGTTCACGTACAGGAACGCGTTCACGCGCGGTCCCGTCTTGTCGTAGGCGTCGATCCGCGCGCGGTACATGCGCACGAGCTGCTCAGGCGTGATGAGCCCCGTCTTCATCGCGTGCCGCAATTGCGAGACCGTGGCCTCGACGAGCTGAAGCCGCGCTGTGTCATGACCGTGCTCTTCCGCGGTGACCGGTCGCGCAAAGCACGCTGCCGCGAGCGTCGCGACCGCCAGCAGCAGGATCCTGGTTCGTTTCATGAGATGTAGAGATTCGTCGAGCGGCGGCCCCACATGGGGCCGCCCCTACGGTACCAGAAACGACTAGAAGCCGAGCCGCACTCCGAGCTGATACTGGCGAGCCCCCGGGCTGTAGGTCGAGCTGGGGGTCAGGAACCCGGCGGTGCCGGAGATGTTGTTGCCGACGCTCAGGAAGTTCACCTCGCCGGTGGCGTTGTAGACCTCGCCGGTGAGCGCCACGGAGATCCCGCTCACCAGCGGCAAGTCGTAGCGCAGCGCCAGGTCGAGCCGCTTGAAGTCCGGCTGCTCGGCGCCGAACAGCTTGCCGTCGAAGCTCAACCCGCCGAGGCCGATGTCGGATGGCGGCGAGGCGCTGTACGAGCCGGCGGGCGCCGGGGCGCGGTTGCCGTTGTCGAGACGCGTGTTGGTGACGATCGTCGTGCGATCACCGGAGAGATAGGTGAAGATCCCCGACATGGTGAGACCGCGGGCGGTCCGCCAGGCGGTGTGCGGGACCTGGTAGCTGCCCGACAGGACCAGGTTGTGCCTGCGCAGCCAGTTGACGGGCTGGCCGTCGTTGCGCGGATCGTTGAGGTTGAGGTCGAGCGGCGTGCCGATCCATTGACCGGTGTCGAAATTGTAGCCGCTCGCGGTGCGGGTCTGGAAGTAGGCCGACGCGGTGCCCGCGCCGGCGTTGCCGTAGTTGCCCGAAGACCTGGAGTAGGTGTAGGAGAGACGCCCACCGTAACCGTTGGCGAAGCGCTTTTTGAGGGCGAGCTGCAGCGTGTCGTATTTGCTCTTGCCGGCGTTGACGTAGGAGGAGATGCTGCCGAGAGTCGTCGGCTTGCCGTTGACGATGCTGATGTTCGGCCGGCCGCCCTGCGACTGCGAGAACGGATTGAGGTCTACCAGCAGCAGGGTGTCCTTATTCTCGTTGTGAATGTAGTCGAGGGCGAGCGAGAGGCCGGGCATGAGCTCGCGTTCGGCGCCGAGGCTCGTGGAGTCGACGTAGGCCTGCGTGCGATTCGGGTTGTCGACCGTGGGAGCGGTATTGAGGATCGTGCCAGCGCCGCTGTCGAGCTGCCGCACGAGGAGGTCGCGCAGGCCGGCCAGCGTCGTGATCCCGTTCTTCTTGGCGAGGTCGAAGAACAACTGCTGATTGATGCCGGCGTCCGGGAAGCGGACGAGGAACCCCTGGGTGATCGTGATCGCATCCTGGAAGAAATCCTGATAGAACCCGTACTGGAAACGATCATAGAACCGCCCGAAGCCGCCGCGGACCACCGTCTTGCCGTTGCCGGCCACGTCCCAGGCGAAGCCCAGGCGCGGGGCGTAGTTGTTGTTGTCGTGGGTGATGTCCTCCTTGTCGTAGCGCAGGCCGAGGCTGAGCGTCAGCCGGTTGAGGCGCCAGGCGTCCTGGAGGAACACGCCCAGGGTCCGGTTGTCCGGAATGGGAGTGTCGAGCCCGCCCTTGACCCGCACGCTGAAGAAGGTCGGATAGGTCGAAAGATCGCTCGCGTTGAACGGCCGGTCGGTGTCGAAGTTGAACTGGCCGTTGGCGGTGCCGAAATCGCCGAAGATCTCCTGCCGCTTCGCGTACTGGAAGCCGGCCTTGAGCTGGTGCTCGCCGTGCCAGGAGGGCAGGAAGTAGGAAAAGGTGTCGTCGAGCTGCGTCGAGCGGTTGACGCGGGCCTGGGCGACCCCGCTGCCGCCGTCGAGGATCGTCGGGCGCATCTCGACGGGGGCCTGGTTGCGCTGCGCCTCGAAGCTCTTGCCGTGGCCGTTGAAGGCGGGGTTGGCGAAGGCCACGTCCTCCTTGGTGAAGGAGACCCGGGCCTCGTTGAGCCCGACGCTGCCGAGGACGGAGTCGAGCGTGCCGATCCAGTTGCTGTCGGTGTCGGCCTCCTCGCGCGCCGCGGCGAGGGTGGCGACGGAGTTGCCATTGTTGATGATCTGGTTGAACTGGGGCGAGTTCTCGAGCAGGTAGCGGCCGACGAAATGGTTGTTCGCCGAGATCTGGTAGTCGATCTTGCCGAGGTAGTTCTTGATCTTGTTGTCCACGGTGGTCGCGAAGTTGAGCTCCGGGCGGGTGCTGAAGATCCCGGCCACCCCGGCATTGGCGACGTCGTCCTCGTAGCTGACGAAGAAATGCAGCTTGTCGGGAATGATCGGTCCGCCGAGCGTGAAGCCGAGCGAGTCGTACTTGGAGGTCGGGGGCTGCCGGCCCACGCGCTTGAGGAAGAAGTCCGTCTCGTTCCAATCCGAACGCTGGTAGTAGCCGAAGGCGGAGCCGTGGAAACTGTTGCCGCCGCTCTTGGTCACGGCGTTGAGCACGGCGCCCGTGGAGCGGCCGAACTCGGCGTCGAACTGGCTGGTGAGGACCTGGAACTCCTGGATCGATTCGATCGCCGTGCGGACCTGGGCCCCGGCGCGGGCGCCGATGACGTCGTCGTCGTTGTTGGCGCCGTCGACGTTGAAGGAATTGTTGTTGTCGTCCTGGCCGTTGGCGAAGATCGTATCGCCGGAGGTCGACTCCGTGGAGGGCACCGGAGTGATGCCCGGCAGCAGCGCCGCGAACAGGGCGAAGCTGCGGTTCTGCGTCGGCAGGTCCTGGAACTCCTGGGTGGTGAGGGTGCCGCCGATCTCCTTCGACGTCGTCTCGACGATCGGGGCTTCGCCGGTGACGGTGATCGCCTCTTCGACCTGCGCCAGCTTCAGGGTGGCGCCGAGGCGGGTCTCCTCGCCGACCCGCAGCTCGACATCCTTGTGGCTGACGCCGGGAAAGCCCTCCAGGTCGAAGACGACCGTGTAGACTCCGGGCTTGATGCCCGCGATGGCATAGGTGCCGTTGTCGGCGGTGGCCGTCGTGCGGACCAGGCCGCTCGCCTGATTCTTCACGGTCACCGTGACCCCCGGCAGACCGGCACCGTCCGCTCCGGTCACGGTGCCGGAGATGGACGAGTTGGCGAACTGCGCCCCGGCTTGCGAGGCCAGCGCCAGGAAAACGATTCCAACAAGGCCCACGATGCGATGAAAGCTCATCGGCTCTCCTTGGGCGGGCCTCGGACGGAAGGCTCCCGCGAGGTCCCGCTCGGACAGGAGGTGAGGCTTACGACGGCGGATGACGATTTAGCTGATCTTGAAACGACGCTTCAACAAGTACAGTGCGCGCGAGCGGGGTTTCGGGACAGACCGCCGGTGACCGGCCGCAGCAGAGGGGGGATGGGCCATCGGGCGGGGTAGGCAGAAGCGGGGCCGGCCTCGTGCCGGGCCCCGCCTGGTATTCGCGTCTCTGCGTCTCCTAGCAGGTATTGACGCTGCAGCACAGGCTCTGACTCGTCACGAAGGCCGAGGTGACCCCCCAGAAGACCTCGTTGCAACCGCAGTCGAGGCCGCGCTGGCCAACCACCGTGGTGTGCGACGCATCGCTGTAGTAGGTCCTGATGGTGGGACGGAAGGCGCAGATTGCGGACTGGGCGACGTCGACGGGCGCGAGCAGGCCCAGAACGCTGCCCAGGACGACGAGCACGATCGCCAGCAAGGCGCCTCGGCTTTTCAGGAACAGGGTGACTCTTTTCATGATTCCTCCTTCCAGTAGGCTCCATAAATCCGGGTGCTGGAGAGAGGCTGGGGCGGGACAGGAGCGCCTCAGCTCGCCCGGTTGGCGCGACTCCTGCAAAGAATGAGAGAGGGGCCGGAGGGAAACTCCGAAATCTGACAGCAAGGCCCCTTGCATCCAGGAAGGAGGTCCGGATATGAGGTACAACGGAAACAAGCCAATGGGTGCCGCTCTCCTGTGCGCCGCCCTTCTCGTAGGGCTGGCGCTCTTCACCGCTTGCGGCGGTGCCAGGTCCGCAACCCAGGCGCAAACCCAGACGGTCCAGGTCCGCATCACCGACCAGGGCATCGAGATGCCGCTTTCACTGCCGTCCGGCGTAACCACGTTCCAGGTCACCAACTCAGGGAGTGGTGAGCACAGCTTCGGGGTCTCCGGCCCGTCCGGCGACAAGAAGCTCGACCATTCCCTGAAGTCCGGCGAGTCCGCCTCGCTCGACGTCGTCCTCGACAGCGGCACCTATCGGGTGTACAGCCCGGTCGATCAGGGCCAGTCCATGCAGATCGCCCTGAACGTCCGGCCGGAGACGGTGGCCCGCAGTCGCAAGGGCTGAGCCGGCGTGGAGGGCGCGTCCGCGGCAGCCGGGCGCGCCACGGTCCGCCTTTCCTCTAAGGAGGCGCCGGCACGCCGAACCTTTCCCGCAGCCCATTCCGCACCTCTCCCACCAGAAAGATCGAGCCGCAGACCCCCAGCACTTCGCCGTCCAGGGCCAGGGCACGGGCCAGGGCGCGGCCGGGGTCCGGTTCCACGACGACGCCGTCGCGGCCGGCCAGCAGGGGGAGCAACTCGGCCGGGTCCTTCGCCCGCGGGCTCGCCGGGCGGGTGAGGACGAGGTTGCCGGCGCGGGGGGCGAGGAGGTCCAGCATCTCGCGGTAGTCCTTGTCGGCCAGGACTCCGAAGAGGAGGTCGGCCGGACGCTCGAGGCGGTCGAGGAAGCGGGCGAGGACGGCGGCGCCGTCGCGGTTGTGGGCCGCGTCGAGGAGCACGCGCCGGCCGCCGGGGAGCTCCACCGGCTCCAGCCGGCCCGGCCAGCGACAGGCGGCGGCACCGGCCGCGATGGCGCCAATGCCGTCGGAATTCAGCCGGTCGAAGCCCAGGCCGGCCAGCGTCTCCGCCGCCCGTACCGCCAGGCCGAGGTTCTTGGCCTGGTGATCGCCCAACAGGGCCATCTCCAGGCCGTGCTCCCCGGCCGGCGTGGCGAGCCGGACCCGCTGCCCTTCCCAGCCTCGAGGCTCCACCGCCTCGATCCGCACCTCGCGCGAGGCGAAGCGGAGGTCCGCACCGACTTCGGCGGCCACCGTCTGAACGGACTGGGCCGGCTCGGCGTCCTCGATCCAGACCAGGGCCGGGCGTCCGGGGCGGAGGATGCCCGCCTTCTCGCGGGCGATGGCGGCGAGGGTATCCCCCAGGAACTCCCGGTGATCGAAGCCGATGGGGGTGATGAGCGACAGGACGGGATCTGCGAGGTTGGTGGCGTCGAGCCGGCCGCCGAGGCCCACCTCCACCACGGCGAGGTCCACTTGGGCTTCGGCGAACCAGCGGAAGGCGGCCAGGGTGAGGGCTTCGAAGTAGGTGGGCGGCGCGCCCGTCTCCCGCTCGGCGAGCCCGACGAGATCCTCCAGGATCGCGCCCAGCCGGCCGGGCTCGATGGTCCGGCCGTCGATCCGCAGCCGCTCCTCGACGTTCTCCAGGTGGGGGGAGGTGTAGAGCCCGGTGCGGTATCCCGCCGCCTGGGCCATGGCGGCGAGCAGGGCCGAGGTGGAGCCCTTGCCGTTCGTCCCCGCCACCAGGACGGAGGGGAACCGGCGCTGCGGCTCGCCCATGCGCGCCAGCAGGTCGCGGGCTCGCTCCAGGCCGAGCTTGATGCCCAGCCCTTCGAGGCGGGAGAGGACGGCGTCGGGGTCTACAGCAGGTGACGCAGGCACCGGGCGAGCGTCTCCTTCATCTCCGCGCGCTGCACCACGAGATCGAGGAAACCGTGGTCGAGGAGGAACTCGCTGCGCTGGAACCCCTCGGGCAGGCTCTGGCGGATCGTCTGCTCGATGACCCGCGGGCCGGCGAAGCCGATCAGCGCGCCCGGCTCGGCGATGTTGAGGTCGCCCAGCATGGCGAAGGAGGCGGTGACGCCGCCGGTGGTGGGATCGGTGAGCACCGAGAGGTAGGGCAGGCGGGCGGAGCGCAGCCGGGCGAGGGCGGCGGAGATCTTGGCCATCTGCATCAGCGACAGCACGCCCTCCTGCATGCGGGCGCCGCCGGAGGCGGAGACGACGATCAGCGGCCACTTGCGCTCCAGGGCCCGCTCGGCGGCGCGGGTGATCTTCTCGCCCACCACCGAGCCCATGGAGCCGCCCATGAAGCGGTACTCCATGGCGGCGAGCACCACCGGGATCTGCTCCAGCGCGCCCTGCACCACGATCACGGCGTCGCGCTCGCCCACCTGCTGCTGGTACGACTTCAGCCGGTCGCGGTAACGCTTGCTGTCGCGGAACGCCAGGGGATCGACGGGGCTCACCGCCGCGAACAGCTCCTTCGGCTGGGGATCGTCGAGCAGCAGGGAGATGCGGGTGCGGGCGTCGATGCGGAAGTGGTAGCCACACTTGGGGCAGACCTTGAGGTTGCGCTCCAGGTCCCGCGAATACACGATCTCCTTGCACCCCTCGCACCGCACCCAAAGGCCCTCGGGCACGGTGCTGCGGGGCCGGTCCATGCGGATCGGCTTGGGCTTCTTGGTCTTGCGGAACCAGGCCATGAACGGGCGTCAGATCTCGGCGGAGTGGCCCTCTTCGGCCTCGAGGTCGTTGGGGATTCCGAGCCGCATGCAGGCCGCGTCGTACATCTGCCGGGAGGCCTTCTTGGCGGTCTGCAGCTCGGCGAGCCGGTCCTTGACCTTCGCCAGCTCCTCTTCGATCTGCCGGTCGAGGTCCTCCATCTCCTGCCGGGTCATCGCGAGCGTGCTCTCGTAGAACTTCCGTTGCTGGTCGGTGAGGCTCATCGTCTCGTTTTCCTCCGAATCTCCGAATCGCGGCGGATGGCCGCGGTGACTGCAGCAGATCTTCCGGTCACATCCCGGTCACATCGTGAAAGGAATCTTCAGGCGGGTCCACATCTTGACCCGGACCCCCTGCTTCGTCGCGGGTTTGTAGCGGGCGGAACGCGCCGCCGCCAGGGCGGCCTCGTTGATACCGACCTTCTGCGGGATCGGCTCCACCATCCTTGTGTCCTGAACCTGGCCGTTTTCGTCGACCAGGACCGAGACGACGACGACGCCGTGGACCCGCAGCCTCCGGGCGAGGGGAGGATACTCCGGTTTGGGGAAGCTGACAAGCTGCGGCGGCGCCACCCCGGGACCGCCCTCGACCAGGTCGCCGGCGTGGACGTGGGGAGGCTCCGGTTCGCGCGCCTTGGCCGGCTCGGGGACGGGCGGCGGCGCCTTCTCCTGTTTCTCCTGCGTCTTGGCCGGCTCGGGCTGCGGCTCGGGGGCGGGCACCGGCGGCGGCGAGGCCACGGGCTCGGGGGCGGGCGGCCGGACGGCCGGAGTCTGGACGGGCGCCGACGGCGCGGCTTGCGCGATCTGCTGCGAATTGGGCGCCGGCTTGCCCGCCGCCTTGGCCGCCGCGAGCTGCTTCTCCAGCTCCTTCTGCTGCTGCTCGTACTTCTTCTGCTGCGCCTCGGACGCCTTGGCGAGCTGCTGCTCCACGATCGCCTGGATCTTGGCATTGGCGGCGGGCACCGGGGTCGGCTGCGGCCCGGGGGCCGGCGTAAGGGCCGTGGCCGGCGGCGCGGCCGGAGCCCGGGTGGTGGCCCCTGCGCCGGGTGCTGCGGCCGGCACGTCGCCGCGCCGGCGATTGAGGAAGAAGAAGGTCAGGATGGCCACCACGATGAGGGCCGCGATGGCGGCATAGAGGAAGGTGCGGCTCTTGCGCCCCCCCTCCTCTTCGACCGCCACTTCGCCCACGGGGGCCACCGCCGCCACCGGCGCGTCCACCTCGGCGGGCATCGTCGCCACCGCTGCCGCCGGCGCCGCGGGCTCGGGCGTCCAGGAGACCGGCACCGGGGCGGGCGCCTCCGGAGCGCTCGCGGCCATCGCGGCCGGCGGCTCCGCTCCGGGCTCCAGCGCCCGCTGGATGTAGGCGGCGAGGTCGGCGGGGCCGGACGGCGACGGCAGGGCGGCGAGGACCGCCTCCAGCCGCTGCTTCATCTCGCCGGCGGTCTGGAAGCGGGCCTGGGGGTCCACCGCCAGGGCGCGGGTGACGATGTCATCCACCTCCTGCGGCACCGCCGGAGCCACCTGGCGCGGCGACCGTACCCGCCCCTGGCGCACGGCCTCCAGCACTGACATCTCGCTGTCGCCCTGGAACAGGCGCTCGCCGGTGACCATCTCGAACAGCACGGAGCCCAGGGAGAAGAGGTCCGAGCGGGCGTCCACCGCCCGACCCCAGGCCTGCTCGGGGGACATGTACTGGAGCTTCCCCTTGAGCGCCCCCATCTGCGTCTGGCTGGCCTTGGAGACCGCCTTGGCGATGCCGAAGTCGCAGAGCTTGACGTCGCCGTCGTAGGTGAGCAGGACGTTCTGGGGCGACACGTCGCGATGCACCAGGCTCAGCTCCTGGCCCTCGAAGTCGCGCTTGCGGTGGGCGTAGTCGAGGGCGCTCGCGACCCGGGCGGCGATCATCAGGCTCAAGCCCAGGGGGAGGGGGAGGTCCCGGCGCCGGCCGGCGTTGAGCAGCGACCGCAGGTCCTTGCCCTCGACGTACTCCATGGCGATGTAGTAGTCGCGGCCGATCTTGCCCAGATCGTAGATGTGGACGATGTTGGGGTGACTGAGCTGCGCCGCCAGCTTGGCCTCGTCGATGAACATCCCCACGAACTCGGCGTTGTCCGTCATGTGGGGGAGGATGCGCTTGATGGCGACGGTCTTCTGAAACCCCTCGACCCCCCGCATCCGCGCCTTCCAGACCTCGGCCATGCCGCCCGCGGCGATGCGCTCGAGGAGCGTGTACTGACCGAAGCGCTCGCCCTCGACCGGCTCGTCGGCGGAGGCGCTGAACACGGGGATGCGCTGGGTAGCCGCGGCATCGCTCGCCAGGAAGACGGGCGCGGCGGGCCGCGGCGGTAGCGCGGGCTCCAGGATCGGAGCCGGGGCGGGCGCCGCGGCAACGGGCGCCGGCGGGGTGCCCGGGCGC
>JAJKHS010000126.1 GCA_021154885.1 Thermoanaerobaculum sp.
TGAATTCTCTGTCGGCGTAGCGGACCTGCGTTTGCGGGTGACCATCCCTCCAAGGGGCGAGCTATGCCGTAGCGCTGGGATAGGCCGGTAAACAAATACGAAGCGAGTTGCTCGAAGGCTTCTCGGAGACCGCTCAGATAGCGGCGGCCTGGTCCTCACCAAACCGCTCGGCAGTGTACTGGCGAATCTCTTCGAGGTCAGCGGTGGCTTCGAGGCTGAGGGCAGGACGGCGCCTCACCCGCCCTGGCCCTTTGGCGGCAGGGCAAGGCTCCGAGGATCGTGCCGGGACTTACGTTGGCCGTCCACCAGAGCCTTCCACTCCGGGTCAGTGAGCTCGCGGAATTCGCCTCGGTCGAAGGGGCCGAAAACCTGGTCATAGGCCTCTTGCGAGAGGCGCTCGTGTTCTCGGTTCTCGACGACGGACAGGCGGCGATACTCCGCGATGGACAGGACGACCGCCACGGGCTGGCCCGAGTCCTCCAGCACCACAGGTCCCGCCTCCGTGCGCTCGACGGTCTCGGCCAGCCGGGCCTGCGCGTCCTTGAGCGAAATGGTCGTCATCACTTTACCTTAGCGTATCCCTCTCCCAGCAGCGAGCTCCCGGACGCTCGCAGACCTTGAAGGAAAGGGATTCAGATTAGAGGCAGGTTTTGCATTGGCTGGGAGGCAGGGATTCGAACCCCGATTCTGCGGGTCAGAGCCGCATGTCCTACCGTTGAACGACCTCCCAGCAGGACAGGGACGGAAGGTTAGCGGAAAGGTCTATCCAAGGTCAACCCTCGGCTCCCCTCCTCAGGAACGCCAGGAAGTGGTCCAGGTGCCGCAGGCTCGCGTCCCTCCCCATGGCCTCGACGAGGTCGAAGAGGGGGGGACCCTGGGCGGCGGCGGTGAGGGCCATGCGGGTGGGATGGATGAGGACGGCCGGCTTGAGACCCCGCTCGCCGGCCAGGGCGCGGAGGGCGGCGTCCAGGGCGTCCTTGTCGAAGCTGGGCAGGGCGGCCCAGCGCTCCCGCAGGATCTCGAGGTGGCCGGGCAGGTCCTGGTCCTTGAGGAACTTGGCGCTCGCCTCAGGATCGTACGTCAGCTCGTCCTTGAAATAGGGGAGGATCAGCTCGACCAGCTCCTTCAGGGTCCGGGCGCGGCTGCGGTGGAGGTTCACGGCGGCGGCGAGGCGCGCCGGGTCCGCGTCCGCCAGGCCCGCCGCCGCGAGGAAGGGCTCGAGGTGGGGGCGCAGGGCCTCGTAGTCCAGCCGCGAGAGGTACTGCGCGTTCATCCACCAGAGCTTCTCTTTGTCGAAGACGGCCGCGGAGGCGTTCAGGCGGTTGACGTCGAAGAGCGCGATCATCTCGTCGCGCGAGAGAATCTCCTGGTCGTTGCCCGGGGTCCAGCCGAGGAGGGCCATGAAGTTGTAGAGAGCCTGGGGGAGGATTCCCTCGGTGCGGAACTCCTCGACCGAGGTGGCGCCGTAGCGTTTGGAGAGGCGCTTCTTGTCCGGCCCGAGAATCAGGGGGAGGTGGCCGAAGGTGGGCACCGTCCCACCCAAAGCGCGGAAGAGGGGGACGTGCTTGGGCGTGTTCGAGAGGTGGTCCTCGCCGCGGATGACGTGGGTGATGCCCATGTCGATGTCGTCCACCACGACGGACATGTGATAGGTGGGGTTGCCGTCCGAACGCAGGAGGATGAAGTCGTCCAGGGCATCCGGTGGAAAGTCCATGTCGCCGCGCACGATGTCGGTGAAGGTGATGTGCTCGTCCGGCATCCTGAAGCGGACGGCGAAGGGCCTGTTCGCGGCGAGGCGCTCCGCGATCTCCTCTTCCGTGAGCTTGAGGCAGGTGCGGGGGTAGCGGAAGGCGAGGCCCTTCTTCTGGGCCTCCTCGCGTTGGGCGTCCAGCTCCTCGGGGGTGCAGAAGCAGCGGTAGGCCTTGCCCGCGGCGAGCAGCTCCTCCGCCCGCTCGTGGTGGCGGGGGAGGCGCTCGCTCTGCAGGAACGGCCCCTCGTCCCAGACCACGCCGATCCAGGCCAGGGCCGACTGGATCTGGCGGATCATGGCCTCGTCGGAGCGCTCCTTGTCGGTATCCTCGATGCGCAGGATGAAGGCGCCGCCCACGCTCTGCCGCAGCAGGTCGTTGTAGATGGCCGTGCGGGCGCCCCCCACGTGCAGGAAGCCGGTGGGCGACGGAGCGAAACGGACCCGGACGGGTCCCTGGATCTGGATGGTCATGACCTCTGGAGTCCTCTCGGATGGCCTCTCCCAGACGGGGGAGGGGGGACGAAAGGCGTCAAAGTATCACGGGCCGGCCCCGCCCGGAACCGCCCACGCCACCGACCTGGCGCCCCTTCGGGGCGGACCCTCACCCCCTACCCCCTCTCCCGCCCCCTCCCACCCCCCTCACCGGGAGAGGGAGACCCGGCTGGAGGTTTCTTGCCTTTCTCCCTCTTCTCCCGGTGAGGGGGGTGGGAGGGGGCGGGAGAAGAGGGCCGGGGTGATGAGGGCCCCTACTTCACCCACACCGTCTTGATGTTCACGAACTCCCGGATCCCCACCGCGGACAGCTCCCGGCCGTAGCCGGAGCGCTTGACGCCGCCGAAGGGGAGGCGCGGATCGGACTTCACGATGCCGTTGACGAAGACGTTGCCGGACTGGATCTCGGCGGCGAGAGCCTCGCCCCGGGCGGGATCGCCCGTCCAGACGCTGGCGCCGAGGCCGAAGGTGGAGCGGTTGGCGAGCTCCACGGCGTGATCGGCGTCGCGGGCGCGGATCACCGCCGCCACGGGTCCGAAGGTCTCCTCGTCGAAGGCGGCCATCCCCGGCTCGACGCCGGTGAGGACGGTCGGCGCGTAGTACCAGCCCTGGGCCTCCAGCCGGTGGCCGCCGGTGCGGAGCTGCGCGCCGGCCGCGACCGTCCGCCGCACCTGGTCGTCCAGGGCGGCGAGCAGGTCCTCGCGGGCCATGGGGCCGACCTCGTTGCCGCGGTCCGTGGGATCGCCCACCTTCAATCCCTCCATGGCCCGGACGAATTCCTCCTCGAAGCGGTCGGCCACCGCCTCCTCGACGATGAAGCGCTTGGCGGCGATGCAGCTCTGGCCGGAGTTGATCACCCGCGCCTTGGTCGCCTGCCGGCCGGCCTCGGCCGGGTCGAGGTCGTCGAGGACGATGAAGGGGTCCGAGCCACCCAGCTCGAGGACGGTCTTCTTGAGATTCCGACCGGCCTCGGCGGCCACCTCCATGCCCGCCTTCTCGCTGCCGGTGAGGGTGACGGCCCGGATCACGGGATGGGCGATCAGCCGCTTGGCCTTCTCCGAGGAGATGAGGAGGGTGGTCATCGTCCCCTCGGGGAAGCCGGCGTCGCGGAAGACCTCCTCGATGGCGAGCGCGCAGCCGGGGACGTTCGAGGCGTGCTTGAGCAGGCCGACGTTGCCCGCCATCAGGGCCGGAGCGGCGAAGCGGAAGAGCTGCCAGAACGGGAAGTTCCACGGCATGACGGCGAGCACCGGGCCGATGGGGTCGTAGCGGACGCCGCTGCGGGTGGCGTCGGTGGCCACGGTCTCCTGGGCCAGGAACTGCTCCGCGTGCTCGGCGTAGAAGTCGCAGGCCCAAGCGCACTTGTCCACCTCGGCCTCGGAGGCGGCGATAGGCTTGCCCACCTCCGCGGTCATCAGCCGGCCGTAGTCGGCGGCGCGGTCGCGCAGCAGGTCGGCCACGCGGGTCATCAGGCGCGCCCGCTCGGCAAAGGGGACCTTGCGCCAAGAGGCGAAGGCGGCCTCCGCGCGGGCCAGGATCTCCTCGACCCGGGCGTCGTCGTGGTCGGGGTATTCGCGAATCAGCTCACCGGTGGCAGGATTGACGGCTTTCATCGTGACCTCCCCTTCTCTTCCAGAGGCTTCATGGCGCCCCGGGGGATGGGGCGCGCGTCCAGGCTCCGGCTCTGCAACCTCCGAGCCGGGCGTCGCTGCGGGCGGGTGGTGAATGGCGGAGAGGGAGGGATTCGAACCCTCGGTCCGGGTTTACCCCGGACAACTGCTTAGCAGGCAGCCCTGTTCGGCCACTCCAGCACCTCTCCGTGCGGTCCGGCAGGGAGAGCACATTGTAGGGGGTGAAGGGCCGGGAGTCAAAAAAGCCCGGGAGCCGCGGTCCCTGGGCCCGGGATTGAAATCCCGGGCTACCCTCGGTAGCCCCTCCGGGGCCGCGGCAGAGCCGTCGTCTCCGGGTCCCGGCAGGGACCACCGCAGGTAGCCGGGGATTTCAATCCCCGGCGCAGGTCGGCACGATAGACTATCCCCGCCCGAGGGGGCTTTACCGTGGAGGGAGCGCAATGCCCGAACCGAACGTGGACCAGCTCGCCATCAACACCATCCGATTTCTCGCCGTGGACATGGTCGAAGCGGCACAGTCGGGACACCCGGGCGCGCCCCTGGGCCAGGCGCCCATGGCCTATCTCCTGTGGACGCGCGTCATGCGCCACAACCCGGACAATCCGGACTGGCCGAACCGCGACCGGTTCGTCCTCTCCTGCGGCCACGCCTCGGCCCTCCTCTACGCCCTGCTTCACCTCGCCGGCTACGGTCTGCCCTTGGAGGAGCTCAAGCGCTTCCGCCAGTTTGGCTCCAAGACCCCGGGGCACCCCGAGCACGAGCTCACCCGCGGCGTCGAGACCACCACCGGCCCCCTGGGCCAGGGGCTCGGCAACTCGGTCGGCATGGCCATCGCCGAGTGCCTGAGCCGCAACCGCTTCAACCGGGAGGGCTTTCCGCTCTTCGACTACCGCGTCTGGGTGTTCGCCAGCGACGGCGACATGGAGGAGGGCGTCACCTCCGAGGCCTGCTCGCTCGCCGGGCACCTGAAGCTCGGCCAGCTCAAGGTCTTCTACGACGACAACAAGATATCCATCGACGGCCCCACCTCCCTCTCCTTCTCCGAGGACGTGGGCAAGCGCTTCGAGGCCTATGGTTGGTTCGTCCAGCACGTGGCGGACGTCAACGATCTCGCGGAGATGGAGAAGGCGATGCGGGCCGCCGAGGCGGAGACGGCGCGCCCGTCGCTGGTGGTCGTGCGCACGGTCATCGGTTTCGGCAGCCCCAACCGGGCGGGGACGTCCAAGGCGCACGGCGAGGCGCTGGGTCCCGAGGAGACGGCGGCCACGAAGAAGGCCCTCGACTGGCCCCTGGAGCCCACCTTCCTGGTGCCGGACGAGGCGAGGAAGCCGTTCGAGGAGGCCCGCCAGCGCGGTCACAAACTGGAGCAGGAGTGGAACGACCTGCTCGCCAAATACCGGCAGGCCCACCCCGAAGAGGCGGCCGACCTCGACGGCCGGCTCGCCGGCAAGCTCCCCGACGGCTGGCAGGACGGCATCCCCACCTTCAAGCCCGGCGACAAGCCCATCGCCACCCGCGCGGCCTCCGGCCAGGTGCTCAACGGCATCGCCGGCAAGCTGCCCCTGCTGGTGGGCGGCTCGGCCGACCTGACGCCCTCGAACAACACCGCCATCAAGGGTCGGGCCGACTTCGAAGCCGCCAGCGCCGAGGGCCTCTACCTCCGCTTCGGCATCCGCGAGCATGCCATGGGATCGATCATGAACGGCATCGCCGTCTCGCGGCTCTGGATCCCCTACGGCGGGACCTTCCTCATCTTCTCGGACTACATGCGCCCGCCGATCCGTCTGGCGGCGCTGATGAAGGTCCAGACGATCTACGTCTACACCCACGATTCGATTTTCCTGGGCGAGGACGGTCCCACGCACCAGCCCATCGAGCAGCTCGCCGGCCTGCGCTCCGTCCCCAACCTGACGCTGATCCGCCCGGCGGATGCCAACGAGACGGCCGAAGCCTGGCGGGTCGCGATCGAGCACCGGCACGGCCCCGTGGCCCTGGCCCTCACCCGTCAGAACCTGCCCATCCTGGAAGAGACGGCGAAGGGAGCCCGTGAGGGGCTCCCCAAGGGCGCCTACGTCCTCTCCGATCCGGCCCAGGGCAGTCCGGAGATCATCCTCCTGGCCACCGGCTCCGAGGTCTGGGTGGCCCTGGAAGCCGCCAAGCAGCTCACCGCGAAGGGGACCCGCGTCCGCGTCGTGAGCATGCCCTCCTGGGCGCTCTTCGACGCCCAGCCCCAGGAGTACCGCGACTCCGTCCTGCCGCCGAAGATCCGCAAGCGTCTCGCCATCGAAGCCGCCTCCCCCTTCGGCTGGGCCAAGTACGTCGGCTTGGACGGCGAGATCCACGGCATCGAGCGCTTCGGGGCATCGGCTCAGTACAAGGATCTGCAGAAGGCGTTTGGGTTTTTGCCGGAGGATGTGGTGAAGAAGGCGGAGAGGTTGTTGGGGCGGTAGGAGTATAAACGTCGCTGAACCGCTACGACTTGGGCGCCAAGGAGATGCGTGGGATGTCTAACATCACCGGAACCACAATTAACCTCGATGGCATTGGGCACCTGCTCGCCGATAGCGAGCTGCGAGTTCCCGTTTACCAAAGATCTTTCTCTTGGGCCTCCGAAGAGATCACTGAGCTACTATCCGACTTGTGGGAAGCCTTTCGTCGAGGCGATGCAGAGTACTTCTTAGGTTCGGTTGTTCTGACCGCCGGAACAGGAGAGCAACCTTCTGTAGTAGATGGACAGCAGAGACTCGCAACGGTTTCCATGATCTTTGCCGCCATACGCGACTTTCTCAAGGATCGCGGCGACCGACGTTCAGAACCTCTCGCCAACCGTTACCTCTTTTCGCTCAACCTAAGAACGGAGGAAATAGAGCCAAAACTTAGACTCAATGAGACGGACGACGAGTTTTTTCGAAGAGTGGTCCTAAGCGACACGGCTATAACTGGCAGAAGCCCATCCGCTGCAACCGATTCGCACAAACGCATTCGGGCTGGCTTTCAGGCGGTACGCGACCTTGTCTCCCGCTACGCAAAGACCTCAAAGAATGAGGTCGCCCTTCTGATAGACTGGGCGGAGTACTTGGATAAAAAAGCCAAAGTAATCGTCGTACGCGTTCCCGATGAAGCTAACGCGTTTATCATCTTTGAGACTCTTAACGATCGAGGGCTCGATCTGTCTATTGCCGATCTCCTCAAAAATTATGTTTTTGGCCGATCTGAAAATCGATTGGAAGAGGCGCGGGCGAATTGGATAAAGGCGACTTCCGCATTAGAGGGTGATAAGAGAGTTGCCACTTTCATTCGCCACTTCTGGTCATCGAAGCAGGGCCCTGTGCGCGAGAAGGAACTATACGGAGATCTCAAACGTAACCTCCGTACGAAGCAGGCTGCCATCGACTTCGCTTCGGAGCTCGCAGAGAACGCCCGATTCTACGCAGCTATACTTAACTCTGATCACGAAGCTTGGCAGCCTCTTGGGACTGACGCGCGACAACACGTACAAACCTTGCTCAACCTACGTCTAGAGCAGTACAGACCTCTTCTTCTCGCGGTACTTGTGAAATTCTCCCCAAGGGAACTGAAAAAGGTGCTTCGGCTTCTAGTGTCATGGAATGTGCGTCTGCTTGTTGTCGGCGGTCTTGGGGGTGGCACCATGGAGAGGTACTATGCGGACGGCGGCAAGAAGATCCGCGATGAGGAAATCAAAACAGCCGCCGATCTGGTTAGGTACGCAACGGCGTTTGTTCCGGGCGACGCAGAATTTGGAGCGTCGTTTGCTACGGCCTCAGTTTCGCAGGCATTCCTTGCGCGATACTACCTACAGGCCCTTGAACAGTCGCTCCGAGGAGAGAAGAATCCTGAGCTCGTGCCCAATACCCTTGAAAAAGAAGTAAACCTAGAACACATACTTCCGCAGAATCCACGGCTCAAGGACTGGCCTGGGTTTGACGAAGAATCCGCCGCGGCAAACGTAAAGCGTATAGGCAATTTGACTCTGCTTAAAACCGATGACAACAACGCTGGCGGGAACCGACCGTTCGCAGCAAAGAAGTCGGCATATGCTCGCTCTCAGCTTCAGTTAAATGAAGAGATTGCAATCGAGAGGGAATGGACAGCAGTTACTATCTCAGCACGTCAGGCTCATCTCGCCAAAATTGCCACAGAGACATGGCCATTAAAACCATGAAGGATGCGGAAGTCGGCTCCGAGGCATAAACTGCCGTCGCCCCTTCGGGGCTTGAGGGTTTTGTGGGGTCACATCTACCTGGGGCTGGCAAAAAGCGCCAGCCTCAGGCTACATGCCTAAGCTCCTTCGGAGCAAAGCCACAGTGGGATTGCCTTGGCGCCGCAGTGTAGGCGGAATTCTGCGAGCTCATGGCGTTCTGCGGGCCTTCATAAAGAAGGCCAGCGAAATAACCCCGACTGAATCATCAGAGCTCTCCCGCTCGCCGGGAAAGGTTTTGTGGGGCCACGTCTACCTGGGGCTGGCAAACAGCGCCAGCCCCAGGCTACATGCCTAAGCAAAGACGGTTTTTGTGTAGCGGCCATAGCATTGTGCTGAACGCCGCTCTGCGAGCGTTCCCAGGATTGAACGCGGCAAGCCATAACTCGCTATGAGCGCTCATGAATCTTGTCGTGATTGAATCTCCATCCTTACGGAACACAGCATGCCCCGAAGGGGCAAAGGCCTGTAGCCTGGGGCTGGCGCTGTTTGCCAGCCCCAGGCTACATAACCCACACAAACCCCAAAGCCCCGAAGGGGCGACGGTAGCTCATCGTTCGAATCACCTCAGCCCAAGAGATATCGCTCGTCATACTCGATCCCATGTTTCTTGAGCAGGGTGATCAACTCATCCTTGAAGGAGACCCGGGCGTGGTGGGCCTCCTGATTCTGGATATACCTCCGGACTTTCGACGCCTGAGACTCGCTGACGGAAAAGGCTCCGTAGCCGACCTGCCATTCGAAGTGATTCGCAGCGAGCTTTTTCCCGTTCAACCATTTCGAGGAGCCCGTTTTGATGCGGCCGACGATGGATGAGATCGCGGTATCCGCCTTGGTTTTTGTCAGGAGGTGGACATGATCCGGGACACCTCCGATCTGAAGGAGAACGCCGCGCTCTCCCCGGATGATGCCACCGATATATTCGTAGAGCGGTTCGCGCAGGCTCTCGTGGATCGCCGGAATCCGATTCTTGGTGGAGAAGACGATGTGGTAGAGCAGGTTGGTGAACGTGCTGGCCATTGAGATCTGTCCTCCCCCCCGGGGCTCGTACGCATTCGTGCCGGAGATACGCCACGAGGATATCGCGGGTGCGGGTCGTGGTGGTCTCGTTTGGCGACACGAGATGTGTTCAGAGGGCCGGTCGGAGGGGCCGGCGGCTTGGCTCAGAGATCGCGAACCGCGAACCGGAGTTGGTGAACCGCGAACCAGAGATCGTGAACCGCGGACCCGAGGTCGTGAACCGCAGACGCGAGAGCGCGATCTTGAGGGTGGAGATCGCGATCTTTGCGGCAAAGCTCGGGATCTCCCAGCCCGAGATCGCGAACCGGGAAGGTCACTTCGGCGGCTTCGCCCGCCGGGTCTCCAACGCTGAGGCCCGCTACTTCAGCCGTTCCCGCAGGAAAGCCACCGTCCGCGGCCAAGCCTGCTGGGTGGCCTTGAGGTTGGCGCCGTTGCGATCGTCCTGCGCCCGCAGGAACCCGTGGCCGGCGCCTTCGAAGACGTGGGGCTCGTAGGTCTTTCCGAGTTTCTTCATCTCGGCCTCGGTGGGCGCGACGGTGGCGGTGACGCGCGCGTCGTCTCCGCCATAGAAGCCCAGGACCGGAGCCTTGATGCGCGCCAGGTCCGCGGCCTCGGGCGGGGTGCCGTAGTAGACGACGGCGCCGGCGAGGTCAGGATGGGTGGCCGCATACGCGAAGCTCCGGCCACCGCCCCAGCAGAAGCCGACCGTGGCGCTCTTGCCGTTCGCGGCCGGGAGGTGGACGGCGTAGTCGCGGACGGCGTTCAGGCGGGCGGTCGCCTCGTCCGGGGTGAGCGCGCGCACGAGCTTGACCACGTCGTCGCGGCTCGACACGGAATCCGAGCCCCCGCCGTTGGGTCCCATGCCGGACACGAGGTCGGGGACGACGGCGATGAATCCCTCCCGGGCGAGCTGGTCGGCCACGGCGCGGGCCCAGTCGCTGAGGCCGAAGATCTCGTGGATGACGAGGACGACGCCGGCCTTCTCCTTGCGCTCGGGATATTCGACCCAGGTGCGGATGGCAGGGCCGCCCGCGGGATTCTTGACGTCCACGTACTCGCCATGGCGGGGGGTCTTGTCCAGCGCTGCCTTGGCCTGCGACTCGGAAGCGGGGAGCTTTTCATCGCGCGGCCGGGGAGCCGCAGTCTGAGGAGCAGCGGCCGGCGTGGCTTTCTCCTGGGGCGCGGCCGGCGGCGGCGCCGTGGCGGGTGCCGCGGGGGCTTGGGGCGACAGGAGCAGAGCGGTTGCGATGAGCGGGAGCCACATGGTGAGCCTCCTTTCAGGAGCGGCGCCATTTTAGCCGAAGGACCGGCAGCAGGAGCAGAGGCCTGATTCTCTGAAGTCCCTGTTGTCCCTGAAGTCCCTGTCTTAGTTGGCGGAGGGGGTGGGATTCGAACCCACGGGCCGCGTGAACGACCGGCGGTTTTCAAGACCGCTGCTTTAGACCGCTCAGCCACCCCTCCTTGGGGATCTGCAACAGCTTACTTCCTGGCGGTAATCCGCTCCAGCCCCCCGGTGTAGGGCCGCAGGGCTTTCGGGATGAGCACGGTGCCATCCGCCTGTTGGTAGTTCTCCAGCACGGCGATGAGGGTGCGGCCCACCGCCAGGCCGGAGCCGTTCAGCGTATGGAGGAGGCGGGTCTTGCCCCCTCCCGCGGGACGGTAGCGGAGGTTCGCCCGCCGGGCCTGGAAGTCCTCGCAGTTGCTGCACGAGGAGATCTCCCGGTAGGCCTGCTGGCCCGGTAGCCAGACCTCCAGGTCGTAGGTCTTGGCCGCGCCGAATCCCATGTCTCCCGTCGAGAGTGTCATCACCCGGTAGGGGAGCTCCAAAAGCTGGAGGACCACCTCGGCGTGGCCGGTCAGCTCCTCCAGGGCGGCGTAGCTGGTCTCGGGCGTCGTGAGCTGTACCAGCTCGACCTTGTTGAACTGGTGCTGGCGGATGAGGCCGCGGACGTCCTTGCCGTACGAGCCGGCCTCGCTGCGGAAGCAGGGGGTGTGGGCCGTGTAGCGGACGGGCAGGGTGGATTCGTCGAGGGTCTCGTCGCGGTGCAGGTTGGTGAGCGGGACCTCGGCGGTCGGGATCAGGTAGTAGGGATACCCCTCCAGGTGGAAGAGGTCCAGCTCGAACTTGGGGAGCTGCCCGGTGCCGACCAGGGTGTCGCGGTTGACGATGAACGGCGGCAGGACCTCGGTGTAGCCGTGGGTGCGGGTGTGGAGGTCCAGCATGAAGTTGCTGAGCGACCGCTCGAGCAGAGCGCCGGCGCCGAAGGAGACGGTGAAGCGGGCGCCGGTGAGCTTGGCGCCGCGCTCGAAGTCCAGGATGCCCAGCTCGGGCCCCAGGTCCCAATGGGCCTTGGTTGGAAAATCGAAGGTTCGCGGGATGCCCACCGTCCGCTCGCAACGGTTGTCGGTCTCGTCCTTGCCGACGGGCACGGACGGGTGCGGCAGGTTGGGGAGGGTCAGCTCGATGGCCAGCAGCTCAGGATCGAGGGCGGCGAGGCGCGCCTCCAGCTCCTCGATGCGGGACTTGAGCTGACCCACGGCGGCGATCTGCCCGGAGGCGTCGCCGCCCCGCTTCTTGACCTCGCCGATGGCGCGGCTGGCCTCGTTGCGCTGGCGCTTCAGCTCCTCCACCTCGACCAGGGCGGCCCGCCGCTCGGCGTCGAGCCGCAGCCAGGTATCCAGAGGCGCCGTGTCCGCGTTCCGGTTCGCCAGACCGTGACGGACCTTCTCGGGATCGTCGCGCAAAAGGTCTCGGGAGAGCATGGCGGGGAAGTGTACCGCAAGGCTTCATCATCCTGGATCACCCCTTCCCCCTGCCAAGACCCCTCATCACCCCGGCCCTCTTCTCCCACCGCCCTCCCCCCAACCGGGAGAAGAGGGAGAAAGGCAAGAACCGTTCATCCGGGTTCCCCTCTCCCGGTTGGGGGGAGTGCGGTGGGAGAGGGGACAGGGGTGAGGTTCCTGGGTGGGCGGTCCCCCCGACGTTCCGCCCTCCTCATCCGTAGGAAAAGACAGCAGGTCAGCGATAACATCGGGAGCGGTTCCTCCAAGGGACGCCCTCGCCAGCTCAAGGCTTCGTGTGAACGAACTTTCTGTCTCTCATTCGCCCAGGAGCTTGCCCGTTCGCCTTCTGGTGCCCCTCGGCGCGCTGGCGGCCATGGCCTCCTTCGCCGGGCGGGACACGGTTCCTGCCGGCACCGCCGAGGGGCTCTACCTCGCCGTGCTCGCGGCGGCGTCGCTCCTGCCGGTGGGAGGGCTGGCGCCGGCGCCGGCGGTGGAGCTGGGGTTGGGAGCGGTCCTGGCCACGGCCGCGGTGTGGGCCCTGCCGCCGGGACCGGGACGAGGCGCGGCGGTGGTGCTGGTGCTGGTGGCGACGCTGGCGGTGGCGGCGGCTCGGCGGCTCGGGACCGTCCCTCCGAGCCCGGGCGTCCTCATCCCCCTGGCCCTGGGCGTCCAGGTCCTACTGCGGGGGGAGCTGCTGTTCGCGCCGGTGTTGACGGTGCGCCTCCTGGTGGCCCTCCTGGTGCTGCCGGTGGCGGGGGCCCTGGCCGTGGCGATGCTGGCGCGGCGGCATGGCTCCGTCCTCCCCCTGGTGGCGGCCGGTGTGGCCCTGACCCTGGCGCCAGGGTTCAACGTGGCGTCGACGCTCGCCCTGCTCGCCCTGGCGGCGGGGGATGCGCTGGGGCGGGCGGATGCCGGGTGGCAGACGGGCCGGCCGGCGCGGGCGGTGGCGCTGGCCGTCGTCCTGGCGCCCATCGCATGGCAGCCGGGCTATGGAGTGGCGGTGGCCGTCTGCGGGCTGGCCCTGGCCTGGCCGCGGGTGGGGGCAGGGCTGGCGGTGGCCGTGGCGATCGGGCTGGGGATCGTCTTCCAGCCGTCCTGGAGCGGCATGGTCCTCCATTTCTCCGCCCTCCCCCTGCTGGTGCCGGCGGCGCTGCTCCCCGAGCGGAAGCGGATCTGGAACGTGCTCGCGGCGGCCCTCCTGGCGGCCACCGTCCCCCTGGTGCCGGACCTCTCGACCCTGGCCGCGCCCCTGGCGCTGGCGGCGCTCTCGCTGCGCCGAAGCGCCGCCTTCACCGTGCCGCAGCGGGTGTGGACGGGTTCCTTGCTCGGCGGCACGGCGCTCCTCGCCTCCTACCCCTGGCTGCGGCGCGGGCCCCTGCCCCAGGCGCTGGCCCTCCTCGGTCTGCCGCCCGGACCGGAGCTGGCGGTCTGGACCGCCACCCTCTTCCTGGCCTTGGCGGGGCTGGGCGTGTGGATGGGCCGCGGCTGGGGTGGCTGGAGCGGTCCCCTGCGCTCGACGCGCCTCGCGGGGCTGTCCGCGGCGTGCCTGATCCTCGCCCTGCTCCAGGGATTGCCGAGGGCGGGCACGCCCCTGCTGCCGCCGCAGGTCCCCGTGGTGCTGGATGCCGGGCACCCGGCCTGGGAGACCGATCTGCCGCCGCAGCCGGTGAAGAGCGTGGTCGTGGAGTCCACGCTGGGCAGCGGCGCCGATCTGCCAACGGGAACACCGGTGGCGGTCCTGCGGCTGGTGAGTCCGGCGGGGCGGAGCGTCGAATGGCCGCTGCGGGCCGGCCAGGACACCGGGGATTGGGCGGCCCGGCGGCCGGACGTCGCCCGCGAGGGGCGGCCGGCCCCGGCGGCGTGGGTCTCCTGGGTGGCGGGCGACTTCTTCGCCCAGCGCTACCGCTCCCGCCTCCAGCTCGACGGCCGGGACCGCTTCGTCCATCTGCGAATTGAACGAGCTCCCGGCGTCTCCCCCGATCTCACGGTCGCTCTCTACCAGTTGGAGCTCCGGAAGTGAGGGCCGGCCGGCGGCACGGGCTGGCCACGGCGGGGGTCCTGACGGCAGCGCTGGCGGCGATGGCGCTGCTGGCGTGGTGGTCGCCGCTGCCGGCCGGCGATCCCTTCCGGGGGACTCTGACAGTTCTGCCGCTGGTGCTCGGGGCTTTCCGGGAGATCCACCGGCGGGGAGCGCGGCCGTTGTCGCCCGCAGGGACGGCGGGGGAGCTCGCAGGGTTGGCGGTCCTCTGGCTGCTGATCCTCGCCCGGTCTCATCTCAGCCTGGCGCTCGCGGACGAGATCCTGGCCGCGGGGCTGCTCCTCGTGCTGGCCTGCCGGGTGGCGCGGCAGACGGCGGCGCTGCGGCCGCTGCTCGGTGGGTGGCTCCCCCGGCGGCCGTCCCTCCTCTTCTTCTGTCTGCCGTTGACGGTCTACGTGGCCCTCCTCCCGTGGTCGGCCGGGCACCGCCAGGTGGACGGCGACGAGCCCTACTATCTCCTGGTCACCCACAGCCTGGCGTACGACTTCGACGCCGACCTGACCAACAACTACGCCCAAGGGGACTGGCGGCATTTCATGGACCGCCCTATCGAGCCGCAGCCGGGCGATCCCGTGGGGGCGCACGGCGAGCGTTACTCGCGGCACAACGAGATGCTCCCCCTGGTGCTCGTCCCCGCCTACCGGCTGGGCGGCAAGATGGGAGCGCTGGCGACCATGGCGGCGCTGACGGCCCTCCTCGCGTGGATGGTCCTGCGGCTGGCCCGGCACTACTCGCCGGAGCACCCCGGCGAGGCGCTGGCCGCCTACGCCCTGGCCGCCTTCGGGCCGCCTCTCCTCCTCTACTCCTACCAGGTCTGGGTGGAGGTGCCGGCGGCGCTGCTGGCGGCGGCGGCTCTGGACCGCATCCTCACCCTCTATGCCCGAGAGGGCCGCGAGGGCCAGCGGAGCTGGGGGCTCAAGGAGTGGCTGGGGATCGGCCTGCCCGTGCTGCTCCTGCCGCTGGTGAAGATCCGCTTCGTCCTCATCGCCGGGCCGATCCTCGCCCTGGCGTGGTGGCACGCCGGCCGGCCCCGGCGGCCGGTGCTCATCCTCGCCGGGCTGCTGGGAGCGGTGGGCGGCGGCATGCTCCTCTACAACCAGATCGTCTACTCCAATCCGCTCAAGATCCACACCTGGCAGGAGGTCGATCCCGGGGCCTACGGCCTGGCGTCCTACCTCAAGGGGGGCTTCGGCCTGTTCTACGACGCGGCCTTCGGACTCTTCGGCTGCGCTCCGGTCTGGCTGGTGCTGATCCCGGCCGCCGGGCTGTTGATCGCGCGGCGCAGCCGTCTCCTCCTCCACCTTGTCGCCTTGAGCGCGCCCTATCTGATCGTCGTGGCGCCGCGCCTGGAGTGGTACGGCGGCTGGTCCCCCCCGTTCCGCTACGCCCTGATCGCCCTGCCGCTGCTGGCGGTGGCCCTGGTGCCGCTCCTCGCCGACCGTCATCGGCCGGGAGCCCTGGCCCTCCTTGCGGCCCTCGGCACGCTCACCCTGGTGCTGACGCTGGTCTGGGTGACGGTGCCGGGGTGGACGTACAACTTCGCGGACGGGCGGACCTATCTCCTCGACGCCCTGAGCGGCCGGCTGGGGCTGGACGTCACCCGGTTCTTCCCCAGCTTCGTGCGGCCCCGGACGGCCACCTGGGTATGGCCGGTGGTGACGATCCCCCTGCTCCCCCTCCTCTGGTGGCTCCCGTCGCCCCCCCGGCGGCCGGGCGTTCGGCCGGTGGCGGCGGGGCTCGCCGGGGTGGCCCTCCTCCTGGCGGCGGCGGCGCTGCTGCCGACGGCGGCAGCCCGCGTACCCACGCGGGTGATCGAGCTGGAGGACCCCGAGGTGTGGAAGAGCGGTGGCCATCCCCACCCCGACCGCTGGATCATCGAGCGCACCCGCCATCGCGGCGGCTGGGTGCTGCGGGTGGGCGAGACGCTGAAGGCGCCGGTGGTGGCCGGCGGCCGGTGGGTGAAGCTCCGGCTTTACGCCGAGCTCATCCGCAACCAGCCCGTCCCCTTCCATCTGGACGTCAAGGAGGGGGATCGACGGCTCGCCACCTGGCACCCGGCGCGTCCGCGGGTCTGGGAGGTGATCGAGGTCGGGCCTTTCGACTGGCGGGCCGGCGAGCCGCTGGTCCTCTTCGCCCATGGCCCTTATCCGCCGGGGGAGGTCAATGGGGCGATTCTGGATCGGGTGGAGTTGGAGTGGCGGTGAGAAGGGCCTCTTCCGCCGTCGTACTCACCCTGGGCCGCTCGCCTCTGCTCGTCCCCTGTCTGGAAGCCCTGCGGCGAGACGGCGGGTCCGCTCTGGAGATCCTCCTCGTCGATCAGGGGGAGACGCCTGCCGCCCTCCCTACGGGGCTCGCCGACAAGGTTCTCCGGCCCGGGCGCAATCTCGGGTTCGCGGCGGGGAACAACCTGGGGATTGTCGCGGCGTCCGGAGACTGGGTGGCCGCCGTCAACGACGACGCGGTGGTGGAGCCCGGGTGGCTGGGATCGCTGATCGCCGCCCTGGAGGCGGACCCCGGCGCGGCGGCGGCCCAGGGGGTGAACGTCCAGCTCGCGGCGCCGGAGGTGGCCGACGGCTGGGGGCTGGCCTGGAACGGCTGGTGGCAGGCCGTCCAGCTCGGCCACTGCGAGTCGGTCCCCCCGCCCGAGGCCGGGGCGCGGGAAATCTTCGGGGCTTCGGCCACGGCCGTGGTCTACCGCCGGGAGGCGCTGCGCCAAGTAGCGGCCGGCGGCGAGGTCTTCGATTCCCGCCTCTTCGCCTACTACGAGGACGTGGAACTGGCCGGCCAACTGCGGGCGGCGGGGTGGCGGGCGCTTCTCGTGCCGGCTGCACGGGTCCGCCACGCCGGCTCGTCCACCGGCAGGACCCTGCGCCGGGAGCGCTGGCGCCTCCTCTATGGCAACCGCTGGCTCGTCGTCGCCCGCCTCCTGGGCTGGTCGTTCTGGCCGCGCGTGCCGGTGCTGGCCGCCCGCGACCTGATCGATCTCGTCCACGCCTTGGGGAAGGGGGATCGGGAATTGGCCGCCGGAATTCTCTCGGGCTGGACGCGGGCCCTCCGGCTCCTCCCCGGGTTCGCCCGCTCCGACGGTCCGGCTGTCGCTTTGGGCGAAATCCGCCGCTTCCGATAACCTCTCCTCGTGAGCCTCCCTCCTCCCGAGCCCCTGCTGACGGGCGTGGTCGTCCACTGGCATGACGAGGAGCTGCTGGCGGAGCTGGCGGCGGCGTGGCCCCGGGACCCGCGGTTCGAGCTGCTGGTGGTGGACAACGGTTCGACAGCACCGCTGCCGTCCGGTCTCCGCGTCCTGCGGCCCGGCCGCAATCTCGGATTCGCGGGCGGCGCCAACGCCGGCGTGGCGGCGGCGAAGGGGGAGATCGTTCTGATCCTCAATCCCGACGCCGTCCCCGAGGCCGGAGCGCTCGACCGTCTGCTGGAGGGTTTCGCGGCGTGGCCGGACGCGGCGGGGCTGGCTCCCCGGCTGGTGGGCCTGGACGGCGCGCCGCAGTTCGCGTGGCAGCTCCGGCGCCTGCCTTCGCCGCTCGCGCTGGTGCTCCAGGCGTTCCCGGGATTTGCCGGGAACTCGAATGACACCGAGCCCGGGGCAGGGGCGCCCGTGGAGCAGCCGGCGGCGGCGGCGCTGGCGTTGCGGCGGGAGGCACTGGCGGCCGTGGGCGGCTTCGATGCCGCCTTTCACCCCGCGTGGTTCGAGGACGTGGACCTCGCCCGGCGGCTGCGGGACCGGGGGCTTGTCCTTAGGTATTGGCCCGTAGCCCGCTTCCGCCACCGGCTGGGGAGCACGGTGCCGCGGCTCGGCTACGGTCCCTTCCTCTATATCTATTACCGGAACCTCACCCGCTATCTGGCCAGGCACCATGGCCGGGCCTGGGCCGCGGCGGCGCGGGCGGCCCTGGTGCCGGGGATCGCCCTGCGTCTTCTGCTGCTCCCCCTGCGCCGGCCGCGGCGGGCGGGCTCGCGGCGGGAGGCCCTGGCCGGTCTCCTCGGCCTGTTGGCCGGGGCGATCACGGGCTGGCGCCGGCCGCGCCCCCGCCCAGGGCCCTCACCCCCTACCCCCTCTCTCGCCCCCTCGCCACCCCCCTCACCGGGAGAGGGGGACCCGGTTGAAGCGGTCATGCCGGTAGGGTGCGCTGTGCGCACCGGGGAAAGCGTTGACGGTGCGCACAGCGCACCCTACACGCCTCAGTGCTCTGGCGGGTCTCCCTCTTCTCCCGGTGAGGGGGGTTGGGAGGGGGCGGGAGAAGAGGGCCGGGGTGATGAGGGTCTTGGGAGGGGGACCTCTGACGCCGGCGAACAGGTCGCCGTCTGCATCGTGACCCACGACTCGGCGGCCGACCTGCCCGGCTGCCTGGAGTCACTGGCGGCCCTGGATCACCGGCCCCTGGAGATCGTGGTGGTGGACTGCGCCAGCCGGGACGGCAGCGCGGAGATGGCCCGATCCCACGCCCCGCAGGGAATCCCGTGTCAGGTCGTGGAGCTGGGGGAGAACCTCGGTTTCGCCGGCGGGATGAACGCCGCGCTGGCCCGGACGCGCGCCCCCTTCGTGCTCACCCTCAACGCCGACGCCCGCCCCGCGCCCGACTTCGTGACCCGGCTCCTGGCGCGCGCGGCTCAGCCCGGCCTGCGGGTGGGAGCCGTCACCGGCCGGCTGGTACGGCCCGGAGGAGAGATCCTGGACGCCTGTGGCATGCGCCTCACCCGGGCCTGGCGCCACTTCGACCGCGGCTCGGGGGAGCCGGATCGGGGACAGTACGGCGTACCCGAGAAGGTCTTCGGGGCCACGGGCGCCGCCTCCCTGTTTCGCCGCGAAGCCCTGGATGACGCTGCCGTTGCCGGCGAGGTCTTCGATCCCCGCTTCCACTCCTTCCGCGAGGACGCCGAGCTCTGCTTCCGCCTGCGCGAGCGCGGCTGGGAGATCCTCTACGAGCCCGCCGCCGTGGCCGAGCACCGCCGCTTCAACCTTCCCGAGCGGCGGTCCGCCATGCCGGCCCGGGTCAATTATCATTCGCTCAAGAACCGTTATCTTTTGCGCATCTACCACCAGACCGTGGGTAATTTCTCCCGCACCCTCCTCCCCACCCTGGCGCGAGATCTCGGCGCCCTCGGCTACGTGCTCTTCCGCGAGAGCTCCTCCCTCGCCGCCTATGGCTGGCTCTGGCGGCACCGCCGGGAGCTGCGAGCCCGGCGGCGGGCGATCCAGGCGCGGCGGACGGTCCCCGCCCGCGAGATCGACCGCTGGTTCACCGTCGACGGGGAGACGCTGTGAGGCCAATCTCCGTCGCTCTGATGGGCAGCCGTGGCATCCCGGGCCGTTACGGCGGCTACGAGACGCTGATGGAGGAGCTGGGCGTGCGCCTGGTGGCTCGCGGTTTTCGGGTGACCGTCTACTGCCGGTCCCACTCGACGCCGCGCGACCTGCGGACCTGGCGGGGGATGGACCTGGTGGTGCTGCCCACCCTGCGCACCAAGTACCTGGACACGCCGGTCCACACCCTCCTCTCCGCCCTCCACGCCGCGGCGGTGGGCTATGACGCGGCGCTGATGGTGAACTCGGCCAATGCCCTCTTCGTCCCCCTGGTGCGAGTCGGCGGCACGCCGGTCGCCCTCAACGTGGACGGCATCGAGAAGCGGCGGGCCAAGTGGGGGGCGTTCGGCCGCGCGGTCTACGCCCTCTCCGAGCGCCTCGCCTGCGTGCTGCCCGACGCCCTGGTGACCGATGCCGAGGTGATCCGCCGTCATTACCTGGAACGCTACGGCGCCGAGTCGGTCCCCATCGCCTATGGCGTCGATCCCCGGCCGCCCGCCGAGACGGGGGTGCTGGAGCGGCTGGGGATCGCCAGCCGCCGCTTCTTCCTCTACGTCAGCCGCTTCGAGCCGGAGAACAACCCCCACCGGGTGGCGGCGGCCTACCGGCAGGTCGGGGGCGATCTCCCCCTGGTGATGGTAGGCGGAGCGCCCTACGCCGGCAAATTTATTGCATGCTTTACGAACAATGCGGATCCTCGCATCCTGTTCCCCGGGGCGATTTATGGGGAAGGGTACCGCGAGCTGCTCTCCCACGCCTTGGCGTATGTCCACGCCACGGAGGTGGGCGGCACCCATCCTGCGCTCGTGGAGGCCATGGGCTATGGCAACTGCGTGCTGGTGAACGACACGCCGGAGAACCGGGAGGTGGCGGGGGACGCGGCCCTGTGGTTCCGGGCCGGGGAGCCTGCCAGTCTGGCAGCGGCGCTGGAGTGGGTGCGGTCGCATCCGGCAGAGGCCCGGGAGTTCGGGGAGGGGATGGCACGCCGGGCGGCGAGCCGGTTCTCCTGGGAGGTCGTGGCGGACCACTACGCCGCCCTCCTCAGGCGGCTGGCGGGACGAGAAATGTTTTATGACGGGCCGGCATAGACGAAATGGGGGGTTCGCACGTTAGAATAGATAACGAGCGACGAGGCGGTTGAGGGTTTACCAGAATCCATGCTGAAAGAACGCGCCCGCATCCTGGCCGTCAGTATTTTTCTCCTCGATCTGGCACTGGTATCTGCCGCCTTCCTTTGCGCCTTCCTGGTGCGCAGCTCGGTGATGCCGAGGGTGGCGCCGCAGGCGTTCCCCAGCTCCCTCTACCCGCTGTCGAGCTACCTGCTGCTGCTGCCGCTGGCGCTGCTGATCTGGGGGGCTCTGCTGCTGTCCTCGGGACGCTACCGCTCGCACCGCACGGTCCCGCTGCTGGACGAGGCCTGGGCGATCCTCCGCGTCTGTGCCAGCGGCGCCATCATCTTCACCCTGGCCCTCTTCGTGGGCCGGCTGGACGAGCAGCTCCTGGTCGACGACCGGGTCAGCCGCCTGTGGGTGCTGCTGTTCGGCGTTTTCGCCTGCCTCTTCCTGCTCACCGAGAAGCTGGCCCTGCGGCTGACGTCGCGCTACGTCCGCTCGCACGGGCTCAACTACCGGACGGTGCTGATCGTGGGGACCACGCCCACGGCGGTTAAGATCGCCGAGTCGATCCACGGTCATCGGTTCTGGGGGTACCGGATTCTCGGCTTCATCCATAACAACGGCGCGAATGGCGCGAATGGCGATTCGCCGGCCCACGCTTCGATCGGGCCTTACCCCGTGCTCGGCCGCGTCGAGGACATCCCGCGAATCGTCGAGAGCAACGTGGTGGACGATGTCATCTTCGCCGTCACCCGCCGCGATCTGGACCGGATGGAGGACCTGTTCCTGAGCCTGGAGGAGCAGGGGATCCGCACCCGCTTCGCCATGGACCTCTTCCCCCACACCCGCGCCCGGGTGGAGCTGGAGGAGCTGGACGGCATGCCGCTCCTCTCCTTCGCCACCACGCCGACCAGCCAGCTCCAGCTCATGGCCAAGCGGGCGCTGGACGTGGTGCTGGCCTCCGGGGTGCTGGTGCTGGGGCTGCCGCTGGCGGGGTTCATCGCCCTGGCCATCAAGCTGACCTCCGGCGGTCAGGTGCTCTTCCGCCAGACCCGCTGCGGCCTGAACGGCCGGTTCTTCACCATCTACAAGTTCCGCACGATGGTCGCGGACGCCGAGGAGCGCCGGCTCGATCTGCTCCACCTCAACGAGATGGACGGCCCCGTCTTCAAGCTGCGCAGCGATCCGCGGGTCACCGCCTTCGGCCGCTTCCTCCGCCGCTTCAGCCTGGACGAGTTGCCGCAGCTCTGGAACGTTTTGCGGGGTGACATGAGCCTGGTGGGGCCGCGGCCGCCCATCCCGGAGGAGGTGGCGAAGTATCAGCGCTGGCAGCGCCGGCGCCTGTCGATGAAGCCCGGCCTCACCTGCCTCTGGCAGATCAGCGGCCGCAACGACCTCGACTTCGACCGCTGGATGCAGCTCGATCTCGAATACATCGACTCCTGGTCGCCCATGCTGGATTTGAAGATCCTGCTGCGCACAATTCCCGTCGTGCTGACGGGGAAGGGGGCGTCGTAGAAGCCAGCACGGCAACAGAGACGAACACGGACCGTCAACACGGACTGGCAAGGACCGTGTCGTTGGGGCCTTGTCGTCCCTGTTTGTCCGTGTTCGTCCTTTCCGTCTGTGTTCCCGCCTACACGTTGAACCGGAAATGCGCCACGTCGCCGTCCTTCATCGCGTACTCCTTCCCCTCCAGGCGAAGCAGGCCGGCGTCGCGGCAGGCGGCCATGGTCTTCAGGCGGATCAGGTCGTCGCAATGGACCACCTCGGCGCGGATGAACCCGCGCTCGATGTCGGAGTGGATGGTCCCCGCCGCCTCCCGGGCCTTGGTGCCGCGGCGGATGGTCCAGGCTCGCACCTCGTCCTCGCCCACGGTGAAGAAGGAGATCACCCCCAGCAGGTCGTAGCTCGCGCGGGTCACCCGGTCGAGGCTGGGCGCGGCGAGGCCGAGGTCGGAGAGGAACTCCTTCTGCTCCTCGGGCGGCAGGGTGCTGATCTCCAGCTCGATGGGAGCGGAGACCGTCACCGCCCGCACCGCCGGACGCACCTTGATGCCCAGCTCCTCCGGTGACTGTGCGGCCCGTGCCTCGTCGACGTTGATCACCTGCAGGATCGGCTTGGCCGAGAGGAGCTGGAAGCCGCGCAGACGCTTCTCGTCGTCCGGTGCGAGCTCGACCTCCCGCAGCGGCTTCTCGGATTCCAGGGCCGGCATTACGACGTCCGCCAGGATCTGGCGCTCGCGCAGCTCCTCGGGGGTGAGCCCCCGCTTGACGGCCTTGTCCAGCCGGTCGAGGCGCTTCTCGACGATCGTGTGGTCGGCCAGGATCAGCTCGAGGTCCAGGGTGTCCACGTCACGGGCCGGATCGACGCTCCCCTCCGAATGCAGGATCTCCGGGTCCTCGAAGGCGCGCGCCACGTGGACCAGGGCGTCCACCGTCTTGAGCTTGGCGAGGTCCAGGCTCTCGGCGCTCTCCCCACGCTTCATGCCGGGGATGTCCACGTACTGCACGGTGGCCGGCACGTAGCGCTTCGGGTTGAAGAGGTCGCGCAGCGCCTCCAGCCGCGTGTCGCGCACCGTCGCCATCCCCATGTTGGTCTGGGACGAGCTCGAATATTTGTCCGTCGCCTGGTGAGAGGCGGTCAAGGTGTTGAACAGCGTCGTCTTTCCCGACTTGGGCAAACCGAGGATGCCGAGTTGCACGGGGGATTTTCCTCCAGAAGGCCGGCTCCAGAAGGCCGGCTGGGCCGGGGGCGAGGTTACCCGCCCTGCGGCTGGAGGTCAATCAGTCGATGAGGGCCCGCCCCTTGGTCTCGATGGCCCACGGCAGGAGGCCGAGGCCGGCGAGCGGCACGAAGCCGACGTAGAACAGGGCCGTCAGCGCGCTGGTGAGCGAGTTCGCTCCCTGCGCCGCGATCGATCCCACCAGGATGGGGCCGATGGCCGCGACCAGGCGCCCGGAGTTGTAGCAGAAGCCCGCTCCCGTGCCCCGCAGCCGGGTGGGAAAGAGCTCCGGCAGGTAGTAGGTGAAGCTGCCGAAGACCCCGAACACCGTCAAGCCGATCAGGAAGTACATGACCAGCCGCGTCTCCGGCGCCAGGTCGAGGCCGAAGGTGGCGAGGATCGCCGCGCCCGAGCCCGCGAAGTAGAGGCCGAACATCGTCCTCCGGCCCAGGTACTTGGCGGCGGGGACGGTGAGCAGGGTGCCGATGAGCCCCCCGAGGTTGAAGTAGTTGGTGGCGATTTTCTTCCAGCCCTCCACCAGGGCCAGGGTGGCGGAGCGGTCCAGGCCCCGCAGCTTGGCCTCCGCCTGTGCGAGCCCGGTCGCGACCACGGGGATGAAGGCGTTGCAGCTCCACCACATGATGAGGGCGACCATGGCCATGAAGAATCCCGCGATGGTGATCGCCCGGTACTTGGGCGTGAACAGCTCGGAGAGGCGCGGATGGGCAGCGGACGAGGCCGCCGACTTCCAGCGCTCCGGCTCCTTGACGAAGATGCGGACGAGGAAGGCCAAGGCCGCGGGGATCAGGCCGGAGAGGAAGACGTAGCGCCAGGAGACCTCGGGCGAGTTGCGCCAGTAGACGCCGGCGATCTGGAAGTTGACGAAGGTGGCGAGGAACAGCCCCATCGGCGCCGAGGTGTAGAGCAGGGCCCCGGCCTCGACCCGCCGCGACTCCGGCATCACCTCCGCCACCATCGCCGCCCCCGCGGCCCACTCGCCGCCGATCCCCAGGCTGGAGATGATGCGGAAGAGCATCAGGATCCAGATGTTGGGAGCGAAGGCGCAGGCCGCGGTGCCGAAGGCATAGAGCAGCATGGTCAGCATCAGGGTGCGGGTGCGGCCGATGCGATCCGCCACCTGACCGAAGACGATGCCGCCGATCGCCCAGCCCACCAGCAGCACCGAGGTCAGGATGCCCGTCCACTGCAGCGTCGCCGCCTTGGCCGCCGGTGAGCCGATGGTGAGCCCGAGCAGCGTCGGCACGCAGTTGGGGGCCACGAAGTTGAAGAGCTGGCCGTCGAAGACGTCGAACCCCCACCCCAGCCAGGCGGCGAACAGCACCGTCCACTGGTAGCCGTTCATGTCGAGGAAACGGCGGCCCGGTCCGGCCGGCACGACGGATTGGGATGCTGTGGTCATCGGGTCCCCCCGGAAAAGTGCGGGGGCATGATAGCAGCCCTCCTCACGGCCTCACCACCGTGATCACCCACCACCGCGTGTCGTCCTTCAGCCGCCCCGTCGGATCGTCGAGGATTCGCGCCACGCCGACCTCCAGGTCCAGCGCCGGCAGGCGGCCGATGGGCATCGGACCGAGGCTGAAGCGATACTCCAGGCCGGCCAGGCTGAGCCAGTCGCCCTTGGCGCCGTCGCCGTTCCAGAGGCGGTGGCGCTCGTAGAAGACGGGGGCCGGCAGGAAGCCCAGGGAGAGCTCGGCCCGCTGACTCTCGTGCTCCTGGCCCAGGAGGGTGCCCACGGGCAGGGCGGGGACGGCGACACGGTTCGAGAGGGCGGACTGGGGGAGCAGGGAGACCTCGGGGCCGCCCAGTTGGTAGAGGTCGAAGCTCCGCTCCACGTCCCGCGAGGCGTCGCGCTGCCAGGAGAGAGCGAGGCGGTCGCTCCGGTGGGAGATGGCCAGACGTGCCGTGCCGCCGTACCGGGACCAGCCGCCGCTCCCCTCGGTGCGGCCGGTCTCGGCATGGGCGGAGAGGCCCGGCTGCAGACGCCAGAGGGGACCGAGGCGGCGGTACCCGGCCCAGTCTCCGGCCAGGGAGGCGATCTCCTGGTTCCGGGTGACGTCCCCGACCGGATCGATCCGCTCCCAGAGAGCGCGGCCGGCGAAGCTGAAGCGGCCGCCGCTCCACTGCCAGTCGCGGCCGGCGGCGAGCTCGACGCCCTGGCGGTCCAGGTCGAGGAGACCTCCCCGCGCCGGCGCGCCTCTCTCCCGGCTCGGCGTTTCCCGGGAGCGGAACAGGTGCGCCCCCACCCCGACAGGCCATCCTCGCCAGGTCGCGGCCAGGGCGCCGCCCTCCGGCCACCCCTTGCCACCAAGGGCGCCCAGGAGCAGCCAGTCGAGGCGCCCCACCACGTCGCCGCCGCGCAGTCCGATCTCGGCCACGCCGCCGGAGGACGAGGCGCTGCCGGAGAAGAGCGGGAACAGCTCCTGGCGTCCCCATCCATAAGGACGGCTCGGCGGGGCCTCGGCCACGGCGAGCGGCGCGGGGGCCGGCGGCGCGGGCGGCCGGATGGCGGGAGCGAGCTCGCGGGGGAGATCGGGGGGAGGCGGCGCGGCGGCCAGGGCGCCGGTGCCTGCGGGAGAGAGGGGGAGGCGGCGCAGGTCGAAGCCGTCCGGCTGGAGGGAGAGGAAGAAGAGGCCAGAGCCGTCCGGAGCGGGGGCGGGCGCCAGGGCGGCTCCCTGGGTGCGGGTCAGTGGGGTAGGGCCGGTCCCTGCCGGGTCTGCGGCGAAGGCCCAGAGGTCGATGAAGCCGCGGAGACCCACGGCCGCGTAGACGGTGCGGCCGTCAGCGCTCCAGGCAGGGGACGAGACGGTCCCGTCCGGCGGCGGCGCCAGCTCCACCCTCTGCGCTCCGCCCCCGACGTCCTGGATGGCCAGGCGCCAGACGCCCTCGCGGTGGAGGGCGTAGACGAGCCGCCGGCCGTCGGGGGAGATCCGGGGCCGATCGTAGACCTCCTCGGCTGTGGGCTCCGTGAGAGCGCGCACCTCTCCCGAGGCGAGGTCCAGCCGCACGATCTGGGAGAGGCCGTCGCGGTTGCGCACCGCCGCGGCCCAGCGGCCGTCCGGGGCCGGATCGGGGTCGCGCAGGCCGGCCTCGCGGGTGATCCGCCGCACCTCGCCTTTTTCCAGTCGCCATATATAGATGTCAGGGTGGAGGAAGCCTTCGGTGTCCGGCTCGAAACGGACGAAGAGGATCGACCTGCCGTCCGGCATCCAGCGTGGGGTCGTGGGCTCGGGTCCGTCGGGGCTCTGCCAGGTGTGGAGGATCTTGCGGGGGAGCGGCCTGGTGCGCACGGCCGGCACGTCCTTGGGATCCTCCTTCTGGAGCTTCTGGACCTTCTCCTTCCACCTCTTCTCGGCCTCGTCATCCGGGGCCATCGGGGCCGTGGACCAGACCACGAGTCGGGCGGGGCGGTCCCTGGCGCGCAGGATGGCGGCGAGGTGCGTCCCGTCCGGCGAGATGGCGGGGGCGCCGGTGGTCCACGAGAGCTCCTGCCACAGCTCCCCCTCCACCGGCGGGCCGCTGCGGTGCTCGGCCTCGATGGCCCGCCAGGTGAGCTCGGCCCGGAAGCGGTCGTAGAGGTCGGAGGGGGAGTCGCCGAAGACGCCGCGGAAGGCGTCGTCGAAGCTGCGCGCCGTGCGGGCGGTCATCCGCGCCCAGAGATTTCGCAGGCTGCCGGGTCCCGCCCGCTCCTCCAGCCACTCCAGGTAGGCGGAGCCCAGGAGGTAGGCCATGGACATCCCCCGCCAGCTCCCGGAGTCCGCGGCCAGGCGGGCGTAGGTGGGGAGCTTGCCGCCCTGCGCCCAGCGCCGGAGGATGGCGGCCCGGACGTCGCCGTTGGGCCGGCCCGAGCCGGTGAGCCGTCCCTCCACCACCGTGGCGTAGCCCTCCGTCACCCAGCGCGGCGCGCTGGCGGGGATGGGGCCGAGGGGGACCAGCGCCTCCAGCAGCCGCCGGGCGGGATTGCGGGACGGCCGCAGGAGGTGGACGAGATGGGTCTCCTCATGGACGGCGACCAGCTCGGTCCAGTCGGTGTAGTGGCCGATCTCGGACTCGGGGCCGGGCGGGCTCGTCCACAGGATCATGCGGGGCCAGCCGAGGAAGGGGAGGGCCTGGCCGTTGGGATCGGCTATTGGGTCGGAGACGAGGACGTCCACCACCTCGGGCGGCGCGAAGCCCACCTCGGCCACCACCCGCTCGCGGATCGACTCCAGCCGCGCCGCCGCCCGCCGGGCCCAGGCCTCGGACGAAGCCGGGTAGTGGACCCGGAAGTGTGGGGTCGAGAGCGTCCGCCAGCCGGCGGCGGGGCCCTGGGCGTGGAGGGCAGGGGCGAGGAGGAGAGCGGCGAGGAGGATGGGAAGAGGGAAGCGGATCTTCATGGGCGCTTAGTTGATCGGAATCCGTCCCGCGAAGCCTTCATCGTAGGTGTGGAAGAACGACAGGGCCTGCTCGGGGAAGCGCCAGCAGTAGTAGCCGTCGCCGCTGTCCCAGTCCACCAGCCAGACGCCCTTGACCTCGCAGCCGAGGGAGGAGACCTGCTGCGCCCAGGCGCGGACGATCCGCTCCCGGGCCTCCTCCAACTCGTCCCGCCGGGTGTCCAGCTCGTCGCGGCTGGCGACGCTGTGGGTCAGGGCCTCGATCTGCCGCACGGCGGCCGCGGTCAGGTCGCGCACCAGGGGGAAAGTGTTCACGGCCTCGTCATAGGAGAAGATGCGTTTGCTGATGGCTCTGCGCTGGGGCATGGGCTGGGAATCATACCAGACCGCCGTTCCCGGGCAGGGGGATGGCGCCGGCTTCACCTCCTTGTTACAGTCCTCTCAGTGAACGATCTGGACAGCATCCGCGAGCGTATCCGGGAAGGCTGCATCGAAGCGATCAGCGGCGGCATGTTCTCCGGCAAGAGCGAAGAGCTGGTCCGGCGCCTGCGCCGTGCCGCCCTCGCCCGCCAGGTGGTCCAGGTCTTCAAGCCCGCGGCCGACGCCCGTCACGAAGATCCCCGGCGGCTGGTCACCCGCGACAAGCGGGAGCTGGAGGCGGTGAGCGTCACCTGCAGTCAGGATCTGCGGCAGCGGCTCCGCTCCGACGTCCAGGTGGTGGGGATCGACGAGGCCCAGTTCTTCGACGACGGGCTGGTGGACCTGGTCACCGGGCTGGCCGACTCCGGCATCCGGGTGATCGTGGCCGGGCTCGACCTCGACTACCTGCGCCGCCCCTTCGGGCCCATGCCCCGCATCCTTGCCATCGCCGAGTACGTGGACAAGGTCCACGCCGTCTGCATGCGCTGCGGCGCCCCGGCCCACTACAGCCAGCGCACCGCCGGCGGCGGCGAGCAGCTCCAGTTGGGGGACACCGAGTCCTACGAGGCCCGCTGCCGCCGGTGCTACGAGGCGTTCGAGCCGTAACCCGCCACTCCGGCGATCACCATCGGATGGTTGTTCTTGTCGACGTGGACGTAGACCACCTCGGCCTCCGTGACCTTCACCCGGCCGGTGCCCGTCGAGCGCTCGGCCTCGACCGTCACCTTGACCGTCACCGACGTCCGCCCCACCCGTACCGTTTCGGTGTAGAAGCTCACCAGGTCGCCCACGAAGACGGGGGAGTGGAAGACGGCCTCGCGCATGGCCACCGTCACCAGCCGGCCGGGCAGGGGGACGTGGCGGTGCCCCTCCACCGCTCCCGCCTGGTCGATGTAGGAGAGGATGATCCCGCCGAAGATGGTGCCCAGGGCATTGGTGTCCTTCGGCATCAGGATGACGCGGATCGCTGGCTGCAGCGGACCGGCGCTCGGGTGCGACTGGGAGTCGTGCATGGGCTTCATGCTATCCTAGCCGTCCCTGTCTTCGAGGTCTCCCTCTGGGAATGAACCCCTACACCCCCTCGCAGCCGAGCCCCGGTCCCCTGGAGTCGATGACCGACGCCGTCCTGCTGCGGCAGGTGGCCGAGCGGCGGGCGGAGGCCCTGGGGATTCTCTACAACCGCTACGCGCCCGCGCTGCTCGCCCTGGGCGTGCGCATCCTGGGCGGCGCGCCCGAGGCCGAGGAGGTCCTGCAGGAGGTCTTCCTCCACGTCTGGAACCAGGCGGGCCGCTACGACGCCAGCCGCTCCTCGGTGTCCACTTGGTTGATCCTCATCGGGCGCAGCCGGGCCATCGACCGCCTGCGCACCCGCAAGGTGGTGGAGCGCACCCACGAGAACGCGGCGAAGCGGGATCTGGCCGGGCATGCATCTCCTGAAGGTGTGGAATCCGTATTTGTCCACGAGAGGCGGGAGCGGGTGCGCCGGGAGATGGACAAGCTGCCGCCGGAGCAGAGGCAGGTCCTGGAGATGGCGTTCTACGAGGGTCTGAGCCAGAGCGAGATCGCCGCCAGGGCCGCCCTCCCTCTGGGCACGGTCAAGACGCGGACCCTGCTGGCGATGAAGAAACTGCGCAGCGCGCTGCGCGATGAGATCCGACAACTGCTGTGAACGGCGAAACCCATCCTGAGGACCTGACCATCCTGGCCGCCGTCGCGGCGCTGGAGCGCGGGAGCGAGGCGCCTCCCGGAGCGCCGCGCACTTCCGAGGTCACTGAGGCTGAACAGACCCTGGCCCGCCTCTACACCGAGGTGCTGGGCCTGATCCCCTACGAGCTCGAGCCGGTGGCGCCCGCGCCCGACGCCAGGGCGCGCCTGCTGGCCGCCGTCCGAGGCGAGAAGAGCGCGGAGCCCACGGCTACCCCGGAAGCGCGCGACAACTCGCGGCCGACTCTCGCCGAGCCCATCCGCCTGACCTCGATCCCGCTCCAGACGCCCCGCCCAGAGCCCACTCCGACCCGGAGCGCGCCGCCCGCCGCCGGCCCCGTCCGCACCACGACCCAGGAGATGCGGGTCCCGCGGCCCACGTCGCTCACACCCCCTCCCCGCCGCGTCGTGCGCCCGGCCCGCTGGCCCCTGGCGCTCGCCGCGTCCCTGGCCCTCCTCTTCGCCGGCCTCTCCGGCTGGCTCTACACTCAGCTCGGCCAGCAGGGTGAAACCATCGAGGCGCTGGGCCGTCAGCTCGACCGCGAGCGCAGCCAAGCCCTCAGAGACGCTCGCCAGGCCAAGGCGGACGCCCTCAGCCTGCAGGAGAAGTTCGCCCTCGTCACCTCGCCCGCGGTCGAGGCCAGCCCCATGCGCCCGCCGGGGGCGAGCCCCCTCCAGCCCGCCGCCCGCGGCGTGCTCTTCGTCGCCGCCGACCATCAGCACTGGTACCTCTGCCTGCATGGCGTGGCGCCCGCGCCCGAGGGCAAGACCTACAAGCTCTGGTTCGTGGCCGATCCAGGCAACCCGGTGAGCGGCGGCACCTTCACCGCCAAGCCCGGAGCGCCTGTCGAGCTCAGCTCGAAGCAGATGCCAGCCGGCACCAAGGCGGTGATGGTTACCCTGGAGGCCGATCCGCAGGCCGAGAAGCCCGCCGGTCCGGAGGTCCTCCGCGCCGCGGGCGTGTACCAGCTCAGCTAGCTGAAATCATTTCGGCGGCTTCGCCGGCCGCATCGGCTCGATCCGCGTTAGAATCCGAACCCATGAAAGTCGTGACCTTCGAAGGATTTGTGGAGAACGGCCAGATCCGGCTACCCGTCAGTATCCGTTTGCCTGAGAAGGCCAAAGTGTACGTCGTTGTCCCGGACCTCGAGGTCCCCTCGATTCCCTATATTGGCAGTCCCCGGCTTGTTCACCCAGGGCAAGCGGCTGACTTCGAGAAGGAAGTCGTTGAGGACGGACAGAATGCTGGGCTATGACGCAGCACTTTTTAGCCCGCCTGCTCCAGTGGCGAGAGTGACCTTGCGCGATCCTGAGAGCGGAGCGACGACCTTGAATGTACCGATGCTGGTCGATACCGGTGCGGACCTGACGTTGGTCCCGATAGCGTCTATTCACCGCTTGGGCATCGTGATGGAGCCTGGCGGTTACGAGCTGATGGCTTTCGATGGCACCAAGAGCGTGGCTCAGGCTGCGCGCATCCACCTGGACCTCTTGGGGAAGACTTTCAAAGGTAGGTTTCTGACGGTTGACCAGGAGTGGGGGCTCTTGGGACGAGATGTCCTCAACAATCTCGCGCTTGTCTTCGATGGACCGCTCCTGAGCTGGGGAGAGCAGAAGTAGGTTGGCCGCCGCCTATTTCGGCGGCTTCGCCGGCCGCATCTCCACCAGGCTGGGCAGGGCATGGGGCGGATAGGTGAGGAGGTGGAGGATCATCGCGGCGACGTCCTCCGGCTTCAGCATCCAGCTCCGGTCCTGGCGGTCCCGGCGATGGGAGAACCCCGTGTCCACGCTGCCGGGGAGGAGGGCCGCCACCCGTACTCCATGGGGGCGCAGGTCGAGCATCGCCGCTTCGGAGAGGCCGATCATGCCGAACTTGCTGGCGTTGTAGGCGGCGCCGCCGGCGAAGGGGTTCTTGCCGGCCAGCGAGGCGACGTTGAAGATCCAGCCCGAGCCCTGCCGCTTCATGGCCGGGGCCACGGCGTGGAGGCAGTAGAAGGCGCCGGAGAGGTTCGTCTCGATCACCTCCCGCCACTGCTCGCCCGTCAGCTCGTCGACCGCGGCGAACGTCCCCAGGCCGGCGTTGTTCACCAGCACGTCGATCCGCCCCTCCCGGTCCAGCACCTCCTGGACGAAGGCGTCCACCTCCTCCTGGAGCCGGACGTCCACGGTCCGGCCCGCGACGGCGTCGCCGTGGGTCTTCGCCAACTCGGAGCGGGCCTCCTTGACGGAACCCGGGCTGCGGCTACAGAAGCTCACCCTCCATCCCTCGCTGAGCAGGGCCTCCACCACGCCACGGCCGATCCCGCGGCTGCCTCCGGTGACGATTGCGATCCTCCCGCTCCCTGCCATACTCGTCCTCCTCTGTGGGCTACTGTATCAAGGGTCCCGGCTGGAAATACGAAGCAGACTTCACCTGTTGTAGAGAATCGAAAGGGTAAAAAACCATGTTCTTCTTCGGTCCTGCGTACTTACTCTTCGCTCTCCCGGCGCTGGCCCTGTCGTTATGGGCGAGCTGGAGGACGAAGTCCGCATTCAATAAATACTCCCGCGTGCGCACCGTGCGCGGGCTGACCGGCGCCCAGGCCGCCCAGGAGATGCTGCGCAGCGCCGGTGTCACCGACGTGCAGGTGGTGCCGACGAACGGCTTCCTGTCGGACCACTACAACCCGGTCAACAAGACGCTGGCGCTCTCGGAGGCGACGTACGCGTCGAACTCCGTGGCGGCCGTGGGCGTCGCCTGCCACGAGGCAGGGCACGCCCTCCAGCACGCGAACGGGTACAAGCCCCTGTATCTGCGCTCGGCCCTGGTGCCGACGGCCAGCTTCGGCTCCTCGATGGGCTACCTCGTGGTGATGGGCGGGTTCCTCTTCCACGCGGCGAACCTGATCTACCTGGGAGCCATGCTGATCTCGGTCGTGCTGCTCTTCCAGCTCGTGACGCTGCCGGTGGAGTTCGACGCCACGGCCCGCGCCAAGCGGCTGGCCGTGGAGACCGGCATCGTGCTGCCCCAGGAGCGGGAGGGGATGGACCGCGTCCTCAACGCCGCGGCCATGACCTACGTGGCCGCCGTGGTCTCGACCCTGATGACGCTCCTGTACTACCTGCTGCGGGCGTCGTCCATGTCTCGCCGGTAAACCTCGCGGCTCCTCCAAGAACGCCCTGCCTGGGGTCTCCCCGGCTGGGCGTTTTCTTTTTGGCCTACTCCGCCGGCTGCCCCAAAATCCCGATCAGCTCGTCCTCATGCCGCTTCAGCTCCTCGGGCGTCCTGGCCTCCAGGACCAGCCGCAGGTACGGCTCGGTGTTCGAGGGGCGGACGTTCGCCCACCAGTCGGGGTAGCTGAAGGTGATGCCGTCGAGGTGGTCGATCTGGGCGTCGGCGAAGCGGCGGGCCAGCTCGTCCATCTTTCCCTGCTTGTCCTCCACCACGAAGTTGATCTCCGGGCTCTTGGCGTAGCGCTTGAGAGGCGCCACCAGGGCGGACAGGGGCTTGCCGCTGGAACGGATCAGGTTCAGCACCTCCACCACGGACAGCATGGGGCAGTCGGCATAGGAGTGGTCGCGGAAGTAGTAGTGGCCCGCGAGCTCCCCTCCGAAGATGGCGTTGCGGTCGCGCATCGTCGCCTTGATGAAGGAGTGGCCCACCCGCTCGCGCACCGGGATGCCGCCGTTCTCCTGGATGTACTCGGCCACCGCCCGCGAAGAGCGCAGGTCGTAGACCACCACCTTGCCGGGCTCGCGCTTCAACAGCTCGCCCGCGATCAGCCCCGTCATCAGGTCGCTGCCGATGGCCTCGCCCGTCTCGTCGACGAAGGCGGCGCGGTCGGCGTCGCCGTCGAAAGAGACGCCGAGGTCCGCCTGCTTCTCTCGGACGGCCTTTTGCAGATCGCGCAGGTTCTCCGCCTTGAGCGGGTTCGCCTCGTGATTGGGGAAGCGGCCGTCCAGCTCGAAGAAGAGGGGGGTCAGCTCGAGGTTCATGGCCTCCAGGGTGGCTTTGTCGAGGCTGCCCATGCCATTGGCGGCGTCCACGACGACCTTCAGGCGCCGGCTGGTGTCGCCGCGAAGGAAGGAGAGGATGTGCTTCTTGTAGTCTGCGGCGACGTCCCCCCGGGTCACCGTCCCGGGTTTCGCGGCCTTGGGTAGATCGCCCGCCTTGACCTTCTCCTCCATCAGGGCGATACCGTGGTCTCCTGACACCGGCCGCGCGCCGTGGCGGCTGAACTTGAGGCCGTTGTATTCCGCCGGGTTGTGGCTGGCGGTGACCTGCACGCCGCCCGCCGTTTTGAGGTGGGCGATGGCGAAGTAGTTCATCGGCGTCGTGGCGAGGCCGATCTCGATCACGTCGAGCCCGCCGGCGGTGATCCCTTCGATCAGCGCCTTTTCGAGTCCCGGGCTGTGCTCGCGCATGTCGCGGCTCACCACCACGGCATTGCCGTTCGCGCGGTCCTCGGCGTCGAGGACGAACTGGAAGGCGGTGCCGATCCGGCGCGCGATGTCCTCATCGAGCTCGGTAGGGACGATCCCCCGGATGTCGTAGGCTTTGAAGATTCCGGCCATGCTCTCCCTCTCGATCCTTTCCTAAAATTCTCAGATCTTCTCGATCCGGATGGACGGCTCGCCCACGGCCCCGCCGACAGCGCCGACGACCTCGACCGCCAGGGTCTCCCCCTTGATCCAGTCGAGATGGGCGTCCACCGCGGCCTTCATCTCCGCGCCGGCCTCGTAGGCGACCCGGATGCGGTCCGCGTAGTCGAGATCCTCCTTCTTCCGCGCCTGCTGCACCCAGTGGACGAACTCGCGGGCCAGCCCCTCGGCCTCCAGCTCCGGCGTCAGCTCCGTGGACAGGGCAACCAACAGCTCGCGGTCCCCCTGGGTGGCCGTGCCCGCCCGCTCGACGAGCCGGACCTCGACCTCTTCCGCCGACAGCTCGGCCGGACCGTCTGCGAGCTGGATGGTGATCTTCCCCGCGCGCTCCAGCTCGGCCGCCAGAGCGTCGCCGTCCGCCGAATCCAGAGCCTTCTTTACCTCCGGCATCCTCTTGCCGAAGCGTGGGCCGGTCTTGGGGAAGACGGGCTTGACCTCGTGATGGACGTAGACGTTGCGGTCCGCGGCCCAGCGGACCTCCTTCACGTTCAGCTCGTCCTTCAGCAGCTCCAGCAGCTCCGGACGCAACTCCACGAGCCCCCGCAGCGACTCGTCCGCCGTCACCAGGGTGACGGCCGGCAGGGGCTGGCGGGTCTTCAAGCCGTGGAGGTTGCGGGCCGCGTGGCCGAGGGTGACGATGCGCTGGATGGCGGCCATGCCCTTCTCCAGAGCCTCGTCGGCCCGGCCCGGAGCGGGCACCGGCCAGTCCTCCAGGTGGACGCTCACCAGGGCATCCTCCTGATCCTCCGATTGGCTGCGCACCAGGTGTTTGTAGAGCACCTCGGCCACGAACGGCGTGAACGGCGCGATGAGCCGGGCGAGCGTGGTGAGCACCTCGTAGAGGGCGGCGTAGGCGCTCGCCTTGGCCGCGTGCCCGGCCGCGTCGCCGTCGGGCGCCCAGAAGCGGTCGCGGCTGCGCCGGATGTACCAGTTCGTCAGGTCCTCCAGAAGCTCCTCGATCCCCCGCGCCGCGGCGGTCAGGTCGTAGGCGTCCAGCCGCGCCGTGGTGTCGGCCGTGAGGCGCCCCAGGCGCAGGAGGATCCAGCGGTCGAGGGCCGGGCGCGCGTCGAAGGGTCCGGGATCGGGGCCCGCGCCCGGCCGCCAGCCGTCGAGGTTGGCGTAGATGGTGAAGAACGACAGGGCGTTCCACAGCGGCAGCAGGAACCGCTGCGCCGCCTCGCGCACCAGCCGGGCCGAGAAGCGCGACGGCACCTCGGGGTTGTTGATGCAGAAGTACCAGCGCAGGGCGTCGGCTCCCGTCTCCTGAATGACGGCCATGGGCTCGACGACGTTGCCCAGGCGCTTGGACATCTTCCGTCCCTGCTCGTCGTTGACGTGGCCGAGGACGATGCAGGTCTTGTAGGCCACGGAGTCGAAGAGCAGCACGCCGAGGGCGTGGAGGGTGTAGAACCAGCCGCGCGTCTGGTCCACCGCTTCCGAGATCAGGTTCGCCGGGAACTGGAGCCGCCGGTCGATCAGCTCCCGGTTCTTGAACGGGTAGTGGTGCTGGGCGAAGGGCATGGAGCCCGAGTCGTACCAGGCGTCGATGACCTCCTCGACCCGCCGCATCGTCCCCTTGCCGCCTTCGCCGCTGTCACCGCACGCCGGGCAGGGCCAGGTGACCTCATCGATGAAGGGCCGGTGCGGATTGAACTGCTCCGGGTCGTAGAGGTCCGCCGGCTTCGGCCGTCCGGAAGCGGCGAAGAGGTCCTCGTAGGAGCCGATCACCTGCTGGTGCTCACACTCCGGGCAGCGCCAGATGGGCAGCGGCGTGCCCCAGTAGCGGCGGCGGGAGAGGGCCCAGTCCACCACGTTCTCCAGCCAGTTGCCGAACCGCCCCTCGCCGATGTGCTCGGGGTGCCAGTGGATCTCCTTATTTCTAGCCACCAGCTCGTCCTTCTCCGCCGTGGTACGGACGAACCAGCTCGTGGTGGCGTAGTAGAGGAGCGGCCGGTCGCACCGCCAGCAGAAGGGGTAGCTGTGGCGGTAGCGGTCGGAGTGGAGCATCAGGCCGCGGCTCTTCAGGTCCTGGATGATCTTCGGGTCCGCGTCCTTGAACCACAGCCCGGCGAAAGGGCCGGCGCCGGGGACGATCTTCCCCTCGCCGTCGACCGAGAAGATCATGGGCAGCTCATAGCGCGTGCCCGTCTGGAAATCGTCCTCGCCGAAGGGGGGCGCCGTGTGCACGAGCCCGGTGCCGTCGGTCGCGGTCACGTAGTCGCCCAGCACCACCTGGCCCGGTACGTCCGGCTCGAAGAAGGTGAAGAGGCGGTCGTAGAGCAACCCCTCCAGGTCCCGGCCGCGGAAGCGGACGATCGCCGGCGCCTGCCGCAGGTCGGCCAGATGGCGCTTCCCATCCTCCTCCACCTGCACGGGCACGGCGGTGCCGAGCTCGTCGCCGAGGAGGATCAGCTCCCCCGGTTTGGCTGGGTGCTCGACGACCTTGTAGATAAGGTCGGGGTGGACGGCGAGGCCGACGTTGGCGAGAGTCGTCCAGGGGGTGGTGGTCCAGGCCACCAGGTAGAAATCGTCGCCCAGCTTCCAGTCCTGGCCGTCGACCGTCCTGGCGGTCTGGCCGGGGCGGGCGTGGAAGAGGGTCCAGATGGACGGATCGTCCGCGTCCTTGTAGTTCTGGGCCACCTCGTGGCTGGAGAGGGTGGTGCCGCAGCGGCCGCAGTAGGGCTGGATCTTGTAGCCCTCATTCAGCAGGCCGCGAGCCGCGAGCTCGGAGAGCGACCACCAGACCGACTCGACGTAGTCGTTGGTGTAGGTGTGGTAGGCGTGATCGAGGTCCACCCAGTAGCCGATGCGCTCGGTCATCGCGCGCCACTGCTTCTCGTAGGTGTGGACGCTCTCCAGGCACGCCTTGTTGAACTCGGCGATGCCGTAGGCTTCGATCTGCTGCTTGCCGGAGAAGCCGAGCCGCTTCTCCACTTCGATCTCGACGGCCAGGCCGTGCGTATCCCACCCCGCCTTGCGGGCCACGTGATAGCCGCGCATGGTGCGATAGCGGGGGAAGGCGTCCTTCACGACCCGCGTGACCACGTGGCCGACGTGGGGGACATTGTTGGCGGTGGGCGGTCCCTCAAAGAACACGAACTCCCCCTGCGGGGAGGGGCGCTCCAGCGTCGCCTTGAAGACGTCCCGCTCCCGCCACTCCTGGAGCACCTCCTGCTCCAGCGCCGGGAAGGGGTAGCCGCCCGGGACGTCGGGAAATCGTTTGTCGCTCAATTGTTTGCCGCTCCCAGCGGATGAACCTCGCGCGCCGCGGCCCGGTCGGGGAGCGGCAAAGAGTGGGTATTGTACCGGAGCTTCGAACCGGGCTTCAGGCCATCCCCTCGAACCGCCGGATCTCCTCCCTGAGGGCCGTCGGGAGGGGGATCGACCGGCCGGTCGCGTAGTCCACCCAGACGACGACGCCGGTGCCGTCGGCGACGCGGTCGTCGGTGTCGCGGTAGAGGATCTCGTACTCCATCTTGAAGCTGCTCCGGCCGAGCTCGGTGACGCGGGTGGCGACCTCGAGGTCGGCGGGGTAGCGCACCTGGGCGCGGAAGTTGAGGGTGGCCGCGGCCAGGGCCGGCCCGTGCGACTCGGCCTCGCGGTGCTCGTCCATACGCACCGCCGCGAAGTAGCTCATGCGGGCCGATTCGCAGTAGGTGAAGTATTTGGCGTTGTTGACGTGCCCCATGGTGTCCATGTCGCCCCAGCGGACGGCGATGGGCTCGACGTGGCGGGCACCGTCCCGGGCATCGCGGGCGCTCAACTCCTTCAGAACCTCCGCCCCAGCCCGGTGCTGGGCCCGTAGAGCAGGGCGTTGAGGAGGATGGGCGTCGTCCCCCGCCAGAAGAGGCGGTAGGCGGGGTCCTGGGCGAAGAGCACGACGCTGCCGCGGCCCCGCGGCTCGGTGCCCACCAGCAGCGAACCCGCCAGCCGCTGCTCGGCCTCGGGCCAGGCGAAGCCCGCCACCACCGGCTTGACGTCGACGGCCAGCAGCACGTCCTGCCGCGGGTCGTTGGTCGCCTTCAGGACCAGCGAGCCCTCGTAGAGGACGTCCGGCGGCGAGGTGAGGCCCAGGGTGAGCGCGTGCTGGGACTGCATGCGGGTGGCCAGCACGGCCCCGGGGGTGAAGATGGGCCGGTTGGCGAGCTGCCTCTCCACCGGTGAGGCGCTGACCTCGGGATCCTCGGAGTCTTTCGAATCCTCGGCGTCCTTCTTCGGCGGCGTCCAGCGCTTGATGGTGGTCAGCTCCTTGTCCTGGAGCCAGCTCACGGCGTCGCCCACGGCCACCAGCACGCCGCCGGCCTTGACCCAACCGTCGAGCGACTCCTTGAGCTTGTCGCTCACGCGGTCCTGGTAGTCGCCGCTGGGGAAGACGAGGACGTCGAAATCGGCGAGCGGGACCTGCCGGATCTGGGCGAGGTCGAGCCGGTCATGGTCCACCCCGATCTGCCGGTCGAGCAGATACCAGAGGTAGCCGAAAGAGGTGGCGTCGACGCCGTCGCCGCCGATCAGGCCCACCCGCACGGGCCGCACCGCCGCCATGTCGTGCGAGCCCAGGGAGCCTTTGAAGTCCCAGGAAGACGCCACGGCGCGGGCGGTCAGGCCGTCCTCCTGGAGCAGCCCGTGAAGGGTGTCGCGCAGGCCGTCCGGGTTGGTCCGGCGTGGGATGAAGAGAGTGCCGGCGGGATAGCTGACGCCGTCGCCGGTGAAGGACGCGAGCGCCACGCGATAGCGGACCTGCCGCTTCTGGAGGGCCGCCGCCAGACGGTAGGAGGCGATCCCCTGGGGCGGCACCAGCCAGCCGAGGTCCCCCTCGCCGCGGAGACCGCCGGCCGCTTCGGCGAGCGGCTTGCCGTTGCCGCCCGCCACGTCGCCCTGGGCCATCCAGGCGCGAACGTTGAAGGCCAGGGGGAGCGACCAGGCCGTGATGTCATAGAACTCGGCGTCCAGGTTCTGCTCCAGGCGCTGGCGCTGGCGGTCGAGGAAGCCCTGGTTCATGGGCGACTCGAGCTCCATCAGGGCCGCGACGAGGTTGCCCAGCGGCTGCGCCGTGGAGACGGCGTAGGTGCCGGCGGCGAACTTGCGCGGCTGCGGCTCGCCCGCGGCGCGGGCCAGGGCGCGGACGGGGGCCTCCACCGGCTGGCCGAGCTGGCGCACCCGGACGCCGTGCAGGGTCAGCAGCTCGGCCAGCGCGCGAGCCTCCTGCTGGTCCGCCGTCCAGAGGAAGGTGCGCACGTTGTCGGCGCCGGCCCGGGCGCGGCCGGCCGTGAAGTCCTCGAGCACCTTGCGGCCGTTTTTCGCCGCCGTGCGCACGGTGGTGAGCGAGGTGGTGAGGTGGCGCGCGGCGCGGTCGGCGAGGGTCAGCACGGTGCCGTCCTGGAGGGCCACCGCGACCCCGGCCCGGCCGCCGCCGGCCATCTCGTAGGTCATGCCCACGGCGCCCCGCAGGCTCGGGTAGGAGTCGCCGTAGCCGGGGTAGAAGAGGTCGTAGCTCTCCTCCTTGAAGTAGATCCACCCCTGGCGGTCGAAGGCGGCGGCGTTGGCGCGGCCGAACTTGTCGAGCCAGCCCAGGATGCGGCGGTCGATCTGCGGGTGGATCGGCTCGGCCGCGGGCGGAAAGAAGTAGGAGGACTCGCTGCCCATCTCGTGGAAGTCGACGTAGACCTGCGGCTCCCAGGAGCGGTAGGCGGCGAGGCGCTGCCGGGTCTCCTGCTGGCTGGCCCAGGCCCAGTCGCGGTTGAGGTCGATCACGTAGTGGTTCTGCCGGCCGCCGGGCCAGGGCTCGAAGTGCTCGGCGGAGGTGCGGCGGGGATTCGCGTCCTCGCCCCGGCGCTGCCGGTAGCCGTCGACGTAGCGCTCCCGCCCGTCGGGGTTCTGCAGCGGATCGACGAGCACCACCATGGTCTCCAGCATCTGCGCCGTCTCCCCTTGAGCGGCGGCCAGGACGTAGGCCGTGCCCATGGCCGCTTCGGACGACGAGGACTCGTTGCCGTGGACGCCGTAAGCCAGCCAGACGACGACCGGCGTGCGGCGCAGGAGGCGCTCGCGCTCGCTGCCTGAGAGCCCCGCCGGATCGGCCAGGCGCTGGACGTTGCCCCGGATCTCGTCGAGACGCTCGATGTTCTCCGGGCTGGAGATGGCCACCAGCTTCAACGGGCGACCCTCGTAGGTGCGGCCGTACTCCCACATCTTCACCCGCGGCGAGGCCGCGTCCAGGGCCTCGAGGTAGGCGACGATGCGGTCCCAGGGGGTGAAGCGGGCGCCCAGGGGGTAGCCCAGCACCGCCTCGGGGCGGGGGAGCCGCTCGTCGAGCGGCGGCAGGTCGAGCGTCTCGCCATGGGAGAGCGGCGCGATGAGGCCCGGGGCACCGGCCGCCGGCCGGGCAGTCGGGCCGGAGCCGGGGCCGGGGGCTTGAGCGAGGGCGAGCGTCGCCGCGAGGGCGAGCGCCAGCGTCAGCAACGACGTCTTGCGCAGCATGGGAATCCGCTTCTGTCTCACGAGGAAACGAGGCTCTCCGACGAGATGTTGAGCCGCTTCATCATCTCGTGGAGCGTGGTGGGTTTGACTTGCAACAGCTCGGCGGCCCGCTTCTGCACGCCGCCGCAGGACTGCAGGGCCCGGATGATGATCTGCCGCTCGTACTCGCTGACCGCGTCCTTGAAGGCGATGCCGTTCGAGGGCAGGGTCGGGGGGAGCAGGCCGGAGGACTCGCGCAGGCGCACGGAGGAGGGGAGCAGCTCCTCGGTCAGCACCTCGCCCGTCGACAGCACCACGGCCCGCTCGATGGCGTTCTCCAGCTCCCGCACGTTGCCCGGCCAGTGATAGTCGAGGAGCAGCTCCATGGCCTGCGGCGAGATCGTCCGGATCGGCTTCTCGTTCTCCCGCGCGTAGTGGGCGAGGAAGTGCTGGGCGAGGAGCGGCACGTCCTCCGTCCGCTGGCGCAGCGGCGGCAGGCTCACGGTGATGACGTTGAGCCGGTAGTAGAGGTCCTCGCGGAAGTGGCCCTGCTGCACGGCGGCTTCGAGATCGGCGTTGGTGGCGGCGATGATCCGCACGTCGACGCGGATGATCTCCAGCCCGCCCAGGCGCATGAACTCCCGCTCCTGGATCACCCGCAGCAGCTTCGCCTGGGTGTCGACCGGGATGTTGCCGATCTCGTCGAAGAAAACCGAGCCGCCGTCGGCCAGCTCGAAGAGCCCCTTCTTGCTGGTCACCGCGCCGGTGAAGGCGCCGCGCACGTGGCCGAAGAGGTTGCTCTCCAGGAGATCGGCCGGCATCGAGCCGGAGTTGACGGTGATGAACGGCCCGCCGGAGCGCCGCGAGTGGTGGTGGATGGCCTTGGCCACCAGCTCCTTGCCGGTGCCGCTCTCGCCCAGCACCATGATGTTGCTCTTCGAAGGTGCTGCGAGCTGGATCAGCTCGTAGACCTGCTGCATCGGCTTGCTCTTGCCGATGATGTTGTCGAAGGCGAAGCGCTGGCGGAGCTGCTCCTTGAGCGAACGGTTCTCGGCCGTCAGCCGGCGCTGCTCCAGCGCCTTGCGCACGGTGAGCAGCACCTCCTCGTTCTTGAACGGCTTGGGGATGTAGTGGAAGGCCCCCTCGCGCATGGCGTCGATGGCGCTCTCGATGGACGAGAAGGCGGTGATCATCACCACCACCAGGTCCGGCTGGCGCCGGCGCATCTCGCGCAGCACCTCCAGGCCCTGCATGCCGGGGAGCATGAGGTCGAGCAGCACGAGGTCCACCTCCTCGCGCTCCAGCACGGCCAGCCCCTCCTCGCCGCTCATCGCGGACAGGGGGTGGTGCCCCTCCTTGCGGATGAGCAGGGTCAGGATGTCCTGCAGGACCTCCTCGTCGTCGACGATCAGGACGTTCATACCGTCGTGGCGCCGGAGGCGGGATGGTACCGCGGCAGCTCCACCAGGAAGCAGGCGCCTTCGCCCGGCCGGCTCACCACCCGCAGGTCGCCGCCGTGCCGCCGCACGATCTCGAAGCTGATCGACAGTCCCAGGCCGGTGCCGCCACGGCTGAGCTTGGTCGAGTAGAAGGGCTGGAAGATCATTTCGAGCTTGTCGGCCGGAATGCCCAGGCCGCTGTCCTGCACCCGCACCAGCACCTGAGCCTCGCTCGCCATGAGGTCCACCGTCAGCCGGCCGCCGGTGTCATGCATGGCGTCCACGGCGTTAAGGATCAGGTTGGTGAACACCTGCTGCAGCTCGCCGTCGCAGCCCATCACCTGGAAGCTCTCCTGCGGCGGCGTCCACTGGAGCTCGATGCCGCGCTTGCCCAGCCGCTCGCCCAGGAGATCCAGGCTCTCGCCGATCAGCGGCGCCACGGCCACCGGCCTCCTCTCCTTCTGATTATTGCGGGCGAGCTCCAGGAGGTTGTTGACGATGCGCGAGGCGCGGAACGTCTGCCGCTCGACCTTCTTCAGGATGTCGTAGTGCGGGTCCGACGGCTCCGTCTCTTCGAGCAACATCTGGGCGTAGCTGGAGATTCCGGTGATCGGCGTGTTCACCTCGTGCGCCACGCCCGCCGCCAGCATGCCGAGGGCCGCCAGGCGGTCCTTCTCGCGCAGGGCGTTCTCCATCGCCACCCGCTCGGAGACGTCGTGCACCACCAGCACGTAGAGTCCCTGGCGCGAGGAGCGCTCGAAGGCGGCGAGCGAGAGCTGGAGGTGGCGCTCGCGCCCCTGGGCATCGCTCCAGCGCGCCTCGACCGGCCCCTCGCCCGGGGCGGGCAGCGGCTGGACGGGGAGCACGGATTCGAGGGCGCGGCCCGCCAGCTCGTGGCGGTCGCCGCCGACGATGCCGGCGAAGGCGCTGTTGGCCGACAGCAGCCGGCGCTCGCCGTCGAGCACCGCGATGCCGGCGGGGGAGGACTCGAAGATCCCCTCGGTGTAGCGCTGGAGCTGGCGCACCTCTTCGAGCTGGAGCTGGAGCTGGCCCAGGAGCTGGGCGTTCTCGATGGCGAGGGCCGCCTGGTTGAGCAGGTGGCGGATGAGGTCCGTGTCCTCGCTGTTGAGCGGCATGTGGTCGCGCTTGAAGCCGGCGAGCGCGATGCCGATCCCCCGCCCGCGTACCGTCAGCGGGAAGGCGTAGCGGTAGCCGGCGACGAACAGCCGGGCCGGCAGGGGGAGCGGCTCGGCCGGCATCGAGACGCCGGAGAGGCGCTCGAAATCCCTGGCCCACAGCTCCTCCCCGAGGATGTCGAGAGGGATGCGGCCGGGCAGCGCGGGCTCCGCCCGGATGGCCGCCAGCGCCTCCCCTTGGAGGAGGTAGAGGTTCGCGGATTCGACATCCACCGCCTCCTGGATGCGGTCGAGGAGGGCGGCGCACAGCCGGCCGAGGTCGCGCTCCAGGAGCAGCTCGCGGCCGAGGCCGGTCAACGCCCGGCGCTTGCCGAAGGTGTCGCGGTAGTGGAGACGCTCCAGGGCCGAGGAGATGGCGCCACGGGTGGGCACCAGCAGCCCGGCGATCCCCAGGCCGGAGAGGAACGACAGCAGGTTGCGGGCGAGCGAGAGCTCCTCGGAGACGCCGCGGTTGATCGCCAGGTTGACCAGCGAGAAACCGATGATCCCCAAGAGCAGGGTCAGGGTCAGCGAGATCGTGTCGCGGACGATGACCTCGATGTCCCACAGCTTGTAGCGCAGGATGGCGTAGGCGAAGGTCAGCGGCACGAGCCCCAGGGGGAGCACGGCGGCCGAGGTCAGGAGCTGCGAGACCCCTAGGTGGAGCTCGTGCGGCGCGAAATACAGGGCCAGGAACGGCAGGTAGCCGCCGGCGACCCCCCAGGCCATCCATTGCATTTGCCGGTGCTGCTCCCAGGCCGCGCCGCGGCGGAAGCGCCAGAAGAGGACGCCGGTCGCCGCCAGCACCAGGACGGCGAAGTGGACCAGCTCGACGCGGTCGAGGATCGCCAGCCGCGCGGCGGTGACCTTGCCGAAGACCATGTGCCCGTGGTTGAACACCATGTCGAGCTGCAGGGCGATCATCGCCGCCGCCGGCAGGTAGAAGAAGGGGATCAGGCGGCGAAGCCAGCCCGCCGAGCCGGCCGTGCGCAACGGCGTGGGGAAGACGAGGAATAGGTGGAGCGTCAACGCGGGCAGCAGCAGGCGCGCGACCTCGTCGCCGAGGTAGATCAGGGTGTGCGCCGCGCCCGCGGGAGGCGCGGGCGTCAGCAGGAAGAGCGCCGCCGAGGTGAGGCACCAGAGGTGGAAGAGGAAGCTCTGCCCGTCCCGCTGGCGCAGCAGCGTGTAGAGCCCGACCGCCAGGTAGACGACGGCGATGAGGCAGAGGATCAGGTACGGGAAGTCGATCTGGAGCGGCGGCCGGCGGTAGGAGACCTGGACCATCTGGTCGCCGCGCAGGACCTGGAGCTGGCTGGTGGGCTGGTCCCGCAGCCGCTCGTGGAGCTGATCCCAGGTCGACACCTTGCCGAGATTGACCAGGAAGATCACGTCTCCCCGCCGTAGCCCTGTGGTGGGGGCCGTCACCGCACCCACCGCGGCGGCGGCGCCCTGGGGTGTGGCCTCGAAGCCCAGCGCTTGGAAGGTCTGGACCTTCCTGTAGACGCTCAGGCCGCCCAGACCCACCACCAGCATGGCGAGCGCGAGGGAGAGCGCTAGTCGAAAAGTGCGAGGCCGCGTCATGGAGGAAAAACTCTAATCCACGACCGGCTAAAGCACTTTCTGTGCCACGGCAACGGCATTTTGAATCCGCTCTAAACCCTGATTTTCTCACACTTTTTGGACTATACGTCCAGAAAAGCGGAGCCGATCCGTTTTTTTGGATTCAAGCGCTTGGGGAGCCTCCCCCTGGGACCGCCGGCGTCCCGCCGGCCACTTACTTGTTTTTTCTTTAGAACTTGACCGCGATGCCGCCGAGGATGCGCCGGCGGATGGCGTCGCTGCCGGCGTCGCCGGCGAGGGTGCCGCCCCGGCTGAGCTCCATGTTGAGCTGCACGGCCCAGTCGGAGGCGAGGTTGAGCAGGAAGTTGAGGTTCTGGCTCACCATGAGCTGCAGGCGCTGGTACTCCATCTGGGCGGCGGGGTGGCCAGCGGCGCCGAAGGCCGGGTCGAGCTGCTGCTGCAGGCGGTGGAAGGCCACGAAGACCCCCGTCGAGCTGGCCAGGAACTGGGTGTCGAGCGAGGCCACCATGTAGCGTACCTGGTTCTGGTAGGGGCGGCCGTCGGCGGCGAGGAACGTGCCGCCGCCGCCCGAGGCGACGCTGGAATCCAGCTTGGCGACCACCCGCGGCGAGATCTTGTGGCGCATTCCCACGTGGACCTCGGGGAGCTTGTCGCCGCGCACCAGGTAGAGGCTCTCCTGGCGATCGAAGAAGTCGTCGCTGAAGTAGAGGCGCAGCGTGTCACCCACCGTGCGATGGGCGGCGCCGAGGGTGAAGGAGCTCTCGTCCCCCTCCTTGCGCGACAGGTTCATCTGGTAGCAGGCCTGGCTGCCCTGCTCGCAGAGGTCGCGCTGCTCGAAGAGGGTGGGGAGGAAGTCGGGGTTGGCCTGAGCGGTGGTGTACATCCGGCGGGCGGCGGTGGACTCGAGCTGCCAGTTGGAGCCGAGTTGGAGGACCACGCCCCCCTGGGGGGTCAGCGCCACGCTGCCGTCCGAGAGCGTGCTGTAAAGCCCATATTCCATGAGCACGGCCGGCTCGACGCGCACGCCGCCGCGGCTGAACAGGTCGACGCTGGAGAGCGCCTGCCGCTCGGCGGCCTTGCCCTGGCGGCTGGGGTCGTCGCCGAAGCCGAACTGGCGCTCGCGGAACCGCAGGCCCGCCTGCAGCGTGTTGCTGTCGCTGAAGGCCTCCGTGTAAGCGCCCTCGATGCGCCACGACCGCGAGATCCCGGGGATGCCCAGGGGATCGAGCGGGGCCTGGCGGTGGGCGTTGTTCTCGGCCGTATAGTGGGCGGAGAACTCGGAGTGGCCGTTCTCGCCCACCCGCTCCGTCCAGTTCACCTGGTAGTGCTCGAAGTCGACGGGCCCGCCGCCCGACTCGCTGCGGTTGACCATCCGGTTGCTGAGGGAGCTGATGTTGATCCGGCTGCCGTGGCCGCGGTCGAGGTCGAGGGAGAGGCTGCTGCTCTGGCCCGTGCCCGTCAGGCTGCCCGCGGACTGTTGGAACGGGTCCGCGCTCAGTTGCCGGTAATTGCCCTTCAGGTCCACCAGAGTTTCGCCGACCAGCCCCTTGAGGACCACGCCGCCGCCGGAGAGCTGGCTGCCGCGGTCGACGCCGGTCAGCGCCTGCATCTCGGCCCTGAACCTGCTCACCAGCGAGTCGATGGAGGTGCCGGTGAACGACGCCGTCTGGACGTTCTGGGCGTTCTCGGCCTGGGAGGTCTCGATGTCGCGCAGCACGTCGGCAGGCACCTGCGAGCGGACCGCCCAGAAATCATCCTCCGACGCCCCCGGCGCGGTCCCGCGCTGGGCGAGCCGCAGCTCGAGCGACTGGTAGACCCGGGCGGTCGCCCGCGGGAGCATCACCACCACCGGCAGGAAGCCGGCCTTGTGGGCGATGATCTGGTAGAGCCCGGCGGGAAGGTCCCGGAAGAGGAAGTTGCCCTGCGCGTCCGTCAACACCTTGTGCAGGGAAAGGTCGGCGAGCTGGTAGGCGTAGATCTGGGCCGCCGCGAGAGGCGACTTCTCGCCGAACACCTGTCCGCCGACGCCCGCCGGGATGGCTTGCGCAAACGCGGTGCTCGCCTGGCTCAGAAGGGCGAGTGCGATGGTCAGCCGAATGCTCTGGCGGAAGGCTCGCATACTAGGCTTCTCCCACACGCGTAGCACTCTACTCGGCCCCGGTCAACCCTGTCAAATGGCGGGACGTCATATAGATGACCGGGCATTTTAGACCATTGAACGACTGTTCAAGGAGGACCGGGGGAGTGGGGGAGAATTTCCGGAGCCGTCCGGAGCCGGCGAGGGTGAGCTTCCTTGCGCGCGTCCTTACGGCGATGGCGACGTCCTGGCCCCCACCGGCGGAGGGCATGGTATACTTCTGAAAACGATCAAGTTCTGGTCCCCATGTCCTCTCATACCCCTCGCGCCGACACCCAAGGCGCCGCCCTATCCTGGAAGATCGAGTACGACGATCAGGGCCGCGTCGCGGCCGAGATCAATCCCGCGGGACGCCGTACGGCGTTCGAGTATCACGCAGCCGATGGCATAGTCCGGCGCCTAGAGGAAAAGCCACCGGAAGGACCCCATGTGCGATGGGACCTCGATGCCTCCGGCCGTTTGAGCCGGATGATGGACGGCGAGGGCCCGACGAGCTATATCTACGATACTAATGGACGCCTCCAGCAGGTCCAAAGAACGGATTCGCCAGCGATCACCTACCGCTATGACCCGTTCGGTCGCAGGACGAGGATCTCGGTCGGAGACTTTTACCGCGTCGATTATAGCTACGATTTCCTTGGCCGTCTCGAAAAGCGGACAGTCACGACGCTGAACCCGAGGACTGGAAGGGAAACGGAGTTTCCCATCAGCTATGAATACCGCACCAGGGACGGCATGGTCATCCGCACCCTCCCCAACGGGATCAAGACCCGCTGGACATACAACCTTGTCGGTGAGTTGCAGGAAATCGTCCATGTCGACGCGCAGAGCTTCGTCCTGGTGGAGCTCACCTACACCCACGATCCACAGGGGCGCATCGCGAGCATCAAGGAGCGCTCCCGCCGTGGGGATCTCACCGAGCGCTATACGTACGACAAAATGGGACGACTGACGCAGGCGGCCCGATCCGATGGCCGCCTTCACGGTTATTCCTATGACTCAGTGGGCAATCGTTTGGCTGCCACCGCGTCCGCCCGCCCGCCCCAAGCCGCTGAGTTTGACTGGGCCGGCCGGATCACGGCCCTCGACGGCCAACCGTGCCGGTACGATAGGGAGGGGAACCTGACAGATCTAACCCTCGCCGGTGCGGCCCGCCGGTTCCGCTTTCACCCAGACGGGCGTCTGGCAGAGGCTCAGAACGGTAACCGACGTGTGCAATACCGCTACGATGGGGAGGGCCGCCTGATTGCGCGCCGGAGCGGCGCGGCAGAGGCGCGCTTCGTGTGCGATCCATTGTCCCGATTCTGGCAGCCATTGGCGATCCTCGAATCCCACGGGAGCTCGATCCTCGTGGTCTGGGATGGCGTTACGCCATTGATGCTGATCCGTGATGGGCAGCCCGAGTACTTCCTCCACGACCACCTCGGGTCCGTGCGCGTTCTGGTCGATGCCGGCGGACAGCTTTCCCGCTACCTCGACTACGACCCGTTTGGCACGCCGGTGACCGACGCGCTGGAGGGAGGAGGCCTCCATCCTCGCTTCGCTGGCCTCTTCTGGGATGTGGAAGCCGGCCTGTATCTCACCCTTGCACGTGCGTACATGCCGCAAACTGGGAGCTTTTTACAGCCGGACCCCGTACATCGCGTGCCGGTTGATCCACAGGCGGAGAGCTCTCTCTTTCAGTACTGCAGAGGAAACCCGATCTGTCTCGTCGACCGGCGCGGGGAGGCCGGAGAGTGGTATGAGAATTTTCTTATCTCCGATCTCAGAGAGAAGAACGGTCGTCTCGCGGAGGACCATCTCTTCGAATGGGCTGAGGAGTTGCCAGGAAGATGGGGAGAGGGCGTCGCCTACTTCAATCTCGCCTCTGGGATCCGGGATCTGATCTCCAATGCGGCTGAGACGTCAAGCTACCTCCGTGAGCGCCCTGGAGATCCCGAGGGCGACATGAAAGCTCTCTCCTTCGGCTTGGGCGCATGGGGATTTCTTGCTGGCTTCTCACCGGCGAGTTATTTGGCGTCCTCGTTGGAAATGGGTATAACCCTTGGATCGGCGGCTCGCAGCCGTGTGCTCCAGAACCGCGCCGAACGCCTGGTGTCGTTCGGCGGGGCTCTTCTGCCAAAGGCCGGAGACCCGGTCGAAAGAGCGGATCTACATGAGGGCGAGTTCTCGTTGCAGGGGCGCGGCTTCTCGGCTTATGGCGGCTGGCAGCTCATGGGCTCGCACCAGGGCTGGTTCGGACGCAGCCGAGATTCGCTGGCCTGGGCTCTGTCCACAGCGCAGGAACTGTCGACCGCTGCGGGCGAAAGAATATCGGGAGTGTTCAGCCGACTCGAGGAACGGCATGAGCGTGGTGGCAGCCTCCTGAATCTCTACGAGCCAACCTCAGTTACCATCATCCGCCGGATCCATGATGCTTATCGAATCAAACGGGGCGGGGGTATGGTCTTGCCTGCCGAGCCGGCCTCACCGCGAGAATTCCCGACTCCAGAGGCGCCTCAGAGCAAACTAAAAACGGAATTGCCCTACATTCCACGCCGACAGGATTTTCCACCTGACAGACGAGACCTCCTTCCTCCTCCGCCCCGCCGGCCACCAGGGCCTGTGCCCATTGATGGAGGTCCTCCCGGTGGCGGAGGAGGCGGTGGGTGGGGAGGGAGCAGGAGCATTCCCACGCCCGTCGGCGGCGTCTACCTGGGCGGTGCCATCAACGCCCTCGAAGGCTTCGGTGCACTGAAGGGCGTCCAGCTGGACTCGAACGGTAACCTGGTCCTTCTCGCGGCCGCCAGTGACGATGTGAAGGTGCCTCCGCTCCGCCTGGACGACGTGGTGACTGTCTTCCGATCGGTTTATCTCTTTGGTGAGGGGCCGACGGTGACCATAGACCCGGCATCGCAGGACCCGAAGAAGTCCCCAATGATCATTCGCCACAGCAAGGCCACCGAGGGGACCTATGTGGGCTGGATCCTCTATCAGGCCGATCGTCTCATGAAAGGGTACACCCTGGGCGTCGATAACATCACCGAGCAAGACGTCGTGAGTCGGGTGCCTGGCTACGGCGAGGTGGTCGACACCATCTACTTCGGCGGCGGTAATCCCGGGAAGCGGCAGAAGGACGGCTACTGGGAGCGCTTCTGGATCGTGCCGTCCGAGGCGCGACGATTCGAGGGGCCGCGGCACGAGCTGACACTCGTCGACGTACCTTTGAAGGTCAACACGCAGAGCATGAAGTGGAAGAGAGGGGAACTGGTCGACGATCTTTCGGCGGAATCCTCCCCGGGAGCCAAGGCGTTCACGGAGTGGTTCACTGCAAACTACGACCAGGTCGCCGCTGAACGATACCTGACGCCTCCGCCGGAGTCCGGCCTGACCCAACTCGTACCGGTGTTCGCCGAGCTGCAACGCATCGCTCTGATCACCGCCATTGCGGAGACGCTGCGCGACCAAGGGGTGCCCATTCCGTTTTGGATGCGGGACCACAACGTAAGGTCCGTGCCTTTCGAGAAGACGACGCCTGGCATGCAGGTGGCTCGTGAAAAAGGCAACGTCAGCACCCGTATCTTCGGTGGCGTCAGCCTCTCGCCCGGCAGCCAAGATGTAAAAACCTTCACCGCTGTTACCCAGCTTGCAAGCCTTCCCCAGGAACAGCGCCGCGAAGTGGAGCACGGAGTGAAGTCGGCCTCCGCGCTCGAGGACGCCCTGGCTACCAGCTCAGTGCTCGTGGGCGCTTCCCCGCTGCGGGTCGAACGCATCACTCACGAGGGACAGGAACTTTGCACCATCGCTATTCCAGGCACCACTACGCACGCGGTCGGTGCCTGTCGTTTCGAGGAGGTGGACCTCGTAGCACCGCTTTCGGATGGCCGACTCCTGAAACTTGTCCGCCGTCACAACTCATTCTTCGCGCTGGACGGTCCCTGGGGGCCGGGCTGGACGCTCGACCTGCCGCGCCTGATCGAAACCAGAATCCCTGTACAGCGCGACCGGGATTCCGTCAACTACGCTACAGCCCGCGAGTTGATCACGCCTCTCAACAGCATCTACGCACGCTTCCGCGATCTGCGCATCGTGCCCGAGCTGCGGAACAGCCGGCTTCAGGTTCCCGATCATGACGGAGGGATGTTCTACGGTCTTGCGAACGATCGTCCCAAGTTTCTCGGAAAGAGCGAAACTCACCTGCTGATCCTCAAAGACGGGACGCGGTGGCATTTCACCTTGCAAGGCGACCTGGCAGCGATCGAAGAGGGCGGCCTGGTGACCCTTTACGATCGCGATTCACACGGGCGAATCACGCGCATCGTCGGGCTGCTCGGCGGAGTCAAGGAAGCCGCAATCACTCTCCACTACAACTCGCAGGGCCGCCTGGATTACGCAGAGGCCTCAGCCTCAAGCGCCGGCGGCAACCCACCCAAGCTCCGCGTCGACTACGAGTACGACTCGTCGGGACGGCTGACCGGGGTCCACTCCTCCCAAGGCTTGATTGGCTACCTCTACGAGGGTCCATGGGTAAAAGCGATCACCTGGCGGGCCGACGACGGCAACGATCAATCCATCGGCGAGGAGATCGCACTGAGGACCTTCGTATACAACCGTCAGGGACAGTTGCTGGAGGAAACCACAGGCCAGACCACCACTCGCCATACCATCCTCGCCGGTCCCGAAGCGCTCACCGTCACCTCCACGACTGGAGAGGGTGACGCCTTGGCGGAGAGCACCCGCTTCGACTCGCGGCTTAGACCGCTGGAATCGACCACCGCCGGCGGCATGCGCACCTGGTGGCATTACCCCCCGGAGGGCGGAGTCGAGGTCGAGATCATGGAGCCCGGTCAGTCCACAATCCGTATGACCCAGTCTGTCGAGGCTCGCCGCTGGACCCTGCGCGTCGGCGATGCCCCACCGGTCGACGTCGATTACGACCCGGCCGGTCGGCTGGTGGCGCTGGTCGAAGGCGGCCAGAAAATCATCGATCAGCAATGGCGATCGGACGGCCAGATCGCCAGTATAGAGATCGGGCCACGAGCGGTCTCTTGCCAGTATAACGATCTCGCACTCCTCTCCTCGGTGATCGAGCATCCGTCCGCCGAGAAGGGCACGTTCCAGCATTGGCAGGAGACGACCTACGACAGACAGGGTCGCCCCATCGCACTGGCCAACCACGAAGGCTTGAAGCTGGCGATTGCTTATGACGCCAACGGCAGGCCGGCATCCATGGTGCAGAAGACACCCAAGGGCGACGTGGGCTTCAAACTCCGTCGTGACGACCAGGGCCGTTTACAGGCCGTGCAGAGTCCGTGGGGTGACACCGCCTGTATTTACGACAAGGAGGGGGAGTTGCGGCAGGTCGCCACGACCCGCGCTGGACGGAAGGCTTGGGCCGAGCTCGAAGGCGGTGCCGTGCGGCGCCGGCTCGACTTCGATGGCGGTGAGACCATCTTCGACTACCATCAGGAGGGCTCCCACGCAGGCCTGCTGCGGGAAGTCCTCGCTCCGGATGGCCTGAGACTCACCTATAGCTACGATGAGCGATCCCGGCTCACCCGGGTCCGCGTGGGTCAGATTCGCGAGGTCGAAGTTACTTACGACGATTTCGGACGCCTGGTAACCTACTCTTGGACTCCAGCCAGCGAGTAGCAGACTGTGCCCCCGGGGAGAGAGCACGGTAAGGGGCAACCTTCATGAGGTAGAATAGGCACATGCTGAAGCGAGGAAATCCGCATGCCTGTCGGCCTCGTCAGTGAGGGGAGGATCGGAAGGTTCGATCTCCGCGGCCTGCTGGGGCGCGGCGGCTCCGGGGACGTCCACCTCGCCTACGATCCGGACCGCGGCTCCCTGATCGCCCTGAAGCTGATCCGGATCGGCTTGGACCCCGAAATGCTGGAGGCCGAGAGACGAGGCGTCGCCCTCCAGCAGCGACTGCAGCCGAAGGTCCCCCAGATCGCGGCCATCTTTGACTTCGGCGAAATCGACGGCTTCTTTTTCGTCGCCATGGAGTTTATTGAGGGCGTCGACCTTGCCGAGATCCTCAAGCCGGGTCGCCTGGCTCCGGCGAAGGCGGTCGACGTCGCCACTCAGCTCTGCACGATCCTGGAATCCATGGAACGCGTCTCCAAGGACCTGGAAGAGAAGGGCCGGCGGGTCATCCACAGCGACATCAAGCCGGCGAACGTCCGGCTTCAGGAAGGGGACCGGGTCCGTCTCCTCGACTTCGGCGTGGCGAAGAGCGTCACGCTCTCTAAGAAGTTCACCCGCAACGTCTTCGGCAGCACTCCCTACCTCGCTCCCGAGCGGCTGTCCAGCGAGGTCGTGGACTCCCACACGGATCTGTGGGCGGTGAGCGTCGTCCTCTACGAGATGATCGCCGGCTACGTGCCCTTCCCTGGCGAGACCACAGACGCCATCGAGCGGCGAATCCGCAGCGGCCAGCCGCCCGCGCCCCTGCCCGCGGACTGTCCGGCGGCTCTCAAGTCCATCCTCCTCAAGTGTCTCCGCACGGAGCCCGCCCTTCGCTTTCCAGACGCGGCCACCCTCCGGCGCCATCTGGAAGCGTTCCGGGCCGGCCGGCCGCTGGCGATCTCGGAGCCGACGCGGAAGATTCCGCACGTGAGGCAGGAAACTGCGCCCCCACCGGCTCCAGAACAACGGCCCAAGCTCAGCCGCTCTGAGAGACACCGCCGCGGCGCCCGGCGTTGGCGCATGGCTCTGGGGATGGCCCTGCTGCTCGTCCTCGCGGGTGCCCTGGCCTCTTGCGGGTATGCCTGGTCCGAAGGAAAAGCGATCGAAAAGACCCTGGTCGAGCCCGGCGCCGATCTGACCGCTCTCTACGCCCGGTACCGTCAGGCCGGACGATACGATCCTTTTGGACTCTGCCTGTCGGGAGCGGCCCAGGCTCTGAAGGGTGCGTTCGCGGCCGTTGCGGACCGCACTCTGGGGAGGTTCCGCACCGCAGCCAGGGTTGAGCGGCAGGATTGGGAGGATGCGCTGCGCTGGCTACGGGCTGCGGCCGAGCTGGTTGAGTCGGACGAGAGCGTGCAGGCCAGGATCACCTTCTGTGAAGGCCAGCTCACCCGCCTTGACGCCGAAGCCCTGTTCGGCAGCAATCCCGAGGGGGCAAGACAGAAATGGCAGGAGGCCCTTCAGAGCTTCGAGAGGTCAAAATCGATCGCTCCCGAGCTCGTCGAGGTCTACATGGCCCTGGCTTCGATGTATGGCGATCCAAGGACCCGCTTGCAGGATACGAAGAAACTCCGTGAGGCGCTCGACGAGGCGGAGCGGCGGGGAGCCGGCCGGAGCGAGCGCGGCAGGCAGGCCCTCCTGGAAGCGTACGTCCGGGAGGCGAGGCAGGCCTCCCGGAGAGCGTCCCGAGCCCAGGGACAGGAGAGGATCGACCTGCTTTACAAGGCCCTGGACGGCTACGATGGCGCCGTAAACCTTTGCAAAGACCTGAGGTCCGGAACCCCAGCCGCCTGCCGGGAGGCTCAGGAACAGCAGACGGCGGTCGGCCAGGAGCTCGCCGGGAAAGGGCAGGTCTAGACTTTCAAGGGGCCAGGGCGGCTCGTTGGAAGACCTCAGGTCGGACCAGTTGGACTTCGCAGATCCTCTTCTTTCCGTCCAGCTCGCTATAATTAAGATAAAGCCGGTAACCCTCCAACTCATACTTGTCCCAGTCGCCGACACCCAATTCGGGTTCCACGTGTCTATGCAAACTCGTGTCGATCTGGGTCTGCGCCTCGGCACGCAGCATTCCGAATTGAATGCCCAGTGGCAGTGATTCCTTATAGATAGCGTGTTGATGTTCATCCGGCAGGCCAGAGAAAAGTCGAACCTTGTCAAGGCGATCCTCGGCGTCGAACAGGAACTCCATGCCGCGAAGCTTGAAACAGAAAGCCTTCCCGCCATGATCAACAGACTCCTGCTCTGATTTACCGAGATCCTTGAAAGCGTTCCTGACGTCCTCTTCCTCGCGGCTCTTTCTTAGGAGAGAGACTAGCTTTATAACAGGAGGAGGTGGCTGCTCAACCATTCCTCCAGCGTCCTTAGAGGTTTCCGTGTTTGATGCCGTCTCGCCAGAACGAGGCTGGTTTTTTATTAGCTTGTCTGCGGTCAACGCTGACGCCACATTGGTGACAAAGTTGGGAATCATCAGAATTATGCCCGCAATGACTGTTCCTATCACAGTAGCAAGGGCGGTCAACAAAAAAATCTTTTTTTGGGAGTGTTCCAAGGACGCCCACCATCTCCACATATGCATCTCCCTCAATAAGGTAGATTCAACCCCTGTTACACGTAAACTTGCATTATCGCACTTCTTGGAAAGCCTGTCAACCCCCCGTCACCCGGTATCCCTGCGTCAACTGAAAGATCAGGATCGCTTCGCCCTCGATCTCCTCGATGACCTTCTGGTCCGGGTACTGGTGGCCGAGGGCGCTGCGCAGGTCTGCGGAGAGGCCGCTGGGCAGGGCGAGGAAGGTCTGGAGGGAGGTCCCTGGCACGGGCATCCAGGGCAGGGCGCTGGCTCTCGCCTTCTCCAGCGCCTCGCGCCAGGAGGATGCGTCCGGTCCGCCGCTGCCACTGATGACCCGGAAGACGTCGCTCCACTCCAGATCCGCCAGGAGCAGGCAGCTCTTGCGGGCGGACTCTCGCAGAAGATCGGAGAGGCTCGCTCCAGGCCGGCCCACCGCCGCTCGCAGGGCAGCCGTCTCCGATTCCCAGAAGCGATGAAGAGATTCTGCTGCGCTGACCGATTTTTCCTCCAGCAGCGCTTGGGTGACCTCGGGTGAAAAGGGGAAGAGGACCGGGATGGAGTCGACAGGCACCGCAATCTCCGCCCGGAGGGCTTTTTGAGTTTCCTGCCAACTGCTCAGAGCCTTCTCGTGCCGGCGCACCAGCTCCCGGGCGAGCCAGCTCTGGCCGCGGCGGAAGTTGAGCTCGGGCATCCAATTGCGCAGAGGGATGACGGGCCCCAATCTGGAGATCTTCCTTTTGAATCCTTTTAGGTAAACCATGACGGCGCCGAGGCCTGCGGCGCCGGCGACGATGGAGGCGGGGATCTTGGAGTCCGAGAAGATCGCCACACCGGCCGCGATCAGGCAGGCGAGACAGGCCACCGCGAAGGCGGCGGCCCGCGTCTGATCGAGCTCCTCCTCGAAGAACACCTGAGGCTGAGGCTGCTTGATCCTGCCAGTCTGCTTTTCGGCGTACCAGCGGGCGAAGGTGTCGTCCATGAAATGAGCAAGCTTCAGGGCGGTCTGGGCCTCGAGCTGCTTCAAGGCCGAGATCCGCCGCTTGAGGAGAGGCTCCAGTTTTTCGAGCCGCCAGCCCATGCCGCGCAACGCCGAGCGCAGCGTCTCGTGGCTCTTCTCCTCGCAGGCGGCGAGCTTGCCGAGCAGGTCTTCGGCAGGGGGCGGACCCGACGCTGGGGGCTCCGCCAGGATCTCGGGCGACACCTCCTCCAGCCAGGCATCCGAGGGCTCGGTCCAGGCTTCGGGAGGAGCGGAAAGCGCGGCCAGGAAGCGGCGCACCATGTCGCGATAGAGGGCTCCGGAGGTCGCCTCGATGCCCATCTGCGAGGTCAGCCGCCATTCGGTGAAACCGAGAGAGAGGTAGCGGCCCCCCTGCCCGAGCCGGGCCTGCTCGGACTGGATGCGGGCGAAGAGCACGGGAGCCATTTCGCCGAGCGTGAGGTGGTAGAGAATTCCGGCGGCCTGGGCCCGGGCCTCCCCGGCGTCGTTCACCGCCATCCCCTCGGTGTTGATGCGGTCGAGGAGGAGAATGACGTCGAAGATGCCTCCATCCGACCCATCGGCGTAGGGCAGGGGCTGGACCAGGCCGGGCGGGGCCGCCTCTCCGGAGGTCTCGTAGGTCCCATCGGCGAGGAGGAGGATGCGGCCGATCCGCCGGAAACGGCGCCGGAGATGCTTGAGGGCGGCGAGCGTCTCCTTGGGAAGGGCGACTCCGGAGTCGGGCGCAAAGCCCGGGCTCACCAGGACGAGGTCGAGCAGGTCCAGCCCTCCTCCCGGCGTCTGCCAGCGCTCGACGTCGAGCATGGTGCGAACGGCTGCTTCCAGACCCGTTTCGAACCGGGTCGCCGAGGCGGCCCAGTCCGGACGCCTCCAGGAGGCTCCGGGAGCGCGCGAGAACCAGGCCAGCCGTCCCTCTTCCTCTTCCACGACGTGGCAGCAGTGGACGCTCGCCTGCGACACTCCGGGGCGACCGGCGAGAGCGCTGAGGAGCTCGCGGCCGGCGCCGTCGAAGGCGACGGCAAACAGGCCGAGCTTCTGCCGACCGGGCTGCGGTCTCATCAGAGCCCCACGTCCTCGACTCGCAGCTTGTTCTTGAGCGCCCGGATCTCGGCGTTGAGCTGATAGATGTCGAGGCTCAGGAAATGCTCGGAGCGCTTGGGATCGAAAGCTCCCTCGAGCGTGGTTTCGAGCGTCTTGATGTAACCGCCGAGCCGCTGGTGCCAGTCGTCCTGGCCTTCGTTCTTCCCCACCTCGAGCTGGATCTCCACGAGGTTGTCCCCGTCCCGGCAGAAGGTCTGGAAGGCCTCCCGCCGGTAGCGGCCGAGGGGCGCTGGAGCGTCACTATTGTTGTTGAAAACGTATTCTTTCCCATCCGACCGCCGGATCAGACCCAGGAGATTGGCCGCGCTGAACAGGAACAGGCTCTGCAGCTCCCGAGGGTCCTCGCCCGCGAACTCGATACGAGTCACCCAGCGCCGGTCGTTGAAGAAGTGCAGGTCGTAACGCTGCTCTTCCACCACCGACGCGATGAGGCTCCTGCGGTACGCAGGGAGACTCTTGAGGCCAGGAAGAGAGATGCCGTGCTCGGTGCGGAAGATCGGCACGTAATCGTCCCGCTGCTCGTCGACGGCGGAAATCTGCCGCCAGCTCTCACGGACCGCATCGTACAGAATCGAATCCGAGCGGACGCCGATGGCCGAGATCTCCAGCCGGTTGTCCCTCATGCTGTAGGACTCGTGAAGCTCCCAGTTCGCCTGCGCCCGCGCCAGCAGCACGGCGACCTCGGTCTTGTACTTCTCGCTGGGGTGCTCGAAGCACTCGGCGAGGAGGCGGTCGCAGTTCATGCCCGCCTCACTCTGGAAATAGTGATGGATCGCCTCGGTACACAGGTTGTAGAACCGGGCGTTGACCTCCTTGGGCTCCAGCGCCGCCCAGGTCCGCGACTCGGTGACGAGCTTGCCGAGAACTTCGCGCAGGAGGCGGTCCTGGTTCGGACCGACCAGGGCTCTGCGGAACCATTTCAAAGGTCCGACGCTGGCGCGTGCCCGCTGGGTGCGATAGTACGAATTCTCGTCGCGCGAAACCTCGAGACGAAGGTTGTTGAGCATGTCCTTGATCCGCGTCCACGGCGCGATGAGCTCCTGTTGGACGATCGAGATCAGCTTTTCGATGAGGGGCAGTTGGTCGCGATACACGACAGCCGCGGTCTTGTTCCGCACGTGCTCGTTCCAGGCCTCGTAATCCTTGCCAAGGAGCTGCTTCGGCTCCTTGCCCACGACGCTCCCCTGCTCGACCGCCTCGGCCGTGGAGCGTTGCTTTTCGGCGATGCCCTCCAGCTCCTGCGCCTTGTCGCGGATCTGGCCCTGGAAAGCCCGGAGCATGTCGGCGCAACGGCCGAGATAGCGCAGGTTGCGGTCGAGCCCCCCCGGCTGGAGCAGGCTGGAGCGGATCTGGTCGGAAAGGTAGCGGCGCAGCTCACCCTCGTCGAAGAGCTTCTCCTGGCTCAGGCGCTTGCGCTCGCGCCGTTGGGCGTCGTGGGCCTCCACCAGCAGCCGCTGGAGCTCCGCCTTGCCGACCTCCTGCTTCCTCTTGTCGCCCTGGAGGTAGATGTTCACCGTCGTCAGATCGAGGTCGAGCGGCGGCAGGATCTCGTCGATGCGGCGGAAATCGTTGATCTGCAGCCGTTCCTTGAAGCTCTGCAAGTCCTCCGGAGCCACGGCCTCGGCTTCGGCCACGGACTGGAGGAGCTGCTGGTGAAGCTGGTGGGCGAGGTCCGGACCGAGGGACTCGCCGAGCAGCTCCTCCGGCAGCTCGACGCCGAGCACGCCGTAGCTGCTGTAGCAGCAGACCCGGCCCAGCTCGTCCCGGGTCGACTTCCGCTGGCCGGCCATGTTGATGACGCCTTCAGAAATCCGCTGCCCGGTCTGGGAGAGCGTCAGTAGGGTGATGGCTTCGCCGATGACGGCGGAGAGGGTCTCGACGTCGGTGGTGCCGCCCTGCTGCAGACCGCTCAGCAGATAGCAATGATCGAAGGGTGCGCGCCGGGAGGTCTCTGGGCGGTTCTGCACGTATTCCACGGTCCAGGGATCGTCGCTCGTGGCGTTCATGTAGCGGTCCAGCTCCTGGAGCGCCGTGTAGGCGTTCGCCTCCAGGGCCTTCATCACCACGGGTTTGCCGCGGAACGCCTCCGGCAGCACCAGGTGCCCGGTGACCGTGACCTCGCGGTTGGTGTGCTCCTCCGCCCAGCGCCGCAAGTCGAACGCAAGGTCGAGGAAAATGCCGGAGCCCGTGCCGCCGCAGACGGAACCGATCAGATGGATGTCGATGCCCGCCTCGAGGTTGACCCGAATCCCCGTCTGCTGATGGAAACGGAGGGCGAGATCGCTGTCCGTCACCGTCGTCAGGGCCTCCTGGATGGCGGCCTCCACGCGGTCCCGGCGATAGAAGTAACAGAGCCGGCCAATGGGACGGATGCCGCCGGCGCCGAAGGCGACCTGCTGGAAGTTCAAGCGCGGAGGAAGCCATTTCGCCCAGTGAGGAAAGGCCTGCCCCGAGACGATGTCGGAGATGACGCTCTGGGCGTTGAACCCTCCGAGATAGACGTACTCGGAGTTGTCCACCATCCGGGGCTCGCGATTGTCCTGGAACGCCGTGTCGAAGGCGCGAAACGCGACGTAGTGATGCCGCTCTCCGACGAAGTGCTCGATCCGGGCCCGCGCCGCTTTGGCCGCGGCCGTTCCGGTGCCGCCGGTCGCGATGACCAGGGTCGGACGGACGACGCGGGCCATGCCGGTCCAGTCCGGTTCCCGGCGGATCTGAGAAATTGGCGATCTGTTCCTGTCCACGATCATGGGTTAGCTCCTGCCATTCCTGGACGAATGAAGATCAACGGTCCTTGTGGCGGATGGTGACCCGGCTGCCCTGGTGCTCGAGCTCGATCCTGGTTCCGCGCGCAAGCTCATGAAACGTGACGATCTCTCCCTCGGCGCCGAGGAGCCGCTCCGCCGCAGGCTGCTTCGAAGGAGCGAGCTTCCTGAGCTTCCAGCCGGAGCCGGCGAGGAGACGGATCTTGTAGTCGTCCCCGCTGTTGGGCCGGATCTCGAAACCCTGCTCGCCCTTCTCCAGCTTGCGCGGGGAGGTCTCGACCTCGACGTCGCCTTGAGAATCGGTCGTGACGAGAAATCTTTTATGCTTGTCTCCCGGTTGCCAGACCCGGCTCTCTCCGCCCGCCACGTCCACGGCGAGGGGGAAATCAGCGCGCCATCTCTCCTGGAGCCCGCGCAGCCACTGCCGCGGGCCTGGGAAAAGGAAGGCCAGGGCCGTGGCGAGAAGCAGGGCCAGGAGCGCATAGAGCAGCCAGCGCAGGATCCGCTTGCCGGGCGGCTCGGGAACCGCGATCAGCAGCGTCCTCTGCCACGAGGTCAGGCCGTCGCTCGCCTGGACGATCAACGGCCGGCCGAGAGCCGCATCCGTGAGCAGCTCCGGAGCGCTGCGGTAGCAGACCCGATGGCCGTCCTCCTGGAGGGCCTTGCCGTTCAGCGCATCGCGCGAAGGGCCGAAGAGAAGCTTCAGACCGGACTGCTCAGGCGAGGAGACGTCGATCAGGAGCTGTTGCGCTCCCTCGCAGCCCTTCTGAGGATCGGCCCACCACTCGAAGACCAGGCGCGCAGGCGGCTCCGTGAGCATCTCGACGGCGGGGCTCTTCCCGTTGGGTTGAGGCTGATCCATGCGGACCGCCCCGCCGAGCTTCCCTTGCTTCTGAAGCCGAGCCGCGAGAGAGAATCGGTCGGGTGTGGACAGCGGCGACTCCTTGAAGGCCTGGAAGCGGACCGTCCGCGACTTGAGGGACCAGGCCTCCGGCGTCTTACCGACCTCGATGGAGGCGATGACCTCGTAGGTTCCCGGCAGGCGGGTGCCGGTAAGCTGGCCGGTGAGACGCAACAACCCGTCGGGCGAGGTCGTGAGGACTTCGGGCCTGAGCTTCAACTCCTGCGTGCCGGCATTGGGCAGAGTCACTTGAGCCGTCGCGGCGATGGGGACGTCCTTCAGGATGTTGCGCCACTCTTCGACGCTCGGACCCGCAGGCTGCGGCAGCCATTTCAGCTCCAGGGCGAGATCCACCGGGTTGCCGGCGAGGATTTTTTCCGGCGGTTTGCCATCCTGCCAGTAGAAACGGACGTTGTTGACGGGCAGCACGGAGAAGCGGTGATAGGCCTCCTGGCCCGGGCTCAGGTTGACTTCCGCCAGGTTCCGCGACTCGACCAGCCAGGTGGCGTATTGAGACGTGGCGCGGACGTTCACCTTGTCGATCTCGGCATCTGGCGGAGTGAGTTGGTAGCTGGTACGGCTCTTGTCGTACTGCAGGGTGACGTCCTTTTTCTTCTTGTCCTTCCAGATCTTGACCTGGATCGGCGACTCGACAGGCGCCGAGACGATCACCTTGTTGGTGCCCGGGGGGAGGACCAGGCGCCGGCGCTCCTGGTCGGGAAAGATCGTGTCCCACATCACGTCCAGGACGTTGTCGTACCGCACTGAACGGGCCTTGCCTCCGAACTGTTCCGCGAGAGCCCGGAGGACGTAGGGACCTTCGCTCTCGATCATCCTGCCGTCGGGGCCCACCCGGCCGGCAAGGTCTTCCACGACTCGCAAGCCCTTCTCCAGGAACGAGGGACCGCCCAGGCGGGCCTCGTTGAGCCGCTGATAGATCAGTTTCTGCCGCTCCTCGTCATTGCGGCCGTGGAGACCCTCGTCCAGGGCCAGAGTGAAGACGGAGACCTTGTTGCGGGCGAGCTCTTTCATCACCGGATTGTCGGTGCGCAGGAAGTTGCGATACCGGTCGAGCTCCTCCTTTTCGAGCGTCCCTTGAGATTTTCGGTTGATCTTTCCCAGGTCCAGCTCGCCGTCCGAGATCAGCAGGAGGTTCTTCTTGGCCTCTTTGTGCTGGGCGTTGAAGAGATCGGCCGCCGTGCCGATGGCGCTGATGTAGTCCGTCCGGGAGCCGATGTCGCCGGGGATCTGCTCGTTCCACCAACCTTCGCCCTGAATGTCGCTCCATTGCACGGGCTGAACTGGCAGCTTCTGGATGCGTCGCGTCTGGTTGCCGAACACGTACACGTCCAGATAGTTGTTCTCGTTCTGGTTCTTCTCGCTGAGTGAAGCCACCAGAGTCTGCATCATCACGAGGATTTCGTTGCGCAGCCGGTAACCGGTGGTCCCGAGCGCCTGGCTCTGCTCGCGGTCCCGCTGCTCCGAGCTCAGGGAGACGTCCAGCAGGACGATCCAATATTGCGCTTCAGGCTCCTTCGAATCCTTTTTGGCGCCGCGCTCCTGGGCCAGGGACCACGGCGCCAGCAAAAGCGCCACGAGGAGAGCCGCAGCGGTTCGGCGATAGCTCATCGATTCTCTCCCTTTCCTTCCGAGGCCGGCGGCTCCGGCAATTCCTTGTAGTAGCGGTCGTAGAGAACCTCAGTTTTGAAACGCTGCCATCGGGTCATATTGCGCTTGGCGCGCTGCCGAAGCTCCTCAATCTCGCGCCGCCGGCGGGTCCGAATCCTGCTTCCCTCCAGGTCCAGGGCGCGCACCGTCTGGTCCATCTCCTTTAGAGCGTAGAAGGGCTTTCCCTTGTTCTGGCGGAGAAGATCGCGCAACTTCTTGACTTGATCGTCCAACTCCTTCTCCTCTGCCCTGAGCGCCTGCTTTCGCTCCACCTCCCGCTGCCGGGCCTCCACAAATGAGGGATCCCACCGCTGGTGGATCTTCAGGAGGTCGTCCGCGGCCTTCTGGTTCTCCTCGGAAGGGTCTGCGAGGAGCTCGTCGATCTGGCCGCGCAGCAGCGCCAGGGCCTCTTTCCGTTTCTCCTGGACCTCGTCCTCGAGATCGGGATCCCGCACGGCCGCGAGCAACTGGAGGGCCCTTTTCGGATCGGGATCGTCGCCGAGAAGGACCTCCTCGGCCTCGCCCAATTTGTCGTAGCTACGTTTCCGTTTTTGATTGTCGTATCCCTTGGAGACTTGGCGCAGCTCTTTGCTCAACTCGCGGGCGGGCTTGAAATTGGGCTGGAGAGAGAAGAGACGCTTGAGCTTCTCCGTCAGAGCGTTGGCCGTCTCGGGCGTCCGATCCTTCTCCAGTTGCACCCGCAGGGCCTCGACGAAGGCCGACGGGACCCACTCGAGAGCTTCCCTGGTGTGTGGGTCGCGGCGATCGAGCCTTTTCATCTCAAGAGCCCATTCCAAGGCCCGCTCGGGATCTCCAGCGTCACGCGCTTCCATGTAGGCGTAGAACGCCTTGTCATAAGGATTGGAATCCTGTTTGTCCTGCTCAGCGCGGCGCTCGGCGATTTTGATCTCCCGGCGGATCTCTCGGGCGCCGGCGTGATCAGGATCGAGGGCCTCGATCTTCGCGCATTGCTTGGCAGCGTCGTCGAGCCGTCCACGTTCGAGAAAGCCCTTGGCCTCCTCGGACCATTGCTCGATGAGCTTTTCCTCAGCCATCCGCAATTGGTGGCGAGCCCTCGACTCTTCCGGCACCGCCGCCAGGATGGCGTTGGCGATTCCCTGGGCTTCGTTCCACTGCTGGGCTTCGAGCGCTTCCTGAGTCTGCCGGAGCAACTGACTGATCAGGGCTTGACGACGGGCCGTGAGCCGTCCATCGCCAGGGTCTTTCTCGAGCGCCTCGACGCAATGGCGGAGCGCCTCCCGGTCGTTCCGGTCCCGCAACAAAGCTTGCAATTCGGTCTGCAGCTCTGCGGGTGCGGACTCGAGGAGCTCGTCGATGAGCTGATCGAGGCTTTCGACGACATGGGCATCCTCCGCCAGCAATGCGGCCTCCCTGCCATCCTTCCAGCAGGTGGCCGCCTCCTTCCACTTGCGTTTCTTGAAGAAGGCTCGGCCCTTCGTCCGCAGGCTCTCCGCCTGGCTGGTATAGACACGGCGCCGCCAGCCGGGGAGGTCCCGCGAGGCGAACCACTCGATGTCGGAGAATTCCAAAAGATCGATGGCGACCTCGTATTCTCCACGCCCCAGCAAATAGGTGATCTGCTGGCCCCAGGCTTGACGGCACACCTGGCGGATGTGCTCCGCGGCAGGGCCTTCGCGGACCGCGCCGTTCGATGGGGCCGGAGAGGGCGGCTCCTCCTTGCCGGTCTCGTTCTCGCTGGCCCCTTCCTCGCCGGCGGTCTTCTCCTGGGCAGCTTCCGGTTCAGGAGTCTTCTCCAGACCGGGAATCTCTTCTTCCTCCGGAGTCTCCGTTTCTCCGTTCCGGAGATCGTCCTCCACCCGCTGCCGCGCCGCAGTGATCAGCCGTTGGAGAGCTTCCCAGCCTTCTTCAGGTTTATGGCTGCGAATCCGTTCAGCAGCGTGGTTAAGGGCAGCCGTCACGATCTCGTCGGCGAACGCCCGGTCGGGAAGTATGGGAACCAGTTGGATGAGCTCGTCGTAACCTCGCTTGGCGCCTTCGAAATCTTCGGCATCCCACTTGTTGCGAATCTCTTCGAAACGGGATCGAACCATCCCCACCAGCGCGCGCGTTTTGGGAGCCTTGATCCGCTCCTTCAGATCAGGATGGAGGCCCGCCGAAGCGTCGAGCTTCGAGATTCCTTCCTGCCATCGACCCTGGTCCACGAGGCTGATGCCCTCGTCGTAGACCGCGATGGCCTCTTCGATGTTGACGATCTCGCGCTTCAACTCGAAGCCGAAGCCCGATGGCAGGTCGTCGATCCACAGAAAGAGCGGCCGGTCCAGAGGCCCGGTCTCGGCCCAGCCCGCGCCAGGGTTGGTGCCGTCGAGCGCCTGCGCGAAGATCGAGCGGGCGATCTCGCTGGCCTTCTTGCCGGAAGCCTCCAGCTTGAGGTCGAGGAGCACGGCCGGCAGGCTCCCCTCATTCCCCAGCTTCTCGCAGAGGATGCCCAGGTTGTAGCTGGCGGGCCGGCAGCCCTCGGCCTGCCTGGCCGCATCCGAAAGGTCCTTGAACGCCATCCGGGATTCGCCGAGGCAGGAGAAGACGACCCCCCGGTTGTTCAGGGCAATGGGCCCGGGCCAGCGATACAGCCAGGCGGTCTCGAAGCACACCAGGGCTTCGCGGTACCGCCCCTGGTAGGCCAGGAGATTGCCCAGCCGGAAGGCGCTCCGGGCATCGGCCGCGTCCTCCTTGAGCGCGTCGCGAAAGATACGCTCCAGCTCCTCCCAGCGCCCCTGCTGGAAGTACTGGCTGACCTGGCTGGCGAGAATGCCGTGAACGGGTTGCATCGGATGTCTGGAACTCCCAAGTCTTCAGGTTGGGCTAGCCCTCTCCGGTTCAAGACACGAAGGAAGGCAGAACGGGTGAGCACCGCTGTTTCGGAGCGGGCACAGGGCCCTGTCAGGTCATCCTTGGGGACCCTGATGCCGGAATTTACAGGCTTCTTAAAAAGGCTACCGAAAGATGGGCGGGCCTGTCAAGGAAATCGCAAATAGGCAATAAGCTATGCTCTTGGTCCACAAGGTGAAAACTTCGTTACTTGTGAGCTCCATCAACGGAAATGGTCGCGCTGCAGCTCGTCGCGGAGGGCTCGGATCTCAGCATGGGCCTCGTAGATATCGACGCTCAAGAACGGGTCCGAGGTTGTTTCCCAGCGTTGGACGGCTTCCTGCTCCCGGTTCTGAAGATCCTCGATTTGCCGCTGGATACGGGTACGCCATTCGACATCGTCCTGCTTACGGGTCTCTATCTCGACTTCCACGAGTCGTGCCGTGGATGTGCAGAAGTTGCGGTAAGCCTCCCACCTGGAGCGGCCCAACGGCAAACCATCGTTCCCCACATATCCTCGTCTTGCCTCTTTCCGCACCCACCCCAAGATCTCCGCTGCGCTGAAGAGGTAGAGCCGGCGGACCTCCTCCGGGTCTTCTCCGGCAAAGTCAAGGCGGGTGACCGAGCGCCGGTCGTTGAAGAAGTGCTGGTCGTAACGCTGCTCATCTACGACCGATGCCATAAGGCTCGTGCGGTACGCAGGTAAGCGCTTGAGGCCGGGGAGAGATATGCCATGCTCGGTGCGGAAGATCGGCACGTAATCGTCCCGCTGCTCGTCGACCGGCGAGATTTGCCGCCAGCTTTCCCGCACTGTTCTGTAGAGCGTAGAATCCCGAGGGACGCCGATGGCCGAGATCTCCAGCCGGTTGTTCCTCATAATGTAGGACTCATGGATCTCCCAGTTTGCCTGAGCCCGCGAAAGCAGTACGTCGACCTTGGCCTTGTATCTTTCGCTGGGATACTCGAAACAATTGGCGAGAAGATGGTCGCAGGTCATACCCGGCTCGTTCTGGAAAAAATGATGGATCGCCTCGGTGCAGAGATCATAGAAGCGGACGTTGACCTCCTTCGGCTCCAAAGGCGCCCATGTCCGCGATTCTTCGATGAGCTTACGGAGAACGTCGTGCAGGAGACGGTCCTGGTTCGGGCCGATCAGGGCTTTGCGGAACCATTTCAGGGGACCCACGCTGGTCCGCGCCCGCCGGATGTGGTAGTACGATTCTTCGTCCCGTGCTTCCGCCAAGCTGAGCATGTTGAGCATGTCCTTGATCCGCATCCAGGGAGCGATGAACTCTTGCTGAACAATAAAAGCCAACTTTTCGATGCGGGAAAGCTGGTCGCGATACACCACGGCAGCAGTCTGGTTGCGCACGTGCTTGCTCCAAGCTTCGTAAGCCCGGGCCAGGAGCTGGTTCAGGTCTTTGCCCACGACGTTGCCCTGCTCAAGTCTATCGGCGGTTGAGCGATGCTTCTCTGCGATGCTCTCGAGCTCCTGCGCTTTCTCGCGGATCTGAGACTGGAAGATGCGGAGCGCCTCGATGCAGCGCGCGAGGTAGCGCAGGTGGCGGTCGAGGCCGGCCGGCCGGAGAAGCGGGGAGCGGATCTGGTCGGAAAGGTGTCGGCGTAGCTCGCCTTCGTCGAAAGGGTCCTCCTGGCTCAGGCGCCTGCGCTCGCGGCGCTGCGCGTCGTGGGCCTCCGCCAGCAACCGTTGCAGCTCAGTCTTGCCTTGCTCCTGCTTGCGCTTGTCGCCTTGCAATAGGATGTTGATTGTCGTCAAGTCGAGATCGAGTGGCGGCAGGATTTCGTCGATGCGTCGGAAATCAGTGATCTGCATCCGCTCCCTGAAACTCTGCAGGTCTTCCGGCGCCACCGCCTCGGCTTCCTCTACGGACTGGAGAAGCTGCTTATAAAATTCCCTTGCGAGATCCGAGGCCAGGGATTCGCCGAGCAGCTCTTCTGGCAACTCGATGCCGAGCACACCGTAGCTGCTGTAGCAGCAGACTCGCCCCAAGGCGTCCCGGGTCGACTTCCGCTGGCCCGCCATGTTGATGATGCCTTCGGAGATCTTCTGGCCAGCTTGCGAAAGAGTCAGTAGCGTGATGGCTTCACCGACCACGGCGGTCAGCGTCTCCATGTCCGTCGCGCCGCCTTGCGGAAGGCCGCTCAGCAGGTAACAATGATCGAAAGGCGCGCCCTGGGAGATCTCGGGGCGGTTCTGCACGTATTCCACAATCCAGGGATCGTCGCTCGTGGCGTTCATGTAGTGGTCCAGTTCCTGAAGAGCCGCATAGGCGTTCGCCTCCAGGGTCTTCATCACCACCGGCTCGGCGCGGAACGCCTCCGGCAGCACCAGATGGCCGGTCACTGTCGCCGTGCGATTTGTGTGCTCCTCGGCCCAGCGCCGGAGATCGAACGCGAGATCGAGGAAGATGCCTGAGCCGGTGCCGCCGCAAACGGAGCCTATGAGATGGATGTCGATGTCTGCTTCGAGGTTGATCCGAATCCCTGTTTGCTGGTAGAAACGAATGGCGAGATCGCTGTCCGTCACTGCCGTCAAGGCTTCCTGGATGGCGGCCTTTACGCGGTCCCTGCGGTAGAAGTAACAGAGCCGGCCGATGGGGCGAATGCCGCTGGTGCCGAAAGCCACATGTTGGAAGCTCAGCCGCGGCGGCAACCACTTCTCCCAGTGGGGGAAGGCTTGCCCCGAGACGATGCTCGCAATCACGCTCTGGGCGTTGAAACCGCCAAGATAGATGTACTCGGAGTTGTCCACCAGCCGGGGCTCGCGGTTGTCCTGGAATGTCGTATCGAAAGCGCGGAACACCACGTAGTGGTGTCTCGGCCCCACGAAGTGCTCGATCCGGGCCCGCACCGCCTTGGCTGCCGCGGTTCCAGTACCGCCGACCGCAATGATCAGCGTCGGTCGGACGAACCGGGTCATGCCTTTCCATGATCGCCCTTCGTCGGGGACCAGGGGCGGCGAACTCTCTTCGATGACAAGTTCTATTCCTACCTTCTTGATAGCTGTGGTTGCCTCGGCGAATGGATCGTCCTGAATGAGATCCTCGGCAGGCTCCTTGACACCGACTGACTCCGTGTCTACCAGCACGCCTATAGAAGGTTCCGTGACAAACCGTGAAAACTCCCCACCGACGTGCCACAGGATTTGAGAGGCGATTCTGGCGAATGGCTCCTGGTCGGACGGGATGAACTTCCCAGCGAGGGCCGGATTGGCGAGGATCGCCCGGAAACTCTCCCACCAGCCGAAGCGGCCGAAACGCTTCTCAAAAAATTGGGTTGCGCGCTCCAGAACTCGCACGATCTCCGACCGCGGGAGATTGTCGAGAAGCCTACGTCTCGCCTCATCGGAAAAACTGTAGATTACCTCCTCGGGATCCTGTGCATCCTGGTCGACTTCGAGGAGGCCGCAAAGGAGCAACTCCGCTTCGTTTTCGTGAGAAGCCTCCGGAACCATCGTCTCTCGGATTACCTGCAAGAGCGGCAAAGTCAACACTGGTGAGGCGGCGGCGTAATAGGCCAGTCTTCGAGTCAGGGGAGAGGCCGAGCGAAAGAAGCTCTCGAGTACGGCTTCGGGGTCCGGTAGAGCTCCTGCCACATCAGGATGCTTGATGAGGTCAAGCTCGAACCCGGGAGTCCAGTCTCCTCTGCCTGTGAACCATCGCGCCCAACGTCTCAAAGAACCCGGATGGAGGCTGATGATGGGGACGGCCAATCGGTTCGAGCTCCGCTCGCGATTGCGAAGGCCGAAGCCGAACTCATACCTGCACGACTCCAGATGGGTTGCCCTCCGGAAATCGGTGAGCCGAAGAAAGCGGACAGGGCGTGCGAACCGCAAGGCGGTCCGCGGCCACAGGCTCTCTGGCAGAAGCTGAAGGAGGGCCACAGATCCGGATTGCCGAAAGCGGTGGAGCAGCCAGTGGTAACTCCCATCATACCAGGCGTCCCCCACGCAGTCTGTGAGAACCAGGACGAGCTGTCGGTCAAGGGGGTCAAAGATCTCGCGCCACGAACGCCGACGAGACTCATTCCGAGAGAGCCCGGAGGAGAGGTGTACTTCCCCTCCCTCCATCCTCAAGCTCCAAATACGGATATCTCGAAAGGCTCCCAGCCACGCCATGAGCTGAATGACCTCAGCCACAGTGTGCTGCCAGAGGTCCGTCGACCGGCCACGGTCAACAACCAGGTGCAAGGTGAGCCAACGTTCCTGCGCCGGAAGGAGGGCCGGAACCCAGATCTCTTCTTGAGCAATTCGGTGAGCCGTTGCCCGTTCGGCAATGATTGATCGTCGAGTCGAGGGCTCTCGCCGCGTCAGCGGGCGGAGTGCACGCGCCAGATCCAGCTTGTGCGGAAGAGCGCTGGCACGAGGAATTCGAATGCTGCTCCCAGGCCGACCGCCGGAATCAGAGAGACGATCAACCCAGGGGAAAATCGCTGTTCGGGTTGAGTCTTCCCGAGCCCGGTCGTGGGGCGGAGCCGGGTCCGAGGGAGCCGTTGTGCCGCCCATTGCTGATGGCTGGTGGTGGGCCTCTTCTGGAAGCGATGGAGCCGATGGAGCCTCCGAGCCTTGAGAGCTCGTCGGCTCGAATTGCGGAAGGTACTGAGCGAGCCAGAGAATGTCAGCGACTTCTTCTACCAGCCCGGGAATGGAGGCCTCGGACTCACCACGTAACTTCCAGACGGCTCTGGCCAGCTTGCCGAGCGAGGTTTTCATTCCTGATTCAGCTCGTGAAGGACAATATCCAGCACTTGCTCCATCTCGTGCCCCTCCGGCGCGTGCTCCCCCGTGACGATAAAAATAGCGTTGAGGAGTTGATCGGTGGCAAGGATGGTGACCCCATCCGCCCGCCTACGGAGGAAATCCTTGATCACTTCGTCCACCTTTGAAGGATCGATCCCGGCGAAATGCGCGTCGACAATTTCTGCAAGCTCCTTGGGGTTCGGCGGCTCGATGGTGAGGCTGAGGCAACGCCTCCGCAGAGCAGGCGGCATCTCACGCTCGGAATTGCTCGTGATCACGACCAGAGGGAAGGTGGAACAGCGCACCCACCCCCCCTCAATAGGGACCCGATCCGCCTCCGACCGTCTGCCCGCCGGCATGACCCTGACTTGGGGCGTTTTCGACTGGATCCGGACGAGCTCTGGAATCTCGAACTCTCCTTCTTCGAAGACATGAAGGAGATCGTTGGGTAGATCGATATCCGCCTTGTCAATCTCGTCGATCAGCAGAACCCTTGGTTTGTCTCCCGGCAGTAGAGCAGTGCCGAGAGGGCCGAGTTTGATGTATCGGCCCAGATCCTCGGTCGCGCTACCATCCACCCCCCCCTCACTCGCAGCCTTGATCTCCCACAGCCGGGCGAGAGCATCATAATGGTATAGGCCCTCTTGCAAGGTCGATCGGGAGTTGATCGGCCAGCGTAGAACCGAACCGAGCTTGAGCTCGTATGCCATTGCGTAGGCTAAAGTGGATTTCCCGCTTCCCGGTGGTCCTGTGATGAAAAGAGGTCGTCTCAGGTAGAGTGCCGCGTTGACCAGATCCACCTCATTTTTGCGTGCCCTAAAGGTCTTGCCACGGGGATCTACCCCATCCTCGGTCTGATCGCGTCGGGCTGCGAAGTCTCGCCACGGTGGAGGGGCGGGAAGTTCCGCGATTCCGTCGTGGGGCTTGCCGCTGCCTTGGTAAATCTTCCAATTATTCATGAAGAGCCTCCATTTCGGTTTTCGTTGCGCTTCACGAAACTCTCGCCCCGGGAGTTTTGGATTTCGCTTCACGGAATCGTTCTTGCTGCTCTCGCCCCGGGAAGGGCCGCGTCGGATCGTCCCAGAGAAGAGTGAGACAGTGGCCGATCTGGTCCGGCTTCATGTAGTCACTTCGGCGCTTCTCCCAAACCCTTCTGGGGAGTTGATTCAAAGGCTCACCCTCGATCCACGAGCGGAAGAGACTGAAAAGATCCTCTTCGGAAAGGACTTCCTTTCTCGGCCAAAGCGCAATTGGGATTCCAACCTGAAGCAAGGCTCTCACTCTCTGGTCCTTCACGCTTGGCGACTCTAAGAGGACGGCGCAGACGACTCCAGTATTCTCCAGCCGAAGGGACAGACGTTGTTGGTAAGCTAGATCGCGAGTCAGACAAACCGCCGATGGAAGTGGGTCGACAGGTAGCTCCCCATTGCTTCCTCGGAACAATAGGCAGCGGAGATCTGGATCACGCTTCATCGCGTTCCATCGCCTAGTCAGAAGCTCTCTCGAAGAGAAATCGTTGTCGCGCTCGAGAGAGCGAACTACGACGACATTTCTTACCCCAATGGGCAAAGGCTCCTCAAAGACCTGTTTTAGCTCCCATCTGTCGACCTCCATTCCGAGAAGATGTATGGGAAGAAGGAATTCAATTTGGGTTTCAAGCGTACTAGCTCCGTCATCGCGGAGAATTTCTGCAGTCTTGGCGAGTATGCGATACAGGCTTTCTCCGCGCCTTTCGGCACTCAGAGTCGAGGTTTCATGAAAAATGCCTCCAGGTTGTCGCGTGCCGAGTAGATGAGCGTTTACAGTACAGCGAGGGTCCTTTGCATCATCCTCTACCCACTTTTCAGTTTCAATACTTATGAGCAGGTGGTACGTCCCCGATGATCGGGGTAGGGGACCCACGCCCAGGGAAACGCTGCACTGGGGCGGGTACGAAGTCACCATTTCGACCTTTTCTCTCCACCCCTGAAGAGTTTCGCGCGCCTCCCCTTGAGAGCGATCTTCCAACGCCCGAACGAAGCATAGCAAAGGAAGTGCCCCCGAGTAACTTTGGTGGGGGGCATCACTCAAGCTCCAGATCGCCTCCTGCAGCAACTCCGAAGCGCTCTCTATGCCTGGAAGACTGGGCCAGTCGCGTGGGCAGCAAAGTGAATAAAGATCGCGGATCTCTTTCGAAGAGAGGAAGATTGACTGGCAGATGTGGATCAAGCCGGGCAGTGAGGTTGCAAGTTGTGGAGAGAGCGACACCATGGAAGCGCGCGCGAGAGCCTGTCGCAGCTTTAAGGAGGGCATGATGTAGGCTTCCGTGTTACTCCCCTCTTCCTTGCCTACGAGCATACCCAGGGCGGCACGACGCTTGGGGCACCACGCAGGAGTACCGCTGAAGCCTCTCTGAACCTGTTCGCTTCCCATCGTCTCGATGCCATATAGGCCACCCATCACTGCAGCCTTCAGTACCCCTCGAATTGGAGCTCCTTGCGGACGGGGACCAGGGAATCCCACGGCTACGAATTCGTCCCCTGCTTCTGGGTCTGCAATGGCAACTGGAATGCTCCCGGATGGGGCGTCATCCCTCAACTCTAAGACCGCCACATCGTCACGATCAGGGTTACCCAGGTAGAGGATGTTCGCTAGTCTTGATACCATGCCGCTGTCTTTCACGAAGACAGCGGCGACGACTGAACGAGCGCCTACCACGTGAGCGCAGGTCAGGAGCTGACGCTCGGTGACGAGGAACCCCGCACCGAGGATCTTGGCATCAGGCTCCGGGCTGTGAATCCTAGCCACAGCCGCCTCGAAGGTGGGCCTTTCAGGCATTCCTTATAGTATAGTCGAGAGAACCTTGGGGAGGAAGCGGTGATGAAGCGGCTGGTGAAGTTTGAGTTGGAGGACGGGTCCCCCATGTACATGGAGGTGGAGGAGCAGCAGGAACGCGGCGGGATGCAGAGGGTCGGCGGGGATGAGGAGGAACAGAAGCAGCAGCGCGAGGCTGGACGCTTCGAAACGGCGCTTGCGCGGATCAAACCCGCCGCCCAAGCGGTAGTGAATGCCTTCCGCGAGGTCAATACCCCTGACGAAATCGCTCTCGAATTAGCCTTGACCTTCAATACCAAAGTCGGTGCCTTCGTATTCTCTTCAGATACCCAAGCCGTGTTCAAGGTATCCCTGAAATGGAAGGCGCGTGGTGCTTCGGGCTCGAATCAGGCCGATGGCCACTAGGAATGGGTGGTGGCATCCCCGCCGGACTCCTAGCCTTCGAGGGTCGCCGACGGCGGCTGCCATCCCGGTACGATCCCGCAACGGCGTCATCACCGCTCGGGCTCAGGTCATCCCTCGGGACTCTGATGCCGGAATCTCACAGGCTTGTGGATCTCAAGGCTCTCGCATATAGGAGGAGAGATGCCCATCGGTCGACCAGATGTAGACTCGCCGGCTGGGATGGAGGGAGCACTGGCGCTGCCACTCTTTGAGGATCGTCAGGTCGGCAAGCCCGGAGCCGCTGCCAGCCCAGCCGGGGAATTCCTCCAGCCACTCGAGCAGCGATTCCGGCTCTCTGAACAGCGGTGTCGGAGTGAAGGGAGAGAGGCCTCGGAGGGCTTGCTGCACGAACCGGACAAAGTTCTCCGCCGTGGAGCGGCGCTGCCGCCCATCCCCGTTCTGGCCGATATGATTCCCGGTCTCGATAATGGCGCTCACCGGGAGAAGAAACGTTTCCTTCTTGAGTTTCCGCTCCATCTGGGCGTAAACGTCTCGGTGATTCCCGCACCGGTTGGGAACCCGGAGGATTTCGCAGAGAATGGACGTGTCGACCAGACAGATGCTCACGATGACTTGACCCGTCGCCGGAAGTCCGAGATCCAGGCAAGGTTCTTCTCAACCTTTGCCGCGCTGTCTCGCTTGTCTGGATCTTTGAGGAACCGGTCGAGAATCCCTCGCGTGACCAGCCCTCCGAGAGGACCCTGGGCGACGAGCTCGGGATAGCTCTCCAGGTCTTCGAGGCGGAGCAGGCGGCTGTCGCCCTCCTCCGGGTCGCGATAGCAAGCCACGACGTGTGGAATGGCGTCCAACGGAAGGGCGTCCAGGAGGGCGGGGTTGTGGGTCGTGAGCAGGACGCGGAGTCTGCGTTCCTGAGCGACGCGCTGGATATTCTGCAGCAACAGCTCAGCCCGATTGGGATGAACCCCGTTGTCAATTTCCTCGATGACGACCATGGAGCCTTCCGGCACTGAGAGGAGGGCCGCAGCGACGGCCAGGGTCCGGACGGTGCCGTCTGAGAGAAGAGCGGCCTCCCGGGGGCTCGCAGTACCGCCGAAGGTCTCATGGAGTCGAACCATGACCTCGCCGCGCTCAGTCTTGAGAAACGAGATGTCCTGGATGTTTTGTTCGGGCAGAGAGCGGATGAGCTCGAGGACCGCTTCCTTCTGGTCTCCCTCTTCGATGAGGCGGTAGAGGACCGCGGAAAGTGCGGCGCCGTCGCCTTGGAGCTTCTTCTCCTGGATGAAGCTGTAATTCCGCATCCGGCGGGGACTGGGGTCCAGGAAAAGGATGCCCTCGAGGTTCTGTCGAAGGCGAGAGGCCGCTGCCGGAATGAGGATCTGGGATTCTGGATGGCTGGCTGCAAAGCGAGCGGGGGTTGCCAACTGAGTGAAGACTGCCTGCTGGTCGACGCAGGAGATCCGCGGCCTCTTTCCGCCTTTGGCGCTGCCTTTGCCGAACTTGGTATAGGCCACTTGGACTTCATGGTTGTCGGGACTGGCCTTCTCGACGACTTCATAGAGCGGTTGGCTCGTCGGGGGATCCTCGGTGGCCAGCCGCTCCTCGACGATCTGCAGGCCGTCCTCCCCCACCCTCAGGGTGACCGCAAAATCGAGAGCCGGCCGGAAACCCCCTTCAGACCGGGACTCCTTGCGATCGAGCTGGCAGCCCAGAGAGAGTTTCTTGCCTTGCCGATGAACGAAGTCGTTGAGCGTCCCTCGCAGGCTCAGCTCCTGCTCGCGGATTGCGTAGTGGATATCCCCCAGCCGGCGGCCTGAAGCCATCCAGGAAAGGAGCTGAATCGCCTCGATCGCATTGCTCTTGCCCGAGGCGTTGGCGCCGATCAGCAGCGTCAGCGGAGCCAGCGGAAGGGTGGCCTTCCGGAAGCTCTTGAAGTTCTCGATGCTGAAGCTCTGGATCATGGGTGTAGCCTTGTTCTCGGTGACTCGACCTCTAACTGCCGCCAAGCCTCCTTCTCCCTGTATTCAAGCACAGGAGCTGCGGCGAGACAATTCCTGGGCCAACCTGGAGCCGCCCTCGCCTACTTCCGCTTACCCGGCAGGTCCCGCCCACCCTGGTGGAGCACCAGGCTGGCGGCCTTGCCGTCGGGGCCGCGGAGGAAGTCGATCTCGGCGTCCACGACTTTGAGGAAGAACCGGGTCTCGGACTCGGGGAAGATCTCGAATTTCGGCTGGCCCGTGGCCTGGGCGAAAAGGTGGTCGCCCTCGCGGGTAATTTCGCGGGTAATAGTGAGCGAGAAGCCGGGGGCGAGCTCGTACTCGCCGACGTAGCCGTCGAAGAGGGACGGGTCCACTTTGACGGCCTGGCGCTCCTTCGGGGATTCGGCGGTCCGCGTGCCGGTGGTGGGAGCGCCGGACTGGCGGGTGAGCACGAGGCCGGTGACCTTCCCCTGGGCGTCGCGCTGGAAGCGCAGGCGGTCGGGGCTCTCCTTATAGAAGAAGTCGTCGCGGCCGGCGGCCAGGATCGTCCTCTTCTCGCCGCCGTCGCGCTGGATGAGCAGCTTCGCATTATCGCGGGCGTCGCGGATGTCGCGGGTGACCGTGCGGGTGGTCTCCGGATCGAAGCGGTAGACGCCCACGTAGTCGTCGAGGGTCCGGGGATCGAGCTGCACGGACTTGCGGTCCTCCAGCGCCTCGCCGAGCGCCTTGGCGAGGATGTGCACGACGAGGTCGTCCGGCCCGCGCTGCGCCGCTTCGTTGTTGGACAGCACGGCGACGAACAGCCCCGCCTCGGGCACCCGCGCCTCGTCGCAGACGAAGCCGAAGATGCCGCCGCCATGCTCGATCACCTTCCGGCCCGCGAGGTTCCCGATCGCCCAGCCGTAGCCGTAGCCGGTGGTCTCGCCCGAGCTCAGCTTGACGGGAGTGAACATCCGCTCCCGGGAGGCCGGCGAGAGGAGCGCGTCGGTCTTGAGGGCGGCGTCCCACTTCGCGAGGTCGTCCACGGTCGAGATCAGCGCTCCGGCGGCGTAAGGCTGGGTCATGCTGAGGTAGCGCGCGTTGCGCAGGCCGCCGGCGTCGCGCCCGTAGCCGGCCGCCCGGCGGGGGACGACCTCCTCGGGGGGGTTGTAGCGGGTGTGGCTCAGGCCGAGCTTCTGGAAGATCTCTTCCGTCAAGAACCGCTCGTAGCTCTTGCCCGATACCTTCTCGATGAGGGCCCCGAGCACGATGTACCCCGAGTTGCTGTAGGACCACTTCGTGCCGGGCTTGAAGTCGAGCGGCCTGTCCTTGAAGAGGGCCATCAGCGCCGCTGGCGACAGGTCCTCCCGCAGCCGGGGAAACCACTCCGGCAGGCTGGTGTAGTTCGGGATGCCGGAGGTGTGAGAGAGCAGGTTCTCGATGGTGATCCTCTCGCCGTGGGTGGGATAGTCCGGCAGGTGCTTGGTGATCTCGTCCTCCACCCGCAGGAGCCCCCGCTCCTGGAGCAGGAGGACGGCAGCGGCCGTGAACTGCTTGGTGACGGAGCCGATCTCGAAGACGTCCTCGGGCGCGACGGGCACCCCGAGCTCCAGGCTGGCCATGCCAAACCCTTTGCGGAGCACGACCTGTCCGTCCTTGATCACCAGGGCCGCGGCCCCGGGCTGATCGGCCGGATAGGCGGCGGCCAGCAGCCGGTCGGCATAAGCGGCGAGCTCGGAGCTGGGCGACGTCCCGGCCGCCAGGGGGATCGCGGAGAGGACGAATACCAGGAGCAGGGTCTGGGCCAGGGAGGCGCGAATTCTCATGAGACCAGGATTCTACCCGAAACCGCGAGGTACCCTGGACCGGGTGAGGTCATTCCTGCGGAGTCGAAGATCCGGGAAGTCCTCTCTCCTCCGCGTGTCAAGCAGAGCGACAGAAGGGATGTCGACCGCAGTGCGGAGTTCCGCTGGATCAAGGCGCATGCGGCCAGCCATCAGGGGAAATGGGTGGCGCTCGTGGAAGAGAAGCTCGTCGCGTCCTCCGGCTCCCTCAAGGAGTTGCTCGTTCAGATCGACCAGCTCCAATTCGACCGCAGGCCGCTGATCCATCACCTCCTCTAAAGAGATGCTCATGCTGGATGTCCAGTGGTTCACCTCGGGGCGAGCCAGATTCCTCGATCAGCATCCGAGATTTCTGGAACCGACGGCCAAGGTCTTCGTGAAGGTCTCGTTTCCTGGGATCCAAGATTCCGTCATGGCCCAAGTCGATACGGGAGCCGCTTACTCTACGCTCGAGTCGGAAATCGCTGAAGCGCTGGGCCTCTTCGATTTTGAGGGGCAGTCGACGCGGATCAGCACGCGTCTAGGCACTGTTGGCGGACAGCTCATCCGCATTCCTCTCGCCCTGATCGCCGATGAAGGAAGGTCTCTCGATCTCGAAGCCACCTTCTTCGTTTCCCGGGATTGGAGAGGCGTGACATTTCTCGGCTACGTAGGGCTTCTGGACCGCCTGCGGATTGCCCTGGATTCGCCCTCCGACCTCTTCTATTTTGGAGAAAACGGGCTGAGCGACGGCACCCCGGCACTGCCAGCATTGTAGCTGCCCCCCCTCCCTCCCCGACCTCCGCTACACTTCCCTGCCGTGCCAGACCGGGAAGACACCGCCGCCGTCCGCTCCTACCTCCTCGCCCTCCAGGACCGCATCACGGCGGCCGTCGAGGTGGAGGACGGAGCGGAGCGCTTCCGCGAGGATATCTGGGAGCGGCCCGAGGGGGGTGGCGGCCGTTCGCGGGTCCTCGCGGGCGGCGCCGTCTTCGAGCAGGCCGGCGTCGGCTTCTCCCACGTCTTCGGCCCGGGGCTCCCCCCCTCGGCCACCCTCCACCGGCCGGACCTCGCCGGACGCGGTTTCCAGGCCCTCGGCGTCTCCCTGGTCTTTCATCCGCAGAATCCGTACGTCCCCACGACGCACATGAACATCCGCTTCTTCATCGCCGAGAAGGAGGGCGAGGCGCCGGTGTGGTGGTTCGGCGGCGGCTTCGATCTCACCCCCTATTACGGCTTCGAGGAGGACGCCGTCCATTGGCATCGCGTCGCCCGCGAGGCCTGCACGCCGTTCGGGCCCGAGGTCTACCCGCGCTACAAGAAGCAGTGCGACGAATACTTCTTCCTTCGCCACCGCCAGGAGCCCCGGGGGATCGGAGGGATCTTCTTTGACGACCTGAACGAATGGGGCTTCGAGCGCTGCTTCGAGCTTCAGCGGAGCGTCGGCGACCACCTCCTCGCCGCCTACCTGCCCATCGTCCGGCGGCGGAAGGACACGCCGTACGGCGAGCGCGAGCGCGACTTCCAGCTCTATCGCCGCGGGCGCTACGTGGAGTTCAACCTGGTCTGGGACCGGGGGACGCTTTTCGGCCTCCAGTCCGGCGGGCGCACGGAATCGATCCTGATGTCCCTGCCGCCGCTCGTGCGCTGGCGCTACGACTGGCATCCGGAGCCGGGGACGCCGGAGGCCCGCCTCTACGAGGAGTTCCTCCGACCGCGGGACTGGGCGGAGGGCTAGGACCCCGTCCGGGTGAACCGCAGGTCCCGGGCGCGGCCGGCGCCGACGAGGAAACCCGTCACCTTCCCCTGGCCGTCACGGGCGAAGCGCATCAGCCCGGCGGGACCCTGGAAGGCGTCGGCGAAGGCGGATTCCAGAGGCGCGGACGCCCCCCGCTTCCCTCGCACCACCAAGTGGCCGGCCTCGGCCCGGATCGTCCAGATGGCGTCGAGCTCCTCGCTCGTATAGGTCCCGGCGTAGGCGGCGAGCTCCTCGGGCTTCAGCGTGGCCGGTTGGACCTCACGGTAGACGTCCGCCGGCTCCCCGGGGCTCGTGATCCGCAGCTCCCGCGGTGCTCCGGCGGCGGCCGGCTGCAAGAGCAGCACCACCGGGTCCGACCCGGGGAGCCGGATCTCGAAGCGCCCCTCGCCGGCCGGGACCAACTCGTAGTCGTCTCCCGAGCGCCGGGAGAGGAAGAGCTTGCCGTCTCTCGCGATCAGCCGGTGGACGGCATCCGTGGCCGGTCCCCAGAAAGTCCCGGCGTAGCGGGCGAGGTCCTCGGCCGGGCCGATGGCCGGGGTCTTCGCCGGGGCCGGCGGCGGCGCGGCGGCCTGGAGCTGGCCGGCGAGATAGAGCGCCGCCACCTGCTGCGCCAGGAGAGTCGGATTCGTGCTGGCCAGGTTGCAGAGCGTGATCACCGAGAAGCGCTGGTCCGGGAACCGCATGAGCTGGGCGCGGTAGCCGGCCCAGGCGCCGCCATGGGCCACGCGGCGCAGCCCGCGGAACCGGCTGACGACCAGCCCTCGGGCATACGGGATCGCTTCGCCGCTGTTGAGCGTGCCTGTCGTCTGGAGCTGCTCCACCAGCCACGGCCCGCCCACCTTGGGCGCGTAGAAATTCTGATCCCACTTCGCCAGGTCCTCGACGGTGGTCTGCACCCCGCCATCTCCCGTCTGCTCCCAGTTGGACGTCCGGACTTTGAAGCGGCCGTCCTCCCCCGGCGCGTAGGAAGCGGCGCGCCGCGGCACGACCTCGCTGTGGTCGTCGAGGTAGCGGGTGCTGGTCATGCCCAGCGGGCCGAAGATCCGTTCCTGGGCGAACTGCCGCAGCGGCTTGCCGCTCGCCCGCTTCACCACCAGCGAAAGAAGGAAGTAGCCGGAGTTGCTGTAGCTGTGCTCGTCTCCCGGTTTGAAGTCGAGCTTCTTCTGCCGGGCGAGGACCGCCAGGGCGTCGTCGTCCGTCGTCCAGTCCTCGACGTTGATCCCACCGAAGACCATGAGGTTGATGTAGTCGCGCACGCCGCTGGTATGGTGGAGAAGATGGCGGAGGGTGACCGGCGTCCCGTAGTCCGGCAGCTCGGGGATGAGCTTGTGGACGTCGTCGTCCAGGGAGAGCTTGCCATCCTGGACGAGGAGCAGGATGCTCGCGGCGGTGAATTGCTTGGAGGTCGAGCCAATGTCGAACACCGTCTGCGGTGTGATGGGCACGCCGTGCTCCAGGCTCGCCAGGCCGTAACCTTTCTCGTAGGCGATGCGCCCGTCCTGGATCACCGCCAGAGCGCAGCCCGGGGAAGCGGGCTTGGCGTAAGGCGAGAACACGGCGTCGACCTGAGAAGCCAGGTTCCCCGTATCGGCAGCCAGGGCCGGCCCCGCGAAAAGGACCGCGATGCCGGTGAGAAACGTCAGGGCGAGAAGGCGGGAGCGGATTCGCATGGCGAAGGATCTCCTATCAGACGGGCCGCTGCTATCTGCTATACGCACGAAGCCGGAAAAGAGTTGGGCGGCTGGCTGGGGAACATCGCAACGTCCGGAGATATGTCGCAACATGCCTGAATACGTCGCAGGGTCAGGAGATATGTTGCGCCATCCCTGAATACGTTGCAACTTCCATCGCTACGTCGCACTGGCTGCAAATATGACGCAACGAATCTGAATCTGGCGTGGACTTCGCAAATACGTGGCGCCGTCTTCGAATATGGCACAGCTTCTTGAGATATGAGGCATCGTTCGCGGATATGCCGCAGAACCGGGGGATATGACGCAGCCTCTCGTGATATGAGGCAACTTCCCGGGATATGCCGTGGTCTGGCGGGCTATGGCTGGCGGGGAACAGCGTGGCCCGATCTGACCGCCCGCCGTCCCGGATCGGGTCTGTCCGCCGCTGGCAGGTCCCTCTACCATAGAGCTGCAACCGGGAGATTTCCCTTCCGGAGACCGATTCCAGGAGACCGAACCCCAATGGCCCAGACTCCGAAGCCCATCGAGCGCTCCGCGCTGCTCGTCATCGACGTCCAGGACTCCTTCAAGGCCGGCCCGCGTTGGGAGCGGCGGAGCAGCCCGAAGTTCGAGGAGAACGTGGACCGCCTCGTCCAGTCCTACCGCGCCGCCGGCCTGCCGGTGATCTTCGTCCTCCACACCGATCCCGACGCGGAGTTCGCGATCGACAGCCCCCACTTCAAGCTCATGGACTTCCTCGTCCGCCGGGACGACGAGCCCCTGCTGGTGAAGAACACCCGCAACGCCTTCACCAGCACCAACCTCCAGGAGCTGCTGCGAGAGAAGGGAGTCGAGCGGCTGGTGATCACCGGCATCCAGACCGAGCAGTGCTGCGAGACCACCACCCGCCTGGCCGCCGATCTCGGCTACGACGTGGACTTCGTGACCGAGGCCACGCTGACCTTTCCCATCGCCGATCCCGACACCGGAGAGGAGCTGTCGACGGACGAGATCCTGCGTCGCACCGAGTTCGTCCTCCGCCGGCGCTTCGCCCGCATTGCCACGGTGGACGCCCTGACCGCGGAGCTGGCGAGGGCCGCCGTGCCGTGCATCGCGTGATCTTCGCCCTGGCGCCGGACGCGGGTGGACGACCTCCAGCGCCGCTTCCCCCGTGCCCGGGTACTGAAAGCGCCCGCCAGCTCCGGCGGGTGTGGAAGGAGGCCTTCGGGACGCCGCCTTCGGCGGGGCGGTGAGAGTTCGAGAGGGTCATCTGAAACGGAATCTGGGATCGCACCACCACACCAGGAAGGAGGGTTCCGTCATGGGGAGACTTGGCTGGCCGCTCATAGCGGGTGTTCTACTTCTGGTGGCCGTCGTGCCCGGCAGGGCTCAAAGTGCGTGCAGCTTGACCCAGCTCACCAACACGACAGGCAGTAGCTTCTTCAATTTCTTCCCTGCGTTCAATGCCGCCGGCAACCGGATCGTCTTCAACTCTAGTGCCGACCTCGTGGGCAGCAATGGTGATGGTGGCGTCGAAGCCTTCCTGTGGGATGCCTCAATCGGCTTTACTCAGATCACCAACGTCAACAGCGCTTTGAGCGTTACTCCCTCGATCAACGCTGCCGGCTCCCGCGTTGCTTTCCAATCCAATACCAACCCCTTGGGCACCAATGGCGATGGGAATTTTGAGATCTTCCTCTGGGACGCCTCCACCGGCTTGATCCAGATCACCAATACCACCAAGGGGAATAGCGCCACTCCTAAGATCAACGCCGCCGGAAACCGGATCGCCTTCCAATCGACCGCCGACCTCACAGGCAACAACAGCGACGGGAGCCTTGAGGTCTTTCTCTGGGACTCCTCGACAGGCTTCACTCAAATAACCGACTCCGTCGACGGGAAAAGCAGCTTTGCACCCGCGATCAATGCCAGCGGTGATCGGATTGCTTTCGAGTCCGACGCCGACCCTTTGGGCGGCAACGGTGATGGCAACTTCGAGATCTTTCTTTGGGATGCCTCCAACGGCCTCACTCAGATCACCAACACGACCAGCGGAGGCAGCTTCTTTCCCGCGATCAACGCCGCCGGCAACCGGATCGCTTTTCAATCCATTGCCGACCTCGTCGGCACCAACAGCGAGGGGAACAATGAGGTCTTTCTCTGGGACTCCGCGACAGGCTTCACCCAGATCACCAACACCGTGAGCGCGAACAGCTCGACGGTTTCGATCGATGCCGCTGGCAACCGGATCACCTTCCAGTCCAATGGCGACCTTCTGGGCAACGGCAGTAACGGCGTCGAAATCTTTCTCTGGGACGCCTCCGGCGGCCTGACTCAGGTCACCAACAGCAACGCGGACAGCTTCTTCCCCGTGATCGCCGCCGCCGGCAACCGGATCGCCTTCTCCTCCTCTGCCAACTTCTCGGGCAACAACAGCGATGGGAATAGCGAGCTCTTCCTGGCCTCCTGCCCGCAGTCCGTGGCAGAAGTTCCAGCGGTCTCGTCGCTCGGCCTGGGGGTCCTGGCCACCCTTCTGGGCCTTGCCGCTGCCTGGACACTCCGAAGGCGACGCGGCCATTATGGCTGTGGCTAAACGGAGGCGATTGAGTTGAACCAAGAATATGAAGAGGACGAGAAATTCATCGAGCGCCGCGACTATGTCGTTCTGGCGATACCGTGGCTCGCCGCCCTCGTCTACTGGCGAGTGCTTGCGGCGACTCGACATCTGGAGGACATTGGGACACCGTTGATCGTATTGACCCTTGGCGCCTTTGCCGCCTTGATTGCTCTTGGTGTAGGTCTCTACGGAGCAAGGGGGCGCAGACTGCGCTTGGCGCTCGCTTGGACCGTCTCCACTCTTGGAGCGTGGGCATGTCTGGAGCTCGTTCTTGGCTCTGTCTTTCCCTAGAGTAAGAGCCGGCAGGGCGCGGTCTCGTTACTCCCTCGTCCCTGAGCTCGCTGCCTCGGGAGCATAGCGAAGAAGCATTACCTGGTAGGGGAAAAAATGGCCGGCGTCAACTATTCCTGTGCGGCGGCGACAATTAGAACTGTGCAGTCTTCCTCTCTCCTCCCCTCGCCGTCGCGGGGGCCGGTGGGCTGTGGGAAACGCGTAGCGTTTTCCAAGGGGTGTGGGAGGGTGCCGGGGGGCGGGTGGGGGCGGCAGCCTTCCATACCCCGGCAGACCGCCGGCCGGGGTGATGGGGGTGCCGGGGGAAGAGGGGGCGTTTTCCACAGGAGACCTGCGGAAAATTCGCGGTTCATGGCGCCTCCGGCTTGCCCGAGCGGCTTTTGGCCGCTTCGGCGCGGTAGCTCGGCCCCGCCAACTCGAGGATGACGGCGTGATGGACGATCCGGTCGATGGCGCAGGCCGTCGTCATCGGGTCCTGGAAGATCTTGTCCCACTCTGAAAAGACCAGGTTGGAGGTGATCAGCACGCTGCGGCGCTCGTAGCGCTCGGCCAGGAAGGTGAAGAGCACCTCCATCTCGGCGCGACCCTGCTGGACGTAGCCGAGGTCGTCGAGGATGACGGCGTCGAAGTGGTCGAGCCGTCGCAAGGTGGCCTCCAGATCGAGGTTTTGTTTGGCGGTCAGCAGGCGCTGTACGAGCTTGAAGGTGGGCACGAAGAGCACCGTGTAGCCGCGCTGGATGAGCTCGTGGCCGATGGCGCAGACCAGGTGGGTCTTGCCGCGTCCCGGCAGGCCGAAGGCGAGGAGATTCTCGGCCCGGTCGACGAAGCCGCCCTCACAGAGAGTAGGTACGCTACGGCGTATTGACGCTGGAAGGCGGGGCAGATCGAGGGTGGAGAGCCTCTTGTCCTGCGGCAGGCCGCTCTGCCGCAGCAGGCGCTCAATACGGCGGCCCCTTCGATCCTCGATCTCGATCTCGGCGAGGTGGTGGAGGTAGCGCTCGAAGCCCCACCCTTCGCGCTCAGCTTGCTCGGCAACCGGCGCATAGGCGCGTACGAAGCCGGGCAGCTTGAGCGAGCGCAGCAGCACGGCGGCGCTTGGCGCCGAGGCGCTCATCGCTGCACCTCGGCGGTCAATAGCTCGTCATAGCCCGTAAGATCGACAGCCAGAGGAGTGAGCTGCGGCACTTCCGGCTTTCGATCCGACACCAGGGCTTTCACCTCGGTGAAGAGGGGTAGCTGGCCTTGTTCGAGCAACCGCTCAACGGCCGCCTCGACCTCGTGCTGCAAGGTCGCCGCCGCCAGATGGAGGACCCTCAGATACTCCAGCTCGGCCCGCCTCTCGGGCAGTTTTGCCGTCAACGCCTCAAGGGCCTTCTCCCACAGCGGGGTCGGAAACAGCGCGTCGCGGTAGCGATAGCGGGCCAAAGCCCAGGGCTTTTTCACCAGCGACCAGATGACGTGGCGGTAGTCGATCCGATGTTTGCCCTCGCCCCGCAGGCGCTCGATCACGAGCTGTTTCTGACCGGCATAGTACACCTCCAAATCCAGGTCGAACACCCGCACCACCAGCCGCTCACCCCGCAGGCGCGGCGGCACCGAGTAGGTGTTTTTCATGACTTGAATCGTGCCGTTCGAGCTGACCCGCACGTGCAGCTCGCGATAGCGCGGTAGCTGCGCGGCCGTCAGAGGCCGCATGACCGCCAACTCCTCGGCCAGCCACGCCGAGCGTGAGTCGTTGGCCCGGTCGACGGTGGTGCTGATGAATGAATCGTATTCGTTGAGCGTCGCGAATTCCCGGCTGCCCCGCAGCAGTAGATGCTGCTCCAGACGCCGCTTCAGCACTCCGTTGAAGGCCTCCACATCGCCGTTCTGGTTGCTCGCGCCGATGGCGATCGTGCGCGGCTTCATTCCCAGGTGTGCCATCAAATCCCCATACTCGACGTTGAACCCCCGCTTGCCGGTGCGCAGGTCATGCGTCGCCGCAGTCGAGTTGTCGGTCTGGTGCCACTGCGGTACCCGGCCCAGACGAAACACAGCAGTCTGGATCCCGTCGCGAAGCGCCAGCATCGACTCCGAACGGCAAACCACCACCGACTGCCAATTGCTGTACGGCAGCACCGACTGGCACAGCAGGTGCTCGAAGGCCTCCCCCGCGATTCGAATCCCAAGACCCGCACCGCAGGTGAAGTCGGTCTGCATCGCCTCCCCAGGGCGATGGTTTTGGGGTAGGAAGATCTCACGCGCCGGGCCGTGCTGAGCGCGCCACTGCTTGACCCGCCGCTGGAAGCTGCGTAGATGCCCCTCGTCGTAGCGCCCCGGCCGGCGCTGCATCAGATCCTCGAACAGCGCCTTGGCCTCCAACTCCGGCGCCTCCTCCAGACGCGCCGCGATCTTCTCCCAATCCTCAGCGAACGGGTCGGGCCGCGTCCGCCACGCCCGCGGCGACTTCAGCTCCGAGGGCAGACGATCTGCCCCCAGATACCGCCGACCTGTATTCCGGTGCATCCCGGCCCGCAGCGCTGCCAGACCCACTTGACCGTGCTTGCTCATCTCGCTCATCAGCTTCCTCACTTGTGCGTCCTTGACCAATCTCCTGGCTCCTCACGTTGAAGAGCCCGGATTGTGGCCCCTCTGGCGGCGGCCGAAACCGCCGCCAGAGGGTACTCAGGTTGCACAGGAATAGTTGTCGTCAGTGCACAGGACTAATTGTCGCTGAGCAGGAGAAGGCTGAGGGAGGCGTAGGTGCGCCCAGAGTGCGCCCAGCCCGATCGCAAAACTCCACTTCGAAGGCCCTGCTTCCATTGAGGACTTCTACGACAGTGCCTACGTGGCCTCGCCGGAGGTTGACCTCTTACAGCCCTCTCAAGGATCAATATCTATCTCGGCAATTATGGACAGATCTGGGAAAGTCGTGAAGTAGGGCCGGTTGGAGTCCCTGGAATTAGATTGTTGACTTAATAGACCACGACGATCTGGCCATCAGTAAAATCGGGGTTTCTCAACTGTTTTCACCCTGGGCTGCAGGCGTTTGCGAAAAGGAGCCGCAGGCTCACCAGTTGAAATCCCTGCCGGGAGATTGATCCCGAACATCGCGGAAAATCTCGTCGGGATCGAAGTTGAGTTCCTCGAGGTCGACTCTGAGATTGTCCCTGGCTTCCGCGATCGAATACGTCTTGACCATCCCGGCCTCCTTGCGGCCATTTTAGCGGTTCACGTAAGGGGTGACAATCTTCAGCCTCCGATCCACCCAACTCCGAAGGTTGCCGGGTACGACCAGCAGTGATACCATAACCTCATGAGCAGCGCCAAGATCGCCATCTCTCTGGACCCACAGGCTCTCAAGCAAGTCGACCAACTCGTCGAAGGGGGGCTCTTTCCCAGCCGCAGCAAGCTTATCCAGGATGCGGTCGCCGAGAAATTGCAGCGACTGGGGCGGATTCGCCTCGCTCAGGAATGTGCCAAGCTCAGGCCCCTTGCTGAACGGGCCGCGGCTGAAGAATGGTTCCGGAGCGAGGCCGAATGGCCCGAATACTGAGAGGCGACATTCTCTGGGCTGACCTCGATCCTGTCCGTGGCCGCGAGCAGGCCGGCCGGAGACCGGTCCTGGTGCTGAGCCAGGACGTCTTCAACGAGCGCTCGGGCACCGTCATTGCGGTCGCGCTCACCAGTCAAGAACCGACCGTCGGCTATCCTCTGGCTCTGGAGGTCCGGTCCGTCCCCCTGCCGAAGCGGTCCTGGGTCAAGATCAGCCAGATTCGTACGCTCTCCACCGAGCGACTCGGGAATCTCCTCGGGCGTTTGTCTCCCGAAGAGCTCCAGTTAGTGATTGAGGGCTTGAACGAGATCGTCGGCGATTAGGTGCCAGACCGCCGCCCGCCCCCGCCCTTCCCCCCGCCCCCTCCCTTCCGATATGCTGGGTTCTCGATGTCTGAACCCGAAGCACCCCCACGCCAGCAAGTGTCCGCAGAGCCCGAAGAGACCGGGAGCTCCGCGCTCCGGTCGTTCCTGGGGCTGTTCGTGGTCCCTCTCCTGGTGGTCATCCTCTGTGTGGCCGTGTTCATCGGGTTCGGCTGGATCGCCTATGACAAGCAGTCCACCACGGATTACTTGAACGACCTCCAGTCGTGGTGGAAGCCGCGGCGGGTGCAGGCGGCGTATGAGCTGTCCAAGATTCTGGTCGCCGATCCCAAGGCGCTGGACGAGGAGCCGGGGGCCAGGAAAGAGGTGCGCCGGCTGTTCCAGGAGGCCAAGGAGCCGGAGATGCGCCAGTACCTGGCGCTGGTCCTCGGCCGGACGCACGACCGCGAGGCCGTGCCCCTCCTCGTCGAGGCGCTGAAGGACGCGGACGACAAGACGCGCATCTACGTCCTCTGGGCCCTGGGCACGCTGGGCGACCCCGGCGCCCGGAGCGCGCTCGAGGGCGCGCTCGCGGACCCCGACCCGGGGCTGCGCAAGACCGCCGCCTTCGCCCTCGGCGAGCTCGGCGACCGCGCCGCCGTGCCGCGTCTCACCGCCGCCCTCGACGACGCCGTGGCCGACGTGCGCTGGAACGCCGCCCTCGCCCTCGCTCGCATGAAGAGCGACGCCGGCGCGCCGGTGCTGGAGACCATGGTGGACCGCCGTCTCCTCGCCCAGGTGCCGGACATCACGCGCGAGCAGCAGGACGACGCTATGATCAGCAGCATTCAGGCCCTGGCCGCCGTGGGCGGGGCGAAGTACCGGTCCACTTTCGACCGGCTGGCCGCGGCGGATCCGAGCCTCAAGGTCCGCCAGGCGGCGATCGAGGCGCGGCGGGAGGTGGAGAGGCGTTGACGCACCAGGGCTTGACACCCTCCTTGGGTTTCGCTTAGAAAAACCCCCTCTAGGTACCAGGTATGGATGTAGCCCAAGAATGTAAGCAGATGTAGGCCAAGCAATGCTACGAAAGGGTCCCAATGGCTGACGAACCCAACCAGGACGGTCGCGCGTCCGAACCTGACGGCCCGGCGGATTCCGCGCCGGGAGCTCCGGCCGCGACCTCCGAGACGTTCAAGGCACCGCCGTCTCCGCAGCCCGTGGCCGAGGCGCCGGCGGTCGCCGGAGGTACCAACGCGCCGCGCGTGACCCAGCCGCCCGGCGACGCGGCCCCCGCGAAGGCCGCCCTCCCCGCCGCGGCTGCCGCGGAAAAAGCCGCGCCGAAGCCGGCCCCCGCTGCCGTTGCGGCTGCCGCCGCGGCGACCGGCACCGCTGCCGCCAGCGGCACGGAGAAGGCTCCGCCCCCCGCCGCCAAGCCCGCGCCGGCGGCCCGGCCTGCCGCCGCCGCTGCGGCCGCCGCCGCGGACGGCGTCACCCGCCGCGGCTTCTTCTCCTGGGCCGCCGTGGCCTGGGTGGGCTTCACGGTGGCCATCGGCGGCTGCGTCACGGCCATGGGGCGGTTCATGTTCCCCAACGTGCTCTTCGAGCCGCCCACCAGCTTCAAGGTCGGCAGGCCCGAGGACTTCCAGGCCGGCGTGGTGGACACCCGCTTCGTCGACAAGTACGGCGTCTGGATCGTCCACGACGGCGGCCGGATCTACGCCCTGATCGCCATCTGCACCCACCTCGGCTGTCCGCCGGCGTGGCTGGACACGCAGAACAAGTTCAAGTGCCCCTGCCACGGCAGCGGCTACTACAAGAGCGGCGTCAACTTCGAGGGGCCGACGCCCCGGCCGCTCGAGCGCGCCCACATCTTCATCAGCCCCGACGACGGCCAGATCGTCGTCGACAAGTCCCAGAAGTTCCAGTACGAGCTGGGCCAGTGGGAAGACCCCAACGCTTTCATCCCGGCTGCCTGACCACGAAGAGGACTCATGATCGAGAACTTGTCGAAGAGCATCACCAAGTCCCAGATCTGGAAGTCCATCTTCCGGGTGGGCATCCCGACGGATAACCGCAAGCGCGCCCTGGCCATGCTGGGCAACGTGGTGCTCCACCTGCATCCGATCAAGGTGAAGAAGTCCGGCATCCGGATGAGCTACACCTGGTGCATGGGGGGCACGGCGTTCTTCCTCTTCCTGGTGGAGACGATCACCGGCCTGCTGCTGATGTTCTACTACCGGCCGACGGTGGAGTACGCCTTCGTCGACATCGTCGACCTGCGCGAGGCCGCGGCCTTCGGCATCATGCGCGAGCTGCACCGCTGGGGCGCTCACGCCATGGTGATCGCCGTCTGGCTGCACATGTTCCGGGTGTTCATGACCGGCTCGTACAAGCCGCCCCGCGAGTTCAACTGGAACGTCGGCGTCATCCTGCTGGTGCTGACGCTGCTGCTCTCCTTCACCGGCTACCTGCTGCCATGGGACCAGCTCGCCATCTGGGCCATCACCGTCGGCTCGAACATGGCCCGGGCAACGCCCCTGTTAGGCAACGAGGGACCGGGTGCCGCCTTCCTGAAACTGGGAGGGCAACGTTTGATCCACGCCGGCAGCGACGCCCGCTTCGCCCTCATCGGCGGCCGCACGATCGGCGGCGCGACGCTCATCCGCTTCTACGTCCTCCACTGCGTGGGCATCCCGCTGGTGGCGGCCTTCCTCATCGCCGTGCACTTCTGGCGCGTCCGCAAGGACGGCGGCATCTCGGGACCGATGTAGGGGGAGGGAGCCATGGATTTCGTCAAGCACGCCATCAACGTCCTGGCCTATCCCTACTGGTCGTTCACGCTGGTGCTGATCGCCTTCGGGTTCATGCTGTGGTCGAAGGGTCTGTGGTCGAAGCGCGGCGGGCTCATCCTGCTCGCCGCCGGCACTCTCTTCTTCCTGGTGTCGCTGCTCGACCCGAACTTCTACCTGATCGTCGCCAAGGCGGACAACGTGCCGATCGTGATGATGGTCTTTCTGGTCGGCTTCTTCGTCTGGTTCGCGATGCACAAGGCGATCGAGAACGACGTCCGGGTCTCTCGCGGCGAGCCGCTGTTCGAGAAGACCGAGGTGGAGGATCGCATCTTCACCTGGCCGGACCTCGTCTTCTCCGAGTTCATCTGCATGGTGGTTCTGACGGTGGTGATGGTGGTGTGGTCCATCGCCCTGCGCGCCCCCCTGGAGGAGCCGGCCAACCCCGCCCTCGCGCCCAACCCGTCGAAGGCGCCGTGGTACTTCCTCGGCCTCCAGGAAATGCTGGTCTACTTCGACCCGTGGCTCGCCGGCGTGCTGCTGCCCGGGCTCATCATCGTCGGGCTGATGGCCATCCCCTACATCGACACCAACCCCAAGGGCAACGGCTACTTCAGCTTCCGCGAACGCAGGGTGGAGATCGGGCTCTTCCTCTTCGGCTGGCTGGTGCTGTGGAGCCAGATGATCGTCATCGGCACCTTCCTGCGCGGCCCCAACTGGAACTTCTTCGGCCCCTACGAGTTCTGGGACCAGAACAAGGTCGAGGCGCTGGTCAACGTCGACCTCTCCGAATACTTCTGGATCAAGCTGCTGCACATCGGATTGCCGGGCAACTGGTTCCTGCGCGAGCTGCCCGGGATCCTGCTCATCGCCTTCTACTTCTTCGTCCTGCCGGTGCTCTTGAAACGGACGCGATGGTTCAAGAAGTATTACGACAAGATGGGGCCGGCCCGCTACTACGTGGGCGCCACCCTGTTCCTGTTCATGATGCTGCTGCCCATCAAGATGTACTGCCGCTGGTTGTTCAACCTGAAATACTTCGTCCATGTCCAGGAGTACTTTTTCAATATCTAGGCCCGGTGTCGTATCCCTCGTGCGAGGGAGAGGAGCGCCAAGTTGAGTCCAGCGAAGTTGCCCGAAAAGCGTCCTGACCGTCACTACAACTTCGGTCGTATGAACATGGTGTTCGCCCTGAGCTCGCTGGGGCTCCTGGCGGTGACGCTGTGGATGGCTTTTGCGGACTACGCCCAGCCGTGGAAGCGGATCCAGTCCGAGTTCCGCAGTCTGGAGCGGCAGAAGCTGGTCAAAGAGGAGGAGGCGGAGAAGCAGCGGCTCAACCAGAACGACCTGGTGCAGCTCAAGCAGCAGGTGGCCCAGGCGCAGAAGGACCTCGACCAGCACCACCGGGACATCGCCAGGCTGGAGTCCGAGGTCACGGACTGGAAGAGCAAGGTCTACTCCACCGACTCGGCCTGGAAGGGCAGGAAGGCGACGGCGGACGCCGCCAAGTTCCAGTACGACAACGCCCTGCAGGCAGGCGACAAGGACGTGATCGCCAAACGCAGCGCCGAGCTCGAAAGGGCCCGCCGAGACCTCGCGGACGCCTTGCATGCGCGCGAGAAGGCCGAGACCGGCCGCGACGACGCCCAAGCCCGGCTGGCCGCCAAGGAGGCGGTGCTGTCCGATGCGGAGAAGAAGCTCAAGGCCCTGCAGAGCGGCGTCGACGGCATCGAGACGCGCATCGCCCACCTGAACAAGGGCGTCGACTACTTCGTCCTCAACGCGCCGATGATGGACTTCATCCAGCCGAGCCTCAAGATCGAGCAGGTGATCCTGCCGGGGCTCTACCAGAACATCAACTTCACCAACATCGACCGCGTCGACCGCTGCATGACCTGCCACGTGGCGGCCAACCGCCCGGGGTTCGACGGCACGGACTGGAAGGAGCCCTTCCGCTCCCACCCGCGGATCGACCTGTTCGTGGGCGACTCCTCGCCCCACCCCTACACCCGCTTCGGCTGCACCATCTGCCACGGCGGCCTCGACCGCGCCACCGACTTCGCGCGCGCCGGCCACAACCTGCCACTGCTGGCGTCGAACGATCCGCAGTCGCGGAAGCAGTGGGAGGAGACCAAGAAGGAGTGGGAGCGCAAGTGGGACTGGAAGCAGCCGCAGTTCCTGGACTATCCCATCCTGCCCGGCAGCGTGGCCGAGTCGGGCTGCGTCAACTGCCACGCCAGCGGCGTGTGGACGGCGAAGTCCGACACCCAGGAGACGGGCCGCGAGCTGATCGCCCACATGGGCTGCTACGGCTGCCACACCATCAACCTGCCGGGTTTCACCGGGCTGCGCAAGGCCGGTCCGTCGCTGCTGCGCATCGCCGGCAAGACCAACCCCGGCTGGGCGTACAAGTGGATCGAGGCGCCGCGCAACTTCCACCCCACGACCTGGATGCCGCACTTCTTCAATCAGGAGAACAACACCCTCGAGGTCAACAAGAAGCGCCAGCAGGTGGAGATCGTGGCCCTCGTCTCCTACCTGTGGGCGAAGTCGGAGCGGCCGGTCTACACCGACGCCGGCGTGCCGGCGGGTGATGCAACTCGCGGCAAGGCCCTGTTCGAGACCGTGGGCTGCGGCGGCTGCCATCTCCTGGACGCCAAGGCGAAGCGCGACGACTATTACCCGGTGATCAACCGTCTGCACGGTCCCAACCTGGTGCGAACGGGGAGCAAGGTCTCACGCGGCTGGGTCTACGCCTGGGTCAAGAACCCCAAGCAGTATTACCCGGACACCAACATGCCGAACCTCCGCCTCACCGACCAGGAGGCGGCGGACCTCACGGCGTACCTGACCGACACGCCGAACCACGATCCACAATATGAAAACCTGCAGTTGCCGGCCGTCGATCCGCGCCTGCGCGACGAGCTCGCGATGGCCTATCTCAAAGAGCTCTATACGATCGACCGCAGCCGGGCGATGCTCGCGGCCATGCCCGAGCAGGACCGCAACGTCTTCCTTGGCGAGAAGACGGTCGCCAAGTACGGCTGCTACGGCTGCCACGACATCAAGGGGTTCGAGAACCTGAAGCCGATCGGCACCGAGCTCACGGCGGAAGGCTCGAAGCCGCTGCACCAGCTCGACTTCGGCCACGTGCACGAGGTGCCGCACACGCGCCAGGACTGGGTCTACAACAAGCTGCTGCGGCCGCGTATGTGGGACGAGGGCAAGGAGGCGGTCAAGGACTACAACGAGCTGTTGAAGATGCCCAACTTCGGCATGTCGCAGCGCGAGGCCCAGTCCGTGCTGTCCAACGTCATGGGCTTCACCAAGGAGTCGGCCATCGCCACCCGCAAGGCCGGCACCGATCCGCGCACGGCGGCGTTGGCCGAGGGGCGCAAGCTCATCACCCGCTACAACTGCCAGGGCTGCCATCTGATCGAGGGTCAGGGCCACGCCATCAAGACCCTGTTCACGCAGGTGCTCAAGGAGCAGGGGCAGGCCGATCCCGACGTCTCGGGCCTGCTGCCGCCGAACCTCGCCGCCGAGGGCGCCCGCGTGCAGTCCGCCTGGCTGTTCAACTACCTGCACGACCCCGGCCGGGTGCGCATGCGCCCCTGGCTGACGGCGCGCATGCCCACCTTCGGCTTCACCGACGACAAGGCGAACACGGTCGTCGGCTACTTCGCGGCCCGCGAGGAGCAGCGGCCGTTCCTCTCCGAGCCGGACGCGCCGGACGCGAAGAGCCTGGCCGTGGGCGGCGCGGTGTTCTCCATGCTGCAATGCGCCCGCTGCCATCCGGCGGGGGCGGAGGCTTCGGCAGCGGTGGGCGGCTCCAAGGGGGACCTCGCGCCCTCCCTGCTGATGGCGCACGACCGTCTCCGCTACGATTGGGTGCCGTCGTGGATCCAGAACCCGCAGCACTGGATCCCGGGGACCCGGATGCCCAACTTCTTTCCGGAGACGAAGCCCGGCGAGTTCATGTCGCCGGTGCCGCCGATGCTGGGCAATCCGGCTTTCGCCGCGCAGAAGCAGCAGATCCTGCGCTACTTCTCCTCCGAGGCGGAGATGAACGCCTATCTCTCGGACGTCAAGACCGTGACCACGGCGCTGCGCGACCACATCTGGTCGATCTCGGGAGGCGGGCGGGCGCCGGCAGCGGGGGCGCGGGGCGCAGCACCGGCGGCGGTACCCGCCGGGGCGGCGGGCGGCCGATGAGGTGACTTCGTATACAATTCCCCGTCCGTGCCCGCCGCCAGAGGCTCTCGCGACGGCGGGCACGGCTCCCGATCGATCGATGCTTCCAACACCAATCCAACAAGGAGGTTTTTCGTATGAGCAGGAAACTATTGTGGCTCGTGGCGCTCTGCGCGGTCCTGGCGCTGGTGGGCTGCGGCGGCGGGGATAAAAAGGACGAGACCGCCTCGGCGCCCGCCCCGGCGGCGGCTCCGGCAGCGCCGGCCGCCAATGCCGGCGGCGTCAGCGGCACCGTCACCTTCGCGGGGACGGACACCGACACGCCCATCGCCTTCAGCGCCGATCCGGTCTGCGCCAGTCTCCACAAGACACCGGCGGATACCAACGAGATCGCGGCCAAGGACGGCAAGCTGGGCAACGTCTTCGTCTACGTCAAGACCGGTCTCGAGGGGAAGACCTTCCCGGCGCCGGCGGACAAGAAGGAGCTCGACCAGCAGGGCTGCCTCTACACACCGCGCGTCCAGGGCATCCAGGTCGGTCAGCCGCTGACCATCAAGAACACGGATGCGACGCTGCACAACGTCCACGCCCTGGCGAAGACGAACGCCGAGTTCAACCAGGCCCAGCCCCAGGGTCTGCCGCCGTTCGACAAGACCTTCGACAAGCAGGAGCTGATGGTCCACGTCAAGTGCGACGTTCATCCGTGGATGACCGCCTACGTGGGCGTGCTGCCGCACCCCTTCTTCGCCACCACCGGCGACGATGGCACCTTCTCGATCAAGAACCTGCCTCCGGGCAAGTACACCCTCGAGGCGTGGCACGAGAAGCTGGGCACGCAGGATCAGGAGATCACGGTCGGCCCGAGCCAGACGGTCACCGCGAACTTCGACTTCAAGGGCAAGTAATACCCTCACCCCCGCCCTCTTCCCCCCTCCTCTCCCGGGGAGGGGGGAAGGGAGGGGCGGGAGAGGAGGGCCGGGGTGGTGAGGGCCGGCTAGTCCTTGGGTTCCTCGAAGCGCAGCTCTGGATCGTGGCGGGCGCGCTTGAGGAACGCCGCCACGCCGCTGACGAGTTTGGCACCGGCCCGCTCGGCGTCCACCGCCTGCTTCCAGAAGGCGAGGGCGGCCAGGGCCTCGCGGTGGATCTGGCGGGAGGAGAAGATGGGCATCATCTCTTCGGCGATCCGCTTGACCTCGGTGCTGCGGCCCTGTCCGGCATAGAGCGCGGCGAGGTCGAGCGAGACGAGCGCCGTGTCGTAGGCGGCGTCCTCGGCGAGGAAGCCGTCCCGCGCCTTGAGGAAGAGGACCTCCGCCTTCTGGTCCTGGCCAAGGCCGTGGGCGATCCGTCCCTCGACCCAACGGTGACGGTTCTGATGCCAAGGCAGGGGGAACTGCCGAAGGATGGGACGGGCTCGCACCAGGAGCTTGTGCGCTTCCATGTACTGCTCGTTGTCCGCCAGGTCGTCGATGAGGTTGTTCCACACCGCGAACAGGAGCCTGGGCTCGCGGGACGCATCGATCAGGTCGAGGGCTTCATAGAGCAGCGGGATGGCCTTCTCGGGCTCGCCGGCGTAGCGGTGGACGATGGACATGTTGATTAGGGACCGTCCTGCCCGGTGCCTCTCTCCGAGCTGGCGGAAGATGCGAATGGCGCGGCCCAGCAGCCGCAGGGCGCCGGCGAAGCGCCTTTGGGCGCGAAGCAGCGAGGCCTTGAGGTCCAGGAGGACCGCCCGTTCCATCGGCTCGCCATTTCCCCGGGCCAGATGCGAGAAGGCGATGGCGAAGGCCTCCTCGGCGCCGCGCAGGTCGGACCGCACCCGCCGGGCGTTGGCCACCCAGGCCCAGGACCGAGCTCGGAAGTCTTCCAGCCGCTCTTCGCCGAACCCCTCGAGCCGGTCCGCGATCTCCAGGGCGAGGAGCGCCAAGCCCTCGCCGGCCGCCGGATCGTCGAAGTTCTCCTCGTGGCTGCGCTCGAGGAGCAGCTCGAACAACCCCCAGGTCTGGAAGCGGGGGTGATTGCGCACGATCCACTGCCGCCGGCCTCCAGGGTGCTCCAGCAACTCGGCCAGCAGGCGCACAGCCTCGGACCGCTCCCAATCGCACGACGCCTGCAGCCTCAGGGCGACCGCCGATCCGCGGTCCAGCGCTGTGCCATAGTCGGCGGGCGCCGTGGCCAGCCAGTCCAGCCGGACGACCCGCTCTATGAAGGAAGCCGGCGGTGCGTGGAGCAGCTCCCGCGTCCGCCGCTGGCAGGCCCTGCATCGGAGGACGTGATCCAGAACGGCTTGGGGCTCGTCGCCCGCAGAAGCGAAAAGCTCCTGGATCAGGAGGTCATGGGGGTGAATCTTCACGGGTTGGGCCCTCCCTGAACCGATATCGTGCAGGGGGGGCAAGCCCCCGGCCCGGCCGGTTCCATGCCGCTTCGGAGGGAAGACTCCGAGGCGGACCAAAGAATTCTCTTGAGAATACCATCCTATCTATAAAGATGCCTGAGCCACGAAAAGCGGGACAAAGAAGGCATCGGCTGGCCTGATCCCAGCCCCCCGATGCCTCCTCCTCCCGCGGTGCGACTCAGTGGGGGCTGGTGCCGTTGGGATCCGCCTGAGGCCCCTCCTTCGTGTGGATGTGGGGTGGCTTGGAAGCGGGCTTCGTGTGCGGCGTACCCTGCTTCTCGAACAACAGGGACAGGGTCCAAGCCACGAGGTTTTCCGCCAGAGAGACCTCCCCCTGGAGGACCGGCGCCGGCTCATGGACCGGCCGGGCCCAGGCACCAGAGCTGGAGACCAGCGCAAAGCAGACGAGGACTGCGGGGACGGTGAGGCGTGTCATCTGAGATCTCATAATCCTCTCCCATTGAGCGGTCCGCGGGCAGCCACCATAGCCGTCCGGAGCGCCTTCAGAAGGGTGTATTTTTCCCTGAAACAGGTTCGCCTGAAGCGTCTTCTTTGTCAACTCTCGCGAATTGCCGGTCCCCCAACCACCCCCCTCCCCCTTAAAAACTCCCCCATCAGCTCCCACAATCTCTCCTTCCGGTCGGTCATCCTATGGTCGCCATCCGCGAAGAAATGGAGCTCGATACCCGGGAAAGCGCAACGCGTGGCGAAGTCGGCGACGCTGCGCCAGCCGACCGAGGTATCCCGTTTCCCCTGGAGGAGGAGACAGGGCGTGCGGTACTCGGCGAGGAGCCGGTCCAGGGGATGGGCGCGGAGGTCTTCGATCAGTCCCCAGCCCAGCTCGCAGGAGACGAGGTCATTCTCGAAGTGGATCGTCCCCGTCTCCTGCCAGCGGCGCACCCCTTCCTCGCCGGCCCAGGCGAGGAAGCCCTGGTCCATCTCCAGGGCCGGCGCGATGTGGAGGCCGGCGGCGATCTCCTCCGGATGGAGCGCCGAGTACCAGAGAGCCGAGCCGCCGCCCATGGACGAGCCCAGGAGGATCAGCCGTTCGTGCCCCCGGGACCGCAGGAGGTCGTGGACACGGGCGATGTCCCCCAGGTTGCGCGTCAGGGTGATTCCGGTGAGGTCGCCGCCGGACTGGCCGTGGCCCTGGAAGTCGAAGGAGCAGAAGCCGAGCCCGGCGTCCAGGACCCGCCGGCGGAAGAACTCCGCCTTTTCGCCCGACTGCTCGGAGCCGAAGCCGTGAAGGTAGAGGATGCAGGGGCGTCCAGGAGCGCCCGCGTGGGGCGGCGGATCGAAGCGGACGGCGAGGTGCGAGACCTCCCGTCCGTCGGCGATGATGGGGATCCGTTCCATGGCGGCTTCCAGCGCCAGCGCGGAGACTGTGACACCAGCGGTCCGCCCGGCGCAAGAGGAGCACGGCTCCCGGCCGAATGGGATATTCTCCCGGGCATTGACGACCTCCGGGCGGGACGGCCCGGAAGCGAGGACCGGATGGGAAACGAGCGGGAGATCACGAGCTGGCGCAGCCCGAGCCTGGGGCAGGAAATGCCCATCGTCTCCTACGGGCACTGGGGCCATCCCCTGCTGCTCTTCCCCACGGCGGCGGCGGACTTCCTGGAGAACGAGCGCTTCTGGCTGATCGGCGCGGTCGCGCCGGCCCTGGACGCCGGCCGGGTGCGCGTCTTCTCCATCAACAGCATCAACAACCAGGCCTGGATGGACCGCGGCCTGCCGGTGCCCGAGCAGGCCCGGCGCCAAGCCCTCTACTCCCGCTACGTGGAGGAGGAGGTCGTCCCCTTCATCCGCCAGGTCTGCCAGACACCCGACATCCGCGTCGTCACGGCCGGGGCCAGCTTCGGCGCCTTCCACGCCGCCAACACCCTGTTCCGGCGGCCGGACCTCTTCGACGGCGTCATCGCCATGAGCGGCTTCTACGACCTCGGGCCGGACTACCTCCACGGCTACAGCGACGACAACGCCTACTTCAACAATCCGGCCTGGTACCTGCCGAACCTGGAGGGGCACCCCCTCCACCTGCTGCAGACGGCGGCGAAGATCCACGTCCTCACCGGCCAGGGGGCGTACGAGGCGCCGCAGGCCTCCCGTGAGCTTTCGGAGATCCTTCACCGCAAGGGGATTCCCCATTTGCTGGACCTCTGGGGGCACGATGTCGCTCACGACTGGCCCTGGTGGCGGAAAATGCTCCCGTACTCCATCGACAAGATGGAGTGGTGAATGGAGGAATTCGCATGACGGAAGGGTTGCCGGAGGATCTGGCCAAGCTCCGGCAAGGGCTCGAAGAGAGCGACCGGGAGGCCCGGATCCTCCTGGCGGAGCTGGACGACGAGCGTCTCAACTGGCGGCCGGACGAGAGCTCCTGGAGCGTGGCCCAGTGCCTCGACCATCTGAACGTGGCCAATCGCGTCTACCTCGACCCTATGCGTCAGGCCCTGGAGGCGGCCCGGAGCCGGGGAGAGATCCGGCGGGGGCCCATCCATCCCGGGGCCCTGGAGCGCTGGTTCGTCCGCACATTGGAGCCACCGCCGCGCCGCAAGTTCCCGGCGCCTCGCAAGATCGTTCCCGCCCAGCGCAAGACCCGGGACGAGGTGGCCGGGGAGTGGTCGCGAGTGCAGGCCGAGCTCGCGGATCTCCTGCGCGAGGCCGCGCCCTTCGACCTCAACGCCGCGCGTTTCAGGAACCCCTTGTTCCCCCTGGTCCGCTTCGGCGTCGGCACCGGTTTCCTGGTCATGGACGCCCATGAACGCCGGCACCTCTGGCAGGCGCGGCAGGTGCGGAACAATCCGCGGTTTCCGTGACTTCTTCAGCGGATGGCCCGTCACAGCCCATCTCAAGGAGTTTCTCTCAGCGCCCGGATTCGAAGATCCCCCTCACCGTCCCGATCGTATCTGCCTCCGCCGCCGTCTTATCCTCCCGATAGCCCTTGACGCGGGCGAAGCGGAGGGCCATGCCGGCGGGGTATTGCGGGCTCTCCTGGACGTCGCTGAAGGCCACCTCGACCACCAGCTCGGGGCGGACGTGCACGGTCCAGCCGTCGGTGCCGAGGGCGAGCTCCTGGAGCTTCTTCGTCTGCCAGGCGAGCCTCTCGTCGGTCAGTCCCTTGAAGGTCTTGCCCAACATCACGAAGCCGCCGTTGTCGGGATCGCGGGCACCGAGGTGGAGGTTCGAGAGCCAGCCCTGGCGCCGGCCGTGCCCCCATTCGGCGGCGAGGATCACCAGGTCCAGCGTGTGGGCGGGCTTGATCTTGAGCCAGGAGAAGCCGCGCCGGCCGGCCTCGTAGGGCGCGTCGAGGGCCTTGGCCATCATCCCCTCGTGGCCCCGCTGCAGGGCGTCCGCGAAGAAGTCGTCCGCCTCCTCGGCGTCCGCGGTGACGAGGCGCGGCACGGTGAGCCCCGGCACGGCCGCGCCCAGGGCCGCGAAGCGCTCGCCCGCCGGGCGGTCGAGGAGGTCCTCGCCGTCGAGATGGAGGACGTCGAAGAAGAAGGGGGTCAGGGGGAGCTCGCCGCGCAGGCGGGCGACATCGAGCTTGCGGCCGAAGCGGCGCATGGTGACCTGGAACGGCAGCGGCGCGCCGTCCGGTCGCAGCGCGATGACCTCGCCGTCGAGGATCGCCTGGCGCGCGGGCAGCGCCTGGACGGTCTCGACCAGCTCGGGCACGGCCTGGCTGACGTCGTTCCCCCGGCGGGAGAAGACGCGGATCTCCTCCCCCGCCTTGTGGACCTGCACGCGCGCGCCGTCCAGCTTCAGCTCGAAGGCGGCCTCGCCGAGCCGCTCCAGGGCCTCGGAGACGTCCTCCGCGGTGGAGGCGAGCATGGGCTGAAGGGGACGCAGCAGCTCGAGGCGGAAGCGGTCGAGCCCGCCCCGCCCCTCGCCGAGCACGGCCCGGGCGACGGCCGGCAGCTCGCCGGCGAGCATGAGCGCCGGGCCCCCTGCCGCAACTCGCCGAAGATCAGGCGGATGAGGAACTCCTGCTCCTCCCGCGTCGCCCGGGCGAGGAGCTCCCCGAGCATCCCCACCCGCGCCGCCGTCGAGCCTGCGCCCGTGGTCGCGGCGATGCGCTCGAACGTCGTGTCCACCTCGCCCAGGGTGAGAGTTGGCTCGCCGGCGGCCGTACCCGGGCGAGAATCTCGCACCGCCGCGGACCCAAGGCCGATCCTCCCCTGCCGCAGGTTTCCCGAGAGCCAGGCCACGGCGACGTCGATCTCTTCAGGGGCCAGGCGCCGCAGCAGGTCCGCGAGCGCCGCGGCCTTCTCTAAGCGCGAACGGGTCTCGGCGACGCGGCGGGAGGTGGTGACGAGGTCGGAAAGGCGCATGGGAGCTGGTTCAGAGGTCGTCGAGGCCCCAGTTGCGCAGCACGAACATCTCGCCGTGCACCCGGCCGGAGCCGGCCGCTAGAGTGAGCTTGCGCTCGCGGACGTCGTCCCGGAATTGTGGATTCGCCTTGTCCGCGACCGCGTGCGCGATGATGATCCGCAGATCGCGCTCGGCCGCCACGGGATGCGCCGCCAGCTCTTTGCGGATCTGCTCCCGGGCCGCGGCCTTGATCCCGCCGTTCTGCACGTGGATGTCGAAGGCCAGCGCCGTCCCCAGCTCCGTCTTCAGGCCGAAATCCTTCGCGGTCTGGAGCGCCGGCTGGAAGTAGTCCTCGTCCACGTGCTGGAGCTGGATCTCCTGAACCTCCGGAAACTCGCCGAGCGTGCGGAAGGCGGAGCGCCAGGGCTCGGCCAGCCGCGCCTTGCTCGCGCCGAGGCTGATGGAATCCGCAAAGGCGATCTGTTGCTTCATCGGCAGCTTCAGCACGCCCAGGAGTTGGTCGGTCCTGGCTCCGAAAGCCTGACGCACCAGCTCGGGCTTGCTCTCCAGGATCTCCTGGATGATTCCTTTGAGCTCGCCGCCGGAGAGGGTGAAACCGATGATTCCCCAGGTGATCCCCGCTCCGTCGAAGTTCCCCTGCGCGAGAGTGAAGCCGTGTCCTTCGAAGTGGGCCGTCAATCCCAGCGCGCGATCCCGGACCGGCGGCACCGGCTGGCCCATGAGCTTCTGATAGGTGTCACCGTCGACCTCCCCGGTCACGCCGAGCTTGCGGTCCGCCTGGAACGCCTCGACGGCCTTCACGGTGTCCTGTCCAAAGACGCTGTCGATGCCCTGGGTGTCGAATCCGAGCTCGGTCAGCCGCAGTTGCATGCGCCGGACGATCTCGCCCTGAACCCCTTTGGCAAAAAAGACTCTGGCCATGCCCGCATTATAAAGGTCTCGCCAAGGGAACGGTGGGACCCCGGGGAGCGGCCGGCTTCCGCCCCCGAAGGTTGATCGAATCGATTGTCAAAGATCAGAGGCGCCACTCTCCCTCGCGGGGAACGTGGCCCAGAGCAGCAATATAGTCCAGGGGTCCAGGCTTGTCAAGCATTTTTTGCGCAGACTTGACGATTCGGCCTTATCATGATCTTATTCCGGCTGGAACGTCTTCGGCTAAAGATGAAGATCCTCTGGATCAGTTTCGAAGCGATTCGCATCCTGCGCCAAGCGGTTCGCGCCGGGCTCCACGCGACCTGCACCAGTCTCGACGCGGTCGGGACCTCGCTCCAAGGGGCTGGGACCGAGGTCCACGCGGTCGAGACCTCGCTCCAAGGGACCTGGAGCTCGCTGCAGATACCTCAGACCGAGATCGAAGGGGCTTGGACCGAGGTCGCGGAGGTCCGCACCTCGAGGCAGACCCCTTGGAGCCAGGTGCGAGCCCCTCGGAGCTTGGTGCGAGGGGCCCGGACCTCGGTGCAGACCCCTCGGAGCTTGGTGCGAACCGCGTTGCGATCGGCGCGAGCGATGTCGAGGCTGGCGCCGGTGACGTTGAGGTCGGTGCGGCCGGCTCAGCGGAGCAGCAGGGGCGGCCGCCGGGCCTGCGATTCGCGCAGCAGCTTCGTCCCGAGCAGAGCGAGGACCCCCAGGATCAGCACCCGACTCATTGAGTTGCCGGTCGAGCCACTGGTGCGCGGCGGGGTGTTGGGGAGACCAGCGACGGAAGAGTAGATCAGAAGGTTGGCGTCGACAACGATCACTTGAAGGCTTCCCCTTCAGCGACTGCCAGTGCCTTGGTAACGTCGTCCAGATCCTCCAGCAGGCAGAGTCCCAGGTCAAGAACCTTGGTCTCAAAACGCCTGGGCTCTCGAGGACGAGGAAGATTCCGTACCGGTTTCTCGACCTTGGGCTCCATAGCGTCAGCCTACCACGGAGAATACCAAACTCCCCAGCCAGTCGCCGCAGCAGCTCAGAAGTGCTTCAGGACGGCGGCGAGGTCATTTCCGATCGTCCGCAGATTCCGCTCCATCAGCTTTTCATAGTCACCGCCCAAGGCTCCCACGCCGGACCGGCGCTCCTGGTGGAAACAGAGGAGGACCTTGTCCGTCCCGATGTCCACGACCTCGCCCTCGACCTCCGTTCGAGCTGCCTTAAGGCGGCATTATGATTCTGGCCTCGACGTTCTGTTGCTCAAGCAGGTAAAGCAGCCCTGATCCGTCAATCAGCTCAATCGGCTTGTCCCTCGCGAATTCAAAGGCATCCGGGCCAAACCCCGCAGTCGTTACAAGGATTCCTTTATTAGCCCCCTCATTCATCATGGTACCATAGAGATCTCGAACCGCCGCCACTCCTACGGTATTCTTATAGCGCTTGGCTTGAATTACCACCTTTCCCCCAAGTACAGGCCGCTGATCAAAAGCGACCGCATCCACGCCCCCGTCGCGTGACGATCGAGTCTGCTTAGTGTCAAGTCCCATGGAAGAAAAAAGATTGGTAACGAGACCCTCGAACTCGAAAGGCGTCAGTTCCATGATGTTGGGTCGGCTTTCCAGTCCTGACAGAATATCCAGCTCTTTGACGAATCTCGGATCGGCCATGTCGAATTCGATGATTGGCCGAACGGGCGCAAGCTCGTCCGGCTTCTTTGAGACTGATCCCAGATTTCTCAGGCAAGCCACGGGATCAATACGACTTAGAACAATTTTTGAGAACTCATCCTTGGAAGCCCTTACCGACACTATGCACGGCCGTATACTCTCGCCGGTTGCCGGGTTAACGGTATCAACAATGCCATTCAAAACAAGGCTTGCAACCACTAACTCGGCATCGGAAGAGAATATTTCATTGATTATCCGCAGGGATGTACTTGCGATAACCGTCTCGTAGAGATCCTTGATTTCGGCCTTCTTTCTCGGCTTCTCTCGAATCTCGTCCTTAGCTTTAACATATGAATACTCGGCAACCGAAGGAACGATGTCGAGGGTTGGCAAAAGATGTTCTACGACGACCTGCCTGGACTCCGGTACATATGCCAGCCGGAAGCCTTCCGGAAAATCGAGAGGCAACTCAGATCTGTCCAGGATTAGAGAAAAATACTCGATCACGGATTGAGCCAACCCACCTTTATAGCCTTGTTCGAATTCGTCGACAGCCGAATTCTGCTCCTCCACCTCTTTTTTGCGGGCCGATTCAGCCTCCTCGAAGCGCAGTCGCTCACGTTCTTCTCGAAGACACCAATCTGCAAGATTATCGCGGTATTCTGCGACTGAGGCCTCATACCTTCTCGTGTCGTTCTCCTCCGCCTCTCTGACGGCAGCCTCGTACTTCGCCTTCCCGCCCAAGAGTCTCGCCACTAGGTTCGGGCGCAGCACCGGCGTGACAAAACTCTCACGCCGAAGCTCTTCAGGTTTCCTGCCAATGACCGAAGAAACATCTAGAGTCTGTGGAACATACTTCTTCTTGAGAGAGACGAAGTCAAATGGTCGAGCGCTTTTGGGAGATAGGGACAGGAGAGATCTTAACTCCTTGACCCGCCGACTTAGATCCTCGTTCATTTCAGAGACTTGTGCCTCTCGACTTCGTAGGTAGGCCAGCCGAGCTTCTTTATCAGCAACTTTAGTCCGTCGCAGATACTCGCGCTCTTGCGCCTTTCGTTGGCTTTCAGCCTGCCTCACAGCGCGTTCGTGCTCTCGCAGCGAACGCTTATAAGATCTTTCGGCAGAGCGCGCAGCCTGTCGCATAATGCCATAGAAGGACTTAGCCATCCCTTGATCTCCTCTGGACCTCGCGTCTATTATGGCACCAAAGAACAAGGAGAAGAAGAGACGGCAGAAGGCAGGCGGCATGCTTGCCCCTAGTAATGCGTCCCCGAGTTCGTTCCGGATTTGTGCTCGGTAAAGTCGGCCGGGGATGGAAATGAACCGGCCGTTCCGGGCCGAAGGTCCGGGTTCCTTCAGCCCAGCCCAACGGGCTGGGTCAGCCTGCGACACCGCCTTCAGGACCATCCGCCCGCCTAGCGCGGCCCTTCAGGCCGCATCGAACCTAGGCCCTCACAACCCAGGGCGTTGCCCTGGGCTGAGGAATGACGGCCCTTTGGGCCTCAGAGGCGGGACGGAGAAATCCGGAACGGATTTAGGGAACGCAGTTTCCCAGGCAGCCCGGGAGCGGTCCCGATCAGCCGCGAAGCAGGGCCGGCCGCCGGACCGGCGAGCCGCGCAGCAGCTTCGTCCCTAGAATCGCGAGGACTCCCAGGCTCAGCACCAGCGGCGGCAGCGGATCGAAGACGGGCGGCGGCACCCGCACGATGCCACGCTCGTCCGCCAGCGCCGGCTGGTCCACGTACCGGCCGTGGCGGGGGATCTCGTCGTCGAAGTACCGGGCCAGAGCCTCCAGCTCGCTGTGGAGCTGAATGCCGAACATGGGAATCCCATGGCCGGTCGCCGCAATCGCCGGATCGAGTCGCGCCAGCTCCTGGAGGGAGTCGCGGGACGACTCCCAATCTGGCGTGAAGTAGGCCGGCGGGCGCGACACCTCCTGCCGCCGCGTCAGCACGGAGATCAGCGATTCCTGGCGCATGGTCACGAAGGCGTCGCCGGCGATCAGCACGCGGTCCGCGTCGCGGAAAAGGGAGACGTGGCCGGGCGTGTGACCCGGGGTGTGAATCCACCGCCACCCCGCCATCCCCGGGAGGCTGCCGTCCTCGTTCAGCAGACGGAGACGAGGCCCGAGGTCGATGGGGCTGCGGGGAAAGAAGCGCGAGGCCACTCGCGCCATGGCGCCACCGCCCACGGTGGGATCGGCCGGCGGATAGTCGGAGCGGCCCGTGAGGTACGGCGCCTCCAGCCGATGGGCGTAGACGGGGACATCCCAGCGCTCCGCCAGACTCCGGACCGAGCCGGCGTGATCGAAGTGGCCATGGGTCAGGACGATGGCCGAGGGCCGCGCCCCCGGGCCGAAGCGCCGCTCCGCCTCGCGCACGATGGAGTGCCCGGAGGTCGGCATGCCGGCGTCGACCAGCACCCAGCCCCGGTCTCGCGCCAGGCGCTCGCCGATGAAGCAGACGTTGACGATAGGAAGCTCGAGGCACGCGACGTCCGGTGCCACCTCGAAGACCCGCGCGGGTCCGATTGCCGATCTCTGAAGAGCCTTGATTGCCATGCTGTGTTCCCCCTCGTTGTAGTTCCCGGCCTCAGGCGATCCTGCCGATGCCGTAAGGGGGATGCTGCAATGGCGGTGCCGGGTTGAAGACGCGTGGATGAAGGAACCCGGGACCTGAACCGAAGGGTGGGTTCCCCCCCGATGGATCCGGAAAACATCAGGCTACGGTACATGAGCAGCGTCCTTTCCAGAGAGCAGGCTCGCCTGGGAGCCTGCGCGGCAGAAACAAAGAGCAAGGACGTAAAGGACATCAGGGACAACAAGGACCTCAAAGACACGAAGGAATGATGCCAAGTCCGGCATTTATTGTCCCTGCTGTCCTTGTAGTCCCTGCTGTCCTTGATCGGCTTTTCTGCCGCGCAGGCTGCCATTCCCGAGTTCCAGAGGCCACGGCTATTTCCTCCTCATTCTGAAATCGATCCATAGATTGGGATCAGGATCGTAAAGCATAATGATTTCTCGGCGGCCCCAACTCACGCCCCCCGATTGAACTTCCGCATCAAATCCTCAAGGCTCGCCGCCGGTTTCTCAGGCGGTTTCGGCGCCGGCTTCGCCTGTGGCCGTCCCCCCTTTCCTCCGCCGCCTCCGCCGGGCCCCCCGGGCCGGTCCGGACGCCCGCCCCGGCCGGCGCTGCCGGCGGCGTGGCGGCCTTCGACCGGGGGCTGCTGGAGGGCCTTGATGGAGAGGCTGATGCGCTCGCGCTGGTAGTCCACTTCGAGGACCTTCACCTTGACGATCTCCCCCACCTTCACCGCCTCCCGCGGGTCCGCCACCCAGCGGTGGGTCAGCTCGGAGACGTGCACCAGGCCGTCGCGATGGACGCCGACGTCCACGAAGGCGCCGAAGTTGGCGACGTTCGAGACCCGCCCTTCGAGCACCATGCCGGGCTGCAGGTCTTTGACCGAGGTGACGTCCGGCCGCCACTCCGGAGTCTTGAACTCCGGGCGCGGATCGCGGCCCGGTCGGAGAAGCTCATTGCGGATGTCCTCCAAGGTGTATTTTCCCACTTGGTGCGCCGCGTCCGCGAAGCGGCTGAAGTCGAGCCTGCCCACCAGGTCCGGATCGCCCACCAGGCTGCCCACCGGCACGGCGAGCGCCGCAGCCATCTTCTGCACCACCTCGTAGCGCTCGGGGTGGACGGCCGTGCGGTCGAGCGGGTTCTCGCCCTCGCGGATGCGCAGGAAGCCGGCGGAGAGCTCGAAGGTCTTGGGTCCGAAGCCGGAGACCTTGAGCAGCGACTTGCGCGAGGGGAAGGGGCCGTTGCCGTCGCGATGGTGCACGATGGCGTGGGCCAGACGCTCGGAGAGGCCGGAGATCCGCCGCAGCAGCGAGGCCGAGGCCGTGTTGAGCTCGACGCCGACGCGGTTCACCGCGCCCTCGACGGCCGTGTCCAGCTCGCGGTCCAGCGCCTTCTGGTCCACGTCGTGCTGGTACTGGCCCACGCCCAGGGAGCGGGGCTCGATCTTCACCAGCTCGGCCAGCGGGTCCTGGAGGCGGCGGGCGATCGAAACCGCGCCGCGTAGCGAGACGTCGAGCGTGGGCAGCTCCTCGCGCGCCACGGCCGAGGCCGAGTAGACCGAGGCGCCCGTCTCCGGGACGATGGCCACCACCACCTTGTCGAGCCCGGCCTCCTGCACGGCTTTGCGGGCGAAGGCCTCGGTCTCGCGGCTGGCCGTGCCGTTGCCCACGGCCACGGCTTGGACGCCGTGCTTGCGGATCAAGGAGACGACCGTCTTCGCCGCGCCGGCTTCGTCGGCGTGGGGCGGGACGGCGTGGATGACGTCGGTCGCCACGACGCGCCCGGTGCCGTCCACCACCGCCAGCTTGCAGCCGGTGCGGAAGCCGGGATCGAGCCCCATGACGGCCGTCTGGCCCAGCGGCGCCTGGAGGAGCAGCGCCTCCAGGTTGGCGCGGAAGACGGCGATGGCCTGGGCCTCCGCCCGCTCGCGCATCTCGGAGCGGACCTCGTTGGCGATCGACGGCCGCAGCAGCCGCTTGTAGCCGTCCGCCGAAGCCTCGGCGAGCTGCCGGCCGCAGGGGGTGTCGAGCGGCAGGCGCCAGGAGCGGCCCAGGCGCTCGGCCTCGCGCTCGTCGTCGATCCGCAGGTCTGAAATCAGGAAGCCCTCGCGCTCCCCGCGCAGGATGGCCAGCAGGCGGTGGGAGGGGATGTCCCGGCCCGGCTCGTCGTGCGCGAAGTAGTCGCGGTAGGTGGCGGCCTCGGCGTCCTTCTCCTTCTCGGGGAGGACGCGCACGCGCAGCGTCCCCTCGGTGGCGAGCACCCGCCGCAGCTCGGCGCGCTCGCCGGCGTTCTCGGAGAGCCGCTCGGCCAGGACGTCCCGCGCGCCGGCCAGGGCCGTCTCCGCGTCCTCGACGCCCTTCTCGGCGTTGACGAACTCGCGAGCCAGCTCCTCCGGCAGGGTGCGCGAGGCGGCGTGAGCGAGCAGACTGTCCGCCAGCGGCTCCAGCCCCTTCTCGCGAGCGATCTGGGCGCGGGTGCGGCGCTTGGGTTTGTAGGGGAGGTAGAGGTCCTCCAGCTCCTGCTTGGTGACGGCGGCGCGGATCGCCGCCTCCAATTCATCGGTGAGCTTGCCCTGCTCGCGGATGCTCTCCAGGATGGCGTCCCGGCGCTCGGCGAGCTCCAGGAAATACTCCCGGCGTTTGAACAGGGTCTCGAGCTGCAGGTCCTCGAGGCCGCCCGTGGCCTCCTTGCGATAGCGGGCCACGAAGGGGACGGTGGCCCCCTCGGCAAACAGCTCGGAGGCGGCCTGCACCTGCTGCGGCCGGCAGCCCACCTCCGAGGCGATCATCGCGACGAAGGGCGGTTCGAGTACGGCGGTCTTGCTCATGGCGTCTCCCTGGGATGGACGGGGTAAGTCTCTCATAGAGCCATCGGCTCGCCGGCTCTCCACTTCAGGATAATCGGGATAACATACCGCCCCATGATCGCCATCGACCTCAAGGGCAAGCGTGGCCTCGTGATGGGAGTCGCCAACGCGCGCAGCCTCGGCTGGGCCATCGCCGAAAGGCTGGCAGCGGCGGGCGCCGAGCTGGCTTTCAGCTACCAGGGGGAGCGGCTGAAGGACGATCTGGAGAAGCTCACCCGCGACCTGGCGGGGACGCGGCTGTTCCAGTGCGACGTCACCAACGAGGAGGAGCTGAAAGGCACCTTCGCCAGCCTCAGGGAGGCCTGGGGGAGCCTCGACTTCGTCGTCCACTCCATCGGCTTCGCCCCCCGGGCGGCCATGGACGGGCGCTACATCGAGACCACCCGCGACGACTGGCGCACGGCGCTGGAGATCTCCGCCTACTCGCTGGTCTCCGTGGCCCGCGAGGCCGAGCCCCTCCTCAACGCGGGCGGCGCCCTCGTCACCCTCACCTACTACGCCGCGGAGAAGGTGGTGCCCAAGTACAACGTCATGGGCATCGCCAAGAGCGCTCTCGAGGCCAGCGTCCGCTACCTCGCCTACGAGCTGGGCAAGAAGGGCGTGCGGGTCAACGCCGTCTCCGCCGGCCCGGTGCGGACGGTGGCCGCCCGCTCCATCCCCGGCTTCATGAAGATGTACAACAAGGTGGGGAGCATCGCCCCCCTCGGCCGCAACGTCACCCACGAAGAGGTGGGCAACCTCGGCCTCTTCCTCCTCTCGTCCCTGGCCGGCGGCATCACCGGCGAGACGGTCTACGTCGATTCCGGCTTTCACATCATGGGCATGGAGCTGGGCGAGGAGTAGGGGGACCGGCCCGCCGGGCTCATCCCCCCTTTCCGTCCTTCGCCCTCGTCGATACTGCTTCAGCTTCCGGAGCCGTCACCGGGCGGCGGCGGAGTGGTTCCCTGAGTGGGGCCGCCAGGGTTCTGTATGCAGACCGGCTGACCTTGAGGATCGATGCCGCAGCCGTTCTTCGGCTTGATCGTGCGCTGGGCCGGAGCATGACCCCGGACGCTGCCCGTCAGGAGGTCCCACCAGTGTCCGAGAGAGCTCGACGCCACGTCCGCTCGCGAAAGCGTGGACCAGGCGGGCATGGCCCGAGAGGCAGCGGGGGCAAGGAGCAGGAAGGTTGCTAGTAGAGTTGAGATAATCCCAAGTTTCTTTTTGAGCATTTTCTTTTTCTCCTCCGCAAAATAGTCCATCAACAGAGAACGGGATCGGTCCTTGCCATAGTGCCGCGAGGAGGGCGAAGCGGGGCACTCGTCTGCAATCCGACTGCGATCACCTGCGATCGAGCGGCGGGTATACTCCCTGCCCCATGAAGAGCCTGATTTCGCAGACCGGAATCATCGAACGAGGAGCACGGGCGTGCAGGCGCTGATCCTGGCCGGCGGCAGTGGCACGCGCTTCTGGCCCCTGTCGCGCAAACGGAGCCCCAAGCAGCTCCTGGCCCTGGAGGGGGAGCGGAGCCTGCTGCGCGACACCCTGGAGCGTCTGCGGCCGCTCGTCGGCCCGGAGTCGGTCTGGGTGTGCACCACCGAGGCGCTGGGGGAGCGGGTGCGCGCCGAGCTGCCGGAGGTGCCGCCCGAGCAGATCCTCCTCGAGCCCGAGGGGCGCAACACGGCTCCGGCCATCGGCTGGTCGGTGCGCTCGATGCCTGAGGCGGCGCGGCGGGGTGTAGTGGCCGTGCTGCCGGCGGATCATCGGGTTGGAGATGCCGCGGCCTTCCGCGACACCCTGGAGCGGGCCGGCCGGATCGTGGAGCGGGAGGACCGGGTGATGACTCTGGGCGTGACGCCGCGCTGGGCCGAAACGGGGTACGGCTACCTGGAGCTCGCGCCCGGAGCCGGCCCCGAGGGGGTGCGCCGGGTGCGGCGCTTCGTCGAGAAGCCGACGCCGGAGAACGCGGCCCGCTTCGTGGCCTCGGGCGACTACCTGTGGAACGCCGGTATCTTCCTCTTCCGCGGTGCCACGTTCCTGGAGGTCCTGGCGCGCCTCCAGCCGGAGCTGGCGGCCGGCCTGGAGGAGATCGCTGCGGCGCCCGGCCGGCGGCGCGAGCTCTACGCCCGGCTCCCCTCCGACTCCATCGACTACGCGGTGATGGAGAGGCTCGACGCCATCTCCACTCTCCCGCTCGACTGCGGCTGGAGCGATCTCGGCTCCTGGGAGGCGCTCGCCGAGGTGCTTCCCCCCGACGCCCAGGGGAACACCGGCCGCGGGGAGGTCGTGGCGGTGGACGCCCGCGACAACCTCCTGGTCTCCGACTCCGGCACCCTCGCCGTGCTGGGGGTCGAGGGGCTGGTGGTGGTACGCACCGGCGACGCCGTGCTGGTGTGCCCCAAGGCCCGCTCGCAGGAGGTGCGTAAGATCATCGCCGAGCTCGCCGCGCGGGGGCGCGGGGACCTCCTGTGATCCATCCCGTCGTGGTCTCCACGGCCGCGGGCGACCGCGGCCTGGCCGGCCTGCCCGCTCCCCTCCCCCTGGACGAGCTGGTGCCAGCCGCGGGTGCCACGACCGGAGCGGGTGCCGCCGAGGCCGGGGAGTGGGAGGTGGAGATCGGCTTCGGCAAGGGTCGCTACCTCCGCCGCCGCTGCCAGGAGGAGCCGGGCCGCCGCTTCCTCGGCATCGAGGTGGCCGGGGAGTATCACGGCCTCTTCGTCTCCCGGGTCCGCCGGCTGGGGCTCGGCAACTGGCTGGCCCTGCGCGGGGAGGCCCTCTACCTCCTCTCGGCCGTCCTCCCCGCCGGCTTCGCCGCGGCCCTCCACGTCTACTTCCCCGACCCGTGGCCGAAGAGCCGCCACCACAAGCGCCGCCTCTTCGATCCGGAGACGGTGGACCTGGTGCTGCGCCTTCTGCGCCGGGGCGGCCGCCTCTCCTTCGCCACGGATTTCCTGGACTACGGCGAACGGGTGGTGGAGATCCTCGCCGGCTATCCCGGCCTGCGGTGCGAGCGCCGGGAGCGGCCGTGGGACGAAGGGCCGCGCACCAACTACGAGGCCAAGTACGAGACCGAGGGGCGCCCCATCCTGCGGCTCGAAGGCGAGTTGGAGATGGACGGCGGCGAGGCGCCCCTCCACCCCCAGGGGGCACGGGCGGTGCTGGCGGCCGTCGGTGCGGACGAGCGCGACGAGGAGGACTGAGGATGACGGAGCCAGGATCGCCGAAATCGCCGGCAGCGCCGCCCGGCCCCGAGCCGCCCGCCCGCTGGAGTTGGGGAGCCCGCTTCTGGTTCCTCGTCACCCTGCTGATCGGCCCCGCCTACGTCCTCTGGATGACGGGGGTGGAGGGGCGGCGGATCTGGGTCGTGGTGGGGATCATCCTCCTCATCGCCCTCTGCGCCGGCCTCGCCCATTGGCTGATGGGGATGACGCGGCGGTAGAGGCCGCAGGAAGCCGCCGCTTGCCGTGTTCCACGGTCAGGAGGAAACACGACCATGAACGTCAAGAAGAGCTTCGCTTTGACCATAGCCCTGACCGTCCTCGTCTCCGCTCTCGCTTTCTCGTCTGCCGCCTCGGCCGCCCGGGTGGGGATCAGTCTCCGCGTCAACGCGCCGCCGCCGCCCCTGCACCGAGAGGTGGTGGTGGTGCGCCCGGGACCGGGTTTCGTCTGGGTCCGCGGTCACTGGGACTGGGTGGGGGGACCCCGGGGATACGTCTGGATCCCCGGCGCCTGGATGCACCCGCCCCGTTCGCACGCCGTCTGGATCGAGCCGCGCTATGAGTTTCGCCACCACCGCCACTTCTTCGCTCGCGGCCACTGGAAGTTTTGAGCCCCCCAGGGTGTTGTAGACAGTAAGGAGGTATCAGTAACCATGAACGCCAAGCGGTCCCTAGCCTTAGCCATTGCCCTGTGCAGCCTGATCGCCGTCCTGGGCTTCACTCCCGCCGCCTCGGCTCGTACGCGGGTGAGCATCGGGATCGGCCTCGGATTCCCCGTCTACTACGGTCCGCCTCCGCTGCGCCGCGAGGTGGCCTACGCCCGCCCCGGCCCCGGCTACACCTGGGTCGACGGTTATTGGGACTGGGACCCGGCGTACCAGGATTACGTCTGGATCAGCGGCCGGTGGGTGCTCCCGTCCTACTACGACTCCTACTGGGTGGCGCCCCGCTACTCGGGGAACTACTTCTACGGCGGTTACTGGAGCCGTGGCTTTGATCGCGGCTTCCGCTCCCGCGGCTTCCGCGACCGCGACGATTTCCGCGGTTTCCGCGGCCACGATGATTTCCGCAGCTTCCGCGGCCACGACAATTTCCGCGGCCAGGATCGCGGCGTCCGGCGCGATCATGACGGGCGGGACCGGGGCCACGACAGGGGGAACCGGGGCCGCGGGGACCACGACCACCGGCGCCACTAGCTGACCTTCCGGAACCAGGCTCCCGGCGGTGATATCCTTCCGCCGGGAGCCCGCGACCTTGCTCAACCGACTAACCTACCTCTGGCCCTACCTTCGACCCCACCGCCGTAAGCTGACCCTCGGCATCCTGGCGATCGTCGCCGGAGTCCTGCTGGGGCTGGTGAGCCCGCTGCTGGTGGGGCGAGCCATCGACGCGGTGCGCCGGCACGTCTCCGCCGCCGAGCTGGCGGGCTACGCCGGCATGATCCTCGGGTTCTCCCTCGTCCAGGGCATCTTCACCTACCTGCAGCGGATGGTCTTGGTGGCCATGAGCCGCGACGTCGAATTCGACCTCCGTAACGTCTACTTCGCCGCCCTGGAGAAGCAGTCGCCGGCGTTCTTCCACCAATATCCCACAGGCGACCTGATGGCCCGGGCCACCAACGACATCCAGGCCGTGCGCATGCTCTGCGGCCCGGCCATCATGTACAGCATCACCACCGTGATCACCGGGCTGGGCGCGCTCCTCCTGATGGCGCGCATCAACGCCCGGCTGACGCTCATCGCCCTGGTGACCGCGCCGCTGGTGGCCGGCGCCACGTCCCTCTTCGGGCGCCGGATCCACCTCCTGTTCACCAGCGTCCAGGAGAAGTTCGCCAACGTCTCGGCCCGGGTGCAGGAGAACCTGGCCGGCGTGCGGGTGGTGCGGGCCTATGCCCGGGAGGCACGGGAGGAGGAGGACTTCGGGCGGGTGAACGAGGAATACCTGGAGGGCAACCGCCGTCTCATCGCCTGGTCGGTCGCCTTCCACCCTATCCTCCAGGCGCTCATCGGACTGGGCTTCGCGGCGGTGCTCTGGTACGGCGGCCTGCTGGTCATCCGCGGCCGGATCTCGATCGGCCAGTTCGTCACCTTCCAGCTCTTCCTCGGCAAGCTGGCATGGCCGATGATCGCCCTCGGCTGGGTGGTCAACCTGGCGCAGCGGGGCACCGCGTCCCTCGTCCGCATCCAGAAAATCCTCGACGCCGAGCCGGCGATCCGCGACGCGGCCGATCCAGAGCCGGCAACCCCCGACCAGATCCATGGCTCTGTGCGTTTCCGGAGCCTGACCTTCGCCTACCACGAGGGGGACGCTCCCGTGCTCTCCGACGTCGACCTCCAGGTGGCGGCCGGGCAGACGGTGGCCGTCGTCGGCCGCACCGGCGCGGGCAAGACCACGCTGCTCGCCCTCATCCCGCGGCTGATCGATCCGCCGCCGGGCACCTTGACGGTGGACGGCCTGGACGTCCGGCGGATGCCGCTCGCCCGCCTGCGCTCCGCCATCGGCATGGTACCCCAGGAGACCTTCCTCTTCTCGGCCACCATCCGCGAGAACATCGCCCTAGGCCGGCCGGATGCCAGCCTGGAGGAGGTGGCGCGAGCGGCGCGCCTGGCCGGCCTGGAGCAGGACCTGGCGGCCTTCCCCCACGGGCTCGACACCGTGGTGGGCGAGCGGGGCCTCACCCTCTCCGGCGGCCAGAAGCAGCGCGTGGCCCTCGCCCGGGCGCTGCTGCGCGAGCCGCGCATCCTGCTCCTCGACGACTGCCTCTCGGCCGTGGACACCCAGACCGAGGAGCTGATCCTCTCCAATCTGCGGCAGGTCTTCGAAGGCCGGACGGTGTTCCTGGTCTCCCACCGCATCTCGACCGTCAAGGACGCGGACCTCATCCTCGTCCTCGACCACGGCCGCATCGCCGAGCGGGGCACCCACGGCCAGCTCATCGCCGCCGGCGGCCTCTACGCCGACCTGCACCAACGCCAGCTCCTGGAGGAGGAACTGGCGGCGGTGTAAGGTCCTCATCCGGTGTAGCATCGCCCGGGAGGTAGAGGGCATGCGGATCGTGATCACCGGCGGATCGGGGCTCATCGGCAGCGCGGTGGCCCGGGAGATGGGAGGAGCGGGGCACGAGATCGTCGTCCTGACGCGCGACCTGTCCAAGGTGAAAGTGCTCCCCCCCAATACCCGAGCGATGCAGTGGGACGGCAGGACCGGTGACGGGTGGGCGCCGCTGCTCGACGGCGACACCGGCATCGTCCACCTGGCGGGCGAGAGCATCGCCGACGGCCGCTGGACGGAGAGCCGCAAGCGGCGCATCCGGACGAGCCGCGTGGAGCCGGGCGCGGCCGTGCTGGCCGCCATCCGCCAGGCGAAGGAGCGGCCCAGGGTGCTCCTCCAGGGCTCGGCCGTGGGATTCTACGGGCCCTGTCGCGACGAGGTGGTCACCGAGACCCACTCCCCGGGCCGCGACTTCCTGGCCAGCGTCTGCGTCGATTGGGAGGCCTCTACGGCCGAGGCCGAAGCGCTGGGGGTACGGCGGGCCATTCTGCGCACCGGCGTCGTGCTGAGCGGCGACGGCGGCGCCCTCCCCAAGATGGCCCTGCCTTTTCGCGTCGGGGTGGGCGGCCCGCTGGGCGGCGGTCGCCAGTGGCTCCCCTGGATCCACCTCGCCGACGAAGTGGGAGCCATCTGCTTCCTCCTTGAGCGGGAGGACGCTCGCGGCCCCTTCAACCTCACGGCGCCCGAGCCGCTGACCAACCGCGACTTCAGCCGCGCCCTGGGCCGGGCCCTCCACCGGCCGAGCCTGGCGCCGGCGCCGGGGTTCGCCCTGCGCCTCGTCCTCGGCGAAATGGCCGGCATGCTGCTCAACGGCCAGCGCGCCGTGCCGCAGCGATTGCTCGAGCTGGGCTACACGTTCCGCTATCCGGAGGCCCTGGGAGCGCTCCGCAACCTGTTCGACTGAGGAGGGGCAGATGCCCGAGGCCATCCGCGAGGGCGACATCCCCGGCGTCCAGCTCCGCCGCCGGCAGCGGCTCGCCGTGCCGCGGGAGGAGGCCTGGACGTGGCTCGCCGAGCCCCACAAGCTGACTCGCTGGTTGGCGGACGAAGCCGAGGTGGAGGCCGGTCCGGCCGGCTCGCTCCTGCTGCGCGGCTCCTCTCCCCGCGTCGATCCACCGCCGGCGCCCTGGCGGGAGCGGGGCCGGACGGTGGAGATCGCGCCGCCGGAGCTGTGGGTTCTCTCCTTCGAACGGCTGGACGCCGGCTGGACCGCCGCCACCCGGCTCACCCTGCGGCTCCACGCCATCCCGGGCGGCAGCGAGCTCGACGTCCTGCAGCACGGCTTTCAGCGCCTGCCGCTGTCGCTCGGCCTCACCATCTGGGAGAGCTACCGGATTCGCTGGCGCACCGCCCTGGCGCGCCTGGCGGCAGCGATGGAAAAGCCCTCCTCTCCCTAGGGAGAGGAGGGCTCGGGGGTGCAGAGGGGTTCTGACTAGAACCGCAGGCCGACGGCGAACCGATACGTCCGAGGCTGCTGGAAGCCGAAGGCGTTGGTGGGCTTGCCGAAGTCCGACGCCTTGACGAAGTTCACGCCCTCGACGGGCTTGTCGGTGAACGGGTTGAAGGGCAGGCACTTGCCCGTGGGCGACTGCGGGCAGGCAGCGCCGTTGTCGGCGGTCAGGACGGTGGTGCTGAAGTACCGGATGTCCGTGGTGTCCACCTTTTGCGCGTTGAACACGTTGATGATTTCCGGCTTCAGGAAGAGGTCGAGCTTGCCGATACGGAAGTCGTAGTTGAGGCCAATGTCCGTCCGGAGCACGTTGGGGGTCGTGAACGCGCCGCGCGCGCTGAAGTAGTAGCCGACCCGGGTGGGCGGTGCAGCGTAGCCGGGGTTGGCGACGAAGGGCTGCGTCCGGATGGTCCCGACCTCCTCGTACGGATGCCCGCTGGCGAAGCTCTCGAGCACGGTGGCGGTCAGGCCGTTGTGGTCGTTGCCGAAGATGTTGAATACACCGTAGAGGTTCACCCGGTGCCGCTGGTCGATGGAGAGGGGACCATCGGGGGAGTTCCAGCGCACGTCAAAGTACTCCGGGTAGTTCCCCAGGCCGCCGGGCACGGGGCCGCTGCCCTGGTTCTCGGCGTTGTAGTTGCCCTCGGTCTTCGACATCGTCCAGTTGCCGCCGAAGTCGAGCCGGTCGCTGGCGCGGAAGCGGAACTGGGTGTGCAGGCCTTTGTAGGTCCGGTCGTAGAGCGAGTCGTTGTTCTGGACCAGCGTGAGGTCGAAGGTCTGTTTGACGCTGCCGATCTGCCCCGTGACTTTGCCGGTCGTGGTGTCGGTGCGCTGGGAGTAGAAGTTGCCCCACTTGCGATACACGGCGTCGGTGCGGAAGATGCCGCGGCTGCCGATGTGCGTGGTCACGCCGAGAGCGTATTCAGTGACGTTGGGCGAGGAGAGCGAGCCGCGGATCTGCGTGTTGAGGCCGCGGATGGCGGCGGCGATCACCGGCTGCAGGCCGCCGCCGACCGGGCTCGCCACCGTGGGCAGGCCGCCATTGGCAGTGGCGAACCAGTTGAAGACCTGGCGGATGGCCTCGTCCTGGCTGAGGTTGCCGTTGATCGACGGCCCCAGGTAGGTCCACTGGAAGGCGGCGGGCACGCCGGCCGGGGAGCTGCTGTCGCCGATGGTGTTGGCCAGCGCCGTTACGTACTTGCTATAGCTCCCGTGGAGGACCAGGTTGCCGTTCCCCGCGGTGTCGTACGTCACCGACAGGCGAGGGCTCACCGCGGAATCGTTGGCGACCTTCGCGCCGGCGGCGTTCGTGCCGTCGTTCGCGTCGTACCGCGCGCCGAGGCCCAGGGTCAGCCGCTCGCTGAAGCGCCAGGTGTCGTTGAGGTAGAGCGAGTTCGTCTTGAAGGCGGTCCCCCGGCTCGACTGGAGAACCGGATCGAACTCGATGACCGTCGAGCCGTCGTTCTTGAAGATGGGGAAGATCTGACCGTTGGAGGTGACGTTGGCCCCGGTGCCGATGATCCGGAAGTCGCTCCCCGACTGGTGGTTGTCAGACCTGCGGATGTCGTTGAAGGTGTCGTAGCCGCCCACGATGTCATGCGAGCCCATGCCCGCGGTGGAGACGAAGTAGGAGGCCTTCAAGAGGGCGTTCTTGTTGTTGCGGTCCTCAGGCGTGCAGACGCCACAGAAGGTCGGGCTGTGGTACCGGGCGCTGCCACGGGAGCGGTCCTGGAGCAGAGTGCCGACGATGAGGTCCGTCGAGGGGGCGCCCGAGCCGATGAAGGAGAACTTCCGCTGGGAGTACTGGCCGCTCAGCAGGAAGCTGTCCGAGAAGGTGCCGGTGTAGTTGACCGACCACAGCTCCTGGGGGGTCTCGCGGTTGACGAGGCTGAGGGTGTCGAGAATGGTGCCGAAGGAGTTCCCATTCTCCTGGTCCTTGACTTTGCTGTAGGAGCCGAGCAGGGTGTGCTGGGGCGTGAGCGACGCGGTGAGCTTGCCCTCGTAGCGCTGCTGTTTCCGAATGTCGGTGAACGCAGCGCCGGGGAAGATGATGGCGGAGCTCGCCGGATCCCGGATGGTCGAGGTGTTGTTCGTCAGCTCGTTCTTGACGTCGCGGGCGGCGAGGAAGAACCAGAGGCGGTCGCGCAGCACCGGGCCGCCGAGAGTCGCCTCGTAGGTCGGCACGATCTTGTCGGTCAGGGTGGTGGTCAGCGGGGTTTTCTGCTGCCAGTCCTGGTTGTTCAAGGTGGTGCGGAAGGAGCCGGAGAAGTCGTTGCCGCCGGACTTGGTGAGGACGTTGACCACGCCGCCCGAGAAGCGGCCGTACTCGGCCGAGACGCCGGCCGTCGCCGTGGTGGTCTCCTGGATGGCGTCCTCGATGAACAGGTCGAAGGCCTGGCCGCGGACGTTCTCGTTGAGCACCACGCCGTTGAGCAGGAAGAGGTTCTCGTAGCTGGGTGCGCCGGAGATCGTGATGTTGCTCAGGCCCGTCCCGCTGTCCTTGCTCGGGCCGTTGGGCTGCACGCCCGGCGACAGGGCCACGATCTGGTTGACCGTGCGCCCCGCCGGCAGCTCGTCGACCAGTTTCTTGGTGAAGGTGGTCGCCGCCTGCACGCTCTGCGAGATGTTCTCGAGGCTGCCGGTGACCACGATCTCCTCCGTCACCGCGGCGGCCGCCATCTCCGCGTCCAGGGAGCTGTCCTGCGCCGCGGCGAGCCGCAGCTCCTGCTTCACCGGCTGCAGCCCCTCGCGTTCGAACAGCACCGAGTACTCGCCGGCGGGGAGCGAGGGGAACAGATAGTCGCCGTTGTTCGTCGTCGTCGTCGACTTGGTCCCCTGCAGGTTGGGCGAGGTCACCGTCACCTTCACTCCGGGGAGGCCTTCATTGCCGCTCGTCACCCGTCCTGAAAGTTTGCTGGTGGGGTTCCCCTGGCCGAAGGCCGGCAGGCCCCAGCTCCAGAGGAGTGCGAACGTCAAGCCAAGAACCCAGGCTCTCATCCTCATGCACTGTCTCCTTTCCGGGAACGCAGTCCCTGGAAGGGAGAGGCTCCCGTTGACCCGAAATTGATTTTCAGCAAAACAACCGAGAGGCAATTCTCATGCCGAGACACCGCCGTGTCAATGGTGTTCCCGCCCCGAGGAGAAAAAGCCTCAACCCCGGCTGATGAAGCGCCTGCGATTCAATTGCCTGGATCGGGTCAAACCAAAAAGATGGATCAGGAGGCGGTTTCCGTCCAGAGCCCTCGCAAGGCCGCGGCCACCTCGTCGCGCAGGGCGGGCGGGGTGTAGACGCGGTAGCGGTCGATGCGGGATAGGTGGCGGATGAACTGGCTCGCCTGCTCCATCGGTTCGAGCGAGCCGTCGAAGCGCCGCACCAGGACGCGACTGCTGCCCAGGCGGTGAGGGTCCTTGGCGGAGTTGGAGACCAGGATGCTGCCGGCCCCGAAGCGCTGGCGCAGGCCGGGGAGGAGCTCTTCGAAGCGCTCCTTGTCCGCTGGCGCCAGGTGCTCCCGCGTCTCGAAGGCGACGGGGAAGTGGCGCCTTTCGATAAGCGCCCGGGCGTGCGGGCTGGCCGAGGTGCGCAGGGCCGTCCACACCGAGACGTCGTCCTGGCCGAGGAACGCCTCCGGCGCCGCCGCCCAGTGGCACCCCTGCTCTGCCAGCCACTCGTTGAGGTGGAGCTCCATGGCCTTGCCGGTGACGTTGAAGTAGACCTGCGTGAACATGTAGTAGCGGGCCATCACCAGCGCTTCGAGGGCGTGGACGCCCCCCTCCTCGACGCCGATTCCCCACTCGCCGGTCTCGGGGTCGGCGATGGGGAGGATGGTGTCGAGCAGCCGCTCCAGGTCGTAGGTGCCGTAGCGCACGCCGCAGAACAGGCTGTCGCGCAGCAGGTAATCCATCTTGTCCACGTCCAGCTCGCCGGAGACGATCTTCGACAGCAGCCGCTCCGTGGGCGAGCCGCCGCCGGCGAGCAGGCGGGCCACGTCGGCCGTGGTGATCCCCTCGCCATGGGCGTGGAAGATCTCCTCGATCTCCGCCGTGCCCAGCAGGCGCCGGGTCATCTCCTCGTGATCGATGCCGCCCTCGAAGAGGTCCTCCGCCGAGTGGCTGAAGGGGGCGTGGCCAAGATCGTGGAGCAGGGCGGCGGCGCGGGCCAGGCGCCGCTCGGGGCTGTGAGAGCCGGCGGGCAGCAGCCCCTCGCCCTTTGAACCGCTTTTCGAGCACAATGCGTCGTAGACCCGGCCGGCCAGGTGCATGGCCCCCACCACGTGGCCGAAGCGGGTGTGCTCCGCCCCGGGGAAGACCAGGAAGGTGAAGCCGAGCTGATGGATGAAGCGCAGGCGCTGGACCGGCCGGCTGTCGATCAGCGCGGTCTCCAGCGGATCGGCGCGGATGAAGCCGTGGACCGGGTCGCGGATCGAGAGCACGATGGGCGGGGACGCGGAGCTCAGTTGTGCTCCGCGCTGCCGGCCAGCCGGCGGAACGGGCGCAGCAGGTCGAACACCTGGCGGCGGGCGCGCAGGATCGACAGCACCGACAGGCCGCGCTCCGGCAGCGACTCGGTGAGGAGCTGGAGCTTGCGCAGCGGCGGCACGTCCACCCGCGCGGCGACGCGGTTGACCAGCTCCTCGAAAGCGGCGCCGCCGGAGAGCGATGCGAGGTCCTCCAGGTCCCAGGGGAACTGCGGGCCCAGCTCCTCCTCGAGGGCCCGGAGCAGCTCCAGGAGGTCGTGGCGCACGGCGAGGATGCCGGCGTCCCGCTCGTTGAGCCAGGGCTCCTCCAGGAGGCGGACCACGGCCTGGCGATAGGGGGCGTCGGCGATCTCGCGCTCCAGCTCAAAGCGGAGCTCGCCATAGAGGAGGATGTCCGTATTGCCGTCGGGTTGCGTCTCCAGGTCCAGCACCCGGGCCGCCGTGCCGCCGGGGAAGATCTCGGGCCGGCCCTGGGGATCGAACCGCGGTCCGGGCTTGAGCAGGACCACGCCGAGCCAGCGGGAGTCCTCGTCCTGCTCCTCCAAGTCGTGGACGAGCGGCAGGAACGTCGGATCGACGACGTGCAGCTTCAACTCCGTGCGCGGGAAGTGCACGACGTTGGGGAGAGGGACGAGCGGGAGCCGGGTACCGTCGCCTGCCATGCCTGCCATGGAGCTGAATGATAGCGCGCGGCGGGGGTGGTCGTCATCAGCCCGGCTCTGCCGTGATCTCGATCTCCTCGATGGAGGAAGCCAGGACCGCCCGCGCCAGCCAGCGATCCAGTCGGGCAAGGTCGCGACATTCCAGGATCTAGGATCGCGAAGATCCGCCGCACTCCTCGCCGGTGCATGTACACGGCCTTCTCTGTCGCGTTCCGCTCGCGCTGCTCCGAGACGATCTCGAAGCGATCTCCTCCAGATGTCTCCCGCCCGTCTCCGGATCGACACCCTGCCCGTAAATACAGGCATCGCTGGCGAAGTCGGCATCAAAGTCGTGGCGGGTGGGCAGGTCCGCCGGCGTGAGGTAGCCCGGGGCCACGTGGGCCCGCAGGACATAGTCGAGATCGCTCTGCTGGCCGGCGTGGGGCTCCAGCGCCGGCATGGACACCACGCGGCGACCGACGTCCTCCACCGCCCCCGACTGGTACCGCGCCCTGACGCTCGAGGAGCGCGCCCGGGCCGGGCGCCCGCTGGACCCGTCCGCGGCTCCCGGCGAGCTCGGACGGCGCCGGCTGGCACGCTGGAAACGGCAGAGCCCTTTCGATCTCGACGGCTGGCTCGCCCGCCGGCTCGCCGCCGAGGGGCTCGATGAGGGGGACCTTGCCCGGCTGCTCGCCGCAGATGCCGGACGCTGCGGCCTCCGCCGCCTTCCTCGAAGCGGTCCGGCCGCTCGCCGAGCGCGCCCGCCGGCGGCTGGAGGAGGCCGCCCGGGAGATTGCGGGCAGCGGGAGTGTGCCGTTCGATCCGGCCGAGGCCGTGAGTCTCCTGTGGCCGGCCGTCGAGGGGCGGCTGCTGACGATGCTGGCCCGCACCCTGGTGCTCGAGCTGCACGTGGCCCGCGCCGAGGGGCGGCTGGAGGGAGCGACCCCGGAGGAGCGTTTCCAGAGCTTCGCCCGCGCGCTGCGGGACCCCGGCTTCATCCTCGGCCTGTGGTGGGAGTACCCGGTCCTCGCCCGCCAGATCGCCGCCGCCCTCGACCGCTGGGTGGCGACCGGCCGCGAATTCCTGTCCCACCTCGCCGCCGACGGGCCGGCCCTGCGCGAGGCCCTCTCGCCGGAGCGCGATCCCGGCCGGCTCGTCGCCCTCGCAGGGAGCGGCGACGCCCGCCGCGGCGGCCGCGCCGTGCTGATCGCCACCTTCGCCTCGGGATTGAAGGTGGTGTACAAGCCCCGGCCGCTCGCCGCGGACGTTCACTTCCAAGAGCTGCTCGCCTGGCTCAACGAGCGCAGCGGCCAGCCCCCCTTCCGCACCCTGCGCGTCCTCGACCGGGGCGACCACGGCTGGGTGGAGTTCGTGGTGGCCGGCCCCTGCGCCTCCGAGGAGGAGGTGCGCCGCTTCCACCTCCGCCTCGGGGGCCTCCTCGCCGTCTTCTACGCCTTGGAAGCCACCGACTTCCACTTCGAGAACTTGATCGCCGCGGGCGAGCAGCCGGTGGCGGTCGACCTCGAGTGCCTGTTCCATCCGCGAACGCGCGGTGCCGCGATCGAGCAGCCGGACATGGCGCTCGTCAGCGCCTTCCTCAGCCGCTCGGTGGTGCGCGTCGGGCTCCTGCCCTTCCGCATCGAGGCGGGCGAGGATGCCCACAGCATCGACATCAGCGGCCTCGCGGCGGTCGAGGGGGAGATGACCCCCAATCCCATCCTCCAGTGGGAGAAGCCGGGCACGGATGAGATGGTCGCCGTCCGCCGCCGGCTCCCCCTGCCCGGCGGCAGCAACCGCCCCCGGCTCATAGACCGCGAGGTGGACACCCTGGACTACGCCGCGAGCTTCGCCGAGGGGTTCACGGCGATGTACCGGACCCTGGTCCGGCACCGGGAGGAGCTGTCGGCGCGGCTCGGCCGCTTCGCGGACGATCCCGTGCGGGCGGTGCTGCGGGCGACGCGGGGCTACCACCTGCTCTGGTTCGAGAGCTTCCATCCGGACATGCTGCGCGACGCCCTCGACCGCGACCTCTTCCTCGATCGCCTGTGGCTGGGCGTCGACGAGCACCCGCACCTGATCCCGCCCCTCCCCTTCGAACGGCGGGACCTCGAAGCCGGCGACATCCCCGCCTTCGGCAGCCGGCCGGGCTCGGCCGACCTGGGGTCCGCGAGCGGCGAGCGGGTGCCGGACTACTTCGAGGAGCCGGCGTTGGCGGCGGTCCGCCGCAAGCTCGCGGGGCTCGGAGAGGACGACCTGCGGCGCCAGACCTGGCTCGTGCGCTCCTCGCTCGCGACGCTCGTGCTGCGGCGGGAGGTCGTACCCTGGCCCCGCTACACCCCCGAGGAGCCACCCGGGGAGGTCTCCCTCGCCGAGTTGCGGCCCCGGCTGCTCGCTCAAGGCCGGGCCGTGGGCGAGCGCCTCGCCGGCCTGGCATTGCGGGGCGACGCCGGCGCCACCTGGATGGGGGTCGAGTTCCACCATCAGCGCTGGTCCCTCGTGCCGCTTGGCGAGGACCTCTACATGGGCACGCCGGGCCTCGCTCTCTTCTGGCTCACCTGGGCGAGGCCCTGGGCGAAGACCGGTTCACTCTCCTGGCCCGGGACGCCCTGCGTACGCTGCGGGGCCGGCTGGCATCCACGGCGCCGGCCCTCGCCTATCCCGGCGCCTTCCAGGGCTGGGGCGGCCTCGTCTACCTCTTCACCCGGCTCGCGGCCCTGTGGGACGACCGGGACCTCCTGGCCGCGGCGGAGGCGATGGTCGAACGCGTACCGCCCCTCCTCCCGACGGACCAGGACCTCGACCTCATCGCGGGTGCGGCGGGCGCCATCGGCGGCCTTCTCGCCCTCTGGCGGACCAGCGGATCGCGGCGGGCTCTGGAAGTCGCGGCGCTCTGCGGCGAGCACCTCCTGGCCCGCGCCGAGCCGGTGGGCGGCGGCCTCGGCTGGCGGTCGCGGATCGAGACCGAGCTCCCGCAGACCGGCTTCTCGCACGGCGCGGCGGGGATCGGCTGGGCGCTCTGGGAGCTCGGAGGCGCCACCGGCGACGCGCGGTTCCGCGACGCCGCTCTCGGCGCCCTGCTCTACGAGCACGGCCGCTACGACGCGGCACGGAACAACTGGCTGGACGCCGGGGACGCCGAAAGGGGCCGGATCCTGAAAGGGGGAGAGATCATCACCGCCATGGCCTGGTGCTACGGCGCACCCGGCGTGGGCCTCTCCCGCCTGGCTGTGCTCGCAGCGGGCGATCCGGGATTGAGGTCCGACCTGGAGCACGCCTTGAAGGCCACTCTGGACGGCGGCTTCGGCTACAACCACTGCCTGTGCCACGGGGACCTGGGGAACCTGGACGTCCTGCTCCAGGCGAGCCAGGCGCTCGCCCGCCCTGAGCTCGACCGGGAGATCGCCCGCCGCACCTGGAGCGTCCTCGCCAGCATGGACCGCCACGGCTGGCTCAGCGGCACGCCCCTGGAAATCGAGTCCCCCGGCCTGATGAACGGCCTCGCGGGAATCGGCTACGGTTTGCTGCGCCTGGCGGACCCGGAACGGGTGCCGTCGGTGTTGACGCTGGGGATGGCGGATCAGAAGCTACGAAATGGGTAACTTGTGGATGACGATCTCGCCGCCTTCGATGACCTGCATGGCAAATTCGCTGCCGTAAAGCATCTCCATCCCAAGGAGAGGATCCGATTCAACGGCATGGACCGGTATGACCTGGGGCTGTCCATGCCAGAGAGCGATCGCTTCGTAAACTTCGAAGGAACCTCTGGTTCCATCTGCAAGCAGACCACTCCCATGACCTTGATAGATCAATCCCAACCGCGCTACGTAGGACTGCGGAAGGGTGAGGGAACCTGAAAATCCTGTGTCGACGATCGCCTCGGCCTTAAGAGCCTGACCCGACGGTCCCCTGATCCAGAGCCGGACGACAGCCTCGCGCTTTGTGTTGACTCTGCCGCTGTGCACTCGTTCTACGCCGCAGTAATTGGGCTGTGGCCGAAGCGATGGAGATATGGGGAACCGACTCTCCGGAACCAGAACGGAGCCTCGGGATGGCGAGCACGCAAGCAATGGGCGGCGGCGATCTCATCCTTGCCGATCTCGTAATCGCCCGTCTCGATCTCAATGGCCACAACTTTCCAATCGTCCTCGGGGCGCATCTGTGGGAGGATGTCTTGTTCGTAGATCTCCTCGCCGCGTCGGGCGAACTCTTCTTTGCTGTAACGGGGGTGCGGGGGTGTGATGGCCAAAGACAATTCCCTCCGGGATGAGCCTTGTCTCTAAATGAGATGATGAATCAGCGGCCTTCTCGCGAACTGGAGCTGGTCAATTTGAACGAGCAGCTCCTTGAGGGTGTCGGAGGATGCGACCAGCTCGTCCTCCACAAGGGCGACCCATTTTCCTTGATACTCAACCTCATGTGTATCGAGCCAGCGGAACTCCGGGGTACGGTCGACATCTCTCCGGTCACTCAGCTTGATGGTCGGTGGGGAAAGGACCTTCCTGATCTTGGAATCCGGGGGAACGAGATCTCCTGCTTCTTCCAGGAGACGGACTGCTTCCAAGATTCGTCCTTCCGCGAGCAGAGAACGCATCTGTCCCTCAACCTTGAGGCGTTCTTCTTCTCGGCTGAAGTGAGGCTTCGCGGACGAACTCATGTCGGTCTCTCGCTCATTGTCGCGAGTATACGACACAGACGAGCCCGAAGGGAAGCCCCTACTCCCCCTCCACCGGCTGACGGTGCGCGCGGTGCGGATCTCGAAGCTCTAGATAGTCTCCGCTGGTAATCCGGCGAGCATCCAAAGGCTTGCGCGGAAGGAGGTAGGCCCAAGCCTTTAAACGCTCCCCGCCCTCGAGACTGACGTCGACCTGCTGCCGGATGAACAGACTTTTCTCCGGATGCTTGGGATCGAACTCCTCGTAGTCATCGAGGGTCTTCAACTGCCGGCCGAGGTCTCCCAACTCGTAGAGCTCCCCTTCGACCTCTTCGCCTGGCAGTTCCGAAGGAATGGCACCCGGATACTCTCCAAGATCGTAAAGACGCCCAGCGATCCTGCCTCGCCCGACGAAGCGAGCGAAGGACCGGAGGTACTCATGCGGATCGAAACCTCTCCGCAACGTCCCATAGACGAAAAGCTTATCGGGTTGGAGATCATACCTCAGCTCCGTCAACAGCCCTGCAAGCTCATCATAGCTGTAACGTCTGACATAGCCAAGCACCGCTTCGTCCCGAGCGATCGTCTGCAGTGGGTACTCGAAGAGCGCCCGCACCTCCTCGAGCTTGAGCTCCCTTCTCTTCCACAGGAAGGCGATGAACTCGAAAAAATTCAGGTAATCGTCAAGCTCGCCCAAGAGATCCAGATCCTTATCTTCTTTCACGAAACCGGTATCGCCAACGTCGACACGGATGCGCATGCCTCTGAGGGTCTTCTGTTCCCAGAAACGCTGGTAGAGATCGAATAACCAGCGAGTCCTCTCGCGCCGGGAGTTTCGTCTGTATTGCCACAGTGAGCCGATCGCTGCGAGGATGGCGGTCGCATAGACAACCGCTTGTAAACAGTCACGGAGTGTGGCGAGAGTGACGTACATTTCGCCAGTATACGATATGGCGAGCAGGGACAAGTCCCTCCTACTCCCCCTCCGCCCGGATCGGGAACAGCTCGGCCTGCCGCCCGTGGCTGGGGCTGACGGCCACGCGGTAGTCGCCCGTCCAGCAGGCGGTGCAGTAGCTGTCGCGGGGGCCGGTGACGGCGCCGAGCATGCCGTCGAGGGAGAGGTAGGCCAGGCTGTCGGCCTCGATGAAGGCGCGGATCTCCTCGATCGACTTCTGGGCCGCGATGAGCTCGTCGCGGCAGGGGGTGTCGATGCCGTAATGACAGGGCCACTCGGTCGGCGGCGCCGAGATGCGGAGGTGGACCTCGGCCGCGCCGCCATCGCGGATCATGCCCACGATCTTGCGCGAGGTGGTGCCGCGGACGATGGAGTCATCGACCAGCACGACCCGCCGGCCAGTCAGCAGCTCGCGGACCGGGTTGAGCTTGATCTTCACCCCGAAGTTCCGGATCGACTGCCGGGGCTCGATGAAGGTGCGGCCCACGTAGTGGTTGCGGGTGAGCCCGAACTCCAGCGGCAGACCCGACTCGCGGCTGTAGCCCATGGCGGCGTAGAGGCCGCTGTCGGGCACCGGCACCACGATGTCCGCCGCCGCCGGCGCCTCGCGGGCGAGCCGCGCGCCCATGCGCAGCCGCGTCTGGGCCACGGAGTCGCCGAAGAGTCGGCTGTCCGGCCGGGCGAAGTAGACGTGCTCGAAGATGCAGCGTGTGGGCTCGACGGGCTGCGGCAGGCGGTAGCTCTCGACTCGCCTGTCACGCGCGACCGCCACCTCGCCGGGCTCCAGCTCGCGCACCAGCCGCGCTCCCAGCAGGTCGAAGGCGCAGCTCTCGGAGGCGAAGCAGGGGCAGCCGCCGAGATCGCCCAACAACAACGGCCGAAAGCCGTTGGGGTCCCGCGCCGCGATCAGGCAGCGATCGGTGATCAGCAGCAGCGAGTAGGCGCCGCGCACCTCTCCCAGCGCCAGCATGAAGGACTCCACCAGGTCCTGCCGCGGGTTGCGCGCCATCAGGTGGAGGATGACCTCGGTGTCACTCGTGGTCTGGAAGATCGAGCCCTCCAGCTCCAAGCGCTCGCGGATCTCGTTGGGATTGACCAGGTTGCCGTTGTGGACGATGCCGATGGGACCCATGGAGGTCTTGACGACGATCGGCTGCGCGTTGGCCACCACGCTCGACCCGGCCGTCGAGTAGCGGGTGTGGCCGAGGGCCCGGCGGCCGGGCAGGCGGGCGATGACTTTCTCTTTGAAGATGTCCGAGACGTGCCCCATGCCCCGCTCCAGGTGGAGCTGCTTGCCGTCCCACGAGACGATGCCGGCGCTCTCCTGCCCCCGGTGCTGGAGGGCGTAGAGACCGAGATAGGTCAGGTTCGACGCGTCGTCACAGCCGTCGATGCCGAAGATTCCGCACATGGCTCCTCAAGCAACGAAAGAGACCGCTCCGAAATTCTCCTACAGCCCCAACGCTTTGGGCAGCGCCGTCGACCAGATCTCGTGCAGCCGGTCGACCGGCGCGCTCAGGACCTCGCCGCCGCTCTTCACCACCAGCTCGCCGCCGCCCGTCTCGCCGATCTCGCGGGCCGGCACGCCGGCCTCCTCGGCGGCCTGGAGCACCCGGTCGAGAGCCGCGGGCGCACAGGCCACGAGGGCGCGGCCCTGGGTCTCCGAGAACAGGTCCGCTCCCGCCAGCGGCACCTCCACCCGGGCGCCCAGGGTCCGGCGGCCGAAGCACGCCTCGGCGAGGGAGATCAGGAAGCCGCCCTCGGAGAGGTCGTGCGCGGTGTGGATCAGCCCTCTGGCGACGAGGCCGCGCAGCAGGCGGGCGAGGCGCAGCTCGGCGTCCAGATCCACCTCCGGCGGCCGACCCTGTTCCAGATCGTAGAGGAGCCGCAGGTAGGCCGCGCCGCCGAACTCGGAGCGGTCCTCGCCCAGCAGGACGATGCGGTCCCCCTCGCGCTGGAACCACGGGTTCGGCAGGTTCGACAGATTCGGGATCACCCCCACCATGGCCACCGCCGGTGTGGGGTAGATCGACTGTCCCTCGGTCTCGTTGTAGAAGGAGACGTTGCCGGAGATGACGGGCACGGCGAGCGCGCGGCAGGCGTCGGAGATGCCGCGGACCGCCTCGCGGAATTGCCAGGAGATCTCGGGGCGCTCCGGGTTGCCGAAGTTGAGGCAGTCGGTGAGGCCCACCGGCTCGGCGCCGACGCACGCCAGGTTGCGCACCGCCTCGGCCACCGCCTGGGCACCGCCCCGCCGCGGGTCGAAGTAGCAGTAGACGGGATTGACGTCGCAGGTCATGGCGAGGCCCGAGGGCGTCCCCTTGAGCAGCAGCACCGCGGCGTCGCCACCCGGGCCCTGCACCGTGTTGGTGCGCACGGTGTGATCGTACTGCTGCCAGATCCAGCGCTTGCTGGCAAACTCGGGGGTGGCGAGGAGCTCCTCCAGGGCCTGCCTGGGATCATCCGGCTGCGGCACCTCCGGGGCGCGCCAGCGCGCGGCCAGGTCCGTGGGCTCGGCCACCGGCCGGCGATAGACGGGTGCCTCCTCGGTCAACGGCTGGATGGGGACGTCCGCCGCCATCTCGCCGTGCCAGGTGAGGACGGCGCGGCCGGTGGTGGTGATCTCGCCGATGTCCGCCACCTCCAGGCCCCAGCGGCGGAAGACCTTCTCGACCTCCTCCTCGCGCCCCTTCTTCGCCACCAGCACCATGCGCTCCTGGGACTCGGAGAGCATCATCTCGTAGGGCGTCAGGCCCGGCTGGCGCAGCGGCACCTGGTCGAGGTCGAGATGGAGGCCGGTGCCGCCGCGGCCCGCCATCTCGAAGGTCGAGCTGGTGAGGCCGGCGGCGCCCATGTCCTGGATGGCGACGATGGCGCCCGTGCGCATGGCCTCCAGACAGGCTTCGAGCAGGACCTTCTCGGTGAAGGGGTCGCCCACCTGTACGGTCGGCCGCTTCTGCTCGCTCTCCTTGTCGAACGACTCGGAGGCCATGGTGGCGCCGTGGATGCCGTCGCGGCCGGTGCGGCTCCCGACGTAGAGGACGGGGTTGCCGGCGCCGCTGGCGCGGGCGTGGAAGATGCGGTCGTGCCGGGCGATCCCCAGGGCGAAGGCGTTGACCAGGATGTTGCCGTCGTAGCAGCGGTGGAAGCCGGTCTCGCCCCCCACGGTGGGGATACCCATGCAGTTGCCGTAGCCGCCAATTCCCCTGACCACGCCGTCGATCAGGAAGCGCATGCGGGGCGCGTCGATCTCGCCGAAGCGCAGGGCGTCCATGCAGGCGATGGGGCGGGCCCCCATGGTGAAGACATCACGCAGGATGCCGCCCACCCCGGTCATCGACCCCTGGTAGGGCTCGATGAAGCTCGGGTGGTTGTGCGACTCCATCTTGAACACCGCCACCCAGCCGTGGCCGACGTCCACCACGCCGGCGTTCTCGCCCGGCCCCTGGAGGACGTGCGGCCCTGCGGTGGGAAACTCCTTCAGATAGACCTTGGACGACTTGTAGGAGCAGTGCTCGCTCCACAGGGCGGAGGTGATGCCAAGCTCGGTCCAGTTGGGATCGCGGCCGAGGATCTTCTTCAGGCGCTCGAATTCCTCTTCGGTCAGGCCGATCGAGCGCGCGGTCTCGGCGTTGACTGCGGGCTCCGCTGTTTTCTGAAGCACCGTCATCGCCCGGCCCCCGCTGCCTGGAGATGCCTGCTTCCCACCTCGACGGCGCTGGCGAAGAGGGCCAAACCGTCCGTGTTGCCCAGCACCGCCTCGGAGCAGCGCTCCGGATGGGGCATCAGGCCGAGGACGTTGCCGGCGACGTTGCAGATCCCGGCGATGTTGCGCGCCGCGCCGTTGGGATTGCTCTCGGAGGTGATCCGGCCATCGGGCTCGCAGTAGCGGAAGACCACCTGGCCGTTCGCCTCCAGGGCGTCGAGGCGCGCCGGCGAATCCTCGTAATTCCCCTCGGCGTGGGCGATGGGGAGGCGCAACACCTGCCCGGGCTTGAGCCGGCGGGTGAACGGCAGGTCGGCGCGCTCCGTCCGCAGGTGGACGTCGAGGCATTGGAAGCGCAGGTTCTCGTTGCGCCGCATGGCGCCCGGAAGGAGGCCGGCCTCCAGCAGCACCTGGAAACCGTTGCAGATGCCCAGCACCAGGCCGCCGGCCTCGGCGTGGCGCTTGACGGCGCCCATCACCGGCGACAGGGCGGCGAGCGCCCCGGCGCGCAGGTAGTCGCCGTAGGCGAAGCCGCCAGGCAGGACGATCAGCTCGCATCCCTGGAGCGAGTCGTCCTGGTGCCAGAGGAAGGTGACCTCCTGCTCCAGCACGTGCTTCAAGACGTGGTAGACGTCGTGGTCGCAGTTGCTGCCGGGGAAGACGACGACGCCGCACTTCATGGCTGGGCTCCGGCGCCGCCGAGGATCTCCAGGGAGTAGTCCTCGACCACGGTGTTGGCCAGCAGCTTCTCGCACATCTCGCGGAGCTGGCGGTCCGCCGCCTGCAGGTCCTCGGTGCCCAGCGAGATTTCGAAGCTCTTGCCGGCGCGGACGTCGTCGACGCCCGGGAAGCCGACGCGGGTGAGGGCGTCGCGGATCGCCTTGCCCTGCGGGTCCAGGATCTCGCGGCGGGGATAGACCGTCACTCTTGCCTTCACGTTCTCCAGACCTCCTAGACCTCCAGCCAGGGCGTCGGGTGATCCTGCTCGGTCACCGCCAGCCGCGCGGGGCAGCCCTCCCGGTCCAGCGCCTCGCCGATCGCGGCGGCGGCCAGGGCGGGCAGGTTGTTGGTGCGGGAGAGATGGTAGAGGACGACCCAGCTCAGGCGCCCTCCCATCAGCTCGGGGAGACCCTCGGCGGCCTCCCGGTTCGACAGATGGCCGTGCCGGCCGGCCACCCGCTGCTTCAGGCTCCAGGGATAGGGACCGTTGCGCAGCATGTCGAGGTCGTGGTTGGTCTCCAGCACCAGGACGTCCAGGTCCCGCAACCGCCCCCAGGCGAGGCTGGTGCGGCAGCCGACGTCGGCCACCAGCCCCAGGCGCCGGCCGCAGGGGTCCTCCACCACGAAGCCCACGGGCTCGGCGGCGTCGTGAGGGATCAGGAACGGCTCGATCACGAACCCCGCCACCTCCCGCGGCTCTCCCGAACGGATCAACACCGTGGACCGGAAGCGGTCTTCCCGCAGCCCCGCCCCTTCCCGGGTGCCGGCGGTGGCGAGCACCGGGACCTTGTACCGCTTGGCAAAGCCGTCCACCCCACGGCAGTGGTCCTGGTGCTCGTGGGTGAGGACCACGGCGGCGATGCTCTTCGGATCGACGTCGAGCAGCGCCATCCGCCGCGCCAGCTCGCGGCAGGAGAAGCCCGCGTCGATCAGGATCCGCCGGTCGCCGGACTCGACGACCACGGCATTGCCGCCGCTGCCCGAGCCCAGGATGCCGACGCGCAGGGGCGGTCCCGCCTGGACCGGGGCCGGTACGCGCAGCGGCGGGGGAGCGGGCTCAGGCGCGGGGAACTCGAGAGGAGCGGGCGCGAAGAAGCTCTGCTGCCCTGCCGCCTCCAACTGCCGCCGCCGGCGGATGATCCTTTCCAGAGGGGATGCCACCCCCAGGAAAATACCACATTTTGTGGCTCGGTCCGGGGACTAAGCTAGAACTTGTACTCCCGCCCCTGCTCCAGGAACTCGATATCGGGGTTTCTGAGCTGCCCGATCTCCTGCTTGATCTTCTCGACGCAGGGCGGTTTCAGGTGATGGACGAGGATGGGGACCCGCTTCTGCAGCTTGCGCAGCTCCGACTCCAGGGTGCGAGGGGTGAGATGGAGGGAGACATCCGCCACCTGCTGCAGCGAGTTGTCGAAGCTGGTGTCGATGCAGAGGGCCTTCAGGTTCGGGGTGCGGTTGGCGACCTCCCAGAAGCGCTGGGTGGGGCCGGTGTCGCTCGACCACAGCACCGCGGCGCCGTTGGACTCGATGAGGAAGCCGTGGGTGGGCACCAGGTGGTCCACCGGGATCGGCGTGAACTTCACGCCGTCGACCACCACCGGCACCTCGCTCTCGAACTCCAGGAAGCGCACCGCCGGCACCAGGTGGTTGGGCAACCGGGTGAAGTCCGGCCAGGTGGCGTTGTTGAACAGGTACTTGCGCAGGGCGTAGACGGTGGCCGACGAGGCGTAGATGTCGATCGCCCCGTCGCTCTTGCCGTAGACGTTCTCGATGAAGAACGGCAGCGAGTTGGTGTGGTCCATGTGCGAGTGGCTGAGGAGGATGGTGTGCACCGCCACCTGCCGCTCGATGGAGAGGGCCTGGGAGAGCGAGCCGGCGTCCAGCGCGATCGTGCCGTTGATCAGGAGGCACGTCATGCGGCACTCCAGACTCTCGCCTCCGTAGCCCCCTAGGACCTGGATCAGCATATATAGAAAAAGGATTGTATCCCTCCGGCCTCCCGGGGGACAAGCAAGGGCGGCCCGAGCGGGCCGCCCCTGCGGACCGCAAGGGCTCAGAACCGGTACCCGATCCAGAACTCTGTCGCGAACTTTCCGGAGTGCTTGAGGTCGTAAGGCCGCGCGAAGTCCCAGTTGAAGTCCAGACCCAGGATGCGAGCGGTGAGGCCCCAGCCATAAGAGGCTATGGCGTTCTGGAGCGTCTTGGTGTCCGAGTTGTAGAACCGGAAGCTCTGGAACTGATGGTACCAGGCGCCGCCGACGTCGAGGAAGACGACGCCGCGGATGCCCTGGAACGCCAGCACCGGCGTCGCCAGGAGGTCGATCAGCGGAAAGCGGTACTCGAAGTTGGTGAAGAACGCCCGGTCGCCTACCAGGGAGCGGAAGCTGACGCCCCGCACCGTGTCGAGGCCGCCGAAGTAGTAGGGCGTCGGCTGGTTGCCGTTCGACGTGCCGGCGAAGGCGCGGAAGGCGAAGTTGCTGCGCTGGCTGACGTGGACGTACTGCCGGACCTCGAGATCGGCGGCGGTGTACTTCGTGCCGCTGTTCTGGGCGTCCAGCGCATAGGAGAGATTCAGCCGCCAGCGGCGGCCGGAGATGGCGCCGTAGTTGTCGAAGATGGCGGAGTCGCCCACCCAGGCGCCCTGGATCACGGGGAAGTTGTCGCGGACGGTGGGGGTGAAGCCGACGGTGCCGTCGTCGTTCAAGAAGGGGATGGACTCTTTGCGCCAGAGATAGCCGACCCCCAGCTCCGCCCGCTGGTAGAAGGAGAAGGGATAGGCCACGGAAGCGATGGCGCCGGTCACGCTGAAGTCGGTGCGGCCCTGAGAGCGGTTCAGAAACTGATCGCCCGCTTGGAAGAAGGTCCGGTAGTCGAGGGCCTCGAGCTGCCACGTCCACCGGTGGGAGAGGTCGGCGTAGGTGATGTCGAAGTTCGAGAAGCTGTCGATGGAGCTCAGGTTGGCGAAGATCCGGTGGTCCCCCAGGTAGTCGGAGAAGCTGAGCAGGATCTGCCCGAGATAGCTCTGGTCGCTGTTGACGCCGATCAGGGTCTGGGCGTCCTCGAGGAAGAACTTGCGCCCGCGGTAGCGCTCCTTGTTGGCGTCGTCCAGGCTCACCTGGATGTCGGGCTCGAAGTGCGGCAGGTCCTTGGCCTGAGCGGGACCGGCCGGGATTTCGACCGTCTGGGCTTCCTTGACCGGCTCATCGGTATTCGCCACGTAAAGGTCGAAGCTCTGGCGCCAGTAGCCGCCGTAGACCATCCGCTCCGGGCCTTCCGTCTCCCGCAGCACGGTGGGCATGAAGGCGCCGGTGACCACGTCGGTGTGCTGGCGCAGCTTGCCGGTGGCCAGCTCGAGGCTGAAGATGTTCTCCGGACCGCTGCGGTCGGAGGTGAAGTAGAGCCGCTTGCCGTCCGGCGAGAAAGTGGGGTCGTTCTCGTTGGACTGGCCGGTGGTGATCTCGTAGCGCGTCGCCGGACTGGCGAGGTCGACGCGGAAGATCTTGTTGTAGCCGGCGCCCACGGTGGAGACGAAGACCAGGGACTTGCCGTCGGGAGTGAAGACGGGAGCGCCGTCGAAGACCTCGTCGTGGGTGACGTTGGTGATCGTCCGCGACTCCAGGTCCAGGATGAAGATGTCGAACTGACCGCCCCGCCAGCCGTAGAAGGCGACGGTGCGGCCGTCGGGCGAGAAGGCCGGCGAGCCCTGCTGCTCGACGTCGGGCATGTCGATGAGGGTGCGCAGGCGCCCCGTGAGCACGTCGATCAGCAGCAGACTGCGGCCCTTCTCTCGCTTGGCGAAGACGGCGATGGTGTTGCCGTCCGGCGAGAAGCCGAGGTCGCGGCCCAGCCGGCGTCCGGTCGACAGCTCCTGGGAGATCAGGTACTGATACTCGCCGGAGAAGCCCTTGGTCAGGTTGCGCAGGAGACGCCGGTTCTTGGCGTCGAACAGCACGACGTCCACCTTCCCCCGATAGCCCGAGAGGGCGGCCACCAGGTCGCCGGACGGCGAGGCCACCGGCGAGATCGCCTCGCTGTCACCTGTGCGGTCCTGCTCGATGCGGAAGATCTTGCCGAAGTCCGACGGCTCGCCCGTCTGCACGAGCTGCGGCAGGTACTTCTTGCGCAGCCAGCGCCGGAACTCGAGGTCGAAGTCCTCCGGCTCCAGCTTGAAGGACCGCTTGATGGCCCGGTCGACCCGCGAGCCGATGGTGTTGCGCACCTCGTAGATGAAGTCGAGGAAGCCTTCGCGGCCCCAGCGCTCCTCGATGAAGTCGAAGACGGCGTGGCCGAAGCGGTAGGCGAAGAAACCCTCGACGTTGCCGCGGGCGACGGGCGGGATGCGATCGTTGACCACCGCGTCGCGCAGGTACATCCGGTCGCGCTGCGACTCGTCCTTGGCCATGTAGCTCGCCATGCCCTCGATGAACCAGGTGGGGGGCCCGGTGGCCACCGCCTTGGCGAGGCTCCCCTGGTAGAGCATGTGGTACTGGAAGATGTGGGTCAGCTCGTGCTGGATGAGCTGCATCAGCTCCGGGTCCGGCAGGTCGATGGGGAGCACCATGCGGAACCGCGCCGGGCTGGCGAAGGCGCCCACCCCCTCGGGGATGAAGTTGAGAATGACGTTGTTCTGCTCGAACGCCGAGTGGGTGGCATAGTAGATCAGCGGCACCGGGTCCTTGATCTGGAAGTTGAATTCGCGCGACAGCTTGTCATAGGCGCTCTCCGCGAACGAGACCACCTTCTGGAGCTGCGGTTGCTCCTCTTTGTAGTAATAGAGGTTGAAGTGCGGCGAGTGGTAGATCTCCCACTTGAAGTCACGGTACTGGATCTTGTTCTTGCTGAACCCCGTGCCCGCGATCAGTGCGCCGCCCCCATAGTCCTGGGCGTGGAGGGGCGCGAAGGCGAGCAGCAGTCCGGCGGCGAACAGCCCCGAAAGGCACAGACGATGCGATGAGCGCGTCAACGAGATCTCCTTTTCTCCCCTATTGGGTGAACAGGATGCGGCTGGCTTCGACCTCTTTCTGGGTGAACACGTTGACGATGCGGTCCTCGAGCGACCTCAAGTTCTCGAACATGCCGGCCAACGGATCCGTGTTCTCGCCCTGGAAGCTCTGGAAGTCCTTGAAGTTGTCGGTGTAGAGCAGGGCGCCGGTCTTGCCGTCGTAGACCTGCATCAGGATGTCGTACTGGAAGCCGGTCTGCTCGACCAGCACCTGGCGCAGGTAGGTGCGGCCGTTGAAGGGGGAGACGTACTCCTCCGTACGGTAGCCGGTGCGGTCCTGGATGTCGAAGTCGAGGCCGCCGGCGAGGATGAGGTCGGCCCCCGTCCGCTCGCCCAGGGCGCGCCAGAAGTCGGTCTGCTTGGCGAGCTGCTCCAAGTCGTAGGTCGGGAAGTCCACCGGTCCGGGCTCGATGACCTTGAGCTGCGTCTCCCGCCGCAGGACCTTGAGCAGATAGCGATCGAACTCCTTCTGCACGTCGATGTCCCGCCCCTTGATCTTCTGGGCGCCCTCCTGCTTGACCACCACGAAAGGGGACACGGCCAGGGTCTTGCGCCCCTGGAGGTCGAGCCGCGCGCGCTGCGGCAGCGTCAGCTTGACCTCGATCGAGCCGGCCAGGGCCGGCAGGGCGGCGAGCGAGAGGAGGGTCGCGAGGACGAGCGTGCGCTGGCGGTTCATGATTTCTCCTCTTAACGGGGCGGCCGGTTGTCCGCGGGCGGGGGCGGCGTGTCCTCCGGCGTGGACGGCTTCGGGGGCGCGGCCGGCGGGGGAGTGGCCGGTTTCGCGGGCGGCGGCGTCGGCTGGGGAGCGGCGGCGCCCGGCGTGGCGGGAGCGGCCGGCTTGCTCGGCGCGGGCACCGTCAAGCTCCCCTTCTTGGTGTCCTTCTGGCCCTTGAACCCCTGGTAGAACTCCACGAAGCGCGTGTAATTCGTGCGGATCCCCTTGTCGTTCGGCGCCAGGCGCAGGGCCTTCTGGTAGTAGCCCAGGGCCTTGTCGAACTGGCCCGCCGCCTCGGCGGCCACCCCCAGGTTGCTCTGGACACGGGGGTTCTGCGGATCGATCTTCTCGGCTTCCTGGAAGCGGAAGAGGGCCTCCTTCCACAGCCCGCGCTTGGCCATGTCGACGCCGAAGGCGAGCTGGGAGGAGGCCTGGTCCGGCTTGCCGTAGCCGCTGCAGGCGGCGACCAGGAGCAGGAGCGCGGCGACGAAGCAGAGGATGGCGGAGCGCGAACGCATGGAGAGGGACCTCAGCATGGGCTCCGGTGCCTTGCGGACCGGGTAGGTGGTTGGGGGAACGTCATCGCCCGTGTTTTCCGAGGGGCTAGTATACACAACGCGTGCCCGGGGTCTCGGGGGCGCCGCCCTCTTCCTCCATCCGCCCAACCTTCACCCCTCCTCTCTCTCGCCCCCTCACCGAGGGGAAAAGAGGGAAAATGCCACGAAGACGAAAAAAGTTGAGCGATGGGAGGCAGTTTTTCCGTTTCTATAGGGATGGAGACGAAAAGGAGGATTCCGAGACCCATGACCACCCCATCCCGACGTGAGCTGTTGATCGCCCTCAACACCGCTGCCGAGATCTCTCGCCCGGCCGTGTACCGTTTGTCCCGGGAGCTGGACCGCTGGTTCAACGCCGAAGGTCCGCCCGAGCTCCTGGCCGCCGAGCTCGGCGTGCCCAGGGCCCAGTGTGCCAAGGCCCTGGCCCTGCGCGAGCGGGCCCGCGAGCTCGCCGCGCGCGAGACCGCGGAGGCGGAGAAGCTGAACGGCCGCATCCTGACCCTGGACGACCCCGGCTACCCGCCCGGCCTGCTCCATCTCTCCCCCCCGCCGCCGGTGATCACCGTGCGGGGCGAGCTGCCCGACGGCCCGGCCGTGGCCATCGTCGGTTCCCGCCGGGCGGACGCCTACGGGCGGGAGGCGGCCGAGCTCTTCGCCCGCTCCCTGGCCACGGCCGGGGTCACCATCGTCTCCGGCTTCGCCCGCGGCATCGACGCCGCCGCGCATCGCAGCGCCCTGGCGACTCCCGGAGGCCGGACGGTCGCCGTCCTCGGCTGCGGCCTGGCGGTGGACTACCCCAAGGGCCACGGCCCGCTGGCCGCCGAGATCGCCGGGCGCGGGGCCGTGGTCTCGGAGTTCCCCTGCCGCCTCATCCCCCGGGCCTGGCACTTTCCCCTGCGCAACCGGTCGATCGCCGCCCTCGCCGCCGGCACTCTGGTGATCCAGGCCGCCCACCGCTCCGGCTCCCTGATCACCGCCCGCCACGCCCTCGACCTGGGCCGCGACGTCTGGGCCGTGCCCGGGAGGATCTTCGACGAGAGCTCGCTCGGCGCCAATGGCCTCATTCGGGACGGGGCGAGCCTGGCCCAGCACCCCGCCGACCTGCTGGAGGTGATCCTCCCTCGCCTTCCCCGCTCCAAGGAGCAGCTCGCTCTCCCCCTGCCCATGGCCGGCACCTCCGATCCTGGCCCGGAGCCGCCGCCCGGCTTCGCCGGCCAGGTCCTCGCCGAGATCCCCCCGGGCGCCACCCGGGTCGCGGAGGAGATCGCCATCCGCCTCGACGTCCCGGTCGACCGCGTCCTCGCCGCCCTGCTGGTGCTGGAGCTGGAAGGCTGGGTCAAACGGCTGCCGGGTTCGATCTACGGCCGGTGAGGAGAAAGGAATGGCTCCCCACGACCCGTTGTTCAAGCGATTGCTCCAGAGATTCTTCGTCGACTTCCTGCGCATCGTCGCGCCGGACGTGGCGAAGCGGCTCGACCTCGCCGCGCCCGTGTTCCTGGACAAGGAGTTCTCGCTCCCCAACCTCCCGGGGAGCCGTGTCGTGGATCTCCTGGTGCGAATCCCTCTCCTGATGGACGGAGGAAAGTCCCTCCTGGTCCATGTCGAGATCGAGGCTCGGGCCCGCCGGGGGATGGGGGAGCGGCTGCGCGAGTACCACCGCTGGATCCAGAGCCGCCACTCCGGGCAGATCCTGTCGATCGTGGTCTACCTCCGGGGAGGACGGGGCGGCGTCCGGGAGGAGGTCGCGAAGGAGGACTTGGCGGGGCCCGGCCTGCCGGGCTTCCGCTACCTCTCCTTCGGCCTGGAGAGATGTTTCGCGGCCGACTATCTCTCCAGGCCTGAGCCCCTCGCCTGGGCTCTGGCGGCTCTCATGAAATCTGTCCACGGTCGAGCCCGGCTGAAGTTTGACTGTCTGCTCAAAGTGGCGGAGGCGCCTCTGGACGACGAAGGGCGCCTGGAGCTGGCCACGTGCATCGAAACTTATGTACAATTATCGCCTGGGGAAGCCGAGGAGCTCGCAGCCTTCGGCGTTCCCGAGGATCGGAGGACCCAGATCGTGTCGACTTCTCTGTTCACCTGGACGGACCGGCTCATCGTAGAGAGCGAAAAGCAGGGTTTCCGAAAAGCACTGCTGCAACTGCTCGAGCAGCGCTTCGGTCCGATTCCGGACGACGTCCGCCAACGCGTCGAGAAGATACGCTCCGAGGACCGGCTGACACGCTTGTTGGAAAAGGTCTTGACCGCCCGCTCGCTCAAGGAGATGAGGCTCGGATAGCTCCCGGGCCCCCTTCCTTATATATAGGGCTTCCGGCGCCTCTCTCCCTCCTCCCCGAGCCTTGCGGCGGGACGGGCGCCGGTGGTACTGTCCCCGCCCTGCCGCGGAGCGCGCCCAAGCCCAGTCCAGAAATAATGTCGGCGCCTCCCGGCGTTTGAGAGTCCCGCTATGGCCAAGAATTTGCTGATCGTCGAAAGCCCCGCCAAGACCCGGACCCTGAAGAAGTTCCTCGGCCGCCAGTACGCCGTCGAGGCCTCGGTCGGGCACATCCGCGACCTGATCAAGAAGGACATGGGGATCGGTCCCGACTACGAGCCCCGCTACGAGGTCCTCGCCGCCAAGAAGGACGTGGTGAAGAAGCTGCGCCAGGCGGCCAAGGAGGCCGAGACGGTCTACCTGGCCCCCGACCCCGACCGCGAGGGGGAGGCCATCGCCTGGCACATCGCCGAGGTCTTGAACAAGGACGCCAAGGACGTGCACCGGGTGACCTTCAACGAGATCACCAAGGGCGCCGTCCTCAAGGCCCTGGAGCACCCGGGTGTCATCGACCTCCAGAAGGTGGACGCCCAGCAGGCGCGGCGCGTCCTCGACCGCATGATGGGCTTCCGCCTCTCGCCCCTGCTCTGGGAGAAGGTCAAGCAGGGGCTCTCCGCCGGCCGCGTCCAGTCCGTCGCCCTGAAGATGGTCTGCGAGCGGCAGGACGAGATCGACGTCTTCGTGCCCGAGGAGTACTGGAACCTCGGCGCGGACCTCAAGGCCGCCCAGCCGCCGCCGTTCAACGCCCGCCTCCACCGCATCGAGGGCAGGAAGGCCGAGGTGCACGACGGCGAGCAGGCGGCGAAGATCGTCCGCGGTCTGGAGACGGGAGCGTTCGTCGTCGCCAAGGTGGAGCGCAAGGAGTCGCGGCAGCGGCCGTCGCCGCCATTCATCACCAGCCGCCTGCAGCAGGAGGCGGCGCGGCGGTACGGCTTCTCCGTCAAGCGCACCATGGCCTTGGCCCAGGGGCTCTACGAAGGCAAGGAGGTCGGCGACCGCGGCTCGGTGGGCCTCATCACCTACATGCGCACCGACTCGACCCGCGTGGCCGACGAGGCCCTGACCGCCGGGCGCGAGCTCATCGCCGCCACCTACGGCCCGGACTCCCTGCCCGAGAAGCCCAACGTCTATCCGTCGAAGGCGGGAGCACAGGACGCCCACGAGGCCATCCGCCCCACCAGCTTCGACCTGCCGCCGGACGCCGTGCGCGACTTTCTCAAGGAGGACGACTGGAAGCTCTACAAGCTGATCTGGGACCGCTTCGTCGCCTCCCAGATGCAGCCCGCCGTCTTCGACGTCACCCAGGTGGACGTCGAGAACGGCCCCTATACCCTGCGCGCCTCCGGCAAGGTCCTGAAGCGCGCCGGCTTTCTCGCCGTCTACCGCGAGACGCCGGACGAGGACGCCGCCGCCTCCACCGACGAGGCCGAGGGCCTGCTGCCGGCCCTCACAGAAGGGGAGAGGCTGGAGCTGCTCAAGCTCCTCTCCGAGCAGAAGTTCACCCAGCCGCCGGCGCAATACAGCGAGGCGACGCTGGTCAAGGCGCTGGAGGAGAACGGCATCGGCCGCCCCTCCACCTACGCCACCATCCTCTCGGTGCTGACCGACCGCGACTACGTCGAGCGCGTCGAGGGCCGCTTCCGCCCCACGGCCCTCGGCCGGCTGGTCAACGGCATGCTCCAGAAGGGGTTCCACGACATCCTCAACGAGGGGTACACGGCCGCCCTGGAAGAGCAGCTCGACCGCATCGAGGACGGCAAGCTCGAATGGAAACAGGCGGTGGCCGACTTCGACCAGAAGTTCACCCGCGACCTGGAGACGGCCGGCGAGCAGATGCCCAACGTCAAGAAGGAGGGCATACCGCTCGACGAGAATTGCCCCGAGGACGGCGCGCGCCTGCTGATGCGCTTCGGGCGCTTCGGGCCGTTCATCGCCTGCAGCAACTATCCGGAGTGCAAGTACACGCGCAACCTCGAGGAGCCCGCGGCCCAGGACTCGTCGTCGTCGGCCGGCCCTGAGGAGGAGATTCCGCCCTGCGAGGTCTGCGGCAAGCCCATGGCGCTCAAGCGCAGCCGCTTCGGCACCTTCTACGGCTGCACGGGCTATCCGGAGTGCAAGAACCTGCGCAAGATCGGTCCCAAGGCTGCGCCGCCCAAGCCCACGGGGGTCGCCTGCCCGGAGTGCGGCCAGGGGGAGATCGTCGAGAAGCGCTCCCACCGCGGCAAGACCTTCTGGTCCTGCAACCGCTACCCGGACTGCAAGTTCTCGCTATGGAAGAAGCCGGTCCTCAAGGAGTGCCCGGACTGCGGCGCCGGCTTCCTCTTAGAGAAGGTCACCAAGAAGAATGGCCTCCAGCACGTCTGCAACACCGAGGGGTGCAGCTACGTAGAAGACGCCCAGGAGGTCGAGGTCCCGGCCTGACGGGTTTCGGTGCCGGGAGAATCTGACGATGATCCCGCGCCGAGCAGTGTTCCGCGGCCGCCGCAGTCTTTTCCTCCTCGCCTGCGCCTGCCTGTCATCCTGCTTCGACTCCCCCATCCAGGAGTCGCTGCGGCTGCGATTCTTGGCCGGCGGCTCCGTCGTCGTCACCAGCTCCGTCGCGATCGACGCCTATGCAGGCTCCGGCAATGCGGCTCTGGCACGGCGGCTCGCCGCGGCCCGGCGCGACCTCCTGGATGGAACGGACGCCTGGGGCCCCCGTTTTGCGGCTCTGGCCCCGGCCGCCGAGCGATTCTCCTGGGAGAAGCTGGGCGGCGAGCTGAAGACCGTCTCCCGCTCCGCCCTGGTGGAAAAGCCGGAAGGTCTGGCGCCCTTCTTTGCCGACTCCTCGCTGCGCGTCTTCTATGAGGTGCGGAAGGAGGAGGAGACGGCGGAATTCTCCATCGCGCCAGGACTCTCGACGCGGGCCACCCGCCAACAGCGGCAGGAGATGCAGAGGCTCCTCGAGCGCTGGAGCGGCGAGGTGGCCGGGTACCTGGCAGCGGCCCAGAAGCTCTATGCGTACACCGGAGAGCATCCGGACCGCGCCCGGGTCTGCTTCGGCTCTCTCTTCAACGAGCTGCTCCCGGCAAGCGAGCGGAAAGGGCTCGGCAAGCCGAACGACGACGAAAAACGCCTCCTCGAGGATCTGGGCAACGCCATGGAGAAGGTCTGGGACGTGCTGCTCGTCCCCACCGGCGAGGAATACTCTCCGGACGAGATCTCCCACCTGGTCTACGATCCCTTCCCGGCCCGGCTCACCGTCGCCCTGCCAGGTCCTCCGCTGGCCGTCGAGGGCTTTGCAAAGACACCGGACGGCAAGCTGAGCGTCCCCGGGCTCGGGCTCTGGGATGCCCTGCGCTCCCTGGAGGGTCGCTGGATCTCCCCGGACCCGGTGATGCTCTACGTGGAGCGACGGGGGCGCGGCGATCAGACCCTGGACCTGGAAGCCTTCCTTCGGCGTTCGCGACGGGCCGAGGAGGCGCCGTCCGCCCGGGAGGTCCGCAACAAGATCGAGGACCACCTCACCCCGGCGCCTCTTTACCGCGTCTCCTGGAAGGTGCGGCCCGGGGAGGAGGGGGAGTTTCGCTGGGAGGAGGGGGGAGCTCCCGATGTACCATAGACCTCCGTGCCCCTCTTCGACGTCGTCATCCCCGCCCGCAACGAGGAGGCCACCGTCGCGGGCGTGGTCCGGGCCGCCCGTGTCGCCCGGGGAGCGGGGCGGGTCGTGGTCGTGGACGACGGGTCGGGCGATGGCACGGCCGCGGCGGCAGCCGGTGCCGGAGCGGTCGTGGTGTCCACGGGCTCGGCCGGCGGCAGCAAGGCGCGGGCTCTCGCCCTGGGAGTCGAAGCCACCGCGGCCGGGGTCCTCGTCTTCTTCGACTCTGACATCCTGAACGCCGAGCCCGCGCACTTCGAGGCCCTGGCCTCCCCGGTCCTCGCCGGTGAGGCCTGGCTCTCCTGCGGCATCGTCCCCTACGGCCGGCTGCGCGATCCGTTTTTCCTGCGGCTGCCGCCCATCACCGGCCTGCGGGCCCTGCGGCGAGAGGTCTTCACCGCCGTGCCGGAAGCCCGGCGCAACGGCTTCCAGATCGAGATCATGATCAACGAGGTGATCGCCCGCCGGCGGCTTCCCAGCGCCATTCGGGTGCTCTCCGGCCTGCGGCACCGCAGCAAGCTGGAGAAGGTGGGCTGGCGGCGTGGGCTCCCCGCCCACCTCGCCATGAGCCGCGAGCTGCTCGCCTGCTTGCGCCTCGTCCCGCTCTGGACCTATGGTGCGTACCTGAGGAACCTGCGGGTGTTGCCGCCCTCCGGCGGCGGCCTCCCGCCAGCCGGCGCCGATCCCGGTGTCGCGCTCATCCAGCCGGCCTCCCGGCCGCGTAGGTAAAGACATGAAAACGACTGCCGACGTCCTGCTCGTCTGCCTTGCCCTGCTGGCCGTCCTGGTGGCGCCGGCCGGCGCGGCCCCGCCCCCGGACTACAAACCCTGGGGCGAGCTGCTCACCAAATACTACGATCCCGCCAAGGGAATGAACTACCAGGCCCTGAAGGCGAACGACAAGAAGACCCTGGACGACCTGCGCCGCCAGTTGGCCACGGTGGACGTCCAGTCGCTGTCGCGGCCCGACCAGCTCGCCTACTGGATCAACCTCTACAACGTCAACGTCGTGGGCCTCGTGGTCGACCACTACCCCGTGGCCTCGATCAAGGACCTCTCGACCGACCCGTTCATCAAGCTCAACGTTTTCAAGAAGGACTCGGTGCAGACGAAGAAGGGAGCCATCTCCCTCAACGACGTCGAGAACACGAAGATCCGCGAGGGGTTCAAGGACCCGCGCATCCACTTCGCCATCAACTGCGCCGCCCAGAGCTGTCCGCCGATCCGTACCGAGCCCTACGAGGGCGCGAAGATCAACGACCAGCTCGACGATCAGGTGCGGAAGTTCCTCAACGGTCCCCATGGCATACGCCTTGCGAAGAATGGCGGCGAGCTGGGGGTCCACGCCACGAAGATCATGGATTGGTTCGGCGATGACTTCAAGAAGTGGGGAGGCGGTCAGATCCCGTTCATCATCCGCTACGTCTCCTCCGACAAGCGCAAGCAGATCGAGACCGCCGGCAACCAGGTGAAACTCGATTTCGACGACTACGACTGGAAGCTGAACGACGCATCGGGCGCATCGGGAAAATGAGGCAAGCGCGAGGATGACGGCATGACGGGTGGACCGGGACCGCTCCGCAACGCGCTGGACCTGCTGCGGGATCCGGCCACGGCCGAGAAGCGCCGGATCCTGGCGGATCGCTGGGCGGGGCTCGACCCCGCCCTTCGCCTTCCCGGCCAGGGTCTGGGGCAGAAGGCCACCGGCTGCGGGGCGACGATCGGCATCCAGCCCCGCTGCGACTTCGCCTGCACCGGCTGCTACCTCGGCCACGAGGCCAACCACGTCCCAGCCCTGCCCACAGCAGCGGTGCTGCGGCAGCTCGACGCGATGCGGCGGTGGCTGGGCCCCAAGAGCAACGTCCAGATCACCGACGGCGAGGTGACATTGCGCCCGGCTGCCGAGCTGGTGGAGATCCTGCGCTACGCGCGGTCGATCGGCGTCATCCCCATGGTGATGACCCACGGCGACAACTTCCGCCGGCAGCCGGGCCTGTTGGAGCAGCTTATGGAGGAGGGAGGCCTTACCGAGGTCTCCATCCACGTCGATGTCACCCAGCGGGGGCGCGATGGCCACAAGGCCCCGAAGTCCGAGCTGGAGCTGATGCCCCTGCGCGAGGAATTCGCCGAGATGGTACGGCAGGCGCGGCGGCGTACCGGCCGCACGCTGCGGGCCGCCATGACGCTGACCGTCTCCCGCGACAACCTGCCGCAGATCCCCGACGTGGTGCGCTGGCTGATCCACAACCGCGACGCCTTCAGCCTGGTGAGCTTCCAGCCCCTGGCCCAGGTGGGCCGGACGCGCAAGAGCCAGCAGGGAGTGACGGCCGACGAGCTGTGGGGGGAGGTCGCCAGGGGCACGGCCGATTTCGGGCTGGAGCTCAAGGGGGCCGGCCCCATGCATTTCGGCCATACGGAGTGCACCCGCTTCGTGCCTCTCCTCACCCTGGAGCGGCCGGGAGGCGACGTCCGGGCCTATCAGCTCATCCGCGACGATCCCGAGGACGTGGCCGTGATGTCCGAGTTCTTCGCCCGCGGCCTGGGTGGCATGGCCTTCCGCGACGACCGGCCGCTGGAGCTGGCGGCCCGCGGCCTGGGGTTCGCCCGCACCGACCCCGCCTGGCTCCTCGGCCGGGTGCGCCGCTGGGCGGTGGGGCGTTTCCGGACCGAGGCGGGGACCTCCCTCGGCCAACTCCTCCTGGACGCCCTACGTGGCCGGGTGCGCCTGGGCGGCTTCACCCTCACGAGCCACCACTTCATGAGCCCCGCGGAGCTGCGCACCGAGGTCGGCCAGGCCCGGCTCGCCGCCTGCGTCTTCCGTCTCCCCTACAACGGGGAGATGGTCCCCATGTGCCAGATGAACGCCGACGGCGTGCGCGAGCGCTTCTATGGGGAGATCACGGAAGAGGCTGCGGAAGAGCGGCGTCTCCTGCCCGTCGTCCACTGACGAGATCGGCGAACAACCTCCACACCGCCGCCGGGGCGAGATCCCGGACCATCCGCAGCCGCCGCTCGCCCCGACCGAATTCGACCCAGAGATTGCGATGCAGGCGCGCCCGGGTCTCCTCGACGGTGACCAGGGCGGGATCGATGGCACAGGCCGCCGCCGCCAGGTCGAAGACCGGAAACCGGCGCGATCCCCGGACCAGGAGAGACCGGCGCGCCCAGCGGGCGGCGTGACGGCGCAGGAAATCCCCCAGCTCTCCCGGGAGCCCGCTCATCTCCCGGGGACCGATCCGCAACCGGCGGGCCACGTCCAGGGGTACCACGGTCAGGGGGAGGTCCGAGGCGAAGACGGCCCGCGTGGCCGCCGGGTCCTTCGTCAAGTTGAATTCGTGGGGCCACCATGGCGGGAACCGGCCCCGCGACGTCAGGTTGCCGCCGACGAGGACGATCTCGGAAATGGCCGGCCTCGCGGCAAGGACGGCGGCGAGGTTCGTCAGCGGCCCGAGGGCGATGAAACGGTGCGGTCCGCCCCTCCACAGCTCGCCGGCGCGATCGATCCGGTCCGGCACCTCCCCGGCCTGGACGCCCCGGAGATAGGGCCCGCGATAACCGCAGAGACTCCCAAGGACCCGGTTATTGCGGTCCGCCTGAGCCTCGCTTGTGTTGCCGGCCACGCTGGCGAGGGCCGCCACCGGCAGACCGCTGCGCAGCAGCGCCGCCAAGGCGAAGGCATCGTCCACGTCCCCCGAAGGGGAGCCGGCCGCGTTGTCGGTGTCGATGAGGAGCATGGCGGGACCGATGCTACCGCGGAGCCCAGGTCGACTTGTGGAACCTGTCTTGCAGGACCGACGTACATAGAAGAGTCAGGGGACACCCCTTGACACCATGTTCTCCACCCTGGTAGGCTTCTGGGGAGGTAAAAAGGTCCCGAGGAGAGAACATGGAACTGGCGGTAGGCATTGAGACGACTCCATTGCAGAGAAACGCGTCCGTGGTCAACGCCCCGGAGCGTTCGGAGGGTGAAGAAGTGAATACCGACATGGCTTCGAGTGGCAGCCACTGGCTCTCTCCAGCACAGATCCGCCTCGCTCTGATCGCGGCAATGGGGATTTTCTTCGCCTCGGCCGCCGTCATCCCTACGATGGGTGCTCTCCTGAGGCAGGTCACCCGCCTCCTGCTACCCTAACCGTTTGGCTCGCGAGCACTCCCCCGACCCCGACGGGCCGCTCGGCCTGCGTGGACAATTTCTGTGGGGCTGCCTCGGGGCGGCAACCCCCTGGGTGCTTCGAGGCGCTCAGGTCGTCGGCTTCAAGCTGGACGTGGAGCTTCCCAGGATCGGGGCGGGGTCCATGCTGATCTTCCTGGCCGTGCTCCTCTTCGGAGGAGCTGCGGCCATCATTCTGCACTCGCACAATCGATGGGTCGCCTGGTATCACGGCGCCACGTACCAGCTTGTCGTCGCCGCGATCGTGAGCCACGGCGCCGCGCCTCCTCATTCTTAGCCTCATCCCTGCGTGGGGCACGCGCGAGCCTGCTCCCGGCGTCCCGAGTTTCCTATGAAAATTCGCGAAGCTCATATGGGGGCTGGCGAAGCCCATATGAGGCTTCGCGAAGCCTATATGGGGCATGGCGAGGCCGCGCCGGGCCTCGCGAATTCTCGTAGCGGCCTCGCGAAGCCGCATAGGGGCCTCGCGAATTTTCATAGGAAACTCGAGACGCCGCCCGGAGGCTTCGCGGTTCGGGACCTATAATCCCCTGGATGAGCTTCTCCGTCCACATCGTCGGCGGCGGCCTCGCCGGATCGGAATGCGCTTGGCAGCTCGCCGAGCGCGGAGTGGACGTGGTCCTTCATGAGATGCGCCCCGTGCGCGGCACCCCGGCCCACAAGACCGGCGACCTCGCCGAGCTGGTGTGCAGCAACTCGCTGAGGAGCGACGACCCCCTCCACGCCGCCGGTCTCCTCAAGCGGGAGATGGAGGCCTTCGGCTCGCTGATCATCGGCAAGGCGCGGGAGGCGTCCGTGCCCGCGGGGAGCGCGCTCGCCCTCGACCGCGACCGCTTCGCGGCCCTGGTGACGACGGCGATCCAGGAGCACCCTCGCATCGAGCTGCGGCGGGACGAGGTGACGGAGATTCCAGGCGGGGAAGAGACCGAGGTCGTGCTCGCCACCGGCCCTCTCACCTCCGAGGCCATGTCGGCCCGGCTGCAGGAGCTGCTGGGGAGCGAGTACCTCTACTTCTACGACGCCATCGCGCCCATCGTGGAGGCGGAGAGCCTGGACCTCTCCAAGCTGTTCTGGCAGTCGCGCTACGGCAAGGGGGAGGGCGAGGACTACCTGAACGCCCCCATGGACGGCGAGCAGTATCTGGCCTTCCACCAGGCCGTGACCGCTGCCGAGGTGGTAGTTCCCCATGAGTTCGAGAAGGCGGTCTTCTTCGAGGGGTGCCTGCCCATCGAGGAGCTGGCCCGGCGGGGGGTGGACACCCTGCGCTACGGCCCCATGAAGCCGGTAGGGCTCCGGGCCCCGGACGGGCGGCGCCCCTGGGCCGTGGTCCAGCTCCGGCAGGAGAACCTGGCGAAGAGCCACTTCAACCTCGTGGGCTTCCAGTCGCGCATGAAGTGGGGCGAGCAGGAGCGGGTGCTGCGGATGATCCCGGGCCTGGAGAACGCCCGCTTCGTCCGCTTCGGCCAGATTCACCGCAACACCTTCGTCAACGCCCCCACCCACCTCGATAAGCACTACCGGGTGAAGACGTCGCCCCGGGTGCGGCTGGCGGGCCAGATCACGGGTGTCGAGGGGTACCTCGAATCCGCGGCGACGGGCCTCGCGATCGGCCTCTACATCGCCGAAGAGCGGCGGGGGCGCGCGCCGGAGCCATTCCCGGCCACCACCGCCCTGGGAGCCTTGGCCCGCCACCTGACGGAATCGGACCCGAAGCACTTCCAGCCGGCCAACGTCAACTACGGCCTCTTCACGGAGCTCGAAGGGCGGGTGCGCAAAGGCGACCGCCGGGCCGCCTACGTCGAGCGCGCCCAGGCTGACCTGGCCGCCTGGGCGGAGCGCAACGGCGTGCCCGCGATGGTGACATGCGCCGCCTGATCCACCGCTATCTGGAGCACCTCCACGGGGAGAGGCAGGTCTCCCCGGAGACGCTGCGCGCCTACGAGCACGATCTGACGTCCTTCCTCGATTTCCTGGCCCGCGACTTCCTGGGCCGGGACCCGGCGGAAATCCGGCCCGGGGACGTGGACGCTCTCGCCGTGCGCTCCTTCCTGGCGGCGATGACGCGCAAGGGGCTGGCTAAGACCAGCCAGGGGCGCACCCTCTCGGCCGTGCGGAGCCTCTTCCGCTTCGCCTGCCGCGAGGGGGTGCTGGCCGCCAACCCCGCCCAGGGGGTGCGCACGCCCAAGGTGCCCAGGACCCTCCCCCGCCACCTGCGGCCGGGCGAGGTCGAGGATCTGATCGAGGCGCCGGCCGGCGACGAGCCGCTGGTGCGGCGCGACCGCGCGATCCTGGAGCTGCTCTACGCCGCCGGCCTGCGGGTCTCCGAGCTGGTGGGGCTCGACTGGACGGATGTCGACCTCTCGGCGCGGGTGCTGCGGGTAATCGGCAAGGGGCGCAAGGAGCGCATGGTCCCCTTCGGCCGGCCGGCGGCGGCGGCGCTGCGGCGCTGGCTGGAGGTCTGGGAGAGCGCGCGCAAGGCCCCGCCCCAGGCCCCGGAGAACGCGGACGACGGCGAGCCGGTCTTCCTCGACACCACCGGCGGCCGCCTCGGCGTCCGCTCGGTGCGGCGGGTGATCGACCGCTGGGTGGACGCCGCGGCCGTGGCTCGGGGGGTCCACCCCCACACCCTGCGCCACACCTTCGCCACCCACCTGCTGGAGAACGGGGCCGACCTGCGGGCCATCCAGGAGCTGCTGGGGCACAGCTCGCTGTCCACGACGCAGAAGTACACCCATCTTGAGGTCGAGCGGCTGCTCGCCGTCTACCGCGGCGCCCATCCGCGGGCCCGTCGAGGGCAGCGGGAGCGGGGGGAGTGATGCTGCGGCGGTTCCCCTGCACGCCCGGCGGCAGCATCCTGCGCGGCCGGCGGCGGCTGCGGATGCTGCTGGTGGGGCTCGCCGTGCTGATGCTGGCGGTGGCGCTGGCCGCCGGCGTGGCGCGGCGGATCGGCCCTGCCCTCGTCGCCCTCGCGGTGGCTCTCGTGCCCTGGACGGCCTGGCGGATGAGCGGCGACCTCGACCCGTTCTGGCTGGAGACGGGGGACGGCTGGCTCGGCGTCCAGATGCGGCGGCGCCGGGAGCGCTTCAATATCGCAGGCTTTACCGGCGCTCAGGGCCGGCGCCTGACGGCGGGCGAGATCGCCCATCTGGAGACCCTGGCCACCAGCGGCGGGGTGGCGGCCGGGACGGGCGGCTTCGAGTCCCACCGGCTGGGGGAGTTCGACCTCTACGCCAGCGACCTCGCCCACGCGGTGCTGGTCGACCTCGGCGAGACGCGGCTGATCCTCACGCCGGACGATCCCGAGGGGTTCCTCGAAGCCCTCTCCTCCCCCTGATATACAATCCCCTCCCCATGGATACCTTCGCCTCCACCACCGTGCTGCTCGTCCGCCGCAATGGCCAGGTCTGCATGGCCAGCGACGGGCAGGTCACGATGAACAACACCACCATCGTCAAGGGCGGCGCCAAGAAGATCCGCCGCGCCGGCAAGGGCAAGGTCCTGGTCGGCTTCGCCGGCGGTGGCGCCGACGCGCTGGCGCTCTACGCCCGCCTGGAATCGAAGCTCGAGGAGTTCAACGGCAATCTGGAACGCGCCGTCGTCGAGCTGGCCAAGGACTGGCGGACCGACCGCGCCCTGCGCCAGCTCCAGGCTGTGATGATCGTCAGCGACAAGGAGAAGAGCTTCTTCGTCTCCGGCGTGGGCGAGCTGCTGCAGCCCGACGACGAGGACGGCATGTTCGCCATCGGCTCGGGGGCCAACTACGCCCTCGCGGCCGCGCGGGCCCTGATGCGCCACACCCCCCTCTCCGCCACGGAGATCGTGCGCGAGGCGATGAGGATCGCGGCCGAGATCTGCATCTTCACCAACGACCGCCTGACGCTAGAGGAGCTCTGAGGAGCATGTCCACTCCCGCCGCCATCGAGGCCCAGACCGGTCTCGCCATCGAGAACATGACGCCGCGGCAGATCGTCGCCGAGCTCGACAAGTACGTGGTCGGGCAGAAGCAGGCGAAGCGTGCCGTGGCCATCGCCCTGCGCAACCGCTGGCGCCGCCAGCAGCTCCCGCCGGAGCTCGGCGAGGAGATCGCGCCGAAGAACATCCTGATGATCGGCCCCACGGGCGTCGGCAAGACCGAGATCGCCCGCCGCCTGGCCCGCCTCGCCAAGGCGCCGTTCCTCAA
>JAJKHS010000127.1 GCA_021154885.1 Thermoanaerobaculum sp.
AGTGGAGCTATCAGCTCCCCCGTGCGAGCGCGCTCCAGTGGGTGCTCTCCGGTGGCGACGTGGTGGATCCGCAGGCGGTGGTGCGGGTGCAGGAAGGGCTCACGGGCGTGGAGGTGATCAACGGCTACGGCCCGACGGAAAACACCACCTTCACCACGTGCTATTCGATTCCGCGAGAGCTTGATTCACATCGCGCGCTGCCGTTGGGCCGGCCGATCCTGGGGACGGGTGTGTACTTGCTGCAGGAGGGTTCGGGGCTGGCCGCGCTGGGAGCCATCGGCGAGATCTGTGCGGTGGGCGACGGCGTGGCGCGAGGCTACCTGAACCGTCCGGAGCTGACGGCGGAGCGGTTCGTCGAGGATCCGTATTCGGAGGTTGCGGGCGCGCGTCTGTACCGGACGGGGGACCTGGGCCGCTGGCGGGTCGACGGCACGCTGGAGTTCCTGGGCCGTCTGGACGATCAGGTCAAGGTGCGGGGTTTCCGCGTCGAGCTGGGAGAGATCGAGTCGCAACTGATGTTGCAGCCTGCGGTGCGGGAAGCGGTGGTTCTGGTGCGAGAGGACCGCGCCGGAGAAAAGCGGCTGGTGGGCTACGTGGTGGCCGCAGAAGGCGTGGATCATAAACCGCTCGCCGGTGATTTGAAGGTGGGGCTGCAAAGGGTTTTGCCGGAGTACATGGTGCCCTCGGCGATCGTGGTGCTGGGCTCGCTGCCGCTGACGCCGAACGGCAAGATCGACCGTGGCGCCTTGCCGGCGCCGGAGGCGGGTCACTACGCGCAGGGCGAGCACGTGGCGCCGCGCACGGAGCTGGAGCGGCTCCTGTGCACGATCTGGGAGGAGGTGCTGGGAGTGGAGCGGGTGGGTATCGAGGACAGCTTCTTCGATCTCGGGGGTCACTCGCTGTTGGCGACGCGTGTGGTGAGCCGCGTGCGCTCGGCTCTGGGGCGGGAGCTGCCGCTGCGGGCATTGTTCGAGCATCCGACGATCGGAGATTTGTGCGAACGGTTGCCGGAGCTTTCCGGAGGCTGGGTTTTGCCGCCGATCGAGGTGTTGACGGAGAGGGAGCTCGTGGCGCTGTCGTACGCGCAGCAGCGGCTGTGGTTCATCGATCGCCTGGAGGGAGGGAGCAGCCAGTACAACATTCCAAGCGCGATGAGGGTGAGTGGGGCGCTGGACAGCGTGGCGTTTGCCCGGGCGCTGGGGGCGATCGTGGAACGTCACGAATCCCTGCGGACGGTGTTCCGGGAGGTGGATGGCAAGGTGCATCAGGTCATCCGCGAAGGAGTCGAATTCCGCCTGACGGAGATGGATCTGAGCGGCGTGGAATCAGCCGCGAGGGAGCCACGGGTCCTCGACATGGCGGTGGAAGATGCGCGGCGGCCGTTCGATCTGAGCCGTGACCTGATGCTGCGGGTGAGCTTGGTGAAGCTGGCTCCGGAAGAGCACGTGGTGCTGTTCAACATGCACCACATCGCCTCGGACGGCTGGTCGATGGGAGTACTGGCCAGGGATTTGAGGGCGCTCTACGAGGCCTGTCGGGCCGGACAGGAGAGCCCGCTGCCGCCCCTTCGCGTGCAGTATGCAGACTACGCGTGCTGGCAGCGTCAATGGTTGCAAGGCGATGTGCTGGAAAATCAGTTGAGCTATTGGCGCGGTCAATTGGAGGGCCTGCCGCTGGTCCACAACTTGCCGCTCGACGCACCGCGACCTGCGCGGCAGGGCTTTGAGGGCGGCCAGCACGTGCAGCGGTTGGGTGGCGAGCTGCGGACCCAGGCCGCGGTGCGCTGCCGGGAGACCGGAGTGACGTTGTTCATGCTCCTGGAGGCGGCGTTTACGGTGCTGCTGGCCCGCTTCAGTCAGGAGACGGACATCGTCCTGGGCTCACCGATCGCGGGACGTGTGCATCGCGACGTGGAGCCGCTGATCGGATTTTTCGTCAACACGCTGGTGTTGCGCAGCGATCTCTCTGCAAACCCTCGCTTCGTGGACTTGCTGAGCGCGGGAAAACAGACGATCCTGGATGCGTACGCTCACCAGCACGTGCCGTTCGAGATGCTGGTTGAGGAGCTCAAACCCGAGCGCAGCCTGAGCCACAGCCCGCTGTTCCAGATCCTGTTCGTGCTGCAGAACACGGACCGGGAGCAAGGGGACGCTGGGCTCGGCGGAACGTGTATCGAGCCTTTCGGTGGCGGCAGCGGGGTCGTGAAGCTCGACCTGGAGCTCAACCTACGAGAGGCCGAAGGCGGTCTCATCCTGCATTGGTTGTACAAGAAGGATCTGTTCGCCGCCGACACGATCGCGCGGATGGCGTCGAATTTCGCGGTGCTGCTGGCTGGCCTCCTGGAGCGGCCGGAGGAGCGGGTTCAGTCGTTGCCGCTGCTGACGGCGACGGATCGCCGCCAGCTCCTGGAGTGGAATGAGACCGGGGCGGCCTATCCCCAGACTGCCTGCCTGCACGAGCTGATCGAGGCGCAGGCCGAGCGCACGCCGGACCAGACGGCGGTGGTGTGCGAGGGAGAAGCCCTGAGCTACCGGGAGCTGTGCGGTGCAGCGGACCGGCTGGCGCAGCGACTACGGGGCGCCGGCGTGGGCGTGGATGGCGTCGTCGGTGTGCTTTCGGAGCGGTCGCTGGAGATGGTGGTGGGTCTCCTGGCGGTGCTCAAGGCCGGGGGAACCTACCTGCCGCTCGATCCTGACTATCCGGCCGAGCGGCTGGCCTTCATGCTGGCGGATTCAAAGACGCCGGTGGTGCTGGCGCAGGAGCGCCTGCTACCCCGCCTGTCGGAGCACGCGGCGCGGGTGCTGGCGCTCGACGGCGTGGCGCAAGGCGGTGGCGAGGCACCGCGGCAGGAGTGGCAGGCGTCCGCAGCGCGCCCTGAAAGCCTGGCGTATGTGATCTATACCTCGGGTTCGACGGGCCGTCCGAAAGGGACGATGAACAGCCACCGCGGCATCGTCAACCGGCTGGTCTGGATGCAGCAGCGCTACGGGCTGAGCTCCGCGGACCGTGTGCTGCAGAAGACGCCCTACAGCTTCGACGTGTCGGTGTGGGAGCTGTTCTGGCCTCTGTTGACTGGTGCCCGGCTGGTGATGGCGCTGCCCGGCGGTCACCAGGACCCGGAGTACCTGGCTCGAACCATCCAATCGGAGGGGATCACGACGACGCACTTCGTGCCCTCGATGCTGGAGGCGTTCCTGGAGGCACCGGGCTTGGAGGCTTGTGCCGCCTCGCTGGTGCGTGTGGTGGCGAGCGGCGAGGCGCTGCCGCTGGCGCTGGCGCGCCGGTTCTTCGCGCGGTTGCCGGGGGTGGAGCTGCACAACCTCTACGGACCGACGGAGGCGGCGGTGGACGTGACGTCGCGAGCCTGTGGTCCGGAGGATCGCCGGATTCCGATCGGCCGTCCGGTGTCGAATACGGCGATGCACGTGGTGGACGGCGAGCTGGGCGCCGTGCCGGTGGGCGTGGGCGGAGAGCTGCTGATCGGTGGCGTGCAGGTGGGGCGCGGGTATCTCTCGCGGCCGGATCTGACGGCGGAGAAGTTCATCCCCGATCCGTTCTCTGGCGAGCCGGGATCGCGTCTCTACCGCACGGGGGACCTGGGGCGCTGGCTGCCGGGCGGCGAGCTTGAGTACCTGGGGAGAATCGATCATCAGGTGAAGCTGCGCGGCTTCCGCATCGAGCTGGGAGAGATCGAATCGCAGCTGCGGTCGCAGGGGGTGGTAAAGGAGGCCGTGGTGGTGGCGCGAGAGGACCGGCCGGGAGATAAACGGTTGGTGGCCTACGTGGTGGGCCGTGAAGATCTGGCCACCGAAAGATTGCGCGAGTACTTGGCGTCGAAGCTGCCGGAGTACATGGTGCCGTCGGCGTTCGTGGTGCTGGACTGGCTGCCGCTGACGCCGAGCGGCAAGGTGGACCGCCGGGCGCTGCCGGCGCCGGAGCTGGGGGAGAGGGGCGAGTACGTGGCGCCGCGAACCGAGGTGGAGAGCCGGCTGTGCGAGATCTGGGAGGAGCTGCTGGGGGTGGAGAGGGTGGGGATCGAGGACAACTTCTTCGATCTGGGCGGGCACTCGCTGCTGGCGACGCAGGTGGTGAGCCGGGTGCGTGCGGAGGTGGGAGTGGAGGTGCCGCTGAGGACGGTGTTCGAGCATCCGACGGTCGCAGCGTTCTGTGCGCGGTTGCCGGGGCTGGCGGGTGGCCTGCTCCTGCCGCCGATCGAAGCGCTGGAGCGGAACGCAAGGCATGCATTGTCCTATGCGCAGCAACGCCTCTGGTTCATCGATCGCCTGGAGGGCGAGAGCAGCCAGTACAACATTCCCGTCGCGGTGCAGGTGACGGGTGAGCTGGACGCCGATGCCTTTGCCCGGGCGCTGTCGACCATCGTGGAGCGGCACGACTCGCTGCGGACGGTGTTCGAAGAGATCGACGGCGATGTGTACCAGGTTGTCCGTGCGAAGGTTGAGTTTCGCCTGGCCGCCGAGGATTTGAGCGGGCTGGGGGCGGAGGAGAGGGAAAGGAACGTCCGGCTTCAGGCGCAGAACGATGCCCGCCAGCCGTTCGACTTGAGCCGCGACCTGCTGCTGCGCGTACGTCTGCTGAAGCTGTCAGAGCAGGAGCACGTGGTGCTGTTCAATCTGCACCACATCGCCTCGGACGGGTGGTCGATGAAAGTGTTGATGAAGGAGCTCGATACGCTCTACGAGGCGTATCGGGACGGGAAGGAGAGTCCGCTTTCGCCGCTGCGTGTGCAGTATGCGGATTATGCGGGCTGGCAACGGCAGTGGCTGCAGGGCGAGGTCCTGGAAGGGCAGTTGAGCTATTGGCGCCGCCAGCTGGCTGGGTTGCCGTCCGTCCACAGCCTGCCGCTCGACAGGCCGCGTCCTGCGCGGCAGGGTTTTGAGGGCGGCCAGCATTCACAGCGGTTGGGGAAAGGGCTGAAGGACCGGATCGACATTCTGTGCCGGGAGTCCAGAGTGACTTTGTTCATGCTCCTCGAGTCAGCTTTTTCGGTTCTTCTGGGCCGGTATAGCAGGGAGATGGACATCGTCGTGGGCTCGCCGATCGCGGGACGCGTGCATCGCGACCTGGAGCCGCTGATCGGCTTTTTCGCCAACACCCTGGTGCTGCGCAGCGACCTGTCCGGGAACCCTCGTTTCGCGGAGCTTTTGGAGTCGAGCCGTCAGACGATCCTCGATGCCTATGCTCACCAGCATGTGCCGTTCGAAATGCTGGTGGAGGAGCTGAAGCCCCAGCGCAACCTGCGTCACAGCCCGTTGTTCCAGATTTTATTCGTGCTGCAGAACGCAGAGCGTGCGGATGTCGTCGAGCTCGGGGGATCGCGCCGCGAGTCGGTGGGAGGAAGCATCGGGATCGTCAGGTTCGATCTGGAGCTGAGCGTGTGGGAGCTCGAGGATGGCTTGGCGCTGGATTGGTTCTACAAGAAGGAACTTTTCCAGAGCGCGACGATGGAGCGTCTGGCGTCGAGCTTCGGCGTGTTGCTGGAGGGCATTGTGGCAGCTCCCGAGTCGCGGGTTCAATCGCTGCCGCTGCTGCCGGCGGCGCAGCGGCATCAAATGACTGTCGAGTGGAATGCCACCGGCTCGGCCTACCCGCGCGAGGCGACCCTGGGAGCCCTGTTCGCGCAGGTGGCGGCGCA
>JAJKHS010000128.1 GCA_021154885.1 Thermoanaerobaculum sp.
ATCCCCGATCTCAGCTCTTTCTCCATGACTTCCACCCCTTTGTGGTCGAAGGGGGGAAAATTAGCGTCCAGCATGGGGGGAGTTTAGGCGTACCGGTGACATCGTCGTCGTCTGGGAGCAGCCTCGCCCCGGGAACCGCTTCCTCTCAAGCGTTTTCGCCCGCAAGTTCGACCGCAGGGGCAACCCGCTGACCGCGACTTTCCAGGTGCACGACGCAAGCCCCTACGGCCGCTACAGCGCGGAGGTCGCCGGCACGGCGGACGGCGGCTTCGTCGTCGCCTGGGCCGCCGACGATCCATCGGGCCCCGACTTTCCCATTTTCCACACCGACGCGGTCGCACGCTTCTTCCACGCGTGCAACTCGCAGGGGGGAGGTCTGCCCTGCTTCGGACCGTTCACGAGCGACCCGCAGGGGTCGACTACAGCCGATCGACGTGTTGACCTTAGGAATACCCTGGCACCGCTGCTGCTGCTGCGCTACTCGTCATCAGCCTGTTTCTCGAGGCCCTTCTATAACTTGCGATGTCACCAGCTTGATCATGCCCGCAGGAGGGAACCGCCCGCGGGGTGACTCCTACTTTAAGGTCAACAAACTCCTAGACCTAGAAAAGCGGCTTCAACTTTTCATAGATATGGCTTACAGAGGTCGTATTGGTTCTGTGGCAGCTGAAGCAATTCGTGGACCCCGAAAAGGAGGTAGTCCCCTGGTCGTACGTTTCCATGGTGGAGTTGGCCAACTGGCTTGTCCCCACTTCTTGTCCTTTAACCTGTTCTCCACTACCGGGGTACGGCCCGGTGGGAGCGGCTCCGCCCTTGGTCCAGGTGTTGCCCACCATGAAGTAGTACTTGCGGACATCCCCGGCGGGCAGGTTCCTGAGGACGCTGTTGTTGATGGCGATGATTTCGGAGTTCGAGGCCGCGGTCGAATCAACCTTGCCGTTGGGCTTAGAGTCGAAAGCTCCTCCCCAGGGTTTCATGCGTAGGGTGTTGCTGGGAGTGATCGCGAGCCCGTTAATACCTTCGATGTTGCTGCCGTCGGCCTTCATGTGCATGACGTTGAACTCCCCGGTGGCGCCGCTCGCCGAGAACAGCCAAGACCCGGCAGTGTTCTGCGCGACTGTTTTCTTGGTCAGGTTGCCGTGGACGTCGCTCGCGACGTAGTCATAGGCGGCATTGGGAGTATTGCCGAAGTGTTCGAAGGTTGCCCAGAGCATCTCCGGATTTCCGTTGGCGCTGCCGACGACGTGCATACCCACCATGGCCAGTCGAGCTTTCTTGCTCCCACTGCGAACCCACCTCTTGGGATCCCCTGTTTCGGTTTTGTAGGTCGGGATGGTCGCGTCCATAGTGATGTAGGTTTCCGGGTTGGGGAGGTCCTGGACTTCGACCCATGACGACTTCACCTCGATCGCTAGAGCTTGAGAGTTCTTGAGCGGCTTGCCGGCCCAGGAGGCAAAGCGAATGACCTCGTTGAGCTCGTCCTGAGTCGTGGGGAACTGGGCGGGGGGGTCTGGATAGAAACAACGATTCTCCAATGTCTTCACCTTCTCGAGCTCGGCCTGAGTCGTGGAAAGTTCGGTAGGGTGTGGCGCGAGACAGTGGTTCTTCGCTCCGGTGAGGAAGTAGGCAAAGACGTCGTTGACCATCGTAACGTAGTAGACCAGCGATCCATTTCGTGCCATGAGGGCACCGTGAGTCCCGGCCTGGCCTACCGCGGTGTTAATCACCTCTCCGTTCGCATCGAGAAAGATGGGAGCCTTACCGATCATGAACTCGTACGCAAATGAGATGGTCTTGGCTCCCTCGAGTGACAGTGCTCTCAGGGCCTCGGGGACGGGTTTGAGGCTTGCAATGGGATGGCCGGCCTTGTCGAGAAAGACTGGTTTACCGTCTTTCATCCGCGCGCTCGCGACCTCGACCAGCTTGCCGAGCTTGTCGAGGACCAGCGGCCTGCCGCTGGGGGCCTTCCGCGTGGGCGCGATCTCGAACATCTTGCCGGCCTTGTCAAAGAGGACCTGCAGCCCGTGCGGACCTGCCTGAGCGGAACGCAAGTTGAATTTCCGGCTAGGGCCGCCGGGGACGTGGGGCAGAAAAGTGCGCTCACCGGCCGTCGGGAGCGAGACGTCATAGAACTCCGGCGAATCGATGATCCGACCGCCGCCGCCACGGGAGGCCGGGTCCGGCGAGGTCAGCCACAGGAACATCTGCTCCGACCATTTATAGAAGTCACAGTTCTTGTCGTCTGGGAAGTCGACACCGTTGGCCGGCTTGACCTCGCCGTCGAGCGACACGGAACCGTTGACAAACCAGCTCTCGAAGGCGGTCTTTGATACGGAACAGGTGGTGGAATCTGCGTCCTTGGGGAGGTCGTCTCCTGAGATGGTTTGAGCGTGCCCCATGGAATTTCCGACCACGAGGATGGCCGTCACGAGGAGCCCTGCTGCAACTATCAGCAGGGGACCGGTGTGCCTCCGGGACCGGCGTGCGGCCCGCAGGTGATGTGAGGGTTTCGGCATGATGTTTTTCCTTTCGATTTTGTCAGAGGCCCCATAATTGGGGGCGCTCAGTCCTTCGCGAACGTGCGGTTGACGGCACCAAAAGGCTCGCGGCCCCCGGGCGGGCGCGCGAGCCTTACTCAGCGCGAGAGGCGGGACTGGTCAGACCGTGAGGGCAGCAACCTCCTCCATTGAATTTGCGCCCGGGCGGCCGAGCAAGTTGAAGGTCGTCAACGTCGCGCCGGTCGACGGGTCCCTCAGCTCGACTTGGGAGTTCGCGTAGAAGCCGATCTCCAGGTCCTCGGTGACGGTCTGAACGTTTTTGATGCCGCCCGCGTCCATCACGCGGCCGATGCCGAACGCCCAGAAGTGGTGGTCTTTGTACTTCGGATTGTAGTTGGTCGCGGTGTCGCCTATCAAATGGGCGCGATAAACGACCCGAACCTTCATCACGCCTCGGCTTGCCGTGAGGACAGAGACGACCGATTGGCCTGGACTCAGCGGGACGCTGACACCACTTGTAGTACCGACCGTGACTGTCTGGCTCTCGGTCTTGCTCTCGCCCCAGGATTCGGCGTAGGTAAACGAGGTCTCGCCTCCACCGCCGATGCCCGCGAACCCGACCTTATATGTAATTTTCTGGGCGCACGTCAGCGTGTCGGTCCGCGACCATGTGCTGGACGCGGTGTTGGCGACCGATTGGGAGATACCGACGTTGAACGTGGCTGCGACGGCGCTGTTGTTCTTGAAGGTCTGCTGGGCTACGATCACCGGCTCAGAGGTGATCCCAGTGATCGTCACGCTGTCCACCAAAAGAACAGTCTGGACCTGCGGCCAGCCGTAGGTGCCGTAGAGATCATTCCCAGTAGCGGGACTCTTCAGGTAAGCGTCGTTGGGCGTCTTCCCGAAGTACTGCCCGACGGCGGTCTTCAGGGATTTGTCTTGGATCCCGAAGCTCTTGACCTCGGTATCGGAGATGACGTGCTGCTCTCTTCCCGAACCGCTCGCGTTGGCGGTGGCGGTGCTTAGGCCGGTTTGAATGCTGATTTCGATTCCCATGATCATTCCTTTCCTTTTCGCTCGTTTTCGCGGCGCTTGCACCGTCCGGCTCGATGGCCGATTACCTTCGTGGTCGCCGTGATGTCTACGGCTGGACAAAGGCAAGGACTGTGCCAGGCAAAGCGCAGAGGGGAAAGAACTTAGTTGCAGCTGTCAGCGACAGCTCCGACTGTCGGGCCGGCCTCTCCGACAACCTCCGAGCCCCTGGAGACGAGGCGTGTTACTGTTGGCTCACGCGTTGCAGTAGGCGTTGGAGAAAGACGTTCGCAACCAAAAGTAGAACGAGATCGCTGGACAAAATGGCGCGGTGACTGCGGTCGGCTCGCTCCCGCGACGGTAGTTGGTCTGGATGACCGTCCAATTTGAGATCAAGGGCAGCAGACGCTCGATTCATATCCGTCGAGATGTGGGAAGCGGCTGTACCGAGGCCATCGACCCTCCTGGGAAATGAGGGTCGGGCGGAGGTGCGCCGAGGGAAAAACCCCATTGAAGCCGCACCTCCGGTAAACAGATACCGCGGAGCTTGCGTCAATCGCCGATGGCGATGAAGGAGAAGTTGCGGTCTTGCGCCTTACCGTCAGCGTCTCCGGTCTTCAGTTTGGCATGCCGCTTATCGAGCGCGATGATTATCGCGTTGTCCCGGGTATCCCCTCCCGCGTTGCCGAAATCATTCCAATGGTCGTTGTGGGTGAACTGCTGGGTTACGCAGAGCGCCGGCGTTCGGCTGAACAAATTATCCTTGAAGTCGATGAGGTAGACGCCTGTGTCCTCGCGGACCACAGTGAAATCGCTTCCACTGTTGATCTTTGGATTGGTCGTCCCGAAGGCTGTGATGGTTCCCCAAGCTTGTGCCATGACATGATCTCCTTTCGGTTGTTCGCGGCGCTTGCACCGTCCGGCTCGATGGCCGATTACCTGTCGTGGTCGCCGTGATGTCTACAGCCGGTCAAGAGCAAGGGCTGTGCCAGGCAAAGCATAGAGGGAAAATAACTTATGGACGGTTGTCAGCGACAGCTCCGACTGTCGGACCGGGCTCTCCGACAACCTCCGACAACCTCCGCGCCCCTGGAGACGAGACGTGTCACCCTTGGCGCACGCGTTGCAAAAGAGGTTGGAGAAAAACGTTCGCAACCCAAAGGAGAACGATCATGGCCAACTATACCTGGCAGTTGGGAATCGATTGGAATGCAGTTGAGACCGCGGGCGTGAGTTACCTGCGTGAAGGCCTCTTCCAGGGCGACGCACCCTCGGCGGGCACTCATCCAGTGCAGAATGGCGACAACATCACCTTCCAGATTTTCGATGTGTGCTCGCCTGTGCCGCCCGCGACGGCGCCGCCGGGGAGGCAGGTGGACGCGATCCGGTCTTTCGTCATCCTCACGAAGGCAGCGGTCAACGGCCAACCGAACTGCAACTCGTTGAGCACCCTCCAGCCTGCTGTCGTGACGCAGAACTCCTCACCTGGGCAGCAGAGCCTCTTCGGAGCCGCTTCCTGTTCTTGGACCTCGGAGCCGGCGCAGGTGCAGGCCACTTCGAAGCGTTTTCTGCTGACCATTCAAGTGCAGGCGATTGGACTTGATGGCACCGTTCGCTTTTTCAGCCATGATCCCGAAATGGCTGTGGGGCCATTCGGGTGATTCCACTTGTCTCTTCACGGACCGGGCGAGGCGGAAGCCAGCCGGACCAGGAGTCTGTGATAGCGCACGTCGCCGCGTAGCGCGAGGAGCTCCGGATCGCGCTGCACGTCGGCCAGGGAATAGCCGTTGTGCAGCGCTTTTTCGAGCATTGCGAGCGCCGGATCGTGGCGGCCGCAGACCTCGTCGGCGACCACGAGCCGGAACTGGGCGGCGGCGTCCTTCTGTGCCAGCCGTTCGATCTCCCCGCTCGCTGCGAGGGCGGGACCACAGTCCCCGCGCTTGGCCAGGTAGAGCGCGCGCCGGCTCAGGAGAGTGGAGTCCCGCGGCGCGGCGCGCAGCCGGTCTGCCAGGAGTTGGAGAGCCCGCGAGTAGGCCTCGCGGGCCCGGGCACCGCCCTCGGGCAAAAAGCGGCAGGCGTCCCCGAGATTGCCCCAGAAGAAATAGTCATTGGCTCCTCCCGGCAGCCCGAGCGCCTGCTCGAAGGCCTGGGCCGCCTGCGGATAGAGCCCTTGGGCAAAGTAGAGGGTCCCCAGGTTGGAGTAGAGGGCAGGCTGGGGCTGGATCTCCAGAGCTCTCTGAAACTGGGCGGCGGCCTGAGCCAAGTCGCCCTGGTGATAGTAGGCGGCCCCCAGGTTGCTGTAGCCCAGATAGCCGTCGGGGGCTAGGCGGATGCTGCTCTGGAAGGCCGCGATGGCGGGGGCAGTGCGGCCGGTGCGGAGGTAGAGCGCACCCAGAGCGTCGTAGAACTGGCGGTCGGGGCGCAGCGTGATCGCACGCTGAAACGCGGCCTCCGCCAGGTCGAGTTGGGTCCGGGCCTCGTATACGGCGCCGAGGGCCCACTGGGCATCGGCGTTGCCTGGTTCGAGCTGGATCGCTTTTTCGATCTCCCGGGTGGCCTCGTCCAGACGCCCGAGCGAGGTGTAGACCCGGCCCAGGCTCACCCGGGCTGACGCCAGATAGCCGTCGAGTGCCACGGCCCGCTCGGCCAGCGGCAGGGCCTGGTCCAGCCACATCCGGTCCTTGCTCTGATTCAGGTACTTGAGCTGGCAGGCGCGCGCCAGGGCGGCGTGGGCCGCCGCGTGGTTGGGTTCGCGGCCGATGATCTGCCGGAAGTCCGCGATCGCCTCGTCGAGGTTGCCCGGCTTGTCGTAGCGGCGCAGCGCCGCTTGGCCCTGTTCGTACAGCTCATACGTGCCGGCGGTGCGGTGCGGGGTTGCAAGGCGCCCGCCCTGCCAGGCGAGGGCCAAGGCGAGAAGGAGCGCACCGGCGACGAAGCCGGCAGAGCGCAGGAAGGTTCGGCGACCGCGCGGGAACGTCGCGCTGGACGACTCGAAATCCACGGCCCGCGGCCGTCCTTCGACAAACGTGGCCTCGTCCGGCGGCGGCCCGGGTGTGCGATCGGCGAGGGGCGTTCGCGACACCGGCATTCCGGTGGTGGCCTCTTCGAGGCTGGCGGCAACCTCGCCGGCATCCCGGGGCCGGGCGTTCGGCTCCTTTTCGAGCAGCCGCTCGATCAGCGCGGAGAGCTCGGCGGGGATCTCCGGGTGCAATCGCCGCGCCGCCAGCGGGCGGTAGTTGCAAACGCGGGCCAGGGTGTCCGCGGCGGTGGAGGCTCGAAACGGCGCCTCTCCGGTGAGCATCTCGTAGAGCAGCGAGCCCAGCGAGAAGAGGTCCGAGCGGGGATCGAGCGGCAGTCCCAGAACCTGTTCAGGCGACATGGCGTAGCTCGTGCCCACCACAGTCCCCGGGTGCGAGAGCGTTGCTTCCTGCTCCACCCCCTCGGGGGACAGCGCCCGCGCGATGCCGAAGTCGAGGACCTTGGCGTGACCCGCCGCGGTGATCATCACGTTGCCCGCCTTGAGATCGCGGTGCAGGATGCCCTCCGCGTGGGCGGCGGCGAGCCCGCGGGCGATCTCGCCACCCCACAGCATGGTGCTCGACAGGGCGAGCGGGCCGGCGGAGAGGAGCTGGCGAAGCGTCTTGCCCACCACCAGCTCCATGACGAGCCAGTCGCCTTCCGGCGATTCCACCAGGTCGTAGATCTGGACCACGGCAGGATGGGTGAGCCGGGCCCCGGCCTCGGCCTCGCGGCGGAAGCGCTCGCGCGCCCCCGGCTG
>JAJKHS010000129.1 GCA_021154885.1 Thermoanaerobaculum sp.
AGATTCTGCTCGTTGCCGGGCAGGCCGTGCAGCAGCAGCAGAGTCGGTTTGAGACCGCTGCCGGCCGCCAGGAAGAACAGCGCGTTCATGCCGACGCCGCCGCTCGGTATCAACAACTGGCGGTTGGCGGCCGGATGCCTGGCATCGCGCGCATTGTCCGTCACGACGGCGCGCGGCACCGGAGCGGTGGCCGCCTGCGCGGCGACAGAGGACAGCAGCAATGCCGCCGCCAAGGTAGGAACATGCCACGCTGCTTTCATAGAGGTCTCCGATCCGAGGTATCGGCCGATTCTAGCCGATGAGCCACGCCGGTTACACGCTGCACTGGACCGGCATGGACGGAGCGCGGGAGGCCCGTGGCGTCGCCTGCCGCGGGCAGTTCGTGGCGGACCTTCTCGCAGGCGAGGCGCGGAGCTCCGGAGCCCATAGACGGTCGCTGGGGCAGGCCTGGTTCGCCGGCCTGTTCTGATGACGAGAAAAGGAGGGAACGCCACGTTCCCTCCTCTCCCGTGGCCAGGAGAGCAGGGAAGATCACGTTCCCTCCTCTCCGGAGCGCGAGCCAACATCCGGCCCGCTTTTTACCATCGCCTGGTGATCATGGCACACGCTTTGCCTGACGAATCCCACGAACTGGAGAGCAAGGAGGACCTCATGAGCGTGAAGATCGAGCCCTCTGGACGCCGGCTGGTCGTGGTTGAAGTCGAAGTCCCCGGGACACCTGAGGAGGTCTGGCAGGCCATTGCGACGGGACCCGGAGTCTCGTGCTGGTTCGTGCCGACCGAGATCGAGGAGCACGTAGGCGGCGCCATCGTCTCCCACTTCGGTCAGGGCATGGACGCGCGCGCGACCGTAACTTCCTGGGAGCCGCCCCACCGGTTCTCGGCCGAGAGCCGGGACTGGGGGAAGGAGGCTCCGGCCCTCGCCACGGAGTGGGTCGTGGAGCCGCGCTCCGGCGGCTCTTGCGTCGTCCGCGTGGTGCACAGCCTGTTCGCAAGCGACGACGACTGGGACGGTCAGCTCGAGAGCGTCGAATCCGGCTGGCCGAGGTTCTTCCGCATTCTCGGTCTGTATCTCACCCACTACCGAGGCCAGCGCGGCTCGAACCTTCGGCTTCTGGCCGCTGCTTCCGAACCGGAGCCGAAGGCGTGGGAGTCGCTGATCGAGGCGCTGGGCCTCGGGGGCGCCGCCGTGGGCTTGCGGCGGAGCTCGCCCACGGGCGTGCCTCCTCTCACCGGGTGCGTCGAATGGCGCGGCGAGCACGCCCTCCTCCTTCGGCTCGACGAGCCGGCGCCGGGCATCGGCTCGCTTTTCGCCCACATCATGGGCGGCAAGGTCTTCGTCGTGATCGATCTGTATTTGTACGACGACCAGGCGGCGGAAGCCGCCGCCAGGAACGAGCCCCTGTGGAATGCTTGGATGAGTGAGCGTTTCCCGCCGCCGGCCGAGAAGCCCAAGGACACAGAGGACAAAAAAGACGTCGAGGGCAATCAATGATACGAAGGGCGACCGACCGACCGACCGACCGGACACCCCGGACCAGGCAGCCCCGAAAGGTGTCACGTTTCTCAAAACGTATCCAGTAGCTTGGATTGAATCCGCATATATCCGTTCGTGGCCTGTGGGGCAGACGAGTGAAAATAGTTGTAAGACGGGAGCGAGTTTTTCCGTCTTTAGAGGGTATGGCCAGAAAACTTCGCTTCCTACCCGACCCTCCAACCCTCGTCTCCATCACCTGCCGCACCGTCCAGGGGCGCTTCCTGTTCCTGCCCGGTCCAACCTTCAACAACCGCTTCCTCGGCATCCTCGGCCGCGCTCAGCGGCGCCACAACCTCACCCTGATCGCAATTTCAGTCTTGTCAAACCACCTCCACATTCTGGCCGTCCCTGAAAGCGCGCGCCAACTCGCCGCCTTCATGCGCGACCTCAAATCCAAACTGGCAAGGGAGACCAACCGCCTCACCGGCTGGAGCGGGACCGTCTTCGATCGCCGCTACGAGATGACCGTGGTCACGGATGAAGAGGCCGCCCAGGTCGAGCGCCTCGGCTATGTGCTCGCGCAGTCGGTCAAGGAAGGCTTTGTCGAACGCGTCAGCGAGTGGCCCGGCGTGCACTCGGCGGGAGCCTTGATCGCCGGCACACCCCTCGTGGGGCATTGGTTCGACCGCACCCGGGAGTACGCCGCGCGCAATCAGCGGGAAGAGATCACGCCACTGCAGTTCGCCACGGAAGAATCCGTCACCTTCTCGCCGATCCCCTGCTGGGCACACCTGCCACCCGAAGTCTATCGCGCACGCGTCGCCGCCCTTGTCAAGGACGTCGAGGCGGAGGCAGCCCGCTTGAGGAGCCTCGAAGGGAAGTCCGTGCTGGGCGTGGAGGCAGTCCTGGCAAAGCACCCGCAACATCGACCGGCCTCGCTTGCCCGCTCGCCGGCGCCGCTCGTCCACGCAGCCACCAGAGCGGCTCGCAAGGCCTTCTACGACGCCTACGCCTGGTTCGTGGCCGCCTTCCGGCAAGCCGCCGAGAGACTGCGCCAGGGCGACCGTAACGCTCCGTTCCCCAGCGGCAGCTTCCCGCCGGCCCTGCCGTTCGTAGCGGGATAGCCCCTCGCCTGCGCTCTTTGCCAGCCGCACCGCCCGCCGGAGGGCCAGATTTCCGAGCTTCGAGCTCGCGTGGGGAGAGGTGTGTGCAGATCGGCTGGTGTGCCAGCCGAAAAGACGCCGAAGACGCCGAGGACCCGCTCCTCGTCGCTACGAAGGGTCAATACCGCGCGATCGACGCACTGAGCTTCAATAGAAGCCTGGCACCTTTGCTGCCGCGGCCAACGCTATGCCCCTCACCGGCTGCGTCAGCAGTCCGGTGCAGGGGCCGGGTTGGGCACCTCTTATCCATTATCCGCCTTCTGCTCGGCTTGAACCTCATCTCTCAGTCGCAGGTACTCAAGACCTCTGTCCGTGATTCTGCAGTACTCTGTTAAATCTCCCTGCCTTGGAATCTGGGCAATCCACCAGTTAGCAATCATCGCGATCAGGCCTAGGCTTCGCAAACGGCGAAGTTCATCACGGAGAATGTTCTGGTCCCACTCGTCTTTTACATTGAACTTAGACTCTACTTTACCAGCAAGCTTCTTTAGATGTATCAATTCCGATTCCGACACAAAATAGCTGATCAGAAACTTTAGTGACGAGATTTCGGCTTGCTGCTTCCTTTGTTCCTCTCGTACTTGTTGCAGCTGAAACTCCACACCCTTACCAGAAAATGAGAACCGCTCCAAGCGCGTGACAAGAACCGAGTTGAAAAATAGAAGAGAGACAAACACGACTGCCTCTGTCGTGCCAAATCGATTGTCCCTGATCCAGCCAAGAGGAACCGCCACGAGATATAGGGCTCCGAGAAGTGTGATCCCAGCCGAGAGAATCTTGGGAAGGAGCGGTTCCTTCTTACCCTTGCTCTCACCGACGAGGGTTGCTGCCTTTCCTCCCTCTCTTGAACTGACCTCCGCCATTCTTTCCTCCACAGTCCTCTCCAACTCAAGTACGTACTAGGCCCCACAAACTACGGCCTTCGGGTGCGCGCCCAACGCTCGGCATGCAGCGGCGCGCGAAGCGCGTCCGCTGCATGCGTTGTTAGGCCGCAATCGATCATTCCTGTTCAACTGCGGACTTAATATCGTTTAGGTCTTGCAGGAGGGCCTTTTTCGCCACGCCCTTGAACAGAAACCCCATCGGGATCGACAGTAATCTTGCAATGATTCCTTGAGGCTTGGAATCATGAGAACTAGCCAACGTAATGCCGCCACTGCTCTCTGAAATACTAGTGGTGGATAAGAATACAAATCCATCACTTTCTGCTCTGGTTTTGTAGAACTCATTCTCAGCAGCATCAGTGATCCACTTTTCCGCGGTAGCTGGCTTGCCGAAAAGCATTCGGGTCTCTCGCCACTTTAGTCCTACGAGCCCGTTTGCCGGTTTTTCGAGAACCTCAATGTTTTCGATTCCGCTGATGGTTTCCGAGGCGTTCTCGATGTTGGTGATTGCGGCCCAGATCGCCGCCTTGGATCCGTTGATGGTTACCTGTGCTTCAACGATCATGGTTTCTCCTAGGATTCGAGTGATGGTCTATAGCCCATGGGCAACACGGGGCGTCGATATCGGCGGTGACGCGCGTCTGTCGGCCAACGTGCTGCCGTTCAGCGGCGCCGCTCGAAGGCCACCACCGTCCCTCGAAGCCGCCGCCCATCGCAGGCCACTACAGTTGAGAATGCCTCAGGCGTCCGCTGCAACTGCTGTGTTGGACGGCCTGTCCTTGCTTGCTGCAATTGTACCACGCCTGGGACGCCACTGTTCAGCGAGCAAGGCTGCGGGGTTGGGTGGCCGGGCATCTCATTGGAAGGGGAGCTTGGGTGATTCTGGTGCATCAGGCGATAGGGAGATTCTGCGCAACGTGAGAGAGCCGCGCTCTTGGCTGCCCATGTGCCACCTCTTTTGAAGGCGTAGGTTTACGTCTCCAACCTGCCACTCGCGAATCTCTTGATCTCTGTCGGGGGAGGAGCGGGCGAAGCTGGTTTGCCCATACGCCTCGGCTAGCTTCGGCTCAAGGAAGTCGAAGTGGCCGCTAAGAAAGCTAACCTCGAAGAGGTAGAGCGCGTCGTTGGCGAACAGTACAGTTACCGGGAAAGAGCCTGCGAGTTGCTCACCAAAATTGGCGAACCAACCAGGTCCAGTTGCGAGTTCGCTGAGAAAGCAGACCTTTCCTTTGCAGTCGGACAGGCCGAGGGCTTGGCTCAGAGATTCCGGCGAGACGCCCCACTCGGCCTTCACAATTCGGCCCACGGACCCGGGATGAAATGGATCGTACCAGCGTAGCTCAAGGCCAGTGGGTTCTGCTGCCCGTTGTGTGTCAGTTTGAGCGCCCCCGGCTGATTCCGGTACGGGCGTAGATGCCGCAGCCATCATGGTCGATCCAAGGGCACCTACAGCTAGTAGACCGGCATACATGATGATGAGAAGGACGAATCTACCTGAAGTGTGACTCTGCTTCTTCACGCTTTGCTCTCTCCTAGCGCTCCTGATCATTACTGCGGTCGCTCTTCGGGGCCGCCCAACCTCGCTCTGAACTTCTCCGCCTTATCCCCTGAGTCCTTCGCGATTCGCCGCAGTTCCGGTCCGCATTGCCTTCGGGCTTGGGGGTATCCTCCTCATTCTTCAGGTTGTTCGGATTATACGCCGGTTTCCTAAACCTCGTCAATGCCTCGGTGGCGAGCGGATAGGCATCCCCGGGTGAGGCGATTGGGCGGTCGCCCTGCAGGAGCGAGGTCTTGGAGCTATCTTGTTCGAGCCATTGGAGCTGGCAGGACCAGGCGTTCGTATAAGCGTCCGCGATACTCGGGGGCAGGGACGCCGACGTGGCCATCACCGCCGGCAGGGTCGGCGTCCTCTGGTTGGCCAGCACCGAGCCGGCCGCGGACACCCCGGCGGACACGGTCCGGGTCGAAGAGGAATCCCTCTCTCGAACCGCCTCTCCCGAATCCGGGAGCTGCTCCCGCCGGACCGCGGCCCAGTACCCTCTATAATCTCCTCAATGACCGCTTGGGCGCTCGACCTGGGGACCACCAACTGCGGCGTGGCGTGCTGGGACGAGGCTCTCGGCCGGCCACGCCTCATCGAGCTGCCCGCGGTCTGCCGCAAGCTGGACGCGAAAGATCCGCTGGAGGCGCCGCGCCTGGTGCCGTCGGCCGTCCATCTGCTGGAGAAGCCGGGCTTTCTCGACCGCCTGGGAAGCTGGCCTCCCCTGGAGCGGCGGCTCTTCCTCGGCCGGCGGGCGCTTATCGGGCGGGCGGCGCTCCAGCACAACGAGGGGACGGTCTATCCGTCGTTCGTGCCCACCTTCAAGCCCGCCTTGAGCGAAGAGTCGTTGCGTCCGCTGGCGCGGGTGGGACGGGAGAGCGTCACCGCCCGCGACGCCGCGCATGCGTTCCTGCGCGAGCTGCTGTGCGAGGTGAAGCGGGCGACCGGGCACCGGGTGCGCGACCTGGTGGTGACGTCGCCGGTGACGGCGTTTGAGACCTACCGCGCGGAGGTCCAGCAGGTGCTGCGCCAACTGGGCGTGCGCCGGGTGCGCTTCATCGACGAGCCGGTGGCGGCGGCGCTCGGCTACGGGATCAGTCTGAACCAGGAGCGGACCGTCCTCGTGGTGGACGTGGGCGGCGGCACGATGCACGCCGTCCTCGTCCGCCTGTCGCCGCAGGGCGCGGTCAGCGGACAGGCGAACGTGCTCGCGAAGCGGGGGCGGACGGTCGGCGGCAACGCCGTCGACGGTTGGGTGCTGGACGACCTCTGCCGCCAGATGGGCCACCGGCTCTCCGAGGACGACGACGAGGTCGCCCGCCTCTGGCGGCGGCTCATGCTCGCCGAAGCCTGCCGGGTGAAGGAGGCGGTGTTCTTTCAACCGGAGGAGGCCTTCCTGATGAGCCTGGAGAGCTCCCTCCTGCCGGCGGCGCCGCGCCAGGGCCGGGGGTTCGTCGCGCTCACCCGCGACCGCCTGCGGGAGATCCTCGACGAGCAGGGCTTCTACCGCAGCCTGTCGGCCTCGGTGGACGAGGTCCTGGAGCAGGGCGGCATGACCGCGGGCGAGGTGGACGACGTATTGCTGGTGGGAGGCTCGACGCTCCTGCCCGGCTTCTTCACCTGGTTCGAGGAGCGTTTCGAGCGGCGGCGGGTGCGCGCCTGGCAGCCCTTCGAGGCGGTCGCGTTCGGCGCCGCGTGCTTCGCCGGCAACCGGATGGACGCCCTGGACTTCATCGTCCACGACTATGCGTTCGTCACCCACGACCCGAAGACGGGCGAGGCCCAGCACACCGTCATCGTGCCACGGGGGACGCGCTTCCCCACCTCCCCCGAGCTGTGGAAGCGGCAGTTGGTCCCCACCTGCGCGCTCGGTGAGCCGGAAAGCCTGTTCAAGCTCCTCATCTGCGAGGTCTCGCGTCCTGACGGCGACCCGAGGCGCTTCGTCTGGGATGCGGCCGGCGACGTGCACAAGGTGGGCGGCGCCGCCAGCGACGGCCAGGTCGTCGTGCCGCTCAACGCGGCGAGCCCCACCCTCGGCTACCTCGATCCGCCGCACTCGCCGCGCGACCGCCGCCCCCGCCTCGAAATCGCGTTCGGCGTCAACGCCGAGCGCTGGTTGATGGCCACCGTCCGGGACCTCCTCACGCAGCGCGAGCTGATGCATGAGGAGCCCGTCGTGCGGCTGGTGTGAGGAGGCCCGATGGGGGAATTGATCGCCGGCCTGTGCTTCGTCCTGTACGGCAGCGGCCTGGCCTTGCTCGTATCCCGTCTCGGCCGCAAAACCCTGCAAAGCTGGCAGTCTGCCGTGACGTCCTGCGGTCTGCGGGTTGAGAAAACCTCCAACCCTTGGGGACGGCTGTGGCTCGAAGCCCGCGATGGACCGCTGGCGGTGAAGATCCAGGTGCCCGAGGGGCGCAGGAAATACCGCTGCCAGATCACAGTCGGGATTCCGCCGGGGCCACCAGGTTTTTCCGGTGTCCGCATCCGCCGCGAGAAGACCAAGCCCTCCGGAGCGCACGAGATCGAGATCGGCGACGAGCCCTTCGACAAAGCGTTTTACATCGTGGGACCGGAGCGGCTCCTCACGGCGCTGCTGGACGTCGAGATGCGCCAACTGCTGGTCAGCGTGAACGCCCAGAGCATGGATCTGGAGATCGTCAACGGCGAGCTGGGGGTGGGGACGTTCGGCGGCGGGATCGCCGACCTGCTGCCGTTCCTCCTCGACGTCGCCCGGCGTTGCGCCCAGCCCTTGGACGTGGCGCAACGGTTGGCCGACAACGCCCGCCAGGATCCCGACGCCGGAGTCCGGCTGCGCAACATGCTCCTCCTGGCCCGTGAATTCCCCGGCGAGCCGGCGACCCGCGAGGTGCTCCGCACCGCCTGCGCGGACGCGAGCCCGCGGGTCCGGCTGCGGGCGGCCCAGGAGCTGGGCGCCGAAGGCCGCGCGGTCCTCCTGGAGCTGGCGGAGAGCATCGCGGACGACGAAACGAGCGCGCAGGCGGTGTCGAGCCTGGGTCGAGAGCTGCCGGTCGAGCGGACGCGAGCCCTCCTCGTCCAGGCCCTGCGCCGGCGCCTGCACCAGACGGCCCGCGCCTGCCTGGAGGCGCTCGGCGGCAGCACGGCCCCCGAGGACGTCGACACGTTGGTCAAGGTCATGGCGCGCGAAAAAAGCGAGCTCGCCGCTGCCGCCGCGACAGCCCTGGGGAAGACCGGCAGCCCTGCCGCCGAGCCGCCGCTGATCCAGGCTCTCCAGAGCGAGACGAGGGACCTCCAGGTGGCGGCGGCCGACGCGCTGGCGCGCATCGGCACGGTGGCGGCCGTGCTGCCGCTCAAGGAAGCCGCCGAGCGCTCCGACCGCGACCCCGTTCTGCTCAAAGCCACGCGCCAGGCGATCGCGGAGATCCAGCTCCGGCTCCCCGGAGCCTCCCCCGGCCAGCTCTCCCTCGCCGGCACCGAAGCGGGCCGGTTGTCCCTGGCGCCAACCGAGGCGGGTCAACTGTCGCTCGCGGACGATCCGGCCGGCCAGCTTTCGCTCGGCGGCTCCTGAGCACGGCAGGTACGCTGTCAGACAGACTCGAACATATCCTCAAGGACCGCGCTTCTCGAGCTGCTGAATCGCAGCCAAGAGCTGCTCACGCTCAGCATTGTTGTTCGAGCGCGCGGCGATTTGGCGGAGCCTCTGGATGACGGCTTCCCTCGCGCTCGGAATCTGCACCAAGACCTGGTAGCTGGTCATGCGTACCAAGAGTCGCGGACTCTCCAGTTCCTTGAGCAGGTCTGGCACAGCCGGCGGGCCGATTTCCAGGAGCGCTCTCGACAAGACGTCGCGTGTGATTCCTATTCTCATGCCTTGGCCGGCGGTGCCGAGCAGAAAGCCCAACTGCCCGAACGCCTCCAGCGTGCTCGGTTTCTTTGTGGCAGCTTGACGCTTTGCGGCCTCCGCCAGAATGCGCTCAGCCTCCACGGAGTCCGCCGAAAGCTGATCAAGGATCAATAGGACCGAAGGTTGGCCGATTTGAGTGAGACAATCCTTGGCGGCCATCATGAACGGTGTCTGCCAGGACGGCGCGCCAAGGGCTCCAGAGAGGAGATCTCCCAAATCCCCTCTGGCAGCCCGACCCATCATGTCAGCAGCCACGACTCCAGCCTCTTCGTCGATCGTTTTGACCACTTCGCGGGCGGCATCGCCACCGTAAGGAACCAGACCTTCGACGGCCTGACGGCGCTTGGTGGGATCATCGCTCTTGAGATCGAGAGTCAGATGTTGAATGCTCTCTTTTTTCGAGACCCCAGTCTTCGTCATTCCTTCCTTGGCAGCAGCCGTGACCAGGGTGGCCAATGCAAGGAGAAAGGCCAGTACCATGGCCAGCCGGAAAAAGCGATAGGTCTGTTCGCCATCAAATTTCCCCGGCCTCGCCTTCTTGATGACGGCCATCATGATCGCAAAGAAGATTCCCAATGCAAAGGCGACGATGCTCCAGGTGCCCCACATGCTGCCGAATATTTTGGGAATTGTCCAAAGAAAATTCATGCCGAGATCCTTTTGCATGGGGTTCATAAGGCTGCCCTGGTGCCGGAATAGGAGCAGGCCCGCCGCGAGGACGAGGGTGGTCGAGGCTGCGGCGACAGCCCACGGCTTCCGCGCCGTCCGGCGCGGTTCGAAGGGCCTGCCGTCCGGGGCACGCAGAAAGAGGGTCGGTGTCGCCCACTCTGCCGAGTCGGGGAAGTCGCGACGGATTGCAAGGCGCCCTTCGGCCACGGCAGAGTCGATGGGATCCCCCAGGGCGAGACGACGGTAAAACGCCACACCGAAGGCTCTCGCGGCGCGATCCGAGATGGGGAATTGCATCGCCACCACCGCCGGGAGGCCTGCCTGGAGCAGAGCGGTGGCAACGCCGCCGAAGGGGCCGGGGGCCGCCAGCCTCGCGGTCTGGCATGCGTTCAGGACGGCCAGGCGGAGTGAGGTGATATCCCGGAGAAGATCGGCGAGCACTGTCCCTCTCACCGGTGCCGTTCCTCCCGCTCCATCCTCCAGATAGAGGAACCCCTCGCCGGTCGCCGCCTCGAACCCTCCATGCCCGAGGAAGTGAAGGACGTGGAAATCGCCTGCGAGCAGCGCATCCCGCAGAGCTTCCAGAGTGGGTTTGGCGAGCCGCACCATCTCCAGGCTATTCTGCCGGCGCCCCAGGTCCAGCAGAGCGCGCCGCTCCCGCGCCAGGTGTGGAAGGGGCTTGAGCTCGCGCGGCTGAGCCGCGACCACGAGCACACGCAGAGGGCCGCTGAGAGACGGCCTGCCCCCGGGCAGCGGCAGGTCCAGATAGCGGGTGATCGATGTCCTGCGCTCGCGGCCGAGAAACGTTCCGTCCTTGGCCCGGTACAGGCACTCCCAGGGCAAGCCCTGGACGGCAGTCAGCCGTGGATCGCCCAGCCCCATCTGCAGCTTGATTCTCAATCCCAGATCGGGACGTGACCTGAGATCTCCCAAGCTCTGGTAATAGAGGTCGCGGATCGGCTCGGGGAAGAGGGCCCTGAAGAGTTGGTCTCCGATTGTTTGCTGACGGTCCTTAATAGGGGCTTCTTGCGCATCCAGCTCCCGGAACGGCTCCTCGTCGTCGACGAGCCGTTCGAAGCCTCTCGCGGCCCGCTTGACCTCCTCTTCGACTGCTGGCATCAGGAACGGGGCCTCGGCCTCCCCGGCCGGCGAGTCGACGAGGCGCACCACGAGACCGTTCCCTTCGCTGGTATCTATACGCAGTCTCAGATCTAGGTAGTCCATGCTGGATCGTTAGAGTCTATGCCATAAGTACCTCGAGGTGCTCGCAAGGGCAGGTCATTGGGAGGCGGGATCGAGCCACCAGAAGAGAAGCCTGGCACCTCGGTCCCCCGGGAAGGCGACTTCTTCGACGACACCGGAGCTGGAGACGATGCATGGGTTGATGTATCTATTGCTCAGGACAGCCCCCCTGCGGCTCGTCTACATTCCCAACACCCTGTTCGTATGGGGGAACGCGGCCGCGACGGCCCACAACATCGCCACGCACGAGACGCTCTTCCGTCTCGGCATCCTCAGCGATCTCTTCGCCGGAACCGCCTCGACTACCGGCGAAAGGGGCCATCTGCTAGGCTTGGGCTCATGCGAAACCTTACCTGTCTTCTACTTGCTGCCAGTGTTTGCTCAGCCGCCTATGCCCAGGACACCTCCGTGGCCGATCGTGTGGCGAAACAGAATGCGCTGTTCGAGGAGATTTATCAGGCCGGCCTGAAGAGCTCGCCGGAACGGGCGACCTCGGTCGGCGACTATCGCTACAACGCGCAGCTCAGCGATGCGTCGCTGGCGGAGATCGCGCGCCAGCACGCGGAGAACGATGCCTTCCTGGCGCGGCTGCGCGCCATCCCGACCCCCGGCATGGCGGAGACCGACCGGCTGTCGCACGAGCTCCTGGAGCGGCAGCTCACCCGCGGCGACGTGAGCTACGAGCTCAAGAACTACGAGATGCCGATCAACCAGCAGGGCGGCATCCATACCGCGCTGGCCGACCTGCCGCTGAGCGTGCCGCTGGATTCGGTGCAGCACTATGAGGACTACATTGCGCGCCTCCACCAGATCCCGCGGGTGTTGAAGCAGATCACCGAGGTGCTGCGCGCCGGCGAGAAGGACGGCCTGATGCCGCCGAAGATCGTCGTCGACCAACTTCCGGGGCAGTGCGAGGGGATCGTCGCGTCGAACCCGTTCCTGCTGCCGCTGAAGAAGTTTCCGGCGAGCTTCTCGGAGGCGGACCAGCAGCGGCTGACGGCCGCGATGACCAAGGCAGCCCATGAGGAGGTCCTCCCTGCCTACAAGGAGCTCGCGGCGTTCCTGCGCGACGAGTACGCGCCGAAAGGGCGGACCGCGATCTCGGTCGAGAGCCTGCCGGACGGCAAGCGGCGCTACACCGAGGCGGTGAAGGCCATGACCACCGTCGACATCACGCCGGAGGCCGTCCACGAGGTGGGCTTGAAAGAGGTGGCGCGCATCACGGCGGAGATGACCAAGCTGGCGCAGGCGCAGGGCTACAAGGACCTCGCCTCCTTCCGCGCCGCCATCAACGGCGATCCGAAGTGGAAGCCGAAGAGCGAGGACCAGATCGTCGCCGACTTCAAGAAATACATCGACCAGATGCAACCGCGGCTGCCGGAGCTCTTCGGGCTGCTGCCCAAGGCGCCGGTGACCGTCGAAGGCATCCCCGACTTTGACAAGGCCGCGGCGACGCACTACGTCCGCGGCACTCCGGACGGCAAACGGGCCGGGCGCGTGGTGGTCGCCGTCGCCGACCCGACCCACCGCTCACTGGTGAACGACGAGGCCGTCGCCTATCACGAGGGCGTGCCCGGGCACCACCTGCAGATCAGCGTGGCGCAGCAACTGAAGGGCTTGCCGAAATTCCGGCTGTTCAGCGGCGGCCTGTCCGCCTATACCGAGGGATGGGCGCTGTATGCGGAAGAGCTGGGCAAGGAGATCGGCCTCTACAAGGACCCGGTGTCCGACTACGGCCGGCTGAGCTCGGAGCTGTTCCGCGCGGTGCGGTTGGTGGTCGACACCGGCATTCACGACAAGGGATGGACGCGCGACCAGGTGATCGCCTACATGCGCGAAAACGACGTCAACGCCGTCGTCGCGCAGACCGAGACCGATCGCTACATCGCGTGGCCGGGGCAGGCGCTGGCCTACAAGATAGGGCAGTTGAAGATCCGCGAGCTGCGTGACCGCGCGAAGACGCAGCTCGGACCGCGTTTCGACCTCAAGGCGTTCCATGACGAGATCCTGGACGGCGGAGCCCTGCCGCTCGACCTGCTGGAGACGCGCGTGGACGGCTGGATCAAGGCGCAGTTGACACGGAAAGCGGCTGCCGCGCGGTAAAAGCTCGCAGGGCATTACCGTCTGGGTTCTGGTCGTCCATGGAGGCGCCGAGGACCCTGGCACCTCGACCGACCGGCAGCTCCCGCGGCGCGTTTCGGCGCCAGCGGCACACCTCGTTCTTTGAGGCCTGAAGCTTTCATGGCCCGGAAAGGAACGCTCTTGAAGCTCAGAAAGCTTGCTCTCGCCCTGTTCTTGCTGTTGGCCGCCGCCCTCGCGGGGAACACGCCGGCTCCCGTCCAGGCATGCATCTTCACCTGCCCGCCCGACCTGTGCTCCTACTGTCATCAGCACGGTCAGCAATGCGGGCTGGTAAATTGCCAGTGCGTCTGCCTGCCCACGACCCAACCCTGAGCGGCGATACGGATTTCGTAGACCGCTGGGAGCCTGCGCAGCAGAAAAGCCGAACAGGGGCAACAGACCTTGCTCAAGCTCTCTGGCGCGCAGGCTCCCAGGTTGGGCACCTATGCCTGGCACCTTTGCTGGTGGCACCTAAGAGGGTGTCTCGAAAGGGGCGATTCCGTTTGCAATCCCAATGTAGAGACGCCCGCGTGGAAACCCCCGTGGGGCGTCTCTACATTGGGGGATACCCCTTCTGAAACACCTTCTAAGGGGCGCACCTCTGCTCTGCTCCGCACCTCTGATGGCGCCCCGACCCGCCAGCAGGAAGTGGCTGGCACGTCCCCTGGGAACCTATCTCGGTTGGCCCAACGTCTGCTAGGATCTACTGTTGGGTCGACACGTGGAATTCGTAAGGGCGGCGGTCGATCCAAAAGGAGCGAGACGTGGCGCGATACACCCGGCGTGCTCAGGTTCTCTTGACGGAGGTTCAATACCGGAGCCTCCAGACTCTGGCCGAAGCCGAGGAGAAGCCCCTGGGCGCCCTACTGCGCGAGGCGGCCGAGGAGCTGTGCTCCCGGGAGGAGAGACGCGGGCAAAAAGCCCGAGCGGCGCGCCAGCTCCTCGCTCTACCCGGTACCGATGTCCCCGAGGACTACCAGGAGTGGGAGCGCCGGTACCTCGACCAGCGGGTCGAGACTCATGGCTGAGGGACACAGGGGGAAGCCTCTCTTCCTCGACGCAACATCCTGATGTACGCCGTGGGGAAGGACCACCCCAACCGAGAATCGTGCCGCGAGGTTCTTCGCCGGATCGAGGCCGACGACCTGACCGTCGTGACCAGTGTGGAGGTGCTCCAGGAGCTCCTTCACCGCTACCGGTCTCTCGGGCAGCCTGATCTCGCAACAGGGCTGCCAAGGATCTTTGTGAGGAGATCCTGGCAGTGACCGAGGAAGACCTCGACCACGCGCACGCGATCCTGCAAGCCCACGCGTCGATCAGCGTCCGGGACGCGGTTCACGCTGCGACCGCTCTGCGCTGCGGCATCAAAAGTATCCTGAGCACCGACCATCACTTCGACGATCTTCCCGAGATCACCCGGTTGAACCCGGTCGAGCTGGTGGGTTGAAATTCGGCCTTCGCGTTCCTGCCCTGCGGCATCAGCGCCTTCCGGGAAGCTTCCGATACGAGGAGCCTGGCACCTCGGCCCCGGCGCAAGATCCTCACAGTCGTCCCGTGCGATCGAAGAAGTCGCCGGCGCCACGTTTCCACGCCTGGAGCCGCGAGGCGCGCCGAGTTCTTTATGAAGCCTACGGCCTCTTTGTCGGTGCCTTCCGTGACGCCGCCGAAAAGCGGCGCGCCGGCGATCGCACAGCTCGCTTCCCTCTTGGCAGCTTCCCGCCGTATCTGCCCTTCGTCCGAGCCAGTTGATCGAAACGCTCGCTGTTACAGATCCTCACCGAGTTTCAGAATCAAGAGAGGGAGGAGTTGTGTCCCGAGAGCGCGGCTCCCTCGCTCTCAGCGCTCGTCGACGGCGCAGAACGCCTGATGAAAGCTTTTCGGCCGTGTTGCCCCAGATATGCCCGAATGCTGGCTGAACAGGTAAGCTCTCTTGGAACAATCATCCCTAGCTGAATCAAAATTGGCTGGCACCTGAATCAGCTGGCACCCATTCCTCCGGGTTGCTCATAAATGAACGCGCAAAGGTGCTCTCCAAGCTGATACTCGCGCCGAACTCAGCAGCACTCGGCGTATGGGGCCGATTAGCTGTTGCTTCGGTGATGTACTCTTCAAGAAGATCTCCGAGTTTCCTTCCCGTAGATGTAGCAACCTCGACGGCTCGATCAAATGCATCAATACCAAGGATGCAGTATAAGCCCTTCTTGGTTCCAGCCAAGGGATGGTTGAGGTTCGATTTCTCGAACTCGCGGATGACCTCGCCCATTATCGTGACTTCTTCACCGAGCACTGCTACTGTTATAGGCGCTGCTCTGTTCTTGGTTCGATCAATAATGGCTTGGACATCGGCGAACTCCCGGATACCAGCATAGAGATCGGCGATTTTCGCTTCGCTCTTACGGACTGCTTCAACGGCGCCGCTAAGATCACCGAGAAATTCTTCCGGAAGCATGTGAAGCCTCGTTTCCGCCCGCATCCGTTTTGCCTTGGATTCTACAAGAATGAGCCGGTCATCTTCGATCAGTGTAAGGTCCGCACCTCTAACGGATTGTTTTCCGCGATGATACGGGCGTTCAGGTATGACCGTGACGTTCGGGAGCTGTGTCTCAAGGAGAACTTGGAGATAGAGTTCCTGAAGGCCGCCGCGCACCTGATCATAGTTCGGTATCTTCTTCTCCCAGAGAGAGAAGTGAATGATGTCGGCGAAGTTCCGGCCCAAGTACCGGACGTTCGGGATTACGACCTCGGTGCTACTCAGCCAAACCACGGGATAGCGTTCCAATGGACTCAGGCGCCGAGCAATATCGCCACGGCGGTAGATTGAATCATTGCTCCGTAGCTCGCGCAATTCCCGCGTGGTTCGAGCAAAGAGCTCAAAGAACCGAGTCAGCCAAGTTCGCTCTTCTGTTAGTCCAACGGGCAATACAAAGCGTGGTTGCCACTCATGCCGATTATCGAGTAAAGCTTTCAAGCACTCTGCCGATCCCATCCTCCCCGCTGTTTCACGGTCAATTCTCGCAAGAAGCTCCCTATAGGGTCGGCCATAAAGTTCCAGCAACGTGATTATGCAGTTTGCAAGCGAGGAGATTGGGAGCCGATGAAATCTCGCATTGCCTTCAGTGCCGGATCTGCCATAGTCCAGAACTCCGCGGACATCTTGTGCCGGTGCGTATGCGGTAGTACTTCGATCATTCCAATGAGCCGGCCCGCACGCTCATGAAATCGATGATCTTGATATCGCTGTTGAATGTTTCCGAGACGGGAAAGATAGACTAGCAGCGCAAGATCGGAGCTGGCTCGCTCGCGAAGGTCCTCCATAAGACGGATTCCTTCATAGTCTGTGAAAGCGCGGTGCCCATAGTTAAGTACGTGGATGATCTGATTGGTGGTGAGATCTCCTATCTTGTAGTCAAGAGCTTTGCTGTCGAGGACCGCTTCGCAGAGCATCCGTACCTTCTCATGATTAAGATGTGGGAAAAATATAAAATCCTCGATGTTGCTTGTAAATGCTTCCGTGGTCGAGAGCAGCGCACAGAGTGACCACGCATTCCGGGGATTCGTACGCGAGAGTATGGTAACAGCTTCCCCGAAGGCCTCTTCTGGCCGTAGACGATCGTACCGTGAACGTTCGTATGGGTTCATCGAGAAGAGGAACAACTTGAAGGGCTGCTCTATTCCTCACTTCCAGGAAAGCTAAGAAAACTCCCCACGATCTCTCGTGGGAACGGAGGTACGGCGAATCAAAGTTGGCTGGCACCCATTCTTCGCCTCAAATTCGGCCGGCGCCTATGCTGGTGCACCTCTTCTGGGCGCACCCAAGTGGGGCACCTCTGCTGGGACCAGACACCGCAGCAGCGCTGCAGGGAACAGCCTCGACAAGGCGGTACGCAGGGGAGTAGACTTCTTTGGGGCGGCCATGGGGACGCCTCTTCTCTGTTCTTGACCAACAAGAGGAAAACACGTAACCATGGTCCCTTGCAAGCGCACCTACCCGCGCAATTAGAGCCTTAAGCGATCACGGATGGATCACTCTCCTCGTTGCTTACTACGTCTGAGGGCTCATTATCATGCGCAGGGTCTTCTTCAGCTTCCATCATCAGGGCGACATCCAGCGAGTCGCGCAGATCAGGAATAGTTGGGTGACAAAGCCCGATCAGGCGGACGCCGGCTTCGTTGATGCCGCTTCCTGGGAGGCCATCAAGCGGCAGGGGGATGCTGCGGTGAAGCGCTGGATCGATACTCAGTTGAACGGCACCTCGGTAACCGTTGTCTTGATTGGTTCGGAAACGGCCAACCGCCCATGGGTGCTGTATGAGATTTCTGAGAGCCACAACAAAGGCAACGGACTTCTTGGAATCTATATCCACAATTGCAAAGATCTCGCTGGACGCACCTGCTACCAGGGGCAGAATCCATTCGAGAACGTCCACTATACCCAATCCGGCAGATCGTTGGCATCGGATTATCCAGTTTACGACTGGGTGTGGAACGACGGATACAACAATATGGGTCACTGGATAGAAACCGCCGCGAGGCAGGCGGGAAGGTGAGGCTCATGCTTACCTGTGGGATGATCTGAAGGTGAGGCTTGGTGCTCCTTGAAGGTCCTGTGTAGCAGTCAGGCTCGGGGATGACGGAGAGATTCATGAGCACGCAAACTGTCCTGTGGGCTGCGGCCGCGCAAATCTTTAAAAGTATTCAGGCCTATCTGGCTGAGGAAAGCGTCCGCAAGGAACTCAACGCCAATCCTCTAAGAATATTCATCTCCTATCAGTCCACGGATAGAGCGAGGGCAAGCAGATTGTGTAGTCGCCTCGCAAGAGAGGATGGGCGCACAACCAGACGGCCTGACTGGAACGACGACATCCCGTCGCGATCTGCGACGTGCTGGATAGGATCACGCTGGACCGGCAGAAATTCAGACGCCCTGGATAGAGCCACGACGCCTCGTCATCAAACGAGCGGCGGCGGCGTAAAATCAGCCAGCCTGTCTGGAGCTACGACGCCGCAGCAGGAACGAGATTGGACAGATGTCCGGCCGCGACGAAGGCGAGCACATCTTCGGGGCACGTCAAGCGGTCCCCCGCTCGTTCATCTTCGTCAGGCAGGCGATGGCTTCGATGCCAGTCACTGCGCGATCAGTCGCTCGTAGCGGTCGTGGGGGCCGATCCAGAACCAAACCAGGCCCTCGGGGCGATTCCTTGCCAGTGCACGGAAGCGCAGGCCGACGCGAGCGGACCAGAAAGTCCCAACCTTCTTGAGTCGCAGAGACGGATGGTGCGGGTCCGCCTGAAGCATCTCGAAGCACCGGTCAGCCAACTCCCGGGTCTCCGCCGGCAAGCGGCGATAGTGGAACCAGAACTCCGGGGTCGCGAAGTGGTTCAAGGGAGGAGTGGCGTGCAGTGCCCGGCCTCGAACTCCTCGTCGGCCCGGCGACCGGCGGCGTCCAAGCGCCCGGCTAGGATGTCGGCCTCGATTCGCTGGTCCCACTGGTCGGCCAGGAATTCCTCCAACCAGCGCGAAAAGCGGTCAAGCTCCTCGGCAGGGAGTTGGGCGACTGCGGACTGAAGCTCTTCGACGCTCATGGGATAGCAGCCTACCGTACGTGTCTGGCGATGGCAAGGGGACGTCGGGTCGGGCCGTGGCGGCCCTCCGAGGCCGGCGGGACGCCGGCGGTCCCAGGGGGGCGAGCGGGTGGGCCGGTCTTGCCAAGCCCCTGGCTCTATGGTAGACAGTGCCACGGTCACCATAGCGGAGGACGGACGAAGCCACCCTCAAGACTTCGCCTGCGATCTCCGCTCCCGTGCGGCCTCTCCGCGGTCCCCTCGCCCCAGAGGAGCCGCACGGCCCGATCCACTGCGGGACCTGTTGACGGCGCTCGGCGCGTCAAGGAGGCTGACCGATGAACCTCACCCGAAGGGACTTCCTGAAAGTCGGCGCGGTCGGAGGCGTGGGCGCCACGATCTTCGGCTTCGACATGGCTCCCGCCTATGCCCAGATGCGCGAGCTCAAGATCGCGCGCGCCACCGAGACCCGCTCGACCTGCCCGTACTGCTCCGTGAGCTGCGGCGTCATCATCTACACGCTGGGCGACAAGGCCAAGAACGTCACCCCGCAGGTGGTCCACGTCGAGGGGGACCCGGACCATCCGATCAACCGCGGCACGCTCTGCCCCAAGGGCGCTTCGCTGGAGCAGGACATCCTCAATCCGCGGCGCCTCGTCAAGCCCCAGGTCCGCCGCCCCGGCTCCGACCACTGGGAGGACATCCCCTGGGACAAGGCCATCGACGAGATCGGCCACTGGGTGAAGAAGACCCGCGACGCCTCGTTCGTGGACAAGGACGCCCAGGGGGCCACGGTCAACCGCTGCGAGGGGCTCTCCTGGATCGGCGGCTGCACGGACACCAACGAGTTCAACTACCTGGTGGTCAAGACCATGCGCAGCCTGGGGGTCTGCTACCTGGAGAACCAGGCCCGGGTCTGACACGGCCCCACGGTCTCAAGTTTGGGACCATCATTCGGACGCGGGGCGATGACCAATGGCTACACCGACATCAAGAACACCGACATGATGTTGATCATGGGTGGCAATCCCGCCGAGAACCACCCCTGCGGCTTCAAGTGGGCTATCGAGGCGAAGCGGGTGCGCAACGCCAAGATGATCGTGGTGGACCCGCGCTTCACGCGCACGGCGGCCACCGCCGACCTCTTCCTGCAGATCCGCGCCGGCGCGGACATCGCCTTCCTCGGCGGCCTGCTCCGCTACGCCATCGAGAACAACCGCATCGCCAAGGACTACATCGTCAACTACACGAACGCCGCCTTCATCGTCAAGGAAGGCTTCAAGCTGCCGGACGACGGTCTCTACTCCGGCTTCGACCCCGCTAAGCAGGTCTACGACAAGTCCACCTGGAACTACGAGGCGGGAGGCAACGTCGGGCCGATTCCCGCGGCGACCGCCGCTCCGCACCCCGCTCCCGCCGCGGCCGGCGGAGCCGCCAAGTCCGCGGCGGGAGCGACCTCCGCGACCCCCGCGGTTGCTCATCCTGCGGCCGCGGCCCCGGCCGCCGCCAAGCACGCGGAGACGTCGGCCCCGAAGCCCGGCGCCGGAGCCGGCGGGCACTCCGCACCGCCCGTCGTTGCGCCCTACTCCATGGGCGCGGCCGCCATCCCGGGGGCCGCCATCCCGGGGGCGGCCGCTCCGCCCGCCAGCCTGCCGCCCAACGTCGCCTACGATCTTTCGCTGCAACATCCCCGCTGCGTCTTCCAACTGCTCAAGCAGCAGTACTCCCGCTACACGCCGGAGATGGTCGAGCGCGTCACGGGCATTCCCAAGGACCAGTTCCTGAAGGCCGCCGAGCTCTTCACCTCCGTGCGCAAAGACGGCGACATGAAGAAGGCCGCCACGATCATCTACGCGGTGGGGTGGACCCAGCACACCTTCGGCACGCAGATCATCCGCACGGCGGCCATCCTGCAGATGCTGATGGGCAACGTCGGCCGTGCCGGCGGCGGCGTCAATGCCCTGCGTGGACATTCCAACATCCAGGGCGCGACGGACATGGCCGGCATCTTCGACAACCTGCCGGGCTACCTGAAGGTGCCGACGCCGGCGGACGCCAATTTCGCGGCCTATGCCCACCGGATCACCCCGACCGCTTCGAAACCGACGGAGTGGGACTCGTTCAATTATTGGTCGAACACACCCAAGTTCGCCGTCTCGCTGCTCAAAGCCATGTACGGCGACGCGGCCAAGGCGGAGAACGACTGGGCTTTCGATTACCTGCCCAAGGTGGACCGCAACTACTCCTGGACCAACATCTGGGACAACATGTACCGCGGCACCGTCAAGGGGATGCTCGCCTTCGGCATGAACGGCGTCGCCATCGGCCCGGATTCACAAAAGAACATCGAGGCGCTGAAGAAAGCCGACTTCCTCGTCGTCGGCGAGATCTATCCGGACGAGACCAGCGAGTTCTGGATGGCGCCGGGCACCAGCAAAGAGGAGATGAAGAAGATCAACACCACGGTCTATCGCCTGCCCTGCGCGGGGTTCGCCGAAAAGGACGGATCGATGACCAACTCCTCGCGCTGGCTGCAATGGAAGAACGTGGCCCTGCCACCGCCCGGGCAGGCGCGGCTGGACCAGGACATCGTGGCGCAGATCTTCTTGAAGGTGCGGGAGCTGTACAAGAAGGAGGGCGGCAAGTTCCCCGACCCCATCCTCAACCTCACCTGGCCCTACACCGATCCGCTGCATCCATCGCTGTCCGAGCTCGCCAAGGAGGTCAACGGCAAGGCCCTGGCCGACCTCGAGGACCCGAAGACGAAGCAGCAGATCAAGGCGGGCCAGCAGCTCCCCGGCTTCGCCTGGCTCAAGGACGACGGCACCACCTCCTGCGGCAACTGGCTGTATTGCGGTTCCTGGACCGAGGCCGGCAACCAGACGGCGCGGCGTGGGACGGAGGACCCGTCTGGCCAAGGCATCCATCAGGGCTGGGCGTGGTCCTGGCCGGCCAACCGCCGCGTGCTTTACAACCGTGCCTCCTGCGATCCCGCCGGCAAGCCGTGGGATCCCGAACGGCGGCAGGTCTGGTGGAGCGAGGCGGCGCAGAAGTGGGTGGGCAACGACGTTCCGGACTTCAAGGTGGACTCCCCGCCGCAGGAGCATATGGGGCCGTTCATCATGAACCCGGAGGGGGTGGCGCGCATCTTCGCGCCGCTCTCCGCCTTCGCGGACGGGCCGTTCCCGGAGCACTACGAGCCGATCGAGAGCCCGATCAAGAACCCGTTCCATCCGCAGCAGTCGACCAATCCGGTGGTCAAGAAATTCACCACCGAGGCCGATAAGTACGCCCCGATGGACGGCGAGTTCAAGATCGTCTGCACCACCTACCGCCTGACCGAGCACTACCACTACTGGACCAAGAACAATCCGATGAACGTGCAGCTCATCCCCGAGCCGTTCGTCGAGATCCCGGTCGAGCTGGCGGCACAGTTGGGGATTCAGGGTGGCGAGAAGGTGAAGGTGACGAGCGCGCGCAGCTACTACGTCGCCAAGGCCTTCGTCACCAAGCGCATCAAGCCGATGACGATCGATGGCAAGAAGGTCTACCAGATCGGGATTCCGATTCATCAAGGCTACCGCGGTATCGCCGAAGACGAAGGGCGGAACGAGCGCACGCTGGTCAACCGGCTGTCGCCCACCGTCTTCGATCCCAATGCCTACACGCCCGAGTTCAAGGGCTTCATGGTCAAGCTCGAGAAGGCTTGAGAGGGAACCGCCATGAGCCAAGCCAATCTGGAAATCCGCAGGATCTCGGCCCATGCGGGCCCCGTCCCCGGCGTCGGAGTGAAACGAGAGCCGGAGGTCGCCAAGCTGATCGACACCACGACCTGCATCGGCTGCAAGGCCTGCGAGGTCGCCTGCCTGGAGTGGAACAACCTCTCGTTCAGCGACACCACGTTCCAGAACAGTTATCAGACCATGCCCGAGACGGCCTATAACTTCTGGAACCTGATCAAGTTCAACGAGTATGAGCCGGACGGCGACGGCGGCAACCTGATGCTGCTGATGCGCAAAGACCAGTGCATGCACTGCGAGGAGCCGGGGTGCCTGATCGCCTGTCCGGCTGACGGCGCCATCGTCCAGTACGCCAACGGCATCGTCGACTTCCAGCAGGACGCGTGCATCGGCTGCGGCTACTGCATCACCGGCTGCCCCTTCAATATCCCGAAGTTCGGCCCCTCGCGCAAGGTTTTCAAGTGCACGCTCTGCTCGGACCGCGTCGCCGAAGGCCTCGAGCCCGCCTGCATCAAGGCCTGCCCCACCGGCTGTCTGCACTTCGGCACCAAGGACGAGATGAAGGCGCTGGGCGAGACCCGCGCGCTGCAGCTCCGCGAGCAATCAGGGTTCGCTCACGCCGGCGTCTACGATCCCTCCGGCGTCGGCGGCACCCACGTCCTTTACGTCCTGCACGACGCCACCAATCCGGAAGCCTACGGCGGCCTGCCGAGCAACCCGCACGTTCCCTGGACGGTCTGGCTGTGGAAGAAGCCGCTCAAGTGGCTCGGCAATCTCGCGATGGTCGGCGGCCTGCTCGGCGTCTTCGTTCACTACCTGCGCTTCGGGCCGAAGACCGTCGAGGAAGATCAAGAGGTTCCGAAGAAGGGGGAACAGCCATGAGAGACGAATCGCACCTGCTGCCGAACGGCCGCGTCCTGCGGTACACCTTCCGCGAGCGGCTCATGCACTGGCTGGCGGGGTTGTCCTATGTCTACCTGCTGATCACCGGCCTCGCCTTCTGGTCTCCCTGGCTGTACGGGCTCTCCGCGATCACGGGCGGGCCCACGATCTCGCGCGTGCTGCATCCGTGGGCCGGCCTGATCTTCACGCTGGCGGTCGTGTGGATGGATCGCATCTGGAGCGCGCAGATGCGCAGCACGCCGCGCGATCGGGAGTGGTGGCACGCGGTGAAGCATTACATCCGCAACGAGGACGATCAGGTTCCTCCCGAGGATCGGTTCAACCCCGGCCAGAAGCTGCTCTTCTGGGGTTTCTTCTGGTGCGGCATCGTGCTGTTCCTCACCGGGCTGATCCTCTGGGTGCCGAACTGGATCCCGTGGAGCCTGCGCTTCCTGCGGCTGATCGCCGTGATCGTGCATCCCATCGCCGCGTTGCTGACGATCGCCCTGTTCATCATTCATGTTTACATGGGCACGGCGGTCGAGCGTGGCGCCTTCGGGTCGATCGTCCGCGGGGACGTGTCCCGCAAGTGGGCGGCGAGGTACCATCGCGCCTGGTATGACCAGACCGCAGCACGGGATCCCGCGGCCAAAGAATGACGGGCAGTCTTGGTAGCATCGGCAGGCAGTGGGACCAGCGGATCCAGCGCGCGAATGAGCTCGCCGCGAGGCATCCCTTTGCCGCCGAGGCCCTGCGCTTCTACGAGCGCATCGCCAGCTTTCAGAAATCGCTCTACGAAAATCTCGCGGCCGGGAACGGCGAGGCGAAGAAGGTTCGTGCGCCGGGCTCGCTGCGCGACGAGCTCAATCTGATCACGCTGCTTCCGTGGTTCGCGTCGTTCCTCGCCTTCGTCGAGGACGTCGCTCCGCCCCCTCTCGCGCAGTCCGCCGCCGAGCTGAACGCCGCGGGTGGGATGCGCTGGGAGGAGGTGCTCGACGAATTCTGGCACTCAGGCGAAGACGCCGCGCTCACCGCCCCCGAAGCCCTGATTTCCTGGGCCTTCCTGCAACCCTACGCCGAGCATCTCGCCGACCACACGGAGCGTTCCGAGGCGGAAGAGGAGACGCCGTCTCTCTGTCCTCTCTGCTCCGGCAGTCCGCAGGCCGGGGCCTTGCGGCCGCTGGGAGACGGCGCCAAGCGCTCGCTGATCTGCTCGCTCTGCGCCACGGAGTGGGAGTACCGGCGGATCGTCTGTCCCGCCTGCGGCGAAGAGAACGTGGACAAGCTCCCCGTCTACGTCGCCGAGGAGCTGCCTCACATCCGCGTCGAAGCCTGCGACACCTGCCATCACTACATCAAGACGATCGACTTGACGAAGGACGGCCGGGCCGTGCCGGTGGTGGACGAGCTGGCGGCCATCCCCTTGAGCCTGTGGGCGGCGGAGAAGGGGTATGAGAAGTTGAGCAGTAATCTGCTGGGGATCTGAAATCTCATCGCCTCAAACCGTTTACCCAAACCGCCCCGTAATGTAATCCTCCGTCTGCTTCTTCATCGGATTGATGAAGATCTTCTCCGTCGGTCCGTATTCGATCAGCTTGCCGAGGTAGAGGAAGGCGGTAAGGTCGGAGACGCGGGAGGCCTGCTGCATATTGTGGGTGACGATGACCTGCGTGTACTGGGTCTTCAGGTCCTGCATCAGTTCCTCGATGCGTGCCGTGGCGATGGGGTCGAGGGCCGAGCAGGGCTCGTCGAGCAGAATCACCTCGGGCTCGACGGCGATCGCCCGCGCGATGCACAGCCGCTGCTGCTGGCCGCCGGACATCCCCAGGGCGCTCTCGTCCAGACGGTCCTTGACCTCGTCCCAGAGCGCCGCGCTCTTCAGGCTCTTCTCCACGATCTCGTCCAGGTCCCGCTTCTTGTTGATCCCCTGGATGCGGCAGCCGTAGGCCACGTTCTCGTAAATCGACTTGGGAAACGGGTTCGACTTCTGGAATACCATGCCGATGCGCTTGCGCAGGGCGTTGATGTCCAGCCGCGGATCGAAGATGCTGCCGTCCTCGAAGCGGATGTCCCCCTCGATGCGCACGCCGTCGATCAGGTCGTTGAGCCGGTTGATGCAGCGCAGCAGCGTCGACTTGCCGCAACCCGAGGGACCGATGAACGCCGTGATCTGTTTCTCCGGGATCTCGAGCGAGATCTCGTTCAGCGCCTTCTTCTCCCCGTACCAGAGGGAGAGGTCCTCGATGCGCAGGATCGGGTTGTCGATCTGCGGCCGGACGGCCCGGTCACGTTCGGCCGCAGTGGCTGCAGCGGTCGCGGCGGTCGCGGTAACTGTCTGGGTATCAGCCATGGCCAGGTTTTCTCTTTCTAGACGGCGCTGCCCGCGTACTTGCGCCGCAGGTGGTTGCGCAACGAGATCGCCACCAGGTTCATCAGCGTCACCACCACGATCAGCAGCAGGGCCGTGGCGAACACCAGCGGCGTCGTAGCCTCGACGTTGGGGCTCTGGAAACCCACGTCATAAATGTGGAAGCCGAGGTGCATGAACTTCCGCTCGAGGTGGAGGAAAGGGGGCTTGCCGTCGAGCGGCAGGGCCGGAGCCAGCTTGACCATGCCCACGATCATCAGCGGCGCCACCTCGCCGGCGGCCCGCGCCATGGCCAGGATCATACCGGTGAGAATGCCCGGCGCCGCCGCCGGCACCACCACCCGCCGGATGGTTTCGAACTTGGTGGCGCCCAGGGCCAGGGAGCCTTCGCGCACGATGCGCGGCACCGCCGCCAGCCCCTCCTCCGCCGCCACGATGACCACCGGCACGGTCAGCAGGGCGAGCGTCAGCGCCGCCCACAGGATGCCGCCGGTGCCGAAGGTGGGCGCGGGCAGCGACTCCGGGAAGAACAGACGGTCGATGGAGCCGCCCAGCAGGTAGACGAAGAAGCCCAGGCCGAACATGCCGAAGACGATCGACGGCACGCCCGCCAGGTTGTTGACGGCGATGCGCACCAGCCGCACCAGGAAGCCCTGCCTGGCGTACTCCCGCAGGTAGAGGGCGGCGAGCACGCCCAAGGGCGCCACGGCGAAGGACATCAAGAAGACCATCATCACCGTGCCGAAGATGGCGGGGAAGATGCCGCCTTCGGTGTTGGACTCCCGGGGGTCCTGGCTGACGAGCTCCCCCACCCGCCCGACATAGACGCGGAGCTTGGAAAGGGTTCCCATCGCGTTGGGTCGCAGCGCCTGGAGCACAGTGCCCACCGCCATCTCCTTGGTCTGGCCGTCGGCCGTGCGCATCACCAGTGTCTCAGCCGAGAACCGTTCGCGCAGGGCGGTGAGACGCGACGCCAGCTTGTCATACGCCGCTTGGCGCTCGGCGAGCCCGGCGTCGAGGACCGCCTTGCGCCGCGACCGCTCGGCGGCCGGCAGCTTCTGGAGATCGAGCTTTTTCTCGGCGAGGCGCAGCCGCTCGATCTCGTAGTTGACGTCGCCGATCCCACCCTTCTCCAAATCGTGGATCTTCGCGAGCTCCCGGAGCTTCTGCTCGTGGAGGGGACCGAACGCCTTCCACACCGCCTCGGGGCCCGAGGCGAGCACCCGGCCGCCACGCCGCAGCTCCGCCATCGTGCCGTAGAAGTTTCCCCACTCCAAACGCTCAAGCATCACGACACCCGCCGGGCGGGAGCGCGCGGCGACGTCCTTGGCGTCGAGCCAGACGAAGTCGAGGCCGCTCACGTCGCGGTTGCCGATCTTCATCCGGATGCGGTCGATGGCTGCCTCCGGTCCCTGAGTGGCGGTGGCCTTGACCTTCGCCGCCTGTTCGACCTCCCAGATTTCGCCGAGGACTTTGCGGCCGTCCTTGAGGTCCAGCTCCACCAGGTCGCGCTGCCAGAAATAGCTCAGCCCGTTGACGGCCAGGAGCGTCAGGATGGCGATCACCAGCAGCAGGTTGAAGGCGAGGGCGCCGCCGCACAGCCAGGTGAGGGCCTTGCCCATGGCCTCGGTGCGGCCCGGCGAGCGTCCGAAGAGGGTGCCGGTGCGGGAGGCGCGGCCGGCCAGGGCTCCGGAAAGGGAGTGGGAAGCGACGCTCATCTTGGCAGGCTCCCGCATCAGAGCTGAGAGTATCGCTCGCGCAGCCGCTGCCGCACGAGCTCGGCCACTGTGTTGATGATGAAGGTGATGACGAAGAGGAGCAGCCCGGCCAGGAACAGGGTGCGGTAGAGGGTGCCGCCCTGCGGCGCCTCGGGGATCTCGACCGCGATGTTGGCCGAGAGGGTGCGGAAACCGTTGAACGGATTCCAGCTCATGATCGGGGTGTTGCCGGTGGCCATGAGGACGATCATCGTCTCCCCCACCGCGCGGCCGAAGCCGATCATGATCGCCGAAAAGATTCCAGGTGAGGCCGTGGGGAACACCACCTTCGTCACCGTCTGCCAGCGGTTGGCGCCCAGGGCGAGCGAGCCCGCCACCAGGTTCCGGGGCACGTTCGAGAAGGCGTCCTCGGCGATGGCGAAGATGATCGGGATGACCGCGAAGCCCATGGCGAGCCCCACCACCACGGCGTTGCGCTGATCGAATCCGAGACCGGTCGAGCGCAGCAGCCACGACTGGAAGTCGCCGGCGAAGGCGAGCTTCTCGAAGCCGCGCGACAGGGCCACGCAGAGCCAGATGCCCCCGGCCAGCGTGACGACGAACAGCAGCACCTCCGTCCCCACCGGGAAGCGGCCGCGAAAGGCCCGCGGCAGCGCGTTCCAGAGATACCCCGTCAGCAGTACGGTCAGCGGCAGCACGATCAGGGCCAGGATCAGCGCCGGCACCGCCCTCTCGATGCGGGGCGCCAGCCACAGGCCGGCCAGGAACCCGAGCACCACGCTGGGCAGCGACGCCATGATCTCGATCACCGGCTTCAGGTAGCGCTTGTAAGCCGGGTGCATGAACTGCGAGGTGTACATCGCCCCGAAGACGCCCAGGGGGATGGCCAGCAGCAGCGAGTAGAAAGTCCCTTTGAGCGTGCCCGCCATCAGCGGCACCAGCGACAGCTTGGGCTCCAGGTCGTTCGAGGCGCCGCTCGATTGCCAGACGTACTGCGGCTCGTTGTAGCCCTCGTACCAGACCTTGCCGAACAGAGACTTCAGGGTCACCTCGGGGTGGGGGTTGGCGATGGCGAGCTCGGCAATGGTCCCAGCACCCGCCTGGCCGGTCCCGGCCATGAAGGCGCCGTCGGCCTTGGGGGAATAGAACATCGCCGTCAAGTTCGCCACCGGGGCCGGTCCCGTCCACAGGGTGCGGTCGGCGGTGGAGAAGAAGAGGCCGAGATGATTGCCGCTCGCGGCCAGGAAGCTCTTGTCGCGCTGCGACGGGGCAATCACTCGCACGGCGGCCGGCTGGCGGGGGAACTCGTGAACGCGCTCGAGCCGCTGCGTGTCGTCCGGCTGGCGCACCGCGAACCATACGGAGAGGGCGCCGTTGTCCTGGCCCACGGCCAGCGACTTGCCGCCGAGCAGCAGGTTGAGCGCGGTCACCGGCGCGCCGGCGTTCGCCACCTTGAGCTCGCCCGGCTGGGCGCCTTCGAGCGGCCACCAGAGCAGGTCGCCGCCCGCGGTGCCGGCGTAGAGGTTGCGCTGCTGCGGATCGAGGACCATGGCCGTCACCTGGCCCGGCACGGCGATCTCGGCGCGGCTCAGCGACTCGCTGCTCTCGCCGGTCATCTCGTTCTTTTCCAGGGCCCGCCGCACCACGGCCAGCTTGCCATCGGCCAGCACGGCGGCGGCGGTGGCGGCGCCTTCGTCGTCGATCTGGGCGGCGAAGGCGCTCAAAGGTCGGTGCTGGGGATCGAGCTCCAGGAAGACGGGCGGCGTCACGTCCGGCGTCACCACCCGGTCGCTGCCCTGGAAGGTGACGCTGAACTCCATCTTCTTGATCAGCACCCGGCCGTCGCCGGTGGCGGCGGCGAAGGCCCGGCTCTGCGCCGGCACGGTCATGCCGGCCAGGACGGGCGCCAGCGCGGGGGAGGAGTAGACCTCCTTGCCGTCGTCCAGACGGACGACGCGGACGACTCCCCCCGCGTCCAGAGAGGCCACGTGGGTGCGGTGCTCGTCGGCGAGCAGAGCTCCGATCCGGCTGGCGCCGGGCACGGCCACCTGACGCACCAGCGTGACCTTCGCCGGGAACGTCATGGGCGCGACCTCGATCAGGATGAAGATCAGGATGCCCAGGATACTGGCGATGATGGCGATGCCGCCCGCCGAGACCACCCAGCGGGCGGCGCGGTCCGCCACCAGCCGCCGGCGGGGCGTCTCGCGGCTGCGGTTGCGCAGCCGGAGACGGGCTTCCGGTGAGTCGGCGACTCTCTCCTCCGGGTTCGCCATTCGTTTACTGGAGCTTCGCCAGCTCCTCCTGGACGATCTTGGAGGTGAGGGGGATGAAGCCGTCCTTGACGACCGTCTGCTGCCCCTGCTGCGACAGGACGTATTTGAGGAACTCGCGGACGAGAGGATCGAAAGGTTTATTGGGGGCCTTGTTGACATAGACGTAGAGGAAACGCGCCAGCGGGTACTTGCCAGAGATCACGTTCTCCGCGCTGTCGTCGATGCACTGGCCGGGCTTGGCGGCCACCGGCACGGCCCGCACGCCTGAGGTCTTGTAGCCGATGCCGCTGTAGCCGATGGCATACTTGTCCTCGGTGACACCCTGCACCACCGAGGCCGAGCCCGGCTGCTCCTTGACCGTGGCCTTGTAGTCGCCTTTGCAGAGCGCGTGCTCCTTGAAGTAGCCGTAGGTGCCGGAGGCGGAGTTGCGGCCGTAGAGGCTGATCGGCTGACTCGCCCAGCCGCCCTCGGTCACCCCGGCGTCGCCCCACTTGTTGATCGCCTTGCCGCCGCAGGCGCGGCCCTGCGAGAAGATGCCGTCGATCTGCTGCATCGTCAGGCATTTGACCGGGTTGTCCTTGTTCACGAAGACGCCGATGCCGTCCACCGCGACACGGACCGCCGTGGGCTTGTAGCCGTACTTCTTCTCGAAGGCGTCGATCTCCTCCGCCTTCATGGTGCGGCTCATGGGGCCGAGCTGCGAGGTGCCCTGGATGAGCGCCGGCGGCGCCGTCGTCGAGCCCTTGCCCTCGATCTGGATGCGGATGTTGGGATACTCCTTCTTGTAACCCTCGGCCCACAACGTCATCAGGTTGTTGAGTGTATCCGAGCCCACCGAGCTCAGGTTGCCCGACACGCCGCTCGTCTTGCTGTAAGCCGGGATGCTCGCGTCGACCTTGACGGCCTGGGCCTGCGCCATGCTCCCGATGCTCGCGCCAAGGGCCAGCGCCAGGGCCAAGGGAGCTATCTTGCGATTCCGCATCATCAATCTCTCCTTATCGTCAGGGTTGAATTGGCTGCGCTTTGGGCGGAGCGGTTCCACCAGTCCGCAGGAGGAGTCTCGCAAAAGGGTTTGGCAGCCCGCCTACCGTCGTGTGACAGCGGCGTGACAACGCTCCTGTCGCAGGGCTGTCACCAGAGCGTCGCAAGACCGTACATCGCGGTCCCTATGCTGACGCCAACTCGCAAGAGCCAGAGAGCACCTCAACTGAAAAATCCCATGGAAAAGGAGAGCAGGATGCGCAGAACCGCTCTATTCAAGGCTGGCCTGCTGGCGCTCGTCCTGACGCTGCCGGCCGCCTCCGTCGCCACGGCGCAGGTGACGGGCTTGTATTACCAGGAGGTTGAGAAGGACGGCCGCTTGTACGTGTTCAACACCCCGGAGCGGTATCAGTCCTGGCAGTCGTCCGGCGACGTCGGCACGGCCATCACCCTGGTCGGCCGCGGCCCCAACGGCGAGACGATCGTCGCCGAGAACGAGACCGCGATGGACCTCTACCTCTTCAAGCACAACCTTCCCGCCTACGACCGCCCGACACCGAAGCCGGCCAAGGCCGCGGACTATCCGGCCAACAAATTCGGCATCCGCGTCTACGCCGACGCGAGCTCGAAGGAGAACAAGGACGATTTCACGGGCAAGAAGAGCAACGACAGCGGCGTGGGCGTCGACGTCAAGCGCACCTACTTCACCTTCACCCATCAGTTCGACCCCGTGTGGTCCGCCCAGTTCCAGTCCGACATCGGCGACCAGGGCGCCCGCCGCTTCGACGTGTTCGTGAAGAAGGCTTATATCCAGGCTCAGCTCAACCCGCTCGCCACCTTGCGCCTCGGCTCCGCCGACACGCCGTGGGTACCCTACGTCGAGGGCCTCTACGGCCTGCGCTACGTCGAGCAGGAGATCGCCGACCGCCTGAGCTTCGGCACCTCGGCCGAGTGGGGTTTCCACGTCCTCGGCGGCAGCCCTCTCGTGAGCTATTACGTGACTGTTGGCAACGGCCGCGGCTACAGCAACCCCACGCGCAGCAAGAGCGTCGACTTCGAGGGCCGGCTCGCCGTCACTCCCGTCGCCGGCCTGGCCCTCGCGGTCGGCGGCTACAGCGGCAAGCGCGGTCAGGACACCGACCAGGTCCCGGCCCTGCACACCGCCACCCGCAGCGACGCCCTGATCGCCTACAGCAACAGTTTTTTCAAGATCGGCGGCGAATATTTCCAGTCGGACAACTGGAACAACGTGACCACGATCGCCAAGGACAAGGCCGACGGCACGTCGGTCTGGGCCCAGGTCAACTTCAACCCCGAGTGGTCCATCTTCGGCCGTTACGACACCGCCAAGCTCAGCAAGGATTTGAAACCGAACCTCAAAGAAACCTATTACAACGCCGGTCTTCAATGGACGATCAACAAGGCGTTCGCCGCCTCGCTGGTCTACAAGTACGACGAGGTCAAGGGCGGCACCTTCTCAACCGGCGACGCCGGCACCACCGGCTCGGTGAACGCGGGCAGCAAGGGCAAGTTCCAGGAGATCGGCGTCTACACGGTCTACAACTTCTAGAACCGGTCTCCTTCTCTATACGGGGATGCCGCTCGCTCGGCATCCCCTTTTTTATTGCCCGATCACAACGTCGCCAACGCCCCTTCGGGGCTGACCCTCACTCTCCCAACCCTCTCTCTCCCGGCCTCCCCCCCGGCCGCCGGGAGAGAGAGGGCTAAAACAGCCTCTTCTTGTCTTTTCTTTCAGACTAACCCCTCCCTCTTCTCCCGGCGGCCGGGGGGGAGGCCGGGAGAAGAGGGCCGGGGTGATGAGGGTCCCCGACGGTGCGAGTAGAACTAAGAGCGTGTCTCGAAAGTACGGTTTCTTCCATCAGATCTTCACCCGCAAAAACCCCATCCACGAAAACGGCGTGTCGCCGTAATCTCCCTTCAGCTCCCGCGGTACCAGGGCCACGCTGCCGAGGACGCCCAGGCCGCCGCGGAAGCTCGCCATTCGCACGCCATCCCAGATGTAGCCGAGGGAGAGCTTGCCCACGTCGAAGGTCCTCCCCGTTCCGTGGCCGGCCAGCTCGTCGTTCTCCTGACGCTCGACCCGTCCGAACAGGGTGTTCCGCTCTCCGAGGGTGGCGGCCGATTCCAGCAGAAAGCTGTTCGTGCTCCGCCCGGGATTGCGGTCGTTGCGCCCCCAGGCGAACGTGGTCTGCCAGTTGCCCGCGGCGAGAGGGCGGTTCAGGACCGCCGACGCCGTGGTGCGATCGACGTCGATCTCGGGCTCGAGTTGCTCCGGGCTGTGGAGATGGCCGCGGCTCACCTGGAAGGACCAGTCCGGCGTCGGGTTCAACGTCAGCCGCACAGACCAGGAATCCATCTTGGGGCTCTCGATGTCGTTGCGGTTCTGGTCCGGCTCGCGGCCGGTGAAGATCGAGCCCTCCAGCTTGAAACCGTCATGGATCCAGCCCAGAGTGGCGACGCCGAAGGTGACGTGGGTGGAGTCGAGCCAGTGGTGGCCGAGGGGCGCCTCCGGATTGTCCACACCTGAGAAGCGGTGCATGTAGGTGGCCGGACCCAGGGCCGGCTCGCCCGGCAGGCCGGCGTAGATGAAGACCGAGCTGTGGTCGTCCGCGGCACCCAGAGGCACGCTCCAGGTCGCGGCCAGCTCCATGAACAGGTCGTGCGGATGCTGGTGATCCACCAGAGGCGTGACACCGTTGGCCGTCTCGCCGGTCTGCAGAAGCAGCGGATAACCTTCGCGGCCGAGGGTCCCGGGCTCGGCGGAGAGCATGGCCCGCAGACCCAGCCGGCCGGAGCCGAGGGGCCGCGTCGCCATGCCCATGAGCATGTTCTCGCTGAAGGTCTTGGTGTCCCCCCGGGGGCCGCCCTGGCGGTCATAGATCAGGTTGGCGAAGCCGTGGGTCATCAGGTGCCAGCCGTTCCACTCCGTGTGGACGCCGGTGTGCGGGGTCGAGTCCGGCTGCCAGGCCGTCCCCGAAGTCTCGCGTGACATGCTGTAGGAGCCGAGCATGCCCGGCATCTCGTGCATGTGCTCCATGCCAGGCATGTCCTTCATGCCCTTCATGTTCTTCATGTCGTGTCCTTCCATACCCGACATGTCGTGCTGATGCTCCGGCGGAGCGGGCGCGGGCGTCGGCTCCTGGGCCCGGAGGGGAACCGTGATCGAGAGGGAAAGCGCCAAGGCGCTGAGGGCTTGGAAAATTCGCATCATGACCAGAAACTCCTGAAGAAAGTTCGCTCCACGCGCCGCCTGGCGAGCACGAGCCCGCCACGACGGCGCCGCTACGGCGGAGGGTCAGGAGCTTCAGGTCAGGGGAACGTGGTCGATCGAGGGGACGAACAGGGAGCCCAACCGGTCCGGGACCGGTGCCGCCAGATCCTGGAAGGACAGGACTCCGGGCAGGGTCGGCGCGACGCCAATCACCGCCGCGCCCTGGCACGCCTGATCGCACAGGATGTGGCCGCCCTTCACCGGATCGCAGCAGTCGTGATCGCTCTTCGCGGGTTTCGGAGAAGGCTGTTCATGGCAGGACGCATGGCTCGCCATCACGGCCGGCCGCGCCGCCGCATGGCAGGGGTGGGGCCCGGCGCTCAACCCCAGGGTGAGCGCCAGCAACAGGAGAAGGGTGACGGAAAGGCGTCGCATGGCTTCGGTCCGGCCGCGAGGCGACCGGAGAGGAATCATACCTCACGGCAATAGGAACCAGGTGATCCAGATCTCTCTGAGAGGGTGTCTGAAAGTCTCGACAGCGGCACCGCGCCCGGGATTGAAATCCCGGGCTACCGACGGTGGTCCCTGCGGGACCGCAGTTTTCGTTCTCTTTGGTCCCGCAGGGACCACCGTCGGTAGCCCGGGTCTTCAGCCCCGGGCCGCCTTTCCAGACACCCTCTAAGAGAAAAGATCGCGAAGTTGGACCGGAGACGACTCCTGGAAGAGGCAGCCAAGCTGGATCCTGAGGAGGGTCGCAATCCCACCGTACTGCTCAGGGCACTTCCGAGGAATAGCAGAACCATCCATCGGTGCCAACGCACCACTGTCGCAATCCCACCGTACTGCTCAGGGCAATTCCGAGGATGTGCACCGTACATACCACGGTGCACATATCCCAACCCCAAAGGTCGCAATCCCACCGTACTGCTCAGGGCAATTCCGAGACACCGATCCAGAGCGCGGGGAGATCCTTCTCATCATGTACACAGGTCGCAATCCCACCGTACTGCTCAGGGCAATTCCGAGCCACACGAAAGCAATCTTGAAATCACCCAATAAGCAGTTTCTCTGTCGCAATCCCACCGTACTGCTCAGGGCAATTCCGAGAGATTGTAACGAGGAGATCGCAACGTTTCGGATCGCGTGTTTGTCGCAATCCCACCGTACTGCTCAGGGCAATTCCGAGATGGTAAAACTCACTCGAGACAACGGCGGACAATTCAGTCGCAATCCCACCGTACTGCTCAGGGCAATTCCGAGGTTGACATGGGGGATGGAAAGACCTTCGTTACTGATCACGGGTCGCAATCCCACCGTACTGCTCAGGGCAATTCCGAGAAGAGCCGGAAGAAGCGAATCAGGAAAGTGAAGCTCCGACTTGTCGCAATCCCACCGTACTGCTCAGGGCAATTCCGAGCAAGACCGTTCTCAAGGTCCTGGGAAAGCTTATTACGCTTATGTCGCAATCCCACCGTACTGCTCAGGGCAATTCCGAGACAGATGTACTTTGGTGCTAATGCATGCACCGAAAGGAGAGTCGCAATCCCACCGTACTGCTCAGGGCAATTCCGAGGGATACCAGTTCTGCCCGATCTTGGAGGGCTTCTGCTCGTCGCAATCCCACCGTACTGCTCAGGGCAATTCCGAGAAAGCACGATTACCGGATAGGCGGTGAGGCCCATCTGGAAGTCGCAATCCCACCGTACTGCTCAGGGCAATTCCGAGGGACCCACTTCCAACCCTTTGAATCCATGTGGGTTAAGTGGCCTGTTTTTCCAACCCCCTCGGAACGACGACGTTTTTTCTCTTCGGCGCTTCGTCCCGGCCTGCTTCAAGATCAGGTAACTCTTTGAAGAGACTCGGGTTAGCGTCCGATTTCCAACCGATGTGCCAAAATGGCGAATCGGCGCTGGCATGACTCTTGCCAAACAAGGCGTTTCAGTTGTCAAGGAACGGGACTTCTCGTGCGTCCATCTTAAAAGACTCTGACCGGCAAGGCAAGCCCGCTCCCAAGGCGCGGCCTACACGTACCCGACGCTCACCAGCCGCCGCGCGCTCCTGTCATAGCCCGTGCGGTCCGCGGCCTCGAAGCCCAGGGAGTCGGCGACCCGGTTGATGACGTTGAACAGCGCGCAGACGTGGACGGCGCTCTTGATCTCCTCGTCCGAGAGGCCCGCCGCCCGCAACGGCGCGGCGTCGTCCGGCCCCACCTCCGCCGGCCGCAGGGTCAGCTTCTCCAGGAATCCGAGCATCGCCCGCAGCTTCTCGGAGATGGGCGCCGTGCGGTAGTCCGCCAGCACCGCCTGAATCAGCGCTTCACCTTCTTCACCGTGGGCCATCGACGCGACCGCGCCGTGCTGGTCCCGTCAGAAGACGCATTCATTGCAGCGCGATGTGAAGGAGGCGAAGAGCTCCCGTTCCCAGACGCTCCACGGCGACGGCCCGCGCAGGACCGCCTGGATCCACCGGCCGTAAGCCCGGCCGAAGATCTCCGGCCGGTACAGGAGGGTGCGGACGACGTCCGGCAGCCGGGTCCTGATCTTCCAGCCCATGATGGGAAAGAGCAGCCGCTTGATCCCCTGCCCGCGCCGCACCTTCTCCAGTCTCATCGCGCACCTCCTCGCAGGACGGCGAGACCGCCCTCCAGCCGGGCGAGCCCGGCGCCCACCGCGGCGCTGACCGCGACCTCGAAGATCTCGTCCTCGGAGCAGCCGGCCCGGAGCAGGGCCGCGACGTCCTCGTCGGTGATCCGGTAGGCGTGGAGGGCGATGGCGTCGACGTACTCCCGGAGCTTCTCGGGGATCTCCCCCGTCCCGGCCGCCGGCCCGCCGCTCAGCGCCGCCGCGCGCGCCGCCACGGCCTGCCGCAGCGCGGGGTCCGTCAACCCCTGGCGGCTCAGCACGGCCCGGCGCTGGTTCTCCGCCAGCTCGTCATAGCGTTCCATCCTGTCCTCCCTGGGCGGGTGGGCCCATCAATCTACTAAGTGCATTCTAAGGCCGGTGCCGGGCTGGGGGCACGCCCCTTCGGGGCGGACCCTCACTCTCCCAACCCTCTCTCTCCCAGCCTCCCCCCACCCGCCGGGAGAGAGAGGGCTAAGAAAAACGGAGTTAGTGGCCGGCGGGACGCCGGCGGTCCCAGGGGGGTCTTGCTTCTGCTGGTTTCTGACTAACCACTCCCTCTTCTCCCGGCGGACGGGGGGGAGGCTGGGAGAAGAGGGCCGGGGTGATGAGGGTCCTGGCCCGCCTCAAACCCCCTGCGAGGTCAGCACGATCTTCACCGTGCGCAGCAGGATCGACAGGTCCAGCCAGAGGGTCCAGTTTGCCATGTAGGCGAGGTCGTAGCGCAGCTTGTTCTGCGGGCTGGAGTGGTAGTCGCCGTTGACCTGGGCGAGGCCGGTGAGGCCGGGGGCCAGCGAGAAGCGCTCGGCGTAGCCCGGCACCTCTTTGAGAAAGCGCTGGACGAACCCGGGGCGCTCCGGCCGCGGCCCCACCAGGCTCATCGAGCCCGCGAGCACGTTGAAGATCTGCGGCAGCTCGTCCAGCCGGAAGCGGCGCAGGAAGGCGCCGATCGAGGTCAGCCGCGGATCGCCCGGCTGGGCCAGCACCTCGCCGGAGTCCCCCTCGGCATCCAGCCGCATGGTGCGCAGCTTGTAGAGCGTGAACGGCTTCTGGCCGCGGCCGACGCGGATCTGCCGGTAGAGCACGCCGCCCGGCGAGGTCAGCCGCACGGCCAGGGCGCAGAGACCGATCACCGGCAGCGAGAGCAGGAGCAGCACAGCGCCGCCGGCGAGGTCGAGCAGTCGCTTCAGGGGCCAGTTGATCCGCCACTCCGTCTCCCGCACCACCTCGATCAAGGGCAGGTCGTGCACCCAGCGATAGCGCATGCGACCGATGAGGCTCTCGAAGGGGCCGGGAAGGAGGAGGACGCTGGTGTGGTCCGGCCGCGTCCCGGCCAAGCCGTCGATCAGCCGCGTCTGCCACGAGTCGTCGCTCCCCACCAGCAGGATGTCGTCGATCCGTCCCGCGGCGAGCAGGGCCGGCAGATCTTCCGTGGTGCCCAGCCGGGGTCCCAGCGCCGGCGGCTCCGCCTCGCCGGGCACCTCGCGGGGCACCTCGCCGGGGACCTCCACCCAGCCCGCGACCGTCAGGCCGTGCCAGGGCTCGGCGGCCAGCGTCAAGGCGAGCTCGCGGGCTGCCGCGCCGCCGCCGGCGATGGCCACCCGCCGCTCCTGCCGCCGCTCCGTGCGGTCGAGGAGGAGCCGCCAGAGCAGCAGCAGGGAGAAGTCGCAGGCCACGAACAGCAGCAGCACCGAGCGCGGGAACTCGCGGTTGGCCAGGAACCACCAGGCCGCAAGGCCCATGGCCTGGAACACCGCAGCGGCGGCCAGCCGGCGGGCGAGCTCAGACCGGCTGCGCGGCCGGGGCGGATCGTAGAAGCCGAAGAAGTACAGGCTGGCGAATTGCACCAGCAGCACCACCAGCCACTCCCGGGAGAGGAACCGGAGGCGATCGCCGGGCAGCAGGCCGCGAGTCCAGGGGACGGCCAGGTGCACCCGGACCACGAAGGCGGCCCAGAGCGAGACGACGGCCGCCGCGCCATCGCCCACCAGCCGTAGCGACCGCCGGCGAGAGGTCATTGGGGGACTCTACAATACCGCCCTGGCTGCGGGCGTACAGGGGGCTGGGAGAGGATCGAGGGAGTCTGCCCTCCGAAGCCTCACCCCCGTCCCCTCTCCCGGAGGGAGAGGGGGGACTTGGCTGAGAGGATGGAGCTTGTAGGAGGCGCTTGGTGTTTCAACACCGGACGTGGAGCGACAGCACGTCCTATTGGCAATCCCCCTCCGCATGAGACCCCCCTCTCCCCCCGGGAGAGGGGACGGGGGTGAGGCTTCGGAGGGCACCCGCCTTCATCCGCGTACCGGCCTCTGGATTCTCGCGCGGATTCTCGTGTCCGCCGGCCTCTGATACTCTCTCCCTCCACCATGAAAGTCATCGATCACCTGGCCAACGCCAAAGAGCCGCTGATCAGCTTCGAGATCATCCCGCCCATGCGCGGCGGCGACGTCAAGGGGCTCCTGGCGCTGATTGACGACCTGGTCAAGTACCATCCGCCGTTCATCGACATCACGAGCCATGCGGCGGAGGTCATCTACGAGGAGACGCCGCAGGGCATCCAGCGCCGGGTCAAGCGCAAGCGGCCGGGCACGCTGGGAGTGTGCGCGCTGATCCAGAACAAGTACCACATCGACGCCGTACCCCACATCCTCTGCCAGGGCTTCACCCGCGAGGAGACCGAGGACTTCCTGATCGAGCTGCGCTACCTGGGGATCGACAACGTCCTCGCCGTGCGCGGCGACGACAGCGGCTTTCAGAAACCCCTTCAATACGGCCGCAGCGCCAACCGCTTCGCCTGCGACCTGGTGGGCCAGATCGCCGCCATGAACCGCGGCCGCTACCTCGAGCAGGACCTCCTGGACGCCGAGCCCACCAGCTTCTGCATCGGCGTCGGCGGCTACCCCGAGAAGCACTTCGAGGCGCCCAACCTGATGCTCGACGCCAAGCGGGTGAAGGAGAAGGTCGACAACGGCGCCGACTATGTGGTGACCCAGATGTTCTTCGACAACCGGCACTACTTCCACTACGTGGACATCTGCCGCCAGCAGGGGATCGACGTGCCGATCATTCCGGGCTTGAAGATCCTGACCTCCGAAAAACAGCTCACCTCGATCCCCCGCACCTTCTACGTCGAAGTCCCCGCCGAGCTGGCCGACGAGGTGCTCGCTCACCCCGACCGCGTGGTGGACATCGGCGTCGAGTGGGCCGCCCGGCAGGCCCAGGAGCTCCTGGACCGCGGCGTCCCCTCTGTCCATTTCTACGTCATGCAGAGCGCCGCGGCGATCAAGAAGCTGATGGCGAAGCTGAAAATCTGATCTTACGTCTCCCCCGCCAGCAGGAAATTCGACAGCAGGATCAGGAACCCGCCGGCCAGGGTGTGCAAGCCGAGCGGCTGCCGGAAGAGCAGAGCGGCCATCAGACTGGCGCTGACCGGCTCCAGGAGCAGGATGATGCCGGCCGTCGACGCCGGGACCGTCTGCAGGCCGCGAAACAGCAGCAGGCTCGGCAGCACCCCGGCGATCAGAGCGAAGACGGCCAGGAAGAGCCAGTATTTCCATTCGAAGCTCAGGGACAGGCGCGACAACGCCCGGTCCCGAGTCATCGCAAAGAACACGGGCCACAAGACGATCAGCCAGGCGGACGAAAAAGCGGACCAGCCGAGGGTCGTCGTGACGGAATGCTGCTGGTGAATTCCACTTTTCCGTCCCCAGATCACCCAGAGCGCGACGAAGACGCCGCCCAGTGTCGCGGCGGCGATCCCCCGGACGTCGCCGCCGATCCCGAGCTCCCCCTGGATCAGCACGACGGCACCGCAGAAGGCCAGGATGACGGCGAGCGTCTTGCGCCACGTGATCCTCTCCTGAAGCAGGAGCTTCCCCAGCAGACTGGTCCAGATGGGCTGGGTATAGAGCAGGAGGGAGACGGTCGCGACCGGCACACCCAGCACGATGCCGCCGAACTGCGCCAGCTCGGCGAGCGCGCCGATCAATCCATACACCGCGAAGAAGGGGAGCATCTCCTTGCGCAGGCTGTACTTCCTGCCTCGCCCCAGGACGGGCAGGAGCATCAGAAAGGTGAGGATCAGAGGGTAGAGCGCGATCTCATAGAGCGAGAAACCCGATTGATGAAAGAAGCTGCCGCCGACCGTCACCGTGCCGAAAAGGACCGCGGCGCCCGCGATGAGGGCCTGAGATCTCCAGGCTGCCGTCTTGTGGAAGTCGTCGCCGCCGGTTGGGGGGAGGGTCATGGAGGGGTGAATCTAGATGGGAACAAGTAGGTATTTCTATGAAATTCTACCACTCCATGAGGAGTCAGCCGAGGGGACTATGAGCAGCTTCGGCCTCGATCTCCGCGCTGCGGTTCGGGGTCTGCTACGCAACCGCTCGTTGACGGTCATGGCGCTTGTCTGTCTGGCGCTGGGATTGGGCACCAGCTCGGCCATGCTCGGCCTTCTCGATGCCCTCCTGTTCCGTCCCCCCGCGCATGTCGAGCAGCCTGAGCGGGTCCGGCGCGTCTACTTCACCGACACGGTCTCCGGCCTTGGCGAGGTCACCGCGAGCCAGGCGTCCTATCCGATCCTCCGCGAACTGGAGAAGGTCCGAGCCTTCTCGTCCGCCGGCGCCTTCTTTGCGACGGAGATGCCGCAGGGACGGGGCGTCGAGGCGCGGAAGCTCAGGACCGTGCTCGCCACGCCGGGTTTCTTCCGGCTGCTGGGAGCTCAGCCCGTCCGGGGGCGCCTCTTCGCCGCGGCCGAGGGGGAGCCCGGCAGGCCGGCGCTCGTCGCGTTGCTGGGCTACGACCTGTGGCGGCGGGGCTTCGGCGGCGCGGACGTGTTGGGACGGCAGATCGTCCTCGGAAGCGATTCCTATACCATCGTCGGCGTCCTCCCCAGCCGCTTCACGGGAGTGGACCTGGAGACCGCGGACCTCTGGCTGCCGATGAACGCTGCCTCCCGGCTCCTTGGACCTCGCTGGGCAGAAAGGCGCGGCAACAAGTTCCTCGAGATCGTCGTTCGTCTGCGGAACGAGGTCGCCGCGGGCCCCGCGGGCCAGGAGGCGACGACCGTGTTTCGGGCCGGCGCTGCCGAGGCGGGCCGGCCCAGCCCGCAGGCCCGCGTGCGCCTCACCCCCATTCAGCGGGCCCAGGGACCCGACGCCCCGAGCTCGCTGCCGGTCGTGGTCTGGCTGGCCGGCCTCTCCTGGATCGTGCTCCTCGTCTCGTGCGCGAACGTGGCGAGCCTGCTCCTCCTGCGCGGGCTGGACCGTCGCCGCGAGCTCGGTCTGAGACTGGCGCTGGGAGCCGGAAGCGGCCGGCTGGCCCGGCTGATGGTGTGCGAAGGGGTCGTGCTGGCTGGTCTGGGCGGCATCGCGGCCCTCCTGGCCTGCCCCGCGATGAGCATCGTCCTGCAGCGATGGATCCTGCCCGAGATCAAAGCCGAGGTCGTGCCGCTCGACCTTCGCACTCTCGGCCTCGTCGCCGTTCTGGTGGCGATTGCCGCCTTGCTCTCGGGAGCGGTCCCGGCCCTGTGGGCGAGCCGGAGGGATTTGACCTCCGCCATTCGGAGCGGCGGCCGGGAGCGGTCCACGGGAAGCCTCCGGCTGGACGTCGCTCTCGCCGCGACACAGGTCGCCCTGACGCTCGCCCTGCTCGTCGGCGCGGGCGTGTTCGCCCGGAGCCTCTACAACGTCCTCCACCTCGATCTCGGGATCGACACGGACCGGCTCGTCCTGGTGACCCTGTACCTGGAGAGCACTGGGTATCCCCCCGCGCGAGTGAACGAGATCCTCCATCGGGCCGCGGAGCGGGTGCGCCTGCTGGCGGGAGTGAGGCACCAGAGCCTCGCCGCGACCATCCCCTTCGCGACCAGCCGGGAGGAGGAGCTGATCGTGCCCGGGGTCGAAAGAGTACCGGAGACCGAATCCGGAGGGCCTTCCATCAACGCCGTCGCCGAGAGCTTCTTCGTCACCACCGGCACCCGCCTCCTGAGGGGACGAGCCTTCACAAGCCAGGACCGGACGGGCGCGGCGCCGGTGGCGATCGTCAACCAGACTATGGCCCGCCGGCTCTGGCCGGGCCGGGACGCTCTGGGCGAGTGCCTCAAGATCGGCGGCAACGCCTCGCCCTGCTCGACTGTCGTGGGAGTCGTCCAGGACGCCCGGCGCTCGGACATCCAGGAGAGTCCGGCCCTGCAATATTACGTTCCTCTCCGCCAGGCTCCGGCCGCGCTGGCCGCCCGGGCCCTCCTGGTGCGCGCCGCGGGCGATCCGTCAGCGCTGATCGGGCCGGTGCGGCGCGCGGTGCTGGCCGTGGCGCCCGACCTCCCCTTCGTCGAGGTCCAGTCGCTGTCGGACCTGGTCGCTCCCCAGATGCGCCCCTGGCGCATGGGCGCGGCGGTCCTGACGCTCTTCGGTCTCCTGGCGCTGGCTCTGGCGAGCGTTGGCCTGTATGGAGTCGTGGCCCATGCGCTGGCGCGGCGACATTACGAGATGGGAGTACGGATGGCCCTCGGAGCCCGGTGGCGCCAAGTGCTCTGGCTCGCTCTGCGCCACGGGCTGGCCATCGGCGGGCTCGGCGCGCTGACCGGCCTGGTGTTGGCGCTCGGAGCCGCCCGCTACCTTCAACCTCTCCTTTTCCGAGTCTCGGCGAACGACCCGCTGGTGCTGGCTGGCGCGACGCTCCTGGTATTCGCTCTGGCGCTTCTCGCGAGCTACGTCCCCAGCCGCCGGCTCCGCCGCCTCGGTCTCGCGACGGTGCTCCGCGTGGAGTAGGAGCTCGTCCCGCTCAATTCCGTTGCAGCAACTTACCGATCGCGCTACATTGGCGCCATGAGATTCGAGGACCTCCTCGGCATCGTGGGTAGCGAGCCGGTGTTCGAGACCGGTCTCCTCCTGGCCGGGGACGTCGACCCCGTGGACGTCCGCCGCCAGCTCTCCCGCTGGACGCGAGCCGGCCGGCTTTACCAGCTCCGGCGCGGCCTCTACGCCCTGGCGCCGCCGTTCCAGAAGGTCCGCCCCCACCCGTTCCTGGTGGCGAACCGGCTGGTCCCGGGTTCCTACGTCAGCCTGCAGTCGGTCCTGGCGCAGCACTCGCTGATTCCCGAGTACGTCCCGGTGACCACCAGCATCACCACGGGCCGGCCTGGCCGGTGGGACACACCGCTCGGGGTCTACGATTTCCGGCATCTCCAGGTTGATCTCTTCACCGGGTTCCTGAAGACGGACCTGGGCGGAGGGCAGGAAGCTTTTCTGGCAACGCCCGAAAAGGCCCTCCTGGACCTCGTCTACCTGGAACCGGACGCCGACTCCCCCGAGTACCTTTCCGAGCTGCGCTTGCAGAACCTGGAGGTCCTCGACAAGACGGAGCTTCGCCGGCTGGCGGCGGCTTCGGCCAAGCCCAAGCTCCTCCGCGCCGCCGAGCGGATCGTCGAACTGGCGGAGACCGAGGCGAGGGAGTACAAGATCCTATGAAAGAGGATCTGAAGAGCCGTCTCCAAGCCTCGCGGACGCCCACCGAAGCGAAAAACCGGGCTCGCGAGTACCTCCAGGCCCGGATCTTGTCCTCGCTCCAGCGAGCAGGCGCCATGGTCCCCCTCGCCTTCCAGGGAGGAACCGCCCTCCGCTTCCTGTATTCGATTCGCCGCTACTCCGAAGACCTCGACTTCGCCTTGGAGCGTCCCGATCGCGGCTACGACTTTGAATCCTACCTCGAGGCCATCCGCTCCGACTTGCAACGGGAGGGATACGAAATTGAGATCAAGGCGAACGCCCAGCGGGTGGTGCACAGCGCGTTCGTTCGCTTTCCACGGCTCCTCTTAGAGTTGGGGTTGTCCCCACACCCCAACGAGATCCTCGCCGTGAAGGTCGAAGTGGACACAAACCCACCTCCAGGCGCGATCCTGGCGACCACCATTATCCGGCGCCAGGTGACGCTCCATCTCCAGCACCATGACCCGGCTTCGCTGCTGGCCGGAAAGCTCCACGCGGTGCTCCAGCGCGCCTTTCCGAAGGGCAGAGACTTCTACGATCTCCTCTGGTACCTGAGCGATCCGGCCTGGCCCTCGCCGAACCTCGTGCTGCTCAACAACGCCTTGCGCCAGACCGGCTGGAACGGGCCCGAGATTGCCGGTGAGAGCTGGAAGGAACCGGTCCTCGAGCGCATCCAGACCGCAGACTGGCGACGGATCGTGGCCGACGTGAAGACGTTCCTCGAAGATCCTGCGGAGATCGAGCTGCTGACGATGGAGAATCTCTCCCGGCTGCTCTCCGGTCCCCTTTCTCCATAGACGTTCCATCGCTGACTGTCGCTTCACCGGCCCGCAGTGTACGCGCTCGGCGGCGTCTTCCAGGCATCGAGACGCCGAGCTCCTCAGGAGCTCTTGGGAATTCCAGAGAACTGTCCGTCTACTCCAATGGCTCTCCATCGAGAGGAGGTTCAGGTGACTAAGCTTGATTCGTTCTTGGAAAAATTCAAAGCCTTTCGACGATTGCGTTTGCCACGTCGCGACCAGGTCCTCGACGACTACTACACGCAGCTTCACGTGGAATACGAGCGTCTCGACCCAGAGAAGCTACCTGATTCGGTCAAGCGCTTTGCCGCTGAAGCCAAGGCGCTTCATGAAAAAGATCGGCTCACCTGGGCCACGGCCTTTGCTTTCCAGAGGATGATCCTCATGTTCCTGCCGGACGCCGAAGTCGCTGCCCGCGCGTGGTATCTGCGCGACCGCTACCGGAGCATCGTGACGAAAGATCAATACGCGCTGTACGAGAAGACTCACGACCCGGACGCCAAGGGTGACGTTCTTCGGAACGACATGGCGTCCCTGCTTCTTGCGCTCACCGAATACTACGCCGTGCGTCAAGGGATCGAGGTGGAAAGAACAGGCTTCTCCCATCGGGTTCAAGTGATGACAGGCGTCCTGCTGCTCATTCTGGGTCTGTCATATCCAGTCATAGGCCGCCTGTTGACAAATCTTAAAGGCATTCCCATAGTTGCGGCCCTCTTCCTTGGAGCGATGGTTTTCGTCACGGGGTGGTGGACAGGAAACGGTGGCTGGAAGAATAGTGGAGTCGCCATTCTGGCGCTTGCCCTTGTCGGATCACTGGTCGCCATCATCAACAGATACGGCGGCGATAGTCCTTTTTTCACGACGCTCGTCATGGTCATCATTGCCGGGCTCTTGGGAGGTGCCTTCAGCATGCTCCAGAGAGTCCAGTCGCCAATTCAAGATGGTGACCCGCTCAGCAATTTGCTGGCCTTGCGGACAGCCAAGCGAGAGATCCTTCTGTCACCGATTCTGGGCGCGGTGGGCGCTCTCGTGTTGTATTGTGTTTTTGACGCAGGGCTTTTGAAGGGTGATCTCTTCCCCACGATGTACACTGTTCCAAAACCGGCCCAGGGAAGTCTGAGCTTCGAAAAATATCTGTTCGCGGCCGGACCCTCGGCTGGGATTGATCATGCCAAATTACTGGTCTGGTCGTTCCTGGCGGGTTTCTCCGAACGGCTGCTCCCTGACGCCCTTGATCGACTCACGAAACAGGCGTCATCGAACAATACGGCGAAGAAATGAAGGATCAGCGAGCAAAGGCGAGCTCGGGTTAGCCGCTTTGAGGAGGAGTCTGCACCTCGCTTCCATGGGATTCTGGGGTGCCCCTCTCACTCTGGTTTCGCGATTTTTCTCCCGGACTGCCCCCATCCGCTGCACTCTTAGTGGAGAGACGAACCCTCCGCCCCGTGGTGGGGCGGCACCGGCGTTCGTCCCGGAGGGAGTCTCTCCATGATCCGCAATGCAGGGTTTCGTACCTTCGTCCTCCTCCTCTTTGTCCTCCTCCTGGCGGCCTCGCCGGCGATGGCGGCCGGCAAGGAGCCCGCGCGGCAGAAGGCGCCCAGCCTCGTGACCTGGCTCCAAAAGGCGCTCGACCGGCTCGTCCCCTGGATCGCCGAGGGCCGCGATGGGATGGACCCCGACGGGAGCCCCGCACCCACGTCCGGCACCGCCCCCACGGCGGGGACCCCGACGGACGGCCGGGATGGCATGGACCCCAACGGCCGCAACTAGCCGCACGTCGAGCCTGCTTCGGATTCCCGCCGGCACGCTCCGGCGGTCTTTTTGTCTTCCTTCCCTCCTTCGAGTAGAATGGCCGACACGGAAACAGGGAAGACAAAGGGGGGATCCATGGCAGAGTGGCACGTCCAGGAGGAACTGATGGGTCGCTTTCTCCGCGCCGAGGCTTCGAGGGAGGAGTCGCAGCGTATCGTCCGGCACCTGTTGAGCGGCTGCCCGCAGTGCTTCGAGAGGACCCACCGGGCCATCTCCGAGATCGGCCTCTGGTCCTCCGGTTGGGAGGAAGCGTACGAGGAGGTATTCCAGCGGGCCCTGGCCTTCGCGACCCGGGAGGAGCAGAGGCTGGCGTTGGAGAGGCTCCGGGGCTGGGAGCAGTGGTCCTCCCTGGAGCCCCTGAATCCGCAGACTCGATTTGCCGTCGTGGAGGCGGACGAGAGCTTCCACACCTGGGGATTCTACGACCGGCTCCTCGAAGCGGGCCGCTGGCACATGCGGACGGAGCCCGCAGAGGCCATCGACGTCGTGCGGCTGGCGATCACCGTGGCCGAGCGGCTCGACCCGGCCACGCTGGGCGAGCAGCGCGTCGCCGACCTCCTCGCCCGCGCCTGGGCTGCGCTCGGCAATGTAAAGCGAATCGCGGCCGATTTCGAAGGCGCGCGTCGAGCGTTCAACGAGGCGTGGCGAATCGCGGCGGGTGGAACCGGCGATCCCCTGGAGGCGGCCCATATCATCGGCCTTGAAGCCTCGTACATCAAAGACATCGGAGAGTTCGAGACCGCGGAGTCGACGCTCGAGGAGGCGCTGGAAATCTACCGGAAAGCCCGTGATCCCCATCAGCAGGGGCGCATTCTTCTCCAAATGGGCGATGTCATCGGGTATGTAAATCCCGAGCGGGGCCTTGCTCACATCAGGAAGGCCCTGGCGCTCATCGATACTGCCAGGGACCCGCGGCTGGAGCTCTGCGCTCAGCATGACCTCGCCAAGTTTTTGAATGAAAGCGGTCGAGCAGAGGGAGCGCTGGTCATCCTCGACCGTGCCCGTCCTCTGTACAAAAAGTTCCAGGACGACTTCACTCAGCTCCGCCTGCACTGGCTGGAAGGGAAAATCGCGGCGAACCTCGGGGACTTGGCCGGGGCGGAGAGCATCCTCGGACAGCTCTGGGAGGAGCTCCGGGTCCGGGACCTCAACCAGGAGGTCGTGCTCGTCTCGATCGATTTGGCCAAAGTGCTCACGTGGAAGGGAGAGGTCGCTCGCGCTGCCGAGCTGGTGGCGCAGTGCTACGCGATCATGAAGGGCTGGGGGCTGCACCGCGACGCTCTCGCCGCCTGGCTCGTGCTCCAGAAGACTCTCGCCCAAGGGCACGCCCTCGGCGACATCTTCCAGCGCATCGAAGTCTACTACCGGCGGCATTGGGTAAAGCCGGCGGAGTTCGAGCAGGTTGAAGAGTAGGCCCTACCAGGGCGAGGATGGGTCTATTTCGTTGCGATCCAGCCTACCTCGGCGGTATTTGTTTACCGGCCTATCCCAGCGCTACGGCATAGCTCGCCCCTTGGAGGGATGGTCACCCGCAAACGCAGGTCCGCTACGCCGACAGAGAATTCA
>JAJKHS010000130.1 GCA_021154885.1 Thermoanaerobaculum sp.
GGGACGCCGGTCGCCAACCGCCGCCGTCCCGAGCTCGAAGGGCTGATCGGCTTCTTCGCCAACACCCTGGCGTTGCGCGCCCAGATCCCGGGCCTTCCGGCGGGAGAGCCGACCTTCGCCGGCCTGCTCGCCGTGGTGCGCGAGGCGGCGCTCTCCGCCTACGCCCACCAGGACCTGCCGTTCGAGCGCCTGGTCGAAGAGCTGGCGCCCGAGCGGAGCCTCGCGCGCACGCCGCTCTTCCAGGTGATGTTCCTGCTGCACGGCACGCCGGTCGAGGAGGGCGAGCTGGCGGGTCTCACGCTCGCTCCGTTCGGCAGCCTGGCCACGGCCGAGCGTGCGGCCAAGTTCGACCTCACCCTGGAGCTGATCGAGGGCGGGCCGGATCTCGCGGTCCTCCTGGAATTCCGCCGCGACCTGTTCGACGCGGTGACCGCGGTCCGCCTGCTCGGCCATTTCACGGCACTGGCCGGCGCCCTGGCCGCGGCGCCGGAGGCGCGGCTCGCCGAGCTGCCGCTCCTCACCGCCGCGGAGCGGCAGCAGCTGGTCGGGGAATGGAGCCAGGCGGAGACGGTGCCGCGGCTTTCGGGCACGCTCCATGGGGTGTTCGCGGCGCAGGCGGCGCGGACGCCGGCGGCGACGGCGGTGATCGCAGGCACCGAGCGGCTGAGCTACGGCGAGCTCGCCGAACGGGTGCGGCGTCTGGCCGGGCGGTTGTCGCAACTCGGCATGGGGCCGGAGCGGATCGTCGGCGTGCGCCTGGGGCGGACCGCGGAGCTGGTGGTGACGCTGCTGGCGGTGCTCGAGAGCGGTGCGGCGTATCTGCCGCTCGATCCGGCGCTTCCGGCCGAGCGGCTGCGCTTCCTGCTGGCGGACACCGGGGCGGCGCTGGTGGTGGCGGAGCGCTCGCTGGCATGGCCGGCAGGCTTCACCGCCGACATCCCCGCGCTCTACGTCGACGAGGCGACTCCCGGGACGGCGGCGGCGCCCGCTTCCACGCCGGTTTCCGCGCTGGTTTCCGGAAGTGCCGCGGAAGAAAACCTGGCGTACCTGATCTACACGTCGGGATCGACCGGGGTTCCCAAGGGGGTGGCGATCCCGCACGGCAGCGCTCTCCGTCTGGTCGAGTGGGCGCTCGCCCGGTACTCCGCGGCGGAGCTCGCGGGGGTGCTGTTCTCGACCTCGACCAGCTTCGACCTGTCGATCTTCGAGCTCTTCGTGCCGCTGTCGTCGGGGGGCGCGGTGATCGTGGCGGACGACGCGCTGGCGCTCGCCGGGCTGCCGGCGGCGTCGGAGGTGACGCTGGTCAACACGGTGCCGTCGGCGCTGGCGGGCTTGCTCGACCTCGGCCCGCTGCCGGCGGCGGTACGGACGGTGAACCTGGCGGGCGAGCCGCTGCGCGGCGCCTTGGCGGAGCGGATCCACGGGGCTTCTGTGGCGCGGCTGTGGAATCTCTATGGACCGTCGGAGGACACGACGTACTCGACGGGAACGGAGGTGGCGCCGGGGATCCCGGGGACGGCGCGCGAGCCGGACATCGGCCGGCCCCTGGCGGGCTCGACGGCGTTCGTGCTGGACGGGGGCCTCGGCATGCTGCCGGTGGGGGTGCCGGGCGAGCTCTGCCTGGGGGGCGAGGCGCTGGCCCGGGGCTATCTCAACCGGCCGGAGCTGACCGCAGAGCGCTTCGTGCCGGACCCGTCCGGCGGCAGCGGCTCCCGTCTCTACCGCACGGGAGACCGGGCGCGTTGGCGCCCCGACGGGGCGCTCGAGCTCCTGGGGCGGATGGACCGCCAGGTGAAGGTGCGGGGCTTCCGCATCGAGCTGGGCGAGATCGAGGCCGTGCTGTCGGGGCATCCGGCGGTGCGGGAGGCGGCGGTGACCGCCCCGGCCAGCGCGTCGGGGGACCGGCGGCTGGTGGCGTACGTGTCGGCCGCGGAAGGGGGCGGACCGCTCGACGTGGCGGCGCTCGGCGTCCATCTCGGTTCGCGTCTGCCGTCGTTCATGGTGCCGTCGACGTGGGTGGAGCTGGCGGCGCTGCCGCTGACGCGGACGGGGAAGGTGGACCGCAAGGCGCTGCCCGCACCGGGGGAGGCGGCGGCGGGCGCGGCGTACGAGGCACCGCGCACGGCGGCGGAGGAGATGCTGGCGGGGATCTGGGGCGACCTGCTCCGCCGCGAGCGGGTGGGGGTGCACGACAACTTCTTCGCCCTGGGGGGGCACTCGCTGCTCGCCACCCAGGTGGTCTCCCGGCTGCGCGACCGGCTGGGGGTCGAGCTGCCGGTGCGCGCGCTCTTCGAGCAGCCCACGGTCGCCGGTCTGGCGGGGCTCCTCGCCGGCATCGCCACGCGAGGGGGCGAGGGGGTTGCCCCGGGGCCGATTGTTCCCCTGCCGCGGGACGCGGAGGGCGGCGGCACGTTCCCGGCGTCGTTCGCGCAGAGACGTCTGTGGCTCCTCGATCGGCTCGAGCCGGGGAGCGCGGCGTACAACATGCCGCTCGCCCTGTCGCTCGCGGGCGAGCTGGCCGAAGAGCAGCTCGCGGCGGTGTTCGGCGAGCTGGCGCGGCGTCACGAGACGCTGCGCACGACGTTCGTTGCGGGGACCGACGGACCGCTGCAGGTGGTGCACCCGGCCGCCGCGCGGCCGTTCGCGCTCGCGTCGATCGACCTGTCGGCGCTGGGTGAAGAGGAGCGCCGGCGGGAGCTGACGCGGCGGGTGGCGGAGGATTCGCTGCGCTCGTTCGATCTGGCTCGCGGTCCCTTGCTGCGGGGGACGCTGGTGCGGCTGGCCGCCCGGGAAAACGCGTTGCTGCTCAACCTGCACCACGTGATCTCAGACGGGTGGTCGATGGGAGTGCTGGTGCGGGAGGTGACGGCGCTCTACGCGGCGGCGGTCGCGGGACGGCCGCTGGGCGAAGCGCTGCCGCCGCTGCCGGTGCAGTACGCGGACTTCTCGGTGTGGCAGAGCCGCCGGCTGTCGGGGGAGACGTTGCGGCGCGAGCTCGAGCACTGGCGGGAGAAGCTCGCGGGAGTGCCGCCGTTCCTCGAGCTGCCGACGGACCGGCCGCGTCCGCCGGTGCAGACGTTCGGTGGACGGAGCCTGCCGCTGTGGCTCGAGCCGGCGCTGACGGGCCGTCTGTCGGCGCTGGCGCTCGCGACGGGGACGACGCTGTTCATGGTGCTGCTGGCGGGCTTCGAGACGCTCCTGGGGATCTATTCGGGGGCGCAGGACCTGGCGGTGGGGACGCCGATCGCGGGCCGCAACCGGGCGGAGCTCGAGGGATTGATCGGGTTTTTCGTCAACTCGCTGGTGCTGCGCGGCGATCTGTCGGGGGATCCGTCGTTCGTCGATCTCCTGGGCCGGGTCCGCGAGGACACGCTGTCGGGTTACACGCACCAGGACCTGCCGTTCGAGAAGCTGGTGGAGGAGGTCAAGCCGGAGCGCAGCCGGGCGCACTCGCCGATCTTCCAGGTGATGTTCGCGTTGCAGAACGCGCCGATGGGCGGGGGCAGCGACTTGCCGGGCCTGACGATGCGGCCGATGCCGCCGACACCGGGGAGCGAGACGGCGGCGAAGTACGACCTGACGCTGGCGTTGACCGAAGGGAGCGGCGGGATCGGCGGCACCCTCGAGTACAACGTCGATCTGTTCGACGCGCCGACGATGGTCCGGATGCTCGATCATTGGCGGGCGTTGCTCGCGGGGGTGGTGGCGGACTCCGGATCACGGCTGTCGGCGCTCTCCCTGCTGGGGGCGGTGGAGCGGCAGCAGCTTCTCCGCGAGTGGAGCGACGCGGCGCCCGTCGCCGGCGGGGCAACCCCCGTGCACGAGCTCTTCGCGGCGCAGGCGGCGCGGCGTCCGGACGCGGTGGCGCTGGTTTGCGGTCACCAGGCTCTGACCTACGGCGAGCTCGCGCGCAGGTCGAGCCGGATGGCGCGCCGGCTGGCGGATCTCGGGGTCGGGCCGGGCATGCTGGTCGGGCTCTGCGCCGAGCGCTCCCCCGAGCTCGTCTTGGGGGTGCTGGCGATCCTCGCGGCCGGCGGGGCCTATCTGCCGCTCGACCCCTCCCATCCCATGGAGCGCCTGGCGTACACGCTCGCCGACGCGGGGGCGCCGATCCTCCTGGCCGACGAGTCTCTGCACGAGCGCCTGCCGGCGGGCGCCGCGCGGGTGGTCGGTCTGCACGCGCTCGCCGGCCAGGAGGTCGCCGGCGAGGTCCCACCTCCCGCCGCCCGCGTCGTTCCGGGCGACCCCGGCGACCTCGCCTACGTCATCTACACCTCGGGATCGACCGGCCGGCCGAAGGGGGTCGAGGTCAGCCACGCGAACGCCGCGCGTCTCTTCGCCGTCATCCGCCAGGCCTTCGCCTTCGGACCCGACGACGTCTGGACACTCTTTCACTCGATCGCCTTCGACTTCTCGGTGTGGGAGCTGTGGGGGGCGCTCGCCTTCGGTGGGCGGCTCGTCGTCGTGCCGGGAGAGACGGTCCGCTCGCCCGAGGTGTTCTACGAGCTGCTGCGACGGGAGCGGGTGACGGTGCTCAGCCAGACCCCCTCGGCCTTCCGGCAGCTCCTCTGGGCCGAGGAGTCGGCCCTCGCGCGCGGCGAGGCGATGGTCTCGGACCTGCGCCTGGTGGTTTTCGGCGGCGAGGCGCTGGATCCTGCGTCGCTCGCCCCGTGGCTCGAGCGCCACGGCGAGGAGCGGCCGCTGCTGGTCAACATGTACGGCATCACGGAGACGACGGTGCACACGACCTGGCGACGGCTGCGGCAGAGCGACCTGGCGCAGCCGGGGAGCGCCATCGGCCGGCCGCTGTCCGACCTCTCGCTCCACCTGCTCGACGGCGGCGGCCGGCCGGTGCCGATCGGCGTGCCGGGGGAGATCCACGTCGGCGGCGCCGGGGTGGCGCGGGGGTATCTCGCCCGCCCCGCCCTCACCGCGGAGCGGTTCGTGCCCGATCCGTTCGTCGGCGGAACGGCCGGCGAGGTGGGCGGGCAGCGGCTCTACCGCTCCGGCGACCTGGCGCGCTGGCGCCGGGACGGCGATCTCGAATACCTCGGGCGGATCGACCGCCAGGTGAAGGTGCGCGGCTTCCGCATCGAGCTCGGCGAGATCGAGGCGGCGCTCGCCGAGCACCCGGGGGTGCGGGAGGCGGCGGTGGTGGTGCGCGAGGACCGCCCGGGCGACGTGCGGCTGGTCGGCTACGTAAGCTCGGCGGCCGGGCCCGATCCTGCGCCGCAGGCGCTCGCCGCCTTCCTCGCCGAGCGGCTGCCCGGCTACATGGTGCCGGCGGCCTGGGTGCTGCTCGATCGGCTGCCGCTCACCGCCAACGGCAAGGCGGACCGCGCGGCCCTGCCGGCCCCCGCGGAGCGCGGGGAGGGCGGCGCGTACGTTGCGCCGCGGAGCCCGGTCGAGGAGGTGCTCGCCGGGATCTGGGAGGAGGTGCTCGAGCTCGAGCGGGTGGGAGTCGAGGACGACTTCTTCGCCCTGGGCGGCCACTCGCTGGGCGCGGCCCAGGTGATCTCGCGAGTGCTCAAGGCGTTCTCCGTCGAGCTGCCGCTGCGCCTCCTCTTCGAGCACCCGACCGTGGCGGCGTTGGCCGCGGAGGTCGAGCGGCTGCGGGGGAGCGGCGCGGCCGCCGCGGCACCGCCGCTCGTGCGGGCGCCCCGCGGCACCGAGGCGCCGCTGTCGTTCCGCCAGGAGTGGCGGTGGCTGATCGACCAGCTCTCGCCGGACAGCATTGGCAACAGGGGCCACAACGTGCCGCTCGCGCTGGCGCTCCGCGGCGCGGTGTCGGCGCCGGCGATCGCGGCGGCGCTCGCCGCGGAGGTCGAGCGCCACGAGTCTCTCCGCACGCGCTTCGTCTCGGTCGGGGGGAAGCCCGTGCAGCGGATCGACCCGCCCTGGCGGCCCCCCCTGCCCGTCGTGGACCTGGGCGGCCTGCCGCCCGCCGCGGCGGAGCGCGAGGCGGCACGCCTCGGCGAGGCGGAGTGGACCTTCCCCTTCGACATCGCGCGCGGGCCCCTCCTGCACTCGCTCCTCCTGCGCCTCAAGGAGGAGGTCTTCGTCCTCCTCCTGACCCTCCACCACATCATCTCGGACGGCTGGTCGATGCTCGTCCTGGGGCGCGAGCTGCCGGCGCTCTACGGGGCTGCGCAGGCCGGCCTCCCCTCGCCGCTCCCCGAGCTGCCCATCCAGTTTCGCGACTTCGCCATCTGGCAGCGCGGGTGGCTCCAGGGCGAGGCGCTCGAGCGTCTCCTCGGCGCTGCGGTCGCGCGGCTCGCCGGCATGCCGCGCCTCGACCTGCCCCTCGACCGGCCGTATTCCGCGCAACACTACTCCTCCAACTCGGGCCTCCTGCCGTTCGGGCTCGACGTCGCCCTGACCGCCAGCCTGAGCGCCCTCTCGCGCCGCCAGGGGGCGAGCCTCTTCATGACGGTCCTCGCCGCCTTCACGGGCCTCCTGCGCCGGCACACCGGCCGGGGCGACTTCCCCGTAGCGATCATCAGCGCCGGCCGGACCCGCGCCGAGCTCGAGCCGCTGGTCGGCTACTTCACCAACACCCTGGTCATCCGCGCCGCGGCGGAGGGCGACCCCAGCTTCGGCGAGCTCCTCGCACGGACACGCGGGGCGACCCTCGCCGCCTACGACCACCAGGACCTGCCGTTCTCCTTCCTCGTCGAGGCGTTGCGCGCGCAGCCGGGTGGACTGCCTCGCTTCGAGGTCCTCTTCCTCTTGCAACCGCAGGGGGCGGAGGTCGCGGCCCTCGACGCCGACGCCGAGATCGAGGCGTTCCCGGTCGTGGGGACCCAGGCCCAGGACTTCCCCCTCGTCCTCGACCTGGTCGAAGCCGGCGGCGGCCTGACCGGGACCTTTTCCCACAACCAGGAGCTCATCGACTCCACGACGGCCCTGCGCTGGCGGGGCCATCTCGAGGCGCTCCTCGCGGGCGTGGCGGCGGACCCGGCGCGGCCGCTCACCGAGCTGCCGCTGCTCTCGGCAGGCGAGCGCCATCAGGTGACGTTCGAGTGGGGCGAGGCCATGCACGTCGACGGCGGCCCGGCGCCGATCGGGATCTGGGGCGAATTGGCGGGCGCGCCGGCAGGCCGGCGCGCCCGCCGCCTCGCCGACGGAACCCTGGAGGTGAGCGCGCCGGCCCCCGCCGGTCTTGCCGAGCCCGCAGAGGCGAAAGCCGCGCCCGCCTTCGTGGCTCCCGCGCCGACCGCGCCCTCCGAGCCGGCCCGGAGCCTCGATTCCCTCTCGGCCGCCAAACGGAAGCTCCTCGCGAAGCGCATCCGCGGCGAGAGATGAAACACCCCGGGGTGGTCTCACTTCCTCCAAAGGATCGTGGCGATGTCGTGCTTGTCCAGCGTGAGGTTCGCCGCCGCCACGATCGGTCCGACCTGTTCAGGGCGCACCACCCCGCGCTCCTTCAGCTCGACGAGCGTCGACCAGCCCTCCTCGATCTCCTCCTCGGGGACCGGCCAGTGGATCTGGTAGAGGTCGATGGCCTCGACGCCGAGGCGCCCGCGGCTGCCCTCCACCTCGCGCAGGAGCTAGTCGCGCCGGAGGCTCCGTATGTTGCACGTCCTCCTTCAAGGTGCCCAACGTTCGAGCTAAGCGGGCGTCGATGGCAGGACGCCAGGCTAGCGAAAATGTACCGTGTACCGTCAGGCCGGGCTTGGTGGCCTGCAGTTGGCGCTCCGCTTGAGCGAGGGGTTATACCCGCCTCGGCGATCTTCAATGCTCATGGTTATGGCGCCAGTCTGGCAAGTTCAAGCTGAATGGCGCGAATGAGTTCGTCGAGGCAGCGCTGAAGCAATGCCCAATATTTCTGGTCTGAGGCTGCAAGAGCGTCATCCAGATCTCGCTGCAAGTACTCGCGAAGGGATGCTTCTACGCCTGGGGTCAGTTCCAAGTGATGCTCGTTGTTTCGGTAGACACGAATGCGATGCAGGGCACCAAAAAGCGACGGATAAGATGCCTTGATCTTGGTAAAGAAATACTTGTTCTCAAGGATTGAATTTCCGAATCTGTCGATGCTCTCAATGAAGCATCGATTCAGGATGCTGAGAGTTGCACCAAGAGTCTGCGCGTCCTTTGCCACCGGTGCATCACGCAGGCGATCCGCCTCCGGAAAGGAGTTCGGTCCGAATAGGGGAGGGTGATTCGCAGTCTTGGCGACTCGCTCGAGCTCTCGCATGTCTTCGGCGATTTCTCGAAGCCTGACTGCTAGAAACGTTGGTCTATCCTCAAGGGCGGCGAGCCGCATTCGCCATGGGCGGCCTTCGCGCCTGGCGTTCTCGCTTGCGACATAGTCTGCCAAAACTGAATACGTGACGTATGGGTAGTCAGGAGCAGAAACCACTCCGTAGCGAAAGAGGTGAGTGCAGGATTGCCCCTGAGAGGCGGCAAGCTGAAATGCTTGTATGTCTCCGACTGAGAGCGTTTCAAGAGAGCGGTACTCCTCCGGATAGAAGCGTTCCAATTCATCGACAACGTGCCTTACATAGAAAACAAGCTCATCATCGCGAAGAGTGCGCTGTTTCTCCAGACGACCCTTTGCGACTTTGAGTGGAAACGGCTCGCCCGCCACCTGCGCGATTTGCGCAACATGGCTGCAAGCCAGACGCGTTAGAAGCGGATGGCCTGCATATTGCTCGAATAGTGATGCCAGTGCCGCCGGGTCGTAGCGCATTCCGACGATCTTGCCGATCTTCTGTACCAGTTCGTTGGACTCAGGTTCCGAGAGCCCTCGCAGGAAGATCGTAGTAACGATTCCGAAGAGCGGATTCTGAAAGTCTCCAAACCGACTCTCTTCTGCGATCGCTGGGTTGACTCCCGCGATTACAATGTTGAAGCGGGGAAACGTCGACTGCGTCGTGCGAATCGCTTGCCAGAATTCTAGGAACTCGGTCTCCCAGTGCTTGTCCGCAGCGGTCTTGGGGGTAATCCATTCAATCTCATCGATAATGATCGTCATCCGTTCCACATTGGTTACTTGCACCAATCTTCGCATGACCGACAGAAAGTCGTCTGCCGCATCTAGTTCAGTAAAGCCGGGAAGAGGTGCGTCCAACTGATCACGGGCAAGGCGCTTTGCTATGTACTCCAGCGCCTGGTTCCAGTGTCTCTTTCTCAGCGAAGGCGACTGACCATCAAATACTTCGACCCTGTGCTTCGAGTCCTTTTCGAGAAGACGTTGAAGCTTCCAGAGGAAAGAGGTTTTTCCTGTCTTTCGGAGTCCAAAGACGGCGGCATTCTCGCTGCGCCGACAAAAATCGAGTATCTGACCAAGCTCATGGCCTCGACCAAAAAAGTATGTGTCTTCGCGAAGCGGGAGGGTGTACTTGTATCTGTCAAGTAGGAGGAAGTGCTTTTGGAGTTGATTGCGAACAGTCCACGCGTTTGTTCCCTTGGCAAGTAGAGTCGCTGCTGTGAACGGCACGACAATTCTGGATTCCTTATTCTCCAGAAGATAGGATGAAACCCATGCGTCAGCGTTCGTCGCCTCGGATATCAAGAAGCACAGAAGCGGTTCAACTCGCCCCTTTGCTGGGTCAGTGGTAAAGACGTGCTCTATGGCACGTATCGTTCTGGGCTCGACTGCATCAAATCGGGAGTATGCGAGGACTAGCTCGTACTCAAATCCGTATGACTCTGCTAGGTCAGGCGAAGCACGCAGCAGGAAGACAGTGATCGTGGTGCGCTCATATGTTCTGGTATTTGCCCATGAGACGTCAAAGCCTGCCTCAAGAAACGGACGTAGCAGGTCAGCCTCTCTGCGATGGCTGGAGAGAAAGGGACGGGCACTGTCATGGACTTCACCTGGCATGCTGGGACCTCAGTGTGGTGGGTTTCGGGTATAACCTAGCTTCGACGCCTCAGCCGCCTCACCGCCAGCCCGCGATGCCTCCCCCTCGGGAGTAGCAGCGGCGAACGTGGAGCCCCTAAAGCGTCATAGGGCCGCAACTTACGTCTTTTCAGAATCCGTGTCAATCATGTCGGCCAACGAGCTCCGGAGAGGTGTCGGCTTACCTGCCGGAGGTGTTCCTTTCAGGGGCCTGGAATGCTTAGGACCAACGCTATGCATTCCGGCCGGGTGGCGGCTTAGGCGGCCACGAAGGATTCTCGGCCCGCCGCCTCGCCGACGGCACCCTGGAGGTGAGCGCGCCGGCGCCCGCCGGTCTTGCGAGCCCGCCGAGGCGAAGGCCGCGCCCGCCTTTGCGGCCCCCGCGCCGATCGCGTCGAGGGGACTCGGCGAGCCGGCCCGGAGCCTCGATTCCCTCTCGGCCGCCAAACGGAAGCTCCTCGCGAAGCGCATCCGCGGCGAGAGGTGAAAGCTCCCGCCGGAGCGGCGATCGGCCTGTCACCCCGGTGGTATCACTTCCTCCGAAGGATCGTGGCGATGTCGTGCTTATCCAGCGTGAGGTTCGCCGCCGCCACGATCGGATCGACCTGTTCAGGGCGCCGGAAGCCGACGATGGCCCCGTTCACGGCCGGGTTGCGGAGGGTCCAGGCCACCGCGACCGCCCCCCTCGCCGGGATCGATCTGATTCTCGGCGGCATTATGAAATAGTATCGCCCGTATGGGCCTCCTCACCTTCGGCATCAACATCACCCTCGACGGCTGCATCGATCATCGCGAGGGCCTCGCGGACGACGAGCTTCACCGGTACTGGACGGCGCTGATGGATGGCGGAGCGGCGATGCTCTGGGGCCGAGTCACGTACGAGATGATGGAGGGCGCATGGCCCGCCGTCGCCCGCGACACCCAGGCACCCGCCGCGATGCGCGAGTGGGCGGTCAAGCTCGACGCCAAACCGAAGTACGTCGTGTCGACCTCGCGCCGCGACTATTCGTGGTCCAACACGCACCTCGTCGAAGGCGATCTCCGCGAGGCGGTGACGAAGATCAAAGAACGGACGCCTGGCGGCATTCTTCTCGGCGGACACAAGCTCGCCGGCGCGCTCGAGGCCCTCGACCTGATCGACGAATATCGCTTCCTCGTTCATCCCGTCATGGCCGGCCACGGTCCCACTTTGTTCGAGGGAGTGACGCGCTCGAAGCGCCTCGAGCTCCTATCGACCGAGCGCCTGGCGTCGGGCGCAATCTCCCAGCACTACCGGCGCAAGCCGGAGAAGGCGTGAAGCGCGCTCCCGCGACCCACCCCGGCGGTATCACTTCCTCCGCAGGATCGTGGCGATGTCGTGCTTATCCAGCGTGAGGTTCGCCGCCGCCACGATCGGATCGACCTGTTCAGGGCGCCGGAAGCCGGCGATGGCCCCGGTCACGGCCGGGTTGCGAAGGGTCCAGGCCACCGCGACCGCCCCCGGCGTGGTGTCGTGGCGGGCGGCGACCCGCCGCAGCCGCTCCACCAGCTCGAGGTTCTGGGTGAGCTGGGGCTCGCGGAACTCCTCGCTGTGCCGGCGCCAGTCGTCCGCGGGCAGCGCCGCGATCCGCTCCCGCGTCATCGCGCCGGAGAGCAGGCCGGAGGCCATCGGCGAGTACACGATCATCCCGATCCCTTCCCGCTCGGCGACGGGGAGGAGCTCCACTTCGATCCGGCGGTCGATCAGCGAGTACGGCGGCTGCAGGGTCTCCACCGGCGCGATGGCCTGCGCTCGCCGAAGCTGTCTGACGTTGAAGTTCGACACGCCGATGTGGCGCACCACCCCGCGCTCCTTCAGCTCGGCGAGCGTCGACCAGCCCTCCTCGATCTCCTCATCGGGGACCGGCCAGTGGATCTGGTAGAGGTCGATGGCCTCGACGCCGAGGCGCTCGCGGCTGCCCTCCACCTCGCGCAGCAGCGAGTCGCGCCGGAGGCTCCGTGTCTTGGTCCTCCCCGGTCCCTCGGGCAGCCCGCCTTTGGTGAAGACGTAGGGGCGCGGTTCGACACCGGCCAGGGCGCGCCCGATGACCCGTTCCGAGTGCCCGAAGCCATAATGCGCCGCGGTGTCGATCCAGTTCACCCCAAGAGCCAGCGCGTGGCGGATCGCCGCGATCGAGTCCTCGTCATCCTGCGGTCCCCAGCCCCCCTCGTAGCCACCGCCTCCAATCGCCCAGGCGCCGAAGCCGACGCGGGTGATCTTGAGACCGGTGGCGCCCAGCTCAGCTTTCCTCAGAGCCGTGGACGTCATGGCGTCTCCTGTCAAACCGCGGTTTCATCGGGTGATGATGGCACAAGAATCCGGCCCGCCGCGAGGCGCCGAAGGAGGAGGGAAGGCCCTCTGGCGACGCCGGTTTTGTCAGGCACTCTAAGGAACTGTCCACGCCCAAGCCCTCCGCTGCACTTCTATATACTGACCTTACGCGGGGGGCCGTGGAGACTTTGAGTTTTTCGCGTAAGGGTTTAAAGGTTTTAAAAGCGAGATGAAATCCCCCCTGACCACCGGCCCGGCCGAGCCGCAGGCCGCCCCGGCGCCCGCGGCGGCCGCGCCGAAGGGGCCCGGCGAGCCGGCCCGGGGCCTGGAATCCCTCTCCGCCGCCAAGCGGAAGCTCCTCGCCAAGCGCATCCGTGGCGAGGCCGGCTCCGGCGGCGCGCCGACCGGCGCCCGGCGCGAGCCCTCGCTCCTCGTCGACCTGCAGCCGGAGCGCCCGGCGGCCGCTGCCTTGAGGCCGCCGTTCTTCTGCGTCCACGCCATCGGCGGCGGGGTGCTCTCCTATCGCGATCTCGCCCTCCGGCTGGGCGGGGAGCAGCCGTTCTATGGCATCCAGGCGGCGGGCCTCGCGGGGGGGCACGCGGTCGACGACCTGCCGGCGATGGCCGCCCAGTACGCCGCCGCGGTCGAGGCCGCCGCGCCGCACGGCCCCTACCTGCTGGGCGGCTGGTCGTTCGGCGGCGTCGTGGCGTTCGAGATGGCGCGCCAGATGCGGCAGCGCGGCCGGCCGGTGGCGCTCGTGGCGCTCCTCGACGGCTGGGCGCCGGGGCTCGTGCCGCTGCCCGCGGCCGCGCGCGAGGACGACGTCGTCCGCCTCTACCTGCGCGACCAGGCGGGGCTCCAGGGGCTGGACGCCTCCTGGCTCGATGGGGAGCCGGCGGGGATGGACGAGGCGGCTGCCCTCGACTGGCTCCTCGCCCGGGCGCACGAGACCGGCCTGCTCCGGGCCAGCGTGCGCCTGGCGCAGGTCCGGCCGATCCTCGACGTCTACCGCGCCAACGTGCGTGCCCACGCCGCCTACCGGCCCCGGCCCGGCGGCGTCCGCCTGACCCTCTTCCGCCCTCGTACATCCCCGGAGCCCACCAACGGCTGGTCGTCGCTCGCCGGCGAGCCCGTCGAGGTTCATGAAATGGCCGCAGACCACTACTCCATGCTGGTGCCCCCCGCGGTCGCCGGCCTGGCGGATCGCCTCCGCTCCTGTATCGAACGTTCGCTCGCCGCGGCGCCGAGGGCTCTGGACGGCCCGCCGGTCGCCTTCGTGCCGCAGGCCCCGGAGGCCCGCTCGTGAGCGAGCCGGCCGAGGCACCGAGCGGGCTGGAGCTGCCGGCGGACCGGCCGCGCCCTCCCGTCGCGAGCTTGCGCGGCGCGACCCGCGCGCTGCGCCTGCCGGCGGCTGTGACGGCGAGCCTGCGGCAGGTGGCGGGGCGAGAGGGGGTCTCGCTCGACGTGCTCCTCCTCGCCGGCCTCGCCGCCCTCCTGGCGCGCTACAGCGGCGCCGAGGATCTCGTCATCGGGGCCGCCGGCCTCACGAGCCTCCTGCCGCTACGCATCCAGTGGACCGGCGATCCGCCTTTCGAGCGGCTGGTGGCATCGGCGAACGGCGCCCTGCGTGCGGCGCTCGCGAATGCCGATCTGCCGTTCGAGGCCCCGCTCCAGGTGCTCTTCGCCGGGCCGGGTGCCGGGCTGACAACGGTGCCGCCGGCCGAGGGACTGGAGCGCCTCCCCTCCGGCGAGCGGAAGCTCTCGGTGGACCTCGCCCTCTCCGCCCGCACGGTCGAGGGTGGAGAAGGGGAGCCGCAGCTCCTCGTCACGCTCGACTACGCTGTCGACCTTTTCGACGCTACGACCGCGGCGCGCCTTCTCGAGCACTA
>JAJKHS010000131.1 GCA_021154885.1 Thermoanaerobaculum sp.
ACGGCGGAGGTGCGGGAGCTGGCGGTTGAGATGGGCTCGATCTTCAAGGCCCAAAAGTTTGACCACGAAGCCTTGGGCGCGCTGAGACTCTTCTGTGACGCTGCCCGGCAGGAGACAGCTACGGTGGAGCTGGCACGGCAGGTCATCGCCGAGATCGAGCAGGTGAGGCGCTCGGCCCCTCCATACTGCAACGAGAGAGGCCGAGAGTGAAGGGGTCAGGAAATGCAATGGCCGTTGGGGTCGATGTTGCAGCCTATTTCCGTGTTCTGGGCCGGTACCTTCACGCAGCGGCCGTTGGGGTCGATTTCGCAGCCCGCTTTCGGCTGCGGGGGAGGATTCTGGGCGGGTCCGTTCACGCAGTGGCCGGACGGGTCGATGTTGCAGCCCTCCCTATCCCAGAGGGCCACGAGGAGGTTCCAGGCGCGACCGAGGATGGTCTCCAGGGAAGGTCTGGCGACATTCGCCGGCTGTTCGCTTCGGCCGCCCGGGCCGCGAGCGGCCCAAGCGGCGGAGGACGTGAGGAGGGTTGCGATCAGAAGGAGGACGGCCTGGCGGCGGCGAGGGGGGCTGAGCATAGGGGCTCCATCAAGATCGCTCCTTCCTCGACCGCCACGGCCGCGGAGGGCGATGCTTTCGGGAAGAATGGACTGAAACACCATACCTCATGAGAAATGAAGCAAGGGAGAGCAGGTCGCCAGGCTGCGGGGTAGCCTTTCGAGTGTGTCTAGGTCGCCGGACGCCGGGCCACCCCGAGTCTGGTAAACAGCCCCGCTTCCCGGCGGGGCTGTTCTTTCTTGGGAGATCGTCCCCACGGTCTTCATCAGCTACAGCCAGAAGGATGAAGTCTGGAAGGAGAGGCCCAGGAAATGGGCCGCCCAAATTCTCCAGAGCCCCGGGAGCAGAGCCTTGACACGCCTTGACACCCTTTAATTCGGCATGTACAGTAATTTATAGTGCGTGCGGCGGGTCGCACGTATCCGCTTGGAGGGGACGTCCATGAGACCGACGATGATCGCAGTGCTCGCCTTCTGCCTCGCCTCTTCCGGAGCCTTCGCGAAACCGGCCAGAAGCGGTGCGGAGGCCGGGGTGCTGGAGACGCTCAGCGGCCAGGTGGACGTGATCAACAAAGGACAGATCCTCGTATTGAAGCTGGCCGGCGACGCTGGAGACCGCTGGTTCCGCGTGGAGACCAACAGTCTGATGCCGCTGCCGGGCTCTTTCTCGGCGAAATCGGCGGAGGTCTTCTTCTGGCAAGGGCATCTCCTGCTGCTGGTTCCCGGGGAGCGGAAGGCGATCCACTTCCTGTTGCCCGGCTTCATCCCCGGAAAAGTTCTGACGCCGGCTGCCGGAGGCCTCGGACCGGTGAGCAGTGCGTCAGGTCTCGACGCCCTCCTGGCCGGCTACGAGGTCACTCGCATCGACACGGCCACCGCGATCACCTCCGCGCAAGGGCCGCGAGCGCGCCTTGTCATCGAGGGCAGAACCCCTGAGGCCAAGCAGTTCACTCCGCCCCCCAACCCGAACGGTGGACCCGGCTCCTGCGGAACGTCCTGCAATATCAACTGCGGGGATGGCTCCTCCTGTACCGCGAGTTGCACCGGCGCTCGTTGTGCCTCCTGTACCTGTCCTGCCAGTTGCTCTTGCAGCTTCTAATCCGGCCCAGCGCTGCCGTCCCCGCTCGGGGGAAAGCCCGTCCCTACTGGAGAGAGGACCGTCCCCGCTCGGGAGAAAGCCCATCCCGGTTAGGGAGAGGGCCGTCCCCGCTGGGGAGAAAGCCCATCCCTGCCGGGGAGAGGGCCCGTCCCTGCTGGGGAGAGGCCCGTCCCTGCTCGGGGCGGCAGGCCGCCCGCGAGCTCGTCGCCCAGGTCCAGCAGGGCTTCACCGGAGAAGCGAGCCGCGACCTGCAAGCGGCGCGGGGTCTTTCTGGATTCCTGCTCGACCGAAGAGGAATGAGATCTATAATCCTCCGTGAATGCCGCCGACAACAGGGGATTCTCCGGGCCGTCCCACGGTCTTCATCAGCTACAGCCAGAAGGATGAGGTCTGGAAGGACCGCGTCGTCAGTCATCTGAAAGTCCTGGAGGTGGAGGGCGAGCTGGCGGTCTGGGACGATAAGCGGATCGCCGCCGGAGAGGGCTGGTGGCCGGAGATCGAGGGGGCCATGAACCGCGCGGCGGTGGCCGTGCTGCTGATCTCCAAAGACTTCCTCACCTCGGGCTTCATCCGCGGCACCGAGGTCCCGCGCCTGCTCGCACGGCGGCAGACCGAGGGTCTGCGGGTCATTCCCGTGTTCGTGCACCCCTGCGCCTGGGAAGCGGTCGATTGGCTCGCCGCCCTCCAGGGCCGGCCCGGAAAGGGCCGCACGCTGTCGGAAGGCCGCAAGCCGCAGATCGAAAAGCACCTCTCCGCGTTGGCGCTGGAGATCCGCGAACTGCTCCGCCAGCTCGGCCAGCGAGCGGCGGGAGAGGAACGAGGAACGAAAAGCGCCCCCGTCGAGCACTCCGTCAAGCCATCCTCTCACCCGACCAGCGAGCGCCGGCAAGTGACGGTGATGTGCTGTGAGCTGGTGGGCACGGAGGGACCCTCCGGACCGGCGCAGGCGTTCGATCCCGAGACCCTCCAGGAGCTGATGCTCCAGCTTCGCGCCCTGGCGGAGGGGGTGGCGGGGCGCTACGACGGCCACCTCGGAGGCATCCTGGGCGGCCATCGCATGCTGATCTATTTCGGCTATCCCCAGGGCCATGAGGACAACGCCCAGCGCGCCGTCCGCGCCGCTCTCGAGCTGGCGGAGCAGGTGGCGCAGAGGAGCGCCGACTCCGAACAGGGGCGGCCGGTCTCCCTGGCGCTGCGGGTCGGCATCCATACCGGCTCGGCCGTGGTGGCCGTCTCGCCGCAGGCTCAGGAGCCGATGACTCTGGGAGCGACCCTCGACCAGGCGGTCGAGCTCCAGTCGCTGGCCGCGCCGGGCCAGGTGATCGTCAGCCCCGCCACCGCCTCGCTGATCGACAAGAGCTTCGCTCTCGCGGCCCTGCCGGCCGTCCAGGCGCCGGGCCGCGCACCGCTGATCCCCCACCGGGTGCTGGAGCTCGTGGACTCGCAGGAGGCCGGCGCCGCGGGCCTGCTGCCGCTGGTGGGCCGCGACCAGGAGCTGGAGCTGCTGCTGAGCCGCTGGGCTCTGGCCCGCGAGGGCAACGGGCAGGTGATCCTGATCAGCGGCGAGGCCGGGATGGGCAAATCGCGCTTGGTGCGCGCGCTGCGGGAGCGCCTGGAAGAGGGCTCGGCGCAATGGTGGTCCTGCTTCGGCTCCCCCTACACCCAGGGCTCTCCGCTCCAGCCGGTCGTCGCTCTGCTGCGCCAGGTCTTCCTGCGGCGGGAAGGCGTCCCGCCGCTGGACCAGCTCGCCGGCGCGCTGGGGGAGCTCGGGCTCGCCGAAACCGTGCCGCTCTTCGCCTCGCTGCTCGACGTGCCGCTCGACGAACGCCACCCTGCACCCCCTCTGTCTCCGGAGCGGCAGCGGGAGAAGACGCTGGAGGCGCTGGTGGCGCTGGTGCTGGAGACGGCGGAGCGCCAGCCTCTGGTCCTGCTGATCGAAGACCTGCACTGGCTGGACCCCACGAGCCTCGACTGTCTCGACCTGCTGATCGACCAGATGGCGAGCGCTCCCCTCCTGCTGCTGCTGACCCTGCGCCTCCATACCCTGGAGTCCCTCTGGCGACCGCGCGCCCACCTCTCCCAGATCACCCTGACGTCGCTGACCGGCACGGAGGCGGAGCGGCTCATCGATCGGGTGGCGGGAGCCCAGGACCTGCCGGCCGAGGTTCGGCGGCAGATCGTGGCGCGGACGGACGGCGTCCCCCTGTTCCTCGAAGAGCTGACCAAGGCGGTTCTGGAATCGCATGAATCGGGCGAGCGGCAGGAGCTGCCCACGACGCTGCGCGATTCGCTGGCGGCGCGGCTCGACCGGCTGGGGACGGCCAAGGAGGTCGCCCAGGTCGCCGCCGTGATCGGCCGCGTCTTCTCTTTCGAGCTGCTGGCGGCCATCTGCTCCTTCGCCGAAGCGGCGCTGCAACAGGAGCTCCAGCGTCTGGTGCAGGCGGAGCTCGTCTACCGCAAGGGTTTCGGCGGCCAGGCGAGATACCTGTTCAAGCACGCCTTGGTGCAGGACGCGGCGTACCAGTCGCTGCTCAAGCGCGAGCGCCAGCAGATCCACCGGCAGATCGCCGAGGCGCTGGCGATCCGCTTCGCCGCGACCGCGGAGACGACGCCCGAGATCCTCGCCCATCACTACACCGAGGCCGGCCTGACCGAGCCGGCCATCGACTGCTGGGTGCGCGCCGGCGCCCTCGCCGGCCGCCGGTCGGCCAGCGCGGAGGCGATCGGTCACCTGGACCGGGCTCTGCGCCTGCTCCAGAGCCTCCCGGCAGGTGCCGAGCGTGACCGCCGGGAGCTGGGAATCCAGAATTTCCGGGCGGCTGCGATCATCACCGGGAGAGGGTATACGGATCCGGAGGTCGAGCAGACCTTCGCCCGGGCGGAGGTCCTGGCCGAACGTCTGGAGGAAACGGAAGAGCGCTTCTGGGCCGTGCTCGGACTGCACACCTATCACGTTCTCTTTGGCAATCTGGCCCAGGCCCTGGACCTTGCCGAGCGCCTGCTGCGGATTGCCGAGAGCGAGGGGCGCCCCGCCCTGCTGTCCATCGCCTGGCTCTCTCTCGGCGTCTATCATTACTACCAGCCCGACTACACCCGGGCTCTCTCCGATTTGGAGAGAGCGTACGAGCTCGCGCCGCCGGACGACGACTCCTACCGCATCCGCACCGGCGCGGACCTGCGGATGGTGGCCCTCGCGTTCGCCGCGCAATGTTTCGGGAACCTGGGCCGGCTCGACCACGCGCTGCAACGGATCGAGCAGGCCGTGGGGCTCGCGCGCCAGCTCGGCTCCCCGTTCACGCTGGCGTTCGCCTGCGTGATCCACGCGATGCTCGGTTACGCTCTGCGTGAACCGGAGAGCGTCCGGCGGATGGCCCGGGAGGCGTACGACCTCGCCATGGAGCTGGGCTTCTCCCAACTGGCCTGGGACTCCTCCCTCTTGCTGGCCTGGTCGGATCTGGTCGCGCCGGTGGGCGGCCGGCCCGCGATCGAGCCGGGCGATTTCGACAGCTTGCAACGGGCCATCGCGCAGAAGGGGGGCGCCATGGTCTATTTTTTCTGCCTGCATGCGGAGATCCTGATCCTGCAAGGGCGCCCCGGGGACGCCTGGCGAGCCTTGGACGAGGGCCTGCGCCTCGCCCAGGCGCGCGGAGTGTCGATCTGGCTCGAAGAGCTCTATCGCCTGCAGGGAGAGATCCTGCTGCACGCCCAAGGCCAGGAAGCGCTCGGGGAGAAAGGCGGCCCGGCCGCAGCCGAGCGGCTGTTCCAGACCGCCCTGGAGCTGGCCCGGCGCCATGATTCCAGGTTTCTGGAGCTGCGTGTCGCCCTGAGCCTGGGGAGACTCTGGCAGAGCCAGGCCCGGACGCAGGCCGCCCGCGAGCTCGTCGGCTCGTCCCTTCACTGCACCTCAGGGCTCGAGAGCCGTGACCTGCGCGAGGCCCGGGCGTTTCTGGAGGCCTGCCCGGCCGAGGAGAAGGGGATATAATCTTCTTGAATGCCGCAGACAACAGGGGCTTCTCCGGGCCGTCCCACGGTCTTCATCAGCTACAGCCAGAAGGATGAGGCCTGGAAGGACCGCGTCGTCAGCCATCTGAAAGTCCTGGAGGTCGAGGGCGACCTGGCGGTCTGGGACGACAAGCGGATCGCCGCCGGGGAGGACTGGCGGCCGGAGATCGAAGGGGCCATGAGCCGCGCGGCGGTGGCCGTGCTGCTGATCTCCACGGACTTCCTCACCTCGGGCTTCATCCGCGGCACCGAGATCCCGCGGCTGCTCGCACGGCGGCAGACCGAGGGTTTGCGGGTCATCCCCGTGTTCGTGCACCCCTGCGCCTGGGAAGCGGTCGATTGGCTCGCAGCCCTTCAAGGCCGGCCCGGAAAGGGCCGGGCGCTCTCGGAAGGCCGCAAGCCGCAGATCGAAAAGCACCTCTCCGCCCTGGCGCTGGAGATCCGCGACCTCCTCCGCCAGGCACCGGTAGCGGGAGAGGACCGTGGAGAGAAAAGCGCCAAGCCATCCGCCGGCCCCCACCCGACCGGCGAGCGCCGGCAGGTGACGGTGGTGTGCTGCGAGCTGGTGGGCACGGAAGGTCCCTCCGGTCCGCCGCAGGCGTTCGACCCCGAGGCCCTCCAGGAGCTCATGCTCCAGCTCCGCTCCCTGGCGGAGGAGGTGGCGAAACGCTACGACGGCCAACTCGGAGGCATCCTGGGCGGCCCTCGGATGCTGATCTATTTCGGCTATCCCCAGATTCATGAGGACAACGCCGAGCGCGCGGTCCGCGCCGCTCTCGAGCTGGCGGACCAGGTGGCGCAGACGAGCGCCGGCTCCGAGGGGGGGAGGCCGATCCGCCTGGCGCTGCGGGTCGGCGTCCATACCGGCTCGGCCGTGGTGGCCATCTCGCCGCAGGGCCAGGAGCCGATGACTCTGGGCACGACGCTCGACCTGGCGGTCGAGTTCCAGTCCCGGGCGGCGCCGGGCCAGGTGATCGTGAGCCCCGCCACCTGTTGCCTGATCGACAAGAGCTTCGCGCTGGAGGCTCTGCCCGCCGTCCAGATGCCGGGGCTCGGCGCGCCGCTGATTCCCCACCGGGTGGTGGAGCTCATGGAGTCGCCGGAGGACGTCTCCGCGGGCCTCCCGCCCCTGGTAGGGCGCGAGGGGGAGATGGAGCTGCTGCTGAGCCGCTGGGCTCTGGCCCGCGAGGGGAGCGGCCAGGTGGTCCTGATCAGCGGCGAACCCGGCATGGGCAAGTCGCGCCTGGTGCAGGCGCTGCGGGAACGCCTGGAGCAGGGCGCGGCGCAGTGGTGGTCCTGCTTCGGCTCTCCCTACACCCAGGGCTCACCGCTCCTGCCGGTCGTCGAGCTGTTGCGGAGGGTTCTCCTCCGGCGGGAGGGAGCCGCGCCGCTGGACCGGCTCGCCAGCGCGCTGGGGGACCTCGGGCTCGCGGACGCTGTACCACTCTTTGCGCCGCTGCTCGACCTGCCGCTCGACGAACGCCACCCCGCGCCTCCCATGACCCCCGAGAGGCAGAGAGAAAAGACGCTGGAGGCGCTGGTGGCCTGGGTGGCGGGGACGGCGGAGCGGCAGCCGCTCATGCTCCTGATCGAAGACCTGCACTGGCTGGATCCCACGACCCTCGACTGGCTCGACCGCCTGATCGACGAGATGGCGAGCGCTCCTCTCCTCCTCCTGCTGACCCTGCGCCTCCACACCCTGGAGCTCCCCTGGGGGCCTCGCTCCCACCTCACCCAGCTCACCCTGACCCCCCTGAACGAGACGGAGTCGGCGACGCTCGTCGATCGGGTGCTGGGCGAGCAGGCCCTGCCGGCGGAGGTCCGGCGGCAGATCGTCGCGCGGACGGACGGCGTCCCCCTGTTCCTGGAGGAGCTGACCAAGACCGTCGTGGAATCGCACGACTCCGGCGAGCGGCAGGAGCTGCCGGCGATGCCCACGACGTTGCGCGATTCGCTGGCGGCGCGGCTCGACCGGTTGGGGACGGCCAGGGAGGTCGCCCAGATCGCGGCCGTGATCGGCCGCAACTTCTCCTTCGAGCTGCTGGCGGCCGTCTGCGCCCGCGACGAGGCGGCGCTGCAGCAGGAGCTGCGGCGTCTGGAGCAGGCGGAGCTCGTCTATCGCAAGGGTTTCGGCGCCCAGGCGAGATACCTGTTCAAGCACGCCCTGGTGCAGGACGCGGCCTACGAGTCGCTGCTCAGGCGCGAGCGGCAGCAGATCCACCGGCGGATCGCCGAGACGCTGGCGAGCCGTTTCCCCGCGATCGCGGAGACGACGCCCGAGATCCTCGCCCATCACTACACCGAGGCCGGCCTGACCGAGCCGGCCATCGACTTCTGGTTGCGTGCCGGCGGTCTCGCCAGCCGCCGGTTGGCCAGCCTGGAGGCGATCAGCCATCTGGACCGGGCTCTGCGGCTGCTCCAGAGCCTCCCGGAAAGCCCCGAGCGCGACCGCCGGGAGCTGAACATCCAGAATCTCCGGGCGCCTGCGATCATCACCGGCCGAGGGTACCTGGATCCGGCGGTCGAGCCGACCTACGCCCGGGCGGAGGTCCTGGCGGAACGTCTCGCGGCAGCCGAGGAGCGCTTCTGGGCCGTGCTCGGGCTGCACATCTGCCATATCGCAGCCGGCAACCTGGCGCAGGCCCCGAGCCTCGCCGAGCGCCTGCTGCGGATCGCCGAGGGCGAGCAGCGCCCCGCCCTCCTCTCCATCGCCCGGTTCTCTCTCGGCAACTGCTACATCTACCAGGGCGACTTCGCTCGCGCCCTCCCCGAGCTGGAGAGCGCCTACGAGCTCGCCCCGCCGGACGATGACTCCTATCGCATCCGCAACGGCGCGGACCTGCGGGTGTTGTCCCTCTCGTACGCCTCGCTGTGTCTCTGGCACCTGGGCCAGCTCGACCGCGCGCGGCACCGGGCCCAGGCGGCCATGGCTCTCGCCCGCCAGCTCGGCTCCCCGTTCACGCTGGCGTTCGCCGGCATCTTCGAGGCGGTGCTCGCTCACCTCCTGGGCGACGCGGAGACCGCCCAGCGGGTCGCCAGGGAGGTGCAGAGTCTGGCCGTGGAGCTGGGTTTCTCCCAGTGGGCCTGGGAGCCCCCGTTCTTCCTCGCCTGGTCGGAGCTGTACGCGCCGGCAGGGAGCGGCCAGCCCGGGATCGGGCTGGGCGATTTCGACAGCTCGCAGCGAGTCATCGCGCAGCAGGCGGGGAGCAACATGGCCTACTTTTTCATCCTGCACGCCGAGATCCTGATCTTGCAGGGGCGCCCTCAGGACGCCTGGCGGGCGTTGGACGAGGGCCTGCGCCTCTCTCAGGCGCGCGGAGTGTTGATCTGGATCGAGGAGATCCACCGCCTGCAGGGAGAGCTGCTGCTGCACGACGGCAGCCAACCGGCCGCAGCCGAGCGCCAGCTCCAGACGGCCCTGGAGCTGGCCCGGCGCCATGGCTCCAGAGCGCTGGAGCTGCGTGCCGCTCTGAGCCTGGGGAGGCTCTGGCAGAGCCAGGGCCGGACGCAGGCCGCCCGCGAGCTCGTGGCCCAGGCCCGGCAGGGCTTCGACGGAGACGCGAGCCCTGAGCTGCGCGCGGCCCGGGCCTTCCTGGATTCCTGCCCGGCCGGGGAGAAGGGGATATAATCTTTTTGAATGCCGCCGACAACAGGGGACTCTCCGGGCCGCCCGACGGTCTTCATCAGCTACAGCCAGAAGGATGAAGCCTGGAAGGACCGCGTCGTCAGCCATCTGAAAGTCCTGGAGGTCGAGGGCGAGCTGGCGGTCTGGGACGACAAGCGGATCGGCGCCGGGGAGGACTGGTGGCCGGAGATCGAGGGGGCCATGAACCGCGCGGCGGTGGCCGTGCTGCTGATCTCCAAGGACTTCCTCACCTCGGGTTTCATCCGCGGCACCGAGGTCCCGCGCCTGCTCGCGCGGCGGCAGACCGAGGGTCTGCGGGTCATCCCCGTGTTCGTGCACCCCTGCGCCTGGGAAGCGGTCGACTGGCTCGCCGCCCTCCAGGGCCGGCCCGGCAAGGGCCGCACGCTCTCAGAAGGCCGCAAGCCGCAGATCGAAAAGCACCTCTCCGCCCTGGCGCTGGAGATCCGCGACCTCCTCCGCCAGGCGCCGGCGGTGGGAGAGGACCGCGGCGAGAAAAGCGTCCAGCCGTCCGCCGGCTCCCATCCGACCGGCGAGCGCCGGCAGGTGACGGTGGTGTGCTGCGAGCTGGTGGGCACGGACGGCCCGTCCGGTCCTGCGCTGGCGTTCGATCCCGAGTCGCTCCAGGAGCTGATGCTCCAGCTCCGCTCCCTGGCGGAGGGGGTGGCGGGGCGTTACGACGGCCAACTTGGAGGCATCCTGGGTGGCCCTCGGATGCTGATCTATTTCGGCTACCCCCAGACTCATGAGGACAACGCCGAGCGCGCGGTCCGCGCCGCCCTCGAGCTGGCGGACCAGGTGGCGCAGACGAGCGCCGGCTCCGAGAGGGGGAGGCCGATCAGCTTGGCGTTGCGGGCCGGCGTTCACACCGGCTCGGCGGTGGTGGCGGTCTCGCCGCAAGGTCAGGAGCCGATGACCCTGGGCACGACCCTCGACCTGGCGGTCGAGCTCCAGTCCCTGGCGGCGCCGGGCCAGGTGATCGTGAGCCCCGCCACCCGCTCCCTGGTCGAGAAGAGCTTCGCGCTCGCGGCTCTGCCTCCCGTCCAGGTGCCCGGGAGCACGGCGCCGTCGATCCCCTACCGGGTGCTGGCGCTCCTGGAATCGCCGGAGGACAGCTTCGCGGACCTCCCGCCCCTGGTGGGCCGCCAGGGGGAGATGGAGCTGCTGCTGAGCCGCTGGGCTCGGGCCCGGGAGGGGAACGGCCAGGTCGTCCTCATCAGCGGCGAAGCCGGCATGGGCAAGTCGCGCCTGGTGCTCGGGCTGCGGGAACGCCTGGAGCAGGGCACGGCGCAATGGTGGTCCTGCTTCGGCTCTCCCTACACCCAGGGCTCACCCCTCCAGCCGGTCGTCGACCTGTTGCGGCAGGTCCTCCTGCGGCGGGAAGGGGCCTCGCCCCTGGACCAGCTCGCCAGCACGCTGGGGGACCTCGGGCTCGCGGACGCCGTGCCGCTCTTCGCCCCGCTGCTCGACCTGCCGCTCGACGAACGCCACCCCGCCCTTCCCCTGTCTCCGGAGCGACGGAGGGAGAAGACGCTGGAGGCGCTGGTGACGCTGGTCCTGGAGATGGCGGAGCGGCAGCCCCTGGTCCTGCTGATCGAAGACCTGCACTGGCTGGACCCCACCACCCTCGACTGCCTCGGCCACCTGATCGACCAGATGGCGAGCTCGCCTCTCCTCCTCCTCCTGACCCTGCGTCTCCAGACCCTGGAGCCCCGGTGGGAGCCTCGCTCCCACCTGACCCAGGTCACCCTGGCGCCGCTGAACGAGACGGAAGCGGCGACGCTCGTCGATCGGGTGCTGGGCGAGCAGTCCCTGCCGGCGGAGGTGCGGCGGCAGATCGTGGCGCGGACGGACGGCGTCCCCCTGTTCCTGGAGGAGCTGACCAAGACCGTCGTGGAGTCGCACGAAGCGGGCGAGCGGCAGGAGCTGCCCACGATGCCCACGACGCTGCGCGATTCGCTGGCGGCGCGTCTCGACCGGTTGGGGACGGCCAAGGAGATCGCCCAGATGGCGGCCGTGATCGGCCGCGTCTTCTCCTTCGAGCTGCTGGCGGCCGTCTGCGCCTGCGACGAGGCGGGGCTGCAGCAGGAGCTGCGGCGTCTGGTGCAGGCGGAGCTCGTCTATCGCAAGGGTTTCGGCGCCAGGGCGAGATACCTGTTCAAGCACGCCCTGGTCCGGGACGCGGCGTACGAGTCGCTGCTCAAGCGCGAGCGCCAGCAGATCCACCGGCGGATCGCCGAGACGCTGGCCAGCCGTTTCCCCGAGACCGTGGAGACGACTCCCGAGATCCTCGCCCATCACTACACCGAGGCCGGGCTGAACGAGCCGGCCATCGACTTCTGGGTGCGCGCCGGCGGGCTCGCCAGCCGCCGGTCGGCCGGTGCCGAGGCCATCAGCCATCTGGACCGCGCTCTGCGGCTGCTCCAGAGCCTCCCGGAAAGCCCCGAGCGCGACCGCCGGGAGCTGAGGATTCAGAATTTCCGGGCGCCTGCGATCATCACCGGCAGAGGGTACCTGGATCCGGAGGTCGAGCAGACCTACGCCCGGGCGGAGGTCCTGGCGGAGCGTCTCGCGGAAGCCGAAGAGCGCTTCTGGGCCGTGCTTGGATTGCACGTTCATCATGTCGTCTCCGGCAATCTGGTGCAAGCCCTGGACCTCTCCGAGCGCCTCTTGCGGATCGCCGAGAGCGAGCGGCGCCCCTCCCTCCTCTCCATCGCCTGGCTCTCTTTCGGCATCTACCATTTCTACCAGTGCGACTACGCCCGGGCCGCCTCCGAGCTGGAAAGGGCCTATGAGCTCGCCCCGCCGGACGACGACTCCCACCGGATCCGCACCGGCGCGGACCAGCGGGTGCTGGCCCTCTCCCACATCTCGCACTGCCTCTTGCACCTGGGCCAGCCCAGCCCCGCGCGGCAGCGGGCAGAGCAGGCCGTCGCACTCGCCCGCGAGCTCAGTTGTCCGTTCACACTGGCGACCGCCAGCCTTCACGCCGCGGTGCTCGCTCACGCTCTGCGCGACGTGGAGACCGTCCGCCGGGCGGCCCGGGAAATGCACGACCTCGCCGTGCAGTTGGGCTTTTCCTACCTGGCTTGGCAGCCCACGTTGCTCCTCGCGTGGTCGGACCTGTACGCGCCGGTGGGCGACCGGCCCGCCATCGCGCTGGGTGATTTCGACAGCTCGCAGCGGGCCATCGCGCAGTATGCGGGGGGAACCATGGCCTATTTCTTCTGCCTGCACGCGGAGGTCCTGATCTTGTGCGAGCGTCCCCGGGACGCCTGGCGGGCGTTGGACGAGGGCCTGCGTCTCTCCCAGACGCGCGGAGTGTCGCTCTGCATCGAAGAGATCTATCGCTTGCAGGGAGAGATCCTGCTGCACGCGAAGAGCCCTGCGGATCTCTGGGAGGGAGGCGGGCCGGCCGAAGCCGAGCGATTGTTCCAGGCGGCCCTGGAGCAGGCCCGGCGCAGTGGCTCCAGAGCGCTGGCGCTGCGTGCCGCTCTGAGCCTGGGGAGACTCTGGCAGAGCCAGGGCCGGACGCAGGCCGCCCGCGAGCTCGTCGCCCAGGCCCGTCAGGGCTTCACCGGAGAGCTCGAGAGCGGTGACCTGCGCGAGGCCCGGGAGTTCCTGGATTCTCTGTAGCGCCAGCTCGCGGCAGCCGTCATCGGCGTCTTTCTTGCATATAGCGAAATTCCGATGTCCATTTCTTCGGCAGGCCCTCGCCGGCCTCCGAGGACAGGAGGAAGACGCCCAGTAAAAACGCCCATCCCCCACAGGAGGTATGCCCATGATCGACTCGCGTGCAGGCACTCCCGCGCACACCTTCTCTCCTCGCCATCCACGGAGGATCCAATGGCTCTGGGTCTTCCTCATCCTCATCCTCGCGGCGGCGCCCGGTCTCAAAGCCGCCATGATCAACGTCCCTGCCGGCGCCGACCTTCAGGCGGCGATCGACGCGGCGCAGCCGGGCGACACCCTGCTCCTCGCCGCCGGGGCGACCTTCACCGGCCCCATCACCCTGCGTTACAAGGCGGGCACCGGCACGGACGCCGACTGGATCACCCTCCGCACCGCGACGGCGGATTCGAGCTTGCCGCCGGGCCAGCGCGTCTCGCCCGCCGACGCGGGCAAACTGGCGAAGATCGTCTCTCCGGGCAGCGGCGAGCACGCGCTCCAGACCGAGCCCCAGGCCCATCACTACAAGCTGATCGGCCTCGAGATCGCGCCGCAGGACGCCCAGGCCGTGGTCTACGACCTGCTCGTGCTCGGCTCGACCGACGCCGAGCAGAACACGCTCGCCCAGGTGCCGAACCACCTGGTGGTCGATCGTTGCTACATCCACGCCTTTCCGACTCAGGGGGTGAAGCGCGGCATCCAGCTCAACAGCGCCGCGACCGACGTCGTCAACAGCTATATCGCCGACTTCAAACAGGTGGGCCAGGACACGCAGGCGATCGCCGGCTGGAACGGCCCCGGCCCCTTCACGATCACCAACAACTACCTGGAAGGAGCGGGGGAGAACCTGATCTTCGGCGGCGCCGATCCCTCGATCCAGAACCTCGTACCTTCCGACATCGTGATCCGTGGAAACCATTTCTACAAGAAGCTCTCCTGGTATTTCAACGATCCGAGCTACGCCGGCACCCACTGGGGGGTGAAGAACCTGCTCGAGCTCAAGAACGCCCAGCGAGTGACGATCGACGGCAACGTCTTCGAGAATTGCTGGGGAGACGCGCAGGACGGCTACGCCATCCTCTTCACGGTGCGCAACCAGGACGGTCACGCGCCGTGGAGCACCGTGCAGGACGTGCAGTTCACGCACAACGTCGTCCGCCACTCGGCTTCCGCCATCCAGACCCTGGGCACGGACTACGACTTCCCGAGCCAGCAGGAGCAGCGTGTCACGGTGGCGAACAACGTCTTCGAGGACATCGACTACGCCCGGTGGAACGGCGCCGGCTGGTTCCTCGAAATGACCGACGGCATGGTCGACTTCACCGTCGATCACAATACGGCCTTCCAGACCAGCAACCTCATTTCGGTGGGCGGCACGCCGAGCACGCGGTTCGTCTTCACCAACAACATCGCGCCGCATAACACCTACGGCGTGCATGGCGACGACCACGCGGGCGGCAACGACTCGATCAATACCTTTTTTCCCGGCGGCACCTTCCGCCGCAACGTCATCCCCGGGGCCCCGGCGAGCTCCTATCCCACGGACAACTTCTATCCCGCGACGCTCGACGACGTCGGCTTCGTGAACCGCGCCGGCGGCGACTACCACCTCGCGGCCGGCAGCCCCTACAAGGGCCAGGGCACGGACGGCAAGGACCCCGGCGCCGATATCGACGCGGTGGCCTCGGCGACGGCCCATGCGATCGACGGCGCGCCGCCGTCCGGGCGGTCGCCGTTCCACGGCACTCCGGCCGCCGTGCCCGGAACGATCAAGGCCGCCGACTTCGACAACGGCGGCGAGGGCGTGACCTATCACGATACGACGCCCGGCAACTCCTCGACTTCCACGTATCGGACGAGCGACGTCGATCTCTACGACGACAGCGTCGTCGCGCTCGCCGCCGGCGAATGGCTCGAATATACAGTGAACGTCGCCGCCACCGCCTCGACCTACGCCATCGTGGCGCAGGTGAGCGCAATCTCCACGAGCGGCTCGTTCCACGTCCTGGTGGACGGCGTGGACAAGACGGGGCCGCTCGCCGTGCCGGTCACCGGGAGCTGGGCGATCTGGGGATCGGCGATCAAGACCGGAGTGACCCTGTCCGCCGGGACCCACGTGCTGCGCTTCGCGGTCGACAGCGGCTTCGACGGCTTCTACTCGCTGCGCATCGTCAATACCGCGGTGGCGGAGACGCCATTCGGCGGCAGCGCCCGGACGCTCCCCGGCACCGTCAACGCCGCCGACTTCGACGACGGCGGCGAGATGGTCGGCTATCACGACAACACCGCCGGCTGCGCGGGAAGCTGCGGCTACCGCACGGCGGACGTCGATCGCTGGGATACGATCGTCTATCAGACCGGCACCGGCGAGTGGCTGAAGTACACGGTGGACGTCACGGCCGGGACCTATTCGATCAATCTTCGCGTCGCCTCCGAGACCGGCGGCGCGAGGTTCCACGTCGAATTCGACGGCGTCGACGTCACGGGTCCCCTCACCATGCCCGCGACCGGCGGCTGGAATGCCTTCCAGACCGTCACCAGGACCGGCGTCACTCTGTCGGCCGGCCGGAAGGTGATGCGAATCGTGATCGACGACGCCGCGGGAGCGGTGGACGCGGGCTCGTTCGATACGATCACGGTCGGGCCTTGAAAAGATAAGCGGCGGCGGGCCGGCGGATGCCGGCCCGCCGCCTGGCAGGGCAACCGGGTCTGGAGGACTGGGGCGAAGCCCTACTTGGGGAACGCGCTGGTATCGGCCACGCTGCCCAGGTTGCCGCTCGGATTGAGGTACGTCTTCTGCAGACCGGTCACGGTATCGGTGACCGTGATCTTGTACTCGACGGTCGACAGTGCGCCATAGAATACCCACCAGTGCTGGTTGAGCGACGTGCCGTCCAGCACCTTGATGACGAGCTCGACGTTCTCCAGCCCGAAGAACCAGAAGTAGCCGGTGTCAGCGGTCAACGGCACCGCCTGGCCGACGCCGCTGTTGCCCGAGAAGTCCTTCCATGCGACCTCGACCTTGAACCGGCCGCCGTTGAGGCACAGGGCCGTCGTGGAGGAGGCGCAAGACCCCGTCGCGGCGGGCACCGGCGCGGGGAACTGGACGAAGTCCTCGGTGTTTCCGGGGCCCGCCAGCGTCGGGCTGGCGCTCACGGTGTAGCGCAGGAGGGCCCAGTTGCCGCCGCGAGGCGCCGGGGGAATCGAGACGGTGGCACTGTCGCCGGGGTTGACGAGGACGGGCGGAATCCCGACGCGGTCGACGTGGATCGGCGACAGGACCGAGGACGGATTCATCAGCGCCAGGTCCAGCTCGTTCTCAAAGTACTGGACGGTGATGTTACCCACGTACAGAGGCTTGCTTTCGCAGGCCGATACGCTGTTGGTGTAGGTGATGTTGCCGCCGAAACCGTAGAGGTGGAGGTTGCTGTTGCACTGGTGTGCGCATCCAATGTTCACGCCGTTGTTCGTCATGAAGACGCCCAGGATGTCGACCGATTGCTCCGGCAGGTTGAAGCCGACGTGGACGACGGCGCCGGGCGGAATGCTCCCGCCGGACCATCTCAGCAGGTCGTTCGGGCCGATCGGGACGACGGTGAAGTTCGGCGTCGTGCCGTGGAAGATGTCGTTGATCTGACTGTGGTGCCCGGCGATGAGGATGTCGACCCCCGTCGCCGTCTGGCCGGTGGGATTCGAAATGTCCTTGTTGACGATGACCCGCCTGGGGTTGACCACCTCGCTGAAAGGCAGGCGGAAGATCAGGAATTCGCCGGCGACGAAGCCCGAGAACGGGTCGGTGACACCCGACGGGTTGTACCACATCCATTTCGCCGCGGGACCGATGGCCGACGGGCAGACTTGCTGGAAGTCCCCAGCCGCGCTGCTGTTGTCCTCGCCGATGGCGAGCTTGCCCACGTAGCCCGCTCCGGTTGGGCCGCCAGTGAGCCCGACCCAGCCGTGGCTTGATCCTCCCCCGCCGGTGCCGGCGTTGGCAATGGCGATCTGGGAATTGATCACGGCGACACTCGGGCCTCCACTTCCGGGATTGAAGTCCATCCCGGTGGCGTAGACTTCCCACGCCGAGCTCCCCGTGTAGGACGTCTTCGAACCCGAGACGAACTGCGCCAGGACCCCTTGAGTTGAGGACTTGTCGCTATAGGCGACAATATAAAGATAGCCGTTCGCCACGTAAGGAAGGTTGGGGTAGATCTCCGGCCCGTTGCCGCAAGCGAAGATCTGTCCGGCGGTGGTGTTCTCGACGTTGGCAAAGAAGCTCGTGATGCCGGAAGCGGTGCCATAGGCGAACCTGTAGGCGTTGTCGGCGGTGATCGTGGCGTTGATCGTCTGTGCACCCGCGGCGGCCAAGAGGACGAGTTGCAGCGTGGCCACCAGGAGCGAGGCGCGCCAGGGATTCATTTTCATGCTTCGGCGGGTATGAGGCGGTCTCTTTCGCAATTCAATCTGAAGGTTTTTCATCGTTCGCTCCTCGACAGGGGTGAGTGGTTCGGATGCATCTGACCCCTGTAAGGGCAACGGCAGTGCCAACTCCCCGGGTGGTGCCGGAGAGGCAGGGCAAGTTGCCAGGAATCAGAGAGTTGGCTCGGTTGCTGTCGGCCGTTGCGGCGAGGGCGGAAGGTGGAATTCCTGGGGTGGGTTTGCCATAGATGTGGCATCGGCGCCCCAGTCTTTGCAGGTCGCTGCCTCGAACAAGTGCCTGGGCTTCTTGAAGAGGAAGGGCTTCCAAACGACCGACCTCGTCTCAAATAAATATTGAAATCCACCTATGAGCGACAGGATTTTCGGGCGGCGCTTCGGCGCCCGGCCGAGAGTACCATGGTGGCACCTGCCGCCGTCGCGGTGAGCCCAAAATAGGTAAGAGCATGCTATACTAGATTTCTATGCTCAACCAGCAGTCGATTCGATCGCTCTGGCGTTCGTCGCGGGTGGGTGTTGGCTCTCTCCTCCTGTTCCTGGGTGTCGCCTGCGCCGGCCCGCCGGCTTCGCCTGCCTCCTCCGCTGCAGCGGGCACGGTGAGCAGCCTGTTCGACACGCTACGAGCAGGTAACCGGAACGCGCCTCCGGAAATCGAGGAGTTCGTGTCCGGCGGGCGGCAGATTTCGCGGGACGACCCCAGTTGGCCTACGTTCACCTTTCTCGTGGGCGAGATCAACCGGCAGCGCGGGCACACCGAGCGCGCGCGGGCAGCCTTCAGTGGGCTCGCGTCGTGGGCCGCTTCAAGCCACCCTACCGGTGGCCCTTACGGCGACACCTGGGGAGGCAGTGGTCTTGCCGCCATCGGGCTCTGGCGCTGGTTGCAAATCCTGGACGAGCACGGCCCCGCCGCGTCCGACGAAGTCGATCGCGCGCTCGACGTGGCGGCCAAGCTCCGGGATACACGTCTCTACTGGGGCATGACGCAGAGCGGGGTGCTGCCCGGCCTTCCGCTCGTGGCGGAAGACGTGGCTGCCCGGCTGGCGCACGTGGCGTGGAAGAACCAGCGGCAGGATCGCGCGCGATCACTCTACCTCGACTTCTTGGCCATCGATTCCCGCGGCGAGCGCGACGACATCGATCGACAGATTCAGGCGCAGCTTCTGGAACTGGGCTTGGCCACACGCGAGCGCCTGGACCTCTTCCAAGCTCGACGGCAGCTCGCGCTCGTCAAGACAAAGGCGCAGAAGGATGAGGCGGCCCGAACCCTCAAGAAGCTGTGGGACGACCGGCAGGCACCTAACGACGTCCGCGCCGAGGCCGGGTACGAGTGGGCGAACTATGAGCGCCGGCAGGAGAATCCGGAGCTGGTCCGGGTGCTGAGCGACGTCATCACGCTGGCCGGCAGCGGGCCGGTCGCGGCCAAGGCCCTCTATCGCCGGGGCATGATTCAGGGCGGCGAGAAAATGATCGCCGACATGCTCGAGCTCCAGCGGCGCTTTCCCAAGAGCCCGCTGGCCGACGAGGCGCGCTTCCAACTGGCCACCGACTATCTCTTCAGATCCGACCTGGACAAGGCCCTTCCCTACTACGAAGAGCTGCGGGGCCCCAAGGACCCCAACGATCGTCAGGACTCAGCCTACTACCTGCCGGCGTTGGGCCTCGTGGGCCGGGACCGCGATGGTGACCTGGACGCCGCCGACCGGCTCCTCGCGGACTACCTGGTGCGCTACCCGACCGGTGCCTTCCGCCTGCAGTCGCTCTTCTGGCGTGGGCGAATCGCCGAGCGGAAAAGCCACCCGGAGCAGGCGCGACCCTTCTTCCAGCAGGTGATGGACGAAGCCCCATACGATTATTTCGGGCTGCGCGCGCGCTTGCACTTGGACGAAGGTGTCAAGGCCATCAGCCAAGACGTGCCCGCAGTCGCTTCCTCCACCCGGGCCGCCCTCAACAAGGCCTATCGCGACAGCCGGGTCGACACCAATCTCGCCGGGCGCTCGCCGTATCACGTGCGTCTGCGGGCCGCCGCGAGCACAGGACTCTACGCGCGGCTCCTCGCGACGGAATTACTCGGCAAGCGCTTGGACGACATCCCTCTCGAAGAGCTCGACAAGAGCGGTCTGACGCCAGCCGTCGCGCTGCTGTTGGCCTTGCGGCAGGATGCGCTGGCCGCGAAGGACTCCGATTTGACGGCCGACAACTGCCTGCGGCTGGCGGGCCTGCTCGGACACCAGCTCCAGGATTGGCCGACCGTCGGTGAGGTCACCAGCGTGCCCGCCGCTGCGCCGCTCGAGCGCCTCACAAAGCTGCAAGCGGATCGGCGCTACCTCGCCACCGTCTACCCGGATCCAGCGGACCTGCCCATGTTAAAGCTCAAGGCGTCGCTCGCGGCCGCGGCGTGGCCGATGCGCGGCTCGACCGACCTGTCGCAAAGCCTGATGTATGCAATGATCCGCCGGGAGAGCAGCTTCGACCCGGGCGCCATCTCCCGGGTGGGTGCGCTGGGACTCCTCCAGATGATGCCTGAGACCTTCGCGAATCTCGACAAGAAATCGAAGCTGCTGGAGACGAGTGGAGTTAGATCTGACGTCGAGTACTTGCTCGATCCGCAGCGGAACATTGCGACTTGGGCAGACTGGTGGAGAACCGAGCTCGGCAAGGACGATCTGGCAGTCGCGGTCATGAAGCACAACGCCGGCTCAACCAACGTGTCGAAGTGGACCACCACCTACTGGACCCAGATGGGTTCCAAGGACGACCTCGAGTACCGCGTCGAAACCGTCCGGTTTCCCGAGACGAGAGTCTTCCTTCGCAGGGTCCTCCAAGACACCGCAATCGTCGACGCCGCGGGGTTTGTCGGGGGCGGCTCGACACACTAGCAGCGAACGAGACCGCCGCGGCTCACCTCGTTCGCAGTGGGAGAGAGACAATGACCGACGACCCGAAGCCTTCTTCCGGCACCCCTGACGAGATCACCGGCAGGGTCGACAAGATCAACCGCAGAGTCGGCAAGATCGTCGCCTTGTGCGTCACGATCGTCGGCGCGGTAATCACCCTCACGGGCTTGGTAAAGACATCCTTCGACGGGTTCAGACATTCCCCGGAAGACTGGACGAAATGCTTCCATGCCCAGCTCATCTGTCCGGGCGCCGTGCCCCTGAGGCAATGGGAATCGCTGGATTTGGAGTTGCACTTGGCCGGGAACAATGACTGCAAGGCCACGCCTATCGTCTACGTGGCCTTCACACTGGAAGCAGGGGAAAACAAGATCAGAATCGATCCGACCTGCAGCCTGAAGGATTCGTCGTGCTGGGAGCAGAGGACGCTGGCGAGCGGACCCTTCGACTGGAAAGTGCGCCCTCCCAAACTGATCCCCCTCAGTGACCGGTTGGGCCATCGGGTCACTGTCTACATCAACTCGTTCGTCTACACCGTCGAGACCAAGACCCAGATCCGCGCCGATGCGGCGAGGTTCTCGCTCGAGGACGACCCGCCCCCTGTGAACGCCGGGATTCTCGGTGAGGCGCTGCTTCAATCCGCGTCCACAGATGTGAAGCCGCGGCAGACATCTGCCATCACGCCGTGGCTCCAGGCGTCATCTCGATGCGCGTTTCTTACTGCGTCCAGGTGAAGGGTATGTCAGAAGTGATCGCTGCGGGATCAGGGAAAGCCTCGGCAATGTCCGATTCCAAGACGACAATATTCGAGCCTTCTTTCAGCAGCCTCTTGTAGTATCGACCCCTCTCTCCTTTGGAGAAGTCAAAGTCGTACTCAGCCCGAAGGTCATCGTCTTCAGCGAGGAGTTTCATCGACCTATTATAGGGCCGATCAACACCCCTCGGCTTTCCCGGGCGGGAACCGCCAGACAGCGCTCAGATCCAAGCGGCCCCAGTCACTTCCCCGGCACTTCCCCGGTGACTTCCGGGGTGACTTCCGGGGGAGGAGTTGTCCTTCTCGCGGTCGAAGTCTTGCCAGGCCAGACCATCTCGGTTTTGGTGACGTCGATCGTTTGCCATCAATTCTGGTCCTCTCGATGCTTCTTCAAGATTTCTTGTCCACGCGGAGTGATCCGGTAGCGCTGCTTGGAGCTACGCGGCTTGTCGGGGAGAGTCATTTCGATCAAGCCTGCGTTGAGGGCTGGGAGTAGATAAGCCTTGCGGAAATGTTCCTCGTCTTTGAGGCCGAGGGACGCCTGCAGGGCTCGCCGGTCGAGCTCGCCCTTGAGTGCCGTCAGCAAGGTGACTTCCCCGGTGACTTCCGGGGTAACTTCCGGGGTGACTTCCGGGGTAACTTCCGGGGTAGCTTCCTCCGGTCGAGTCGCAAGCTGGGCCCTGACCTCAGGGTTCGGGAAAAAGACGGCTGTGAAGAAGCCGTCCTCGGTGAAGGACGGCTCTGGGCAGCCCTGCTCGCGGGCTGTGTCCCGCATCCGATTGATGCCGGTTCCCGCCTTCTCGATGAAAGAGATATGGTGAAGCAGATCGGCGATGAGGGAGTTGCGCCGCACGCTCTTGTGGCCGAGATCGGCAGGCCGCATTCCCTTGGGTAGACCGCCCGGGCTGCTGACCTCGATGCGGTCGGCGTAGATCTCCACGAAGACGTTGGCGCCCTCGTTGAACCAGTCCCGGTGCATTACGGCGTTGGTGATCGCCTCGCGCAGTGCGGCGACGGGGTACTCAGGGATCTCGTCGCGTTGCAGGCGTTCGATCCGATAGGCGGTGCGCGTGTTGCGCTCGATGAAGCGCAGGCTCTCCTCGACGTCGGCGACCACGCCGCCCGCGAAGTCCTTGCGGTCGCCTTCCTGGAGCAGGATTTCGAGATCGGACTGCTTCATCGCTCCCTCCCGTCGAGAGCATATCCTTCTGGTCGTTCGGCGGCTCGGAGGCGGTCAGCTTCGTCGACGGCCGGAGATCGTGGGATGATGCCGAGGGTCCGGCCGGCGCGGTTCGGGCCGACCGCCGCGGCCAGCTCCGGATTGCCGTGGTCCGGATCGCCGGAGCCGATCACGGCTACAATGGGGAGACGGCTGACGTGGTTCATAGAGCTGAGATCTTAGCGGGTCGACGGCCGGCAGAGCCGAAGGGTTGGCCCTGTCCGGTTTCGGGATTCGAGTCGCCCGCTCCGCGAATCGAGTCATCCGATTCGCGGGGCGAGTCCCCTGCTCCGCGCATCCGGAGACCGCAAAGCCGGGGCGGCTCGCTCGCCCCGAGTGGGCGCGACCTGCTCCGGGAAATCGGCGCCGTTCATCGTGGGGCAGTTTTCAGAGGAGGCCGATTTGAGCGTTCTCGACCGCGTCTACAAGGACTCGCTGTCGCTCGTCAACGACCTCTATCAGCTCACCATGGCCTATGCCCATTGGAAGGAGGGCACGGCGGCGAAGGAGGCGGCGTTTCACCTCTCTTTCCGCAAGGACCCCTTCGGCGGCGGCTTCGCCGTGGCCTGCGGTCTCGCTCTCGCCGTGGAGTACGTCGAGAACCTCCACTTCCGCGAGGACGACGTCGAATACCTGGGGAGCCTGGAGGGCAACGACGGCGCGCCCCTCTTCGAGCGAGGCTTCCTCGATCATCTGCGCGAGCTCTCCTTCTGCTGCGATCTCGACGCCATCCCCGAGGGGACGGTGGTCTTCGCCCAGGAGCCGCTGCTGCGGGTGACCGGTCCCATCCTGGTGGCCCAGCTCCTGGAGACGCCGCTGCTCAACCTGATCAACTTCCAGACGCTGGTCGCCACCAAGGCGGCGCGGATGCGGCTGTCGGCCGGGGACGATCCGATCGTCGAGTTCGGGTTGCGCCGCGCCCAGGGAATCGACGGCGGCCTCGCCGCCTCCCGGGCGGCCTATGCCGGCGGCTGCGATGGCACCTCGAACCTGCTGGCGGGCAAGGTGCTCGGCATTCCGGTGAAGGGCACCCATGCCCATTCGTGGGTGCTCGCCTTCGACTCCGAGCCGGAGGCGTTCGAAGCGTACGCCCGGGCCATGCCCAACAACTGCGTCTTCCTGGTGGACACTTTCGATTCGCTGGAGGGCGTGCGCCACGCCGTGGAGGTGGGCCGGCGGCTGCGCGCCCAGGGGCACGAGATGATCGGCATCCGGCTCGACTCGGGGGACCTGGCTTATCTGAGCCGCGAGGCGCGGAGGATCCTCGACGAGGCCGGCTTCCCCGACGCCTCGATCCTGGCCAGCAACGAGTTGGACGAGACGATCATCTCCAGCCTGAAGCACGAGCAGGGAGCGGAGATCGGCGTCTGGGGCGTGGGCACGCGGCTGGTGGTCGCGCACGGCGATCCGGCACTGGGCGGCGTCTACAAGCTGTCGGCGGTGCGCGATCCCGGCGGCCCCTGGGAGTACAAGGTGAAGCTCTCGGAGCAGGCGGTGAAGACGACCAACCCGGGCCTGCAGCAGGTGCGGCGCTACACGCATCACGGCGAGCTGATCGGCGATCTGATCTGGGACGAGCCGAGCGGGCTGCCGGAGTCGCCCGTCATGGTCGATCCCCTGGACATGACGCGGCGCAAGGTGATCCCGCCCGATGCCAAGGGTGAGGACCTGCTGGTGCCGGTGTTTCGCCAGGGACGGCGGGTCTACGAGCCGCCGGGCCTTGAGGAGATCCGCCGGCGGGTGGGGGAGCAGCTCGCCCGCTTCCACGGCGGTGTGAAGCGTTTCGTCAATCCTCACCGCTATCCGGTGGGCCTGGAGCTGGGATATTTCGACCTGAAGACGCGGCTGATCCTGGAGGCGCGGGGGGTGGCCCCGCACCGGCCCGGCGCCCCTCTCCCGGCGCGCTCTTAGTGCTTCTGGGGCCAGCGGACGAAAAAGCCGTCGGCCCAGACGAGGTCCTGGTCGTAATCGGTGGGATCGCAGCCTTCGACCGTGTAGACATCGGAGGAGTAGCGGCCGTCCCGCCCCGGGCTGCGGATGCTCATGACGGTCTTGCCCATGAGGTTGTCGGTGTTGAGCCGCACTTCGTAGGGGCTGCCCCAGCCATCGACCTCCGGGATCACCTCGATGTACTTGGGGATGAGGTAGTCCTCGAGGTCCTGGAGGGAGATCAGGGGAGAGCTCTCGACGTCGAAGGTCTTCTCCGGCTTGGCGCCCTCCTTGGGCGGCTGCCCGGCGGTGGGGACGCGGTGAGTCTTCGATCCGGCCGGGGGAGCGCCCTGGGCCTGCTGTCCGGCCGTGGTATTGACCTGGTCGGTGAGCCAACTGTAGAGGGCCGTGCCGAGGTTGCGCATGTCGGCCACGGTCTGCTTCTGCTTCTCGGCGTCGCTCTTCTCCCGCGGCGCGGCTGCAGCCCCGACTGTGCGGGCGGCGCCGGCGGGCTGGCCGGGGGGAGCCGTCGCGCCGGCCGGAAAGCCGGGTCCTGGCAGCAGCAGGGCCAGGGAGAGCAGCGACAGGCGAAGCAGGTTGGACCGAATCATGAGGAATGGGAAGAATGGAACAAACCGGCCCCCGGAATCGCCGCGGGCGCGGCGACCGGTCCAGGCCACGAGAACGAGGCCCGGACCGGCCCGGGGACCGGTACGGCCGCGCGAGTTGGCTGCGCGGCGTCTACAGGATCGTGCGGCGGAGCCTGCGGGAATGCTCTCCGCGAGGTCCGCACGCGGGCGGGATGGCCGTCTCCGGTCCCAGGGTCCTGGCGAGCCGCGCCGGCCGACGCCACGTCCTTCCGGATCGGAAGGAGGAGAGCGCCAGATCTACGAGATCTATAGGCCGCGGTGGAGGCGCGAGGGCCTGGAGAGATGACCATGAAGCGATACTACTCCTCGCCGGGAGGAGGTGCAAATGGGGGAGTGCGAAGGGGGATTGCTGTTAGGGGTGGACTCTACGCTCCACGACTGGTGCTGGTGCGAAAGCGCAGCCTACAAAGCTGTAAACTGCCAGCCAAGTCCCCCCTCTCCCCCCGGGAGAGGGGCCGGGGGTGAGGCTTCGAAGCGCCTGCGCCTTCCTCCGGGTAGAGGCGTCTGGAGCTCCTCAATCGCGGCCCTACCGCACCTCCGCGAGGGCTCCCGCCATCTGGTGGCACGACTCGGCGCAGCGGCGGCAGGTCTGGGCGCAGTAGCGCATCGCCTCGTCGTCTCCCAGACGCTCGCAATCTTCCGCGCAAGAGTCGCAGACCTCGGCACAGGCGCCGCAGGTGGCGGCGTGGAGATCCGAGCCGCGGACCATGAAGTTGGCGCTGGTGTCGCAGATCTCCGCGCAGTCGAGGAGCAGCACGATATGGGCCGCCTCAGCGTGCCGGCCTCCTTTGCCCAGGCAGTGGGGGACGGTGTGCAGACAGACGTCGTGGCACTCGCGGCAGAGGGTGATACAGCGCTGAAGGTCTTTGGTGAGGTTCTGGAGCATGGCTGGCCTCCTTGTGAGAATGTAGAAAAAGGCTGCAAGCCGCAGGCCACGGAGAGGGCCCGATGACCTTCGAGCCTGCGGTAAGATGCAGCGGGTCCATCCTCAACTTCAGACCCGGAGGTCTCTATCATGCGTAAGCTCTGTACCTGTCTCGTGCTCCTCGCCCTCACCGCCCTCGCCTCCGCGCCGCGGGCGGGCGCGGCCTTCTGCGCATCGTACACGTATAAATGCTCGTGCTCGGGCGCGCCGCTGAAGTGCTGCATCATCAATGGCCAGGAGGTCTGCCAGCCCACGAGCGACATCCAGTGCACCCAGGTCTACAACTGCTGATCCCCGCCGGCTGACCGGGTCCCGCCGGAGGTGGCGGGGCGGCTGTCTTGCGGTCTGGACGCCGCCTCGCCCCCGGACACTCCAGTATGCTAAAATCTCAATAGAACAAAGTCCCTCGCCTGTCGTGCCGCCCCAAGGTGGTCGTACTTGGGGGAATGGAGAAGGAGTCTTCGATGCGCATCTTGTCCGTCGCGCTGGCCTTGGCCGTCTCTCTCGCCGCTTCGCCGCTGCTGGCGGCCTCCAACCTGATCCACGTACCCCAGGAGGCGGCGACCCTCGACGTGGCCATTCAGAACGTGGCCGATGGTGGGACGATCGAGATGGCGGCAGGGACGTACCCCACGCCTCCCAGCGGCTTCGCGATCAAGAACGCCAATGCGCGCAAGAGCTTCACCATCCGGGCGGCGGCCGGTGCCGCGGTGGCTCTGGACGGCGGCGGCGGCAACAGCCTGGTCCGCATCACCTCGAACAACGGCAAGCTGGTGATCTTCGAAGGGCTCACCTTCCAGAACGGCTTCACGGGGGACGTCGTCGGCTCCGGCGGCGTCACCCTCTCGAAGGCCCATGCCGAGTTCCACAACTGCTCGTTCGTGGGCAACCGGGCCGCGGCGACGTCCACCGGCGGCGGCGCGGTGGGAGTCCTGGAGGGATCGAGCGCCGCGTTCGTCAACTGCTCGTTCCGCGACAACTCTTCGGCCACCACGGGGGGCGCCCTCGTCGAGCGGTCGGCCGACGTCACCGTGCTGGGGGGCGAGTTCCTGCGCAACCGCGTGAACCTCCCCGGGCATCAGCCGAACTCCGCCGGCGGAGCGATCAATCTGCTCGACGGCACGCTGCGGATCTCCGGCACCCGCTTCCAGGGGAACGAGGCGGGCTTCGTGGGCGGGGCGATCTATGCCATCGGGACCTGGAGCAAGGGCTCGGACGTGCAGGTGACCGGCTCCACCTTCCAGGCCAACCAAGCGGTGGCCGACCCCTGCTGCGCGGGCCCCGATCCCACGACCGGCGGAGCGATCCACGCGGAGGACCTGACCAACCTGCGGATCCAGCAGTCCCTTTTCCTGGTCAATAGGGCCGACCTCGGCGGCGCGATCGACGACTATCGGGCCGTGGTGGAGGTCGACGGCTCGGTGCTGCGCGGCAACCAGTCCACGCGGGCCAGATCCGCGGGCAAGGCGGGCGGAGCGATCTCGGCCCTGTCCCCCGACTTCCCCGATTCGTCGACGCAGGGCGGCGCCATCAACCGGCGGTCGGCCCGGCTGGTGATCAACCAGTCGCTGATCCAGGGCGGCAGCGAGGTGGAGACGCTCTCCGCCATGGGTGCCTGCGTCCTGGCCAGCGGCGACACGGCGCGGATGTACGGGGGCACCGGGGTCCCGCTGGCCGGTTCGCTGGCCGACAACCGGGCGCAGGTGGTGATCCACGGTTCGGTCTTCTTCGACTGCGACGTGACGACCGCGGTGGCGGATGGCAACGGCAATGGCGGCGCCATCGCCGGCAATCTGATCGACCTGGACCTGGAGGACTCGATGGTCCTCGACTCGGATGCCCGCGGGCCCGGCTCCGGTGGCGGCGGCATCAGCCTGGTGCAGGAGTCGACGGCGCGCATCGTCCGCACCACCTTCGCCCGCGACTCGGCGGAGTTCTGGGGCGGCGCCCTGCTGGTCATCGGCTCGAACGTCGAGGTGAGCGGCAGCCGCTTCTATCACAACCGGGTGGCCAACGGCTTCTCGTCGCCGGAGGTGGCCTCCCACGGCGCCGCCATCCTCGCGACCCCGTCCGATACACGGGACGTGACGGGTGTCGTCTCCGGCTCCAGCTTCAGCGACAACGAGGGCATCCCGATCTGGGACGTGGTCAACCAGGGCGGACCGCAGAACCGGGTGCGCTACGACGGCAACCGCTTCAAACCCGTGGCCTTCGGCGACACGGTCTATGTCGACAGCCTGCGCATGCCTGCCGGCGCCAACGTCGACCAGCTCAACTTTTTGATGTCGGCGCGGGGTGGGATCGCGGCCCCCAACGTGCGGCTCTTCAACCCGCACGAGGGGGCCCTGGTGGTCGTCCCCTCGCCCAACGCGGTGGGGGCCGGCGCGCCCGCCCCTCAGAACGGCTTCCTCGCCTACGCCTGGAGCGGCGGGGGCGCGTCGGTCGCCGGGGTGGGGCTCTCGCAGCCCGACGGACTGCTGGAGGTGGGGCCCGGGAATTACACGCTGAGCGTGGACGGGGTGCCGGTCGCCACGGGAAACGTCACGGGGACGTGCACGGCGGGCCCGGTCCTCTGTCTCGCCGGCAATCGCTTCCGCGCCCAGGTGACCTGGAAGGCGGGCAACCTCGGGGGCGCCGCCCAGGCCGTGTCCCTCTCGGGCGACACGGGATATTTCTATTTCATCGATCCGGCGAACGTCGAGCTGATGGTCAAGGTGCTCGACGGCCGTACCCTCAACGGCAGCTTCTGGGTCTTCTTCGGCGCCCTCTCCAACCTCGAATACACGCTGACGGTCACCGACACGGTGACCGGCGCGGTGAAGACCTACTTCAACCCCTCGGGCCAGTTCGCGAGCGTCGGCGACACCACCGCCTTCCCGGCTCCGGGAGGCAGGGCGTCCTCGCTTCAAGCGACGGCCGGCGAGGCCGGGGACGTTGGCGATTTGGGCGATGTCGGGGCGATGACGGCTGCCGCCACGGCCTGCGCCGCGGGGCAGACCGCCCTCTGTCTCAACGCCGCCCGTTTCCGCGTCGAGCTGACCTGGAACGACGGCCAGGGTCACTCCGGCGTCGGCACGGCTGTGGCTCTGAGCGGCGACACCGGCTACTTCTGGTTCACCTCGGCGAACAACGTCGAGGTGATCGTCAAGGTGCTGGACGGCCGGCCGCTGAACAACCGCTTCTGGGTCTTCTACGGTGCCCTCTCCAACCTGGAGTACACCTTGAAGGTGACCGACACGCAGACCGGGTTCGTCAAGATGTACCACAACCCGCAGGGGCGGTTCGGCAGCCAGGGGGACACGTCGGCGATTCCGGGGCCTTGACGGAGACCCTCGGTGCCCCGCCGCTATGAAGCTCCACCCGGGACGGTGGTCCCGTCCCTGCCCCTGAAGCTCGGCACGGCGCTGCTCGCCCGGCTGCATCAGGGCTACAGCCGGGCGGACCTGCGGGCGGACCTGCTGGCGGGCATCGTGGTGGGGATCGTGGCCCTGCCTCTCTCCATGGCGCTGGCGGTGGCTTCAGGGGTGGCGCCTCAGCACGGCCTCTACACGGCGGTCGTGGCGGGGAGCGCCGTGGCGGCCCTGGGCGGCTCCATGGTGCAGGTCTCGGGGCCCACGGCGGCGTTCGTGGTTCTGCTCGCTCCGGTCTCCGCCAGGTTCGGCCTCGGGGGGCTGATCCTCGCGACCCTGATGGCGGGGGTCCTGCTCGTGGCCATGGGCGCGGGGCGGCTGGGAAGCCTGATCCAGTTCGTCCCGTATCCGGTGACCACCGGCTTCACGGCCGGAATCGCGGTGGTCATCGCCACTCTGCAGCTCAAGGACTTCCTGGGGCTCACGGTGGCGAACATGCCGGAGACCTATCTGGAGAAGGTGGCGGCCCTGGCGCGGGCCCTCCCGACTCTGCGCTGGCAGGACCTGGGCATCGGCCTCTTCACCCTGGCGATCCTGATCCTCTGGCCGCGGGTGACGCGCAAGGTGCCGGGCCCGCTCATCGCCCTGGCCCTGGGCGGCGTCCTCGCCCACCTGCTGACGCTCTGGGTCCCCGGTTTCCAGGTGGCGACCATCCACAGCCGGTTCGTGGACGGCATCCCGCAGCTCCCACCCCAGCCCGTGATCCCCTGGCACCTGCCCGGGCCGGACGGCCACCCCATCGGCCTCTCCTTCGCGCTAGTGCGGGCGCTGATCCCCTCGGCGTTTGCCATCGCGATGTTGGGCGCCATCGAGTCGCTGCTCTCGGCGGTGGTGGCGGATGGCATGACGGGCGGCTCCCACGATCCGGACGCCGAGCTGGTGGCCCAGGGGGTGGGCAACCTCGTAGCGCCGTTCTTCGGCGGCATCGCCGCCACCGGCGCCCTGGCGCGCACGGCCACCAACGTCCGCTCCGGCGCGCGCTCGCCGCTGGCGGCCATCTTCCACTCGGGGTTCGTGCTGCTCGCCGTGCTGCTGTTCGCGCCGGTGTTGAACTACCTGCCCATGGCCTCGCTTGCTGCCCTGCTGCTGATCGTGGCCTGGAACATGAGCGAGGTGAAGCACTTCGCGCACGCGATGCGGGTCGCGCCGCGCAGCGACGTCGTCGTGCTGCTGACCTGCTTCGGCCTGACGGTGATCTTCGACATGGTGGTCTCGGTGACAGCCGGCGTGCTGCTGGCGGCGCTCCTCTTCATGCGGCGCATGGCCGAGGTCTCGAACGTCCGCCTGGTGGATCAGCACCCCATCGCCACCCAGGGGCTGCCGAAGGACGTGCTGATCTACGAAGTGGCGGGCCCCCTCTTCTTCGGCGCGGCGCAGAAAGCGATGAGCGCGCTCCAGCGGGTGCCCACGGGGGTGAGCGTGGTCCTCCTCGACCTCTCCTCGGTGCCGGCGATGGACGGCACCGGACTGGTCAGCCTGGAGTCGGCCGTGGCGCGCCTGCATCAGCTCGGGATGTTCGTGGTGCTGGGGGGCGTCCAGGGCCAGCCGCTGCGGGTCCTCGCCCGCTCGGGAATCCGCGAGCACCGGGACCGGATCGCCGTCCACCGCACGATGGAACGGGCGGTAGCCACGGCGATCGGGCATTCGCGGGCGGCGGCGAACCCGGCGTGAGGCGGGGCTTCGCGCTGTCTCAGGGCTGCAGCCAGCAAGCTTCCTGCTGCAGCGTCCGCGCGAAGCGGCCGCCCTGCTGTTGGAGCCGTTCCCACTCCTGGCGCGTATAGACCAGGATCTCGGCCGGGACGGGAAGAGAATTGAGGTCCCAGCCGAGCGCGCGACTCGCCTCCTTGCAAAGTCGCGACGCGACGTTTCAAGCCTGCCGTGTTCGCATCCGAGCCTTGCATCGCCTCTCCCAGGATTGAGCTGGCACGTCCGAAGCTTTGCGCCGCTTCGATTGAGCTTGCGGCGAGTTGGGTCAAATTTGCAGCGGAGCATGGCAAGCGTGTAGCGCGATGCGGCAGGCTCGTGGAATGAGATGTAGGGATTTAGCGACGCAAGCCTGGTCACCTCGCCACGGGCTTGCCGGCTCTCTCCGCAAGCTTGACGTACCCCGCCGCAAGGCTGGGACGAGGTGGACTTGGGAGCCGAGGAGAAAAGAGGGTAATGTCCCCCCTCAAAAGAGGGTATTAATGAGGGTATCAACAGACGAAAAGAGCGTACTACCCCCATGAGCCTCCTCACCGCCCCCCTCCCCGGCCTCTATCTCGCCCTCCTGGCCTTCCTCCTCGCCCGGGCTCTCCGACGCTGGTGGGACCCGGTGCCGGTCCGGGTGTGGGCGGTGTTCGGACTGGTGCTCGTGATCCTCTTCGGGCCGGCGCTGTTCCTGGGGCGGGTGCTGCTGCCGGCGGACATCCTCCCCTGGGTGCGGACGCCGGAGGCGATGCGGACGCCTCCGGCGGGGAACACGCTGCAGCTCGACCTGGTGACACAGATCGTGCCCTGGGAGGCGGAGGTGCGCCGGGCGCTGAAGGACGGGCGATGGCCGACGTGGAATCCGGACGCGGGGGCGGGGATGCCCCTGCTGGCCGATCCCCAGTCCCAGGTGTTCGAGCCCCTGGTGATCGCCGGACTGCCGCTGCCGCTGTGGCAGGCGGTCGGGGTGACGGCGGGGCTCAAGGTGCTGATCGCCCTGATCTTCTTCTTTCTGCTGCTGCGGCGGCAGGGGCTGTCGCAGGGGGCGGCGCTCTTCGGCAGTCTGGCGTACGGACTCTGCGGGTTCGTGCTGCTGTGGCTCAACTGGCCCCTCGCCACGCCGGCCGCGATTCTCCCCCTGGTGCTCTATGCCCTGGCGGTGACGGACGACCGGGGAGCTCTGAAGGATTTCGGGCTGCTCGTCGCGGCCCTGTTCTCGCTGCTGGCGGCAGGGCACCCGGAGACGATCGTCTACGTGGCGATCGTGGGGGGACTCTTCGCGCTGGCCCGGCTGCTGCGGCGCTGGCGCGGGGACCGGCACGCGCGGGACCGCCTCCTCGCCCGGTGGGCGCTCGCCGGGGGGATCGCCCTCGGCCTCGCCGCTCCGGCTCTGGTGCCGGCGGTCCGGTACGTCCCCCAAAGCCTGCGCAGCTCCCAGGTGGCACAGCGCAACGAGGATCTCGGAAAGAGGGGGCCCACCGTCGCCGACGTGGTGGCTCCGGGGGAGCGGCCACGAAGCCAGGGGGGGCTGCGCAAGCGCTTCGTGGCGCTCTTCGCGCCCAACGCCTTCGGCAACGACCGCTACCAGAGCTCCTGGGGGGACGACAACACGAACGAGGACGCGACCGGCTTCGTGGGCGGCGCGGCCCTGCTGGCGGCCCTGCTCGCCTTTCTCCCCGCCGCCCGTCGGGTTCGAGAGGAGCGGCTGTTCCTTGGGCTGGCCGTGGCGAGTCTGGCGGTGACGATCCGCGTTCCAGGGGTGACCTGGCTGATGGCCGTCCTGCCGGGGGTCGACCAGTCGCTCACCAGCCACCGGCGCGTCCTCTTGATCGTGGCCTTCTGCCTGTCGTACCTCGCCGCCTGCACGGTGGAGCGCTGGCGCTCCGGCGAGGAAGCCGCCCCCAGGCGCTGGGCCGTCGCGGCCGTCACGGTCCTCCTTCTGGGCCTCATCGCCTGGGGCTATCTCGGCTCGCCGCCTCCCGGGGGCGTGAAGGACGTGGAGGCGCTCCGCTCGTTCTGGCTCTGGCTCCAGCTCGTCACGGTGGCGGGGGCGGGAGTCGTGATGATGGTGATGACGCGGTGGCGGCTCCCGGTGTTGATCGGGATCGTCGTTATCGAGCTTCTCTTCATGCACGGACCCGCCAACCCCTCCCTCCCCCGGAGCGCCTACTACCCGACGACTCCGGCGATCACGTTCCTCCAGCAGCATGTGGCGGGGTCCCGGATGGTCGGGCTCGTGGAGATGTTGCTGCCCAACGCGGCCTCGGTCTATGGATTGGCGGACATCCGCGTCTCCAGCCCTTTGAAGCCCGCGCTCTACGTCGAGACGGTGAGGCCGGTGAGCGCCACCTGGACGTATCCGACGGAGCACGTCGTCGTCTCGCGGGAGCATCCCCTCTACCAACTCCTGGGGGTACGGTGGGTCCTCGCGCCAGCTCGGGCTCGGGTCGTCCCCTCCGGCCAGCGACTGGCGTTTCGGGATTCGACGTCGCAGGTCTTCGAGCGGACGCGGGCCCTGCCTCTGATGTTCCTCCCCGAGTCCACCGAGAGCCCGGGCACCGTGCCCTGGCCGGACTGGATCGCGTCGAACCCCGACTTCGCCGCCCGGTCCCTCGTCCTGCCGGCCCCGGGCCGGCCGGGGACCTGGAGCGCGGCACGGCCGGCGGGGTCCAGTCTGGAGATCCTCGCCCTGCGGCCGGCCCGCCTCGCCGCCCGGGCGCTGCTGGCCGAGGACCGTCTCCTCGCCTCCAGTGTCTATCAGGACCAGGGCTGGCATCTGCTGCTGGACGGCCGGCCCCTTCCCACTCTGGTCGCCAACGGGCCGTTCCTCGCGGCGTGGCTGCCCGCCGGCGAGCACCGCCAGCACCGGGTGGAGGCGATCTATCGCGCGCCGGGGCTGATCCCCGGGCTCGTCCTGGCCGCCCTGGCACTGACGGCGCTGGCCGCGTGGCTGGTGCGGCCTCGGGTTCCCCCGGCTTGTTCATGAATCCTCTGCCGGGCCTGGTTCTCGCCGTTCTGGCGTTCCTCCTCGCCCGGGCCCTCCGGCGGTGGTGGGACCCGGTGCCGGTCCGGGTCTGGGCGGTGTTCGGGGCCGTGGTGGTAATCCTCTTCGGGCCGGCGCTGTTCCTGGGGCGGGTGCTCCTGCCCGCGGACATCCTGCCGTGGGTACAGACGCCGGAGGCGATGCGGGCGCCCCCCGAAGGCAACACGCTGCAGCTCGACCTGGTGACGCAGATCGTGCCGCTGCAGGTCGAGGTCCGCCGCGCGCTGGCAGCCGGGACGTGGCCGGCCTGGAACGCGGACGTGGGAGCGGGAATTCCCCTCCTGGCCGACCCCCAGGCGCAGGCGTTCCAGCCTCTGGTGCTCGCCGGGCTGCCGCTGCCGCTGTGGCAGGCGATCGGGGTGACGGCGGGACTCAAGGTGCTGATCGCCCTGGTTTTCTTTTTTCTGCTGATGCGACGGCAGGGGCTGTCGGAGGGGGCGGCGCTCTTCGGCAGTCTGGCGTACGGACTCTCCGGGTTCGTACTGCTGTGGCTCAACTGGCCGCTGGCCACGCCGGCGGCGCTCCTACCTCTCGTGCTCTATGCCCTGGCGGTGACGGACGATCGCGGGGAGAGGAGGGATTTCGGGCTGCTCGTCGCGGCCCTTTTCATGCTGCTGGTGGCGGGGCACCCGGAGACGATCCTGGACGTCCTGGCCGTCGGGGGCCTCTTCGCCGCGGCCCGTCTCCTGCGAAGGGAGCGAGGCGCGCGCGGCCGCCTTCTCGCCCGCTGGGCCCTCGCCGGCGGGATCGCCCTCGGCCTTGTCGCGCCCGCCCTGGTGCCGGCGGCGCGCTACGTCCCCCAGAGCCTGCGGCGCGTCCAGGTGGAGATGCGCAACCAGGACCTCCGGACGCAAGGTCCCCTCGCCGGCTGGCGGACTCCGGACGAGCGGCAGCGGAGCCTGGAGAGCCTCAGGAAGCGCCTGGTGGCGGTCTTCGCGCCCAACGCCTTCGGCGACGACCGCTACGATAGCTATTGGGGGGACGCCAACGTCAACGAGGACGCCGGCGGCTTCGTGGGCGGCGCGGCCCTGCTGGCGGCCCTGCTCGCCTTCCTCCCTGCCGCCCGCCGCATCCGGGAGGAGAGGCTGTTCCTCGGCGCGGCCGTGGTGAGCCTGGCGGTGACGCTCCGCCTCCCGCCTTTGCCCTGGCTCACGGCGGTGGTGCCGGTGCTCGATCAGTCGATCAGCGGCCAGCGGCGCCTGCTCCTGGTGCTGGCCTTCTCCCTGGCCTACGTGGCCGCCTGCACGGTGGAGCGCTGGCGCTCCGGGGAGGAGGCGTCGCGCCGATGGGAGGTGGCCGCCGTGGCCGCCGTCGCGCTTCTCCTCCTGGGCCTCATCGCCTGGAGCTACCGCGGCTCGCCGCCCCCGGCCGGCGTGGCGGACGTCGAATCGCTGCGCGCCTTCTGGCTCCACCTCCAGCTCGCCACGGTGGCGGTGGCGGGGATGGTCCTGATGCTCGGCGTGAAAGGGTGGCGCCTGGGCGCTCTGCTCGCAGTCCTCGCGGCCGAGCTCCTGATCCTCCACGGCCCGGCCAACCCGTCGCTCCCCCGGCGCGACTTCTACCCGGTCACGCCGGCCATCGCCTTCCTCCAGGAGCACGCGGCCGGGTCGCGGATCGCGGGGCTCGGGGAGCATCTGCTGCCCAACGCGGCCTCGGTCTACGGCCTGGCGGACCTCCGCGTCTCCAATCCCCTGAAGCCCCGGCTCTACGCTGCCGCGGTGGCGCCGGTGAGCGCCGAGCCGCTGGCGACGGAGCAGACGCTCGTCGTCGAGGAGCACCCGATCTACCAGCTCCTGGGGGTACGCTGGATTGTCGCGCCCCCCGGTTTGCGGGCCGTCCACGGCCTGCGGCAGGTGCTCCACGACTCGACGATGCGGATCTTCGAGCGCAAGAGGACCCTGGAGCTCCTGTTCCTCCCCCAGTCCGCGGAAGCTCCCGGTACGGTGCCCTGGGAGGATTGGATCGCCAGGAACCCCCGCTTCGACGTCCGCGCCCTCGTCCCGCCGGTCGCCGGCCGGCCCGCGGCGTGGACCGCCTCGCGCCCGGAGGAGTCGACGCTGGAGATCCTCGCCCAGCAGTCGGCCCGCCTCTCCGCCCGGGCCCTGCTGGCCGAGGAGCGGCTCCTCGCCTCCAGCATCTACCAGGACCAGGGCTGGCATCTGCTGCTGGATGGCCGCCCCCATCCCACCCTCGTCGCCAACGGCCCCTTCCTCGCGGCGTGGCTGCCGGCGGGGGAGCACCGGGTGGAGGCGATCTACCGGGCGCCGGGGCTGATTCCGGGGCTGATGCTGGCGGCGCTGGCGCTGACGGGGGTGGCGGCGTGGCTGGTCCCCATCCCCAGGCGTTCTGTCAGCTAAGCCACCAATTCGTCTCTGGACCTGCTCAGCAGCTCCCACAGGGCGGTCATGTGCGCCGGCTCGGTCCGCAGATTGCCGATGGCGACCCGCAGGGTGTGGCGCCCCTGGAGGCCGGTGTGGGAGAGGAAGAAGGGGCCGGCAGCGTTGACCCGGGCCATGAGCCGCTCGTTGAAGCGGTCCTGGTCCTGCGGCGATCCCGGCGATCCCGGCAGACGGGCGCGGAAGCAGACGGTGCTGAAGGGCACCGGGGCCGCCAGCTCGAAGCGGGGGTCGGCCGCGATGCGGGCGGCGAGGTCGCGGGCCATGGCGCAGTGCAGGCGGATGCGCTCCCGCAGACCCTCGACGCCGAAGGCGCGGATCACCAGCCACAGCTTCAGGGCGCGGAAGCGGCGGCCGAGCTGGAAGCCGAGGTCCATGAGGTTCGTCACCTCGGAGGACTCCCCCGTCCGCAGGTACTCGGGGACGAGGGAGAAGGCCCCCTTGAGCAGATCGAGGTCGCGCACGAAGAGAACCGAGCAGTCGACCGGTGTGAACAGCCACTTGTGGGGATTGACCACCAGGGAGTCCGCCCGCTCGATCCCCGGCATCAGGGCCCTGTGCTCGGGGCAGATGGCGGCGGCGCCGGCGTAGGCGGCGTCGACGTGGAGCCAGATCCCCTCCCGGGCGCAGAGGTCGGCGATCTCCGGGATGGGGTCGACGCTGGTGGTGGAGGTGGTGCCCACGGTGGCCACGATCGCCATCGGCAGCCGTCCGGCGGCGCGGTCGCGGGCGACGGCCTCCGCGAGGGCGGGGACGGACATGCGGAAGGCGCCGTCGCTGGCGATGCGGCGGACGTTTTCCTGACCCACGCCGAGGACGATGGCCGACTTGTCGATGGACGAGTGGGCCTGGTCGCTGCAATAGACGGTCAACGACGGTACGTCCGGCCTGCCGGCGAGCCCCTGGACACGCACGTCGAGCCCCGGCAGACGGTGGCGGGCGGCGGCGAGGGCCACCAGGCTGCTCGACGAGGCGGTGTCGTTGATATGACCGCGGAAGTCCGGCGGCAGGTCCATCATCCGGGCCAGCCACTCGCAGACCCGCTCCTCGAGCTCGGTGGGTGCGGGGCCGGTGCGCCAGAGCATGGCGTTGACGTTCAGGGTGGCGGCCAGCGTCTCGCCCAGGATGCCCGGGCCGGAGCCGGTGATGGAGAAGTAGGCCAGGAACCCGGGGTGGTTCCAGTGGGTGACGTTGGGCTCGATCAGCCGCAGGTAGTCGTCGAGGATGGCGTCGAGGGGCTCGGGCCCTTCCGGGGCCGAGGCCGGCAGCGCGCGCCGCACGTCGCCGGGGGAGACGGCAGGGAGCACGGGCCGGTCCCCCACGCCTTCGAGGTAGTCGGCCACCAGGTCGGCCACCCGGTGCATGGCGGCGCGGAATTCGTCGGGCGGGAGGTCGCGGGACATGGGATAAGCCTATAGGAAAGCCTACCCTCCTGATCCTCGCGAGAACGTTCAGCGGAGACCGTAGGGGCGCAATTCATTGCGCCCTCAACGGTGCCGGCCTGCGAGGGCGCAATGAATTGCGCCCCTACAACCTTCGGCGAGTCGATATCGACGCAACGAAAAGGGCGGCCCGCAGGCCGCCCTGGTCCAACGCTGCCGTCGATCGGGCTCTACGACGCGCCCTTGCGGCGGAGCTCGTCGTCGATCACCGAGGTGAGCTGCTCGATCGGCACCGCGCCGGAGATGAAGCGGCCGTTGACGAACATGGCCGGGGTGCCGTTGACGCCGGCCTCCGAGCCCGCCTTCTTGTCAGCTTCGATGGCGGCGACTTTGGCGCCGGAGTCGAGGCACTTGTTGAAGTCGTCGGCCTTCAGGCCCAGCTCGGCCGCCTTGGCCTTGAGCTGGTCGACGCCGAGGGCGGACTGGTTGCCGAACATGGCGTCATGGAGCTGCCAGAACTTGCCCTGGTCGTTGGCGCACAGGGCGGCCTCGGCCGCCTTCTGGGCATTCTGGTGAAACGGCAGCGGGAACTGGCGGAAGACGATGCGGACCTTGTTCCCGTACTTCTCCTTCACCTGCTTCAGGGTCGGCGTCAGCCGCGAGCAGTACGGGCACTGGAAGTCGGAGAACTCGACGATCGTCACCGGGGCGGTCGCGGGGCCCTCGGCGGGACCGGTGGCGGCCACCTCGACGCGCACGGGCTCCATCTTCATGTCCACCTTGTACTTCTTCTGGAGATCTTCGTAGAACGCCGAGCGGGCCTTCTGCTGGCCCTGCTGCTCGAGGTAGTTCTTGATCTTGCCGGCGATCTCGGCCTTCGGCTGCGGAATCTGGGCTTTGTTCTGCTCGTAGAAGGCGTCGACGTCGGCGTCGGTCACCGGCGCCGGCTTGATGCCGGCCAGGAGCTGATCCTTGGAGACGCCCTTGGCCTTCGCCTCGGCCTCGACCAGGCGATCGTTGATGACGGTCTGCAGCGAGCTCTCGAGCAGGTCGCGGGAGCTCTTCTCGTACTCGCGCTGCAGGCCCTTGAACTGGTCGGCGGCGCTGGTGCGGACGTCAGCCTCGGTGATCGGCTGGCCGTTGACGACGGCCAGCACGGTGTTCCCGCCGCCCGAGCCGGTGCCTTTGGCTCCCTTGTCCTGTGCCGAGCAGGCCGGCAGCCAGGCGCCCAGGGCGAGAAAGAGGACCAGCGCGCCCGGGATCAGAGGTTTACGAATTCGAATCATGGGTCTACTCCTTTTGGTGGACGGTTCTTTTCAGAGGCTGGAACAGATCGCGACGGGACCAGATTCCTGAAATCGGGTTGGTATTTTAGCATGAGGGGCGCTCGAGGGCTCCTCCCCATTCATTCAGGTGCGTCTCAGGCCAGGTGGCGCGCCACCAGCCCTTCCAGGATGCGGTCGGCGGCGATCCCCCGCAGGCGCAGGGCCGGGGATTCGAGGAGGGCCTCGGCCAGGGCGAGGCGCGCCCGCCGCGCCGTCATCATCGCCGGCCCCGGCTCCAGCTCCAGAGAGCGCAGGACGGCCGCCGCCGCCAGGGCCCACGGCCGGCTCGAGCGCGGGTCTTCCCAGCCGCCCGCCGCGGCCAGCGCCGAGGCGGCGCCGAGGAGGTAGATGGGCGCGCCGCTCCCGGCGTAGGCGGCGGCCGCGGCGGTGAACGAACGGGCCAGCGGCTCGACGGTTGCCGCATCCACCGGCACGGCCGCCCCCAGGAAGACGGCCAGGGAGCGGCTGCGCAGGGTGGGCAGCAGGTCGAGGCGCGACGGGGCGAGGAGGAGGAAGTGGCGCGGCGCCGAGACGTGGGGCTCCTCCAGGTTCTTCAGCAGGGCGTTGGCCGCCTCGCCGGTGAGGCTCTCGGCGCTGGCGATGACGAAGACCTGGCCGCGGGCCTCGAAGGGGGAGACCTGGGCCGTCTTCAGCAGCTCGCGGGTGGCGTCCACGGAGGTGGAGGCCTTGAGGTCCCGCTCCAGCACCTGGAAGTCGGGGTGGAAGGCCGTCTCTCCCTCGCCCGCGCCGGGCCAGACGATGCGCCGGCAGTGGCGGCAGACGCCGCACGGCCGCGCCGCGGGGGAGACCTCGCAGAGCAGGGTGCGGGCGAGCTCCAGGGCGGCCTGGCGGCGGGCTTCGGCGTCGCCGCCGTCGAGGATCACCGCCGGGTAGAGCCGCCCCTGGCGGGCCGAGGTCAAGGCCGCCGCCAAGCTCACGCCTCCTTCTCCAGCAGATCGGAGAGCGCCCGGCGCACCTGGGGCTCGGTGGCCTGGGGCGGGCCCGAGGAGTCGATGACGTGAAAGCGAGGATCACCCGCGGCCATCTCCAGGAACCCGCGGCGCACCCGTTCGTAAAAGTCCAGGGCTTCGGCGTCCAGACGGTCGGCGGCGCCGCGCTCCTGGCGCGACAGGGAGTGCCCGCGGCCCCGGGCCGCCGCCGCCGGCAGGTCGAAGAGGAGAGTGCGGTCGGGTATCCGGCCGCCGGTGGCCAGGCGGTCGACCTGGTCGATGACGGCGAGGGGCACCCCCCGGCCATACCCCTGGTAGGCCCGGGTGGAGTCGGTGAAGCGGTCGCAGAGCACGTGCTTGCCTTCCCGGAGGGCCGGCTCGACCACCTGGAGCAGGTGCTGGCGCCGGCTGGCGAAGACCAGCAGCAGCTCGACGACGCCGTCGAGGGTGCCCCAGCGGGGATCGAGGAACAGGGACCGCACGGCGTCGCCCAGGGGCGTGCCCCCCGGCTCGTGGGTCACGAGGTGCGGGACGCCCCGCTCCGCGAGCCAGGCGGCGGCGCGGCGCAGATGGGTCGACTTGCCGCTGCCGTCGAGCCCCTCGAAGGTGATGAACAGGCCCGGCATGGCAGGGGAAACTACCACGAAGGAGAGGGGGGGCTTCCCTTCCGCGGCGAAGTCCGTATGCTTCCCGCCGCGCGCGAGCCCGCGGAACCGGGTACCATAGAGGGGACGGAGTCGAGAGCGCGGCCACCAGACGGCCGGAGATTTGCATTGGGCACCGGGGTGCTTGCACCCCTAATCTTCAGATAAAGTGGAGGAGCGATCCATGGCGGAGAAGAAGTCGAGTGGGAAATCGGGCTCCAAGGGCGGAGCGGCCAATAGCGGCTTCATGGCCCCGCTGACGCCGGACGCGGCGCTGGCGGCGATCGTCGGCAAGGACCCCCTGCCGCGCACCGAGGTCACCAAGCGGGTGTGGGACTACATCCGGGAGCACAAGCTCCAGGACCCCAACGACAAGCGGACCATCAAGGCCGATGCGAAGCTCAAGGCGGTCCTCGACGGCAAGGACTCGGTCACGATGTTCGAGCTGACCAAGCTGGTCAACGGCCACCTCAAGAAGGGCTGAACAAGGCGCTGCGCGGGGCGCCGGTCCACGCCGGACGCCCCGCCGTCCCCTCTCTCCAATGCACGCCGCCGTCGCCGGCACCCCCCTGCAATGGGGCGTCTTCTTCGCCCTGCTCCTGGGGATGCTGGTGCTGGACCTCGGCGTCTTCAACCGCCAGGCGCATCGCGTCGGCCTGCGGGAGGCGGTGTTCTGGAGCGTCGTCTGGACGCTCGTCGCCTTGGCCTTCAACGGCTGGATCTACTATCGCTTCGGCACCAGGACCGGCTTCGAGTTCCTTACCGGCTACGTCATCGAGCGGTCGCTCAGCTTCGACAACATCTTCGTCTTCGTCGTCCTCTTCAACTACTTTGCCGTGCCGGCGGAGCACCAGCACCGGGTGCTGTTCTGGGGCATCCTGGGCGCCCTGATCTCGCGCGGCCTCTTCATCGGCATGGGGACGGCGTTGCTCGCCCGCTTCGCCTGGCTGATCCTGGTCTTCGGCGGCTTCCTGGTCTACACCGGGATCAAGATCCTGCTCGAGAAGGAGACGGAGGTCCATCCGGAGCACAACCCGGTGCTCCGGCTGTTCCGGCGCTTCGTCCCCCTCTCCACCCGCTATCACGGCAAGCACTTCTTCATCCGCGACGACGGCGGCCGGTTCAAGGCGACCCCCCTGCTGCTCGTCCTGGTGGTGGTGGAGGCGACGGACGTGGTCTTCGCCGTGGACTCCATCCCCGCCGTCTTCGGCGTCACCACCAACGCCTTCATCGTCTTCACCTCCAACATCTTCGCCATCCTCGGCCTGCGCGCCCTCTACTTCCTGCTGGCCGGTCTGATGCACAAGTTCCGCTTCCTGAGCTACGGCCTGGGCCTGGTGCTGATCTTCGTGGGTGCCAAGATGCTGATCCACGACTGGCTCGAGATCCCCGTCGAGCTGTCGCTCGCGATCGTGCTGGGCATCCTGGCGGTGGCGGTCGCCCTCTCGCTTCTGATCCCTGCGCCGCCGGAGGAGGCCTCCCTGCCCGATCCCCTGGAGATCGCGGGGGACTTCGAGCACTCCCCGGCGGCCCGGGAGTTGGAGATCGAGGAGCAGGCGAAGTAGGATCAGCGTCCGGAAAACAAGAATTGGAGTCTTGCTCATATGGCAAAGGTCTTCATCCCACGCGAGCGGCGGCCCGGGGAAACCCGCGTCGCCGCCACACCCGAAACCGTGAAGCGGATGGTCAAACAGGGGCTGGAGGTGGCGGTGGAGCGGGGGGCCGGCCTGGCCTCCCTGTTCTCCGACGCCGAATTCGAGGCCGCCGGAGCCCGCCTGGTGGCAGATCCCGCCGCGGCGTGGGAGAGCGCCGACGTGGTGCTCAAGGTGACGCCTCCCGGGCACTTCGAGGGGCTCCCGGGGCACGAGGCCGAGGGGCTGAAGCCCGGCGCCGTGCTCATCGGATTCCTCGCCCCGTACCGCAACCTGGACATGGTGCGCACGCTCGCCGCCGGCGACGTCACCTCCCTGGCGCTCGAGCTCGTCCCCCGGGTGACCCGGGCCCAGCCCATGGACGCCCTGTCGTCGCAGGCGTCGATCGCCGGCTACAAGGCCGTGCTCCTCGCCGGCTGGCGTCTGCCCAAGTACCTGCCGCTGCTGATGACGGCGGCCGGGACCATCAAGCCGGCCCGGGTGGTGGTGATGGGCGCCGGCGTCGCCGGTCTGCAGGCCATCGCCACGGCCAAGCGGCTGGGGGCGGTGGTGGAGGTCTCGGACATCCGGGCCGCCGTCAAGGAGCAGGTCGAGTCGCTGGGCGGCAAATTCATCGAGCTCCCCCAGGCCGAGAGCGGCGAGGGGCAGGGGGGCTACGCCCGGGAGATGGGCGAGGACTTCCTGCGCCGGCAGCGGGAGATCGTGCAGCGCCACCTGGCGGCGGCCGACGCCGTCATCACCACCGCCCTGGTGCCGGGCCGGCCGGCGCCGCGCCTGGTCACGGCAGAGATGGTCCACGCCATGCGCCCGGGATCGGTGATCGTCGACCTCGCCGTGGAGCAGGGAGGCAACTGCGAGCTGTCCAGGGCCGACTCCGAGGTGGTGGAGAACGGCGTCGTCATCCTCGGGCCGTCCAACCTGCCGGCCGCCATGCCCCACGACGCGAGCCTGCTCTATGCCCGCAACGTCCACTCCCTGCTCCAGCTCGTGGTCGACAAGGAGGGGAAGGTCGCCCCGAGCCTCGACGACGAGATCGTCGCCGGCTCCCTCCTGACCCATGGCGGCAAGGTCCTCCACCAGGCGACCGCTGAGCAGCTCCAGCCGCAGGAGGTGCCGGCGTAGGCCGGTCGGGACGGCGGCAGTGCGGGTCCGCCGTCCCGGTTCCGTGCCGAGTCCGCACTCGTGGAAACAGGGTAGCCGATGGCTGAAGACGACCGCAGCGGTCGCGGGCTCGAGATCGCCGAACCGGAATCCGCTTCCACTCATCCGCTGCTCGCGGTGCTCGAGCGGGCCCGCTCGGCCCTCGACCGGGAGCGCGCGGAGGCGCCGGCTCTCTGCGCCGAGCTGCTGGCGCAGCCGGCCGAGACGGCCCTGGAGAGTATCCGCCACGAGGCCCGCTTCCAGACCTGGGGCCTCTGCGAGCTGCTGCTTGCGCAGAGCGCCGGGGCCGGCGGAACCGGCGAGGCCGGCCGCCTCGCCGCCCTGGCCCTCGCGGGGGCGGAGCGGCTCGACTCGTCGCGGCACGCCGCCGCCGTGGTGGCGGACCTCAAGGCGCGGGCCTGGGCCGCCCTCGGCGAGGCCCGCCGCCGCGCCGCGGACCTCGCCGGGGCGGAAGAGGCGTTGCGCGCCGCCGCCGCCTGCCTCTCCCAAGGCACCGGCGATCTGCTGGTGGAGGCCCGGCTGCTGGAGTTCGAGGCGGCGGTGAGGCGCGGCCAGAGGCGCCAGGGCGAAGCGGCCGCCCTGCTCAAGCTGGCCGCGGCGCGATATCGTGAGACCGGCGAGGCGGAGCACCTGCAGCGGGTGCTGGCCGAGCGGGAAGACATTTTGAAACGGTAACTCTGCCGGAGGCCCCCCATGAAGAAGGCCCTGCCTCTCGTCCTCGCCCTGCTCGTCCCCATGTCCGCCGTCACCCCCGGAGGCGTCGGCGCGGCCTCGACGCCGGCGCCGGCCGGCACCGGCGGCGCCGTGGCCTCGGGCGATCCGCTCGCCACCGCGGCCGGCCTCGCGATCCTGCGCGGCGGCGGCAACGCCGTGGACGCCGCCGTGGCCACCGCCCTCGCCTTGGCCGTGGTCTATCCGGAGGCGGGCAACCTGGGGGGCGGCGGCTTCGCCCTGGTGCGGATGGGCGGCGAGCTCTCGGCGCTCGACTTCCGCGAGACGGCGCCGGCCCGGGCTCGGCCCGACATGTACCTGGACGCCCAGGGCAAGCCGGTGGAGAACGCCTCGCTGGTGGGACCCCTGGCCGCCGGCGTCCCCGGCTCGCCGGCGGGGCTGTGGGAGCTGCAGCGCCGCTTCGGCCGGCTCCCCTGGCCCAAGGTGGTGGAGCCCGCCCGGCGCCTGGCGGCGGACGGCTTCCGGGTGGGCCGCTACCTGCACGACGGCCTGGGCCGGGAGGAGAACCGCAAGCTCCTGCTGCGCTTCCCCGAGAGCGCCCGGGTATGGCTCCCCAACGGCGAGCCGCCGGCCCTGGGCAGCGTGCTGCGCCAGCCGGACCTCGCCGCCACGCTCGGCCGCTACGCCGAGCACGGGCCCCAGGGGGTCGTCACCGGCGCCGTGGCCGCGGCCGTCGAGAAGGCGTCGAGGGCGCATGGCGGCGTCCTCACGGCCGCCGACCTCGCCGCCTACAAGCCGGCCTGGCGCCAGCCGCTCACCGCCGAGGCCTTCGGCTGGAAGCTCGCCTCCATGCCGCTGCCCTCCTCCGGCGGCGTCATCCTGGGCCAGACCCTCGGCATGCTGGAAAAGCTGGGCTGGGAGAAGCTCCCCCGCTTCAGCGCCGACCGCGACCACCTGCTGGCCGAGGTCTTCCGGCACGCCTTCGCTGACCGCTTCCTGCTGGGTGACCCGGCCACCACCAAGGCCACCGAGGCCCAGCTCCTGGCTCCGGCCTGGATCGCCCGCCGGGCGGCGGAGATCGATCTCCGCCACGCCACGGCGTCGGCCCAGGTGCAGTCCTGGCCCGGCGCCACCGCGGCGGCGGCCGTGTCCGGCAGCACCGAGACCACCCATCTCTCGGTGGTCGACCGGGACGGCAACCTGGTGGCCCTCACCACCACCCTGAACGGCCTCTTCGGCTGCGGCCTCTGGGTGCCCGGCGCCGGCTTCTTCCTCAACAACGAGATGGACGACTTCGCCACCGCTCCGGGCCGGCCCAACCTCTTCGGCCTGATCCAGGGGGAGGCGAACGCCGTCGGCCCCGGCAAGCGGATGCTCTCCTCGATGAGCCCGGTGATCGCCTGGAAGGGGGAGGAGGCCTACGCCCTGGGCGGCCGGGGCGGCTCGCGCATCCCCACCCACACCATCGCGGTGTTGCTCAACCTGCTGGTCGACCACGATCCCCTCCAGGCCGCCCTCGACCGGCCGCGGCTCCACCACCAGTGGCTCCCCGACCGGCTCGAAGCCGAGCCCGACGCCCTCGCGCCCGAGACTGGGGCTGAGCTCGAGCGCCGCGGCCACACCCTCCAGGTCAGCACCACGACGGCCAAGGTCCACGCCGTCCACCGCCTCCCCGGCGGCCGGGTGGAGGCGGCCTCGGACCCTCGCGGCTCGGGCTCAGGCGGGGTGGTGGACCCCGATCCATAGCCGGCATAGCCGGGGCCAGTACCTTTTCCCATACGCCGGCGTCCCTTCCTCCTGACGCCGGCGGCGCCGTGACTTCCCGCCCGCCCTCGGAGCCTGCCGCGGCACGGGATTTGCCCCCTCTCGCAAGCGGGGGGACCGGCCATGACCCGCGCACGCATCTGGATCGTCCTCGGGCTGGCGGCGGTGGCCCCCCTCCACCTCACCGCCCAGACCCAGAGGTTCACCGAGCGGCTCACCATCCGCGAGCGGGAGGTTCTCGTCGACCTGCCGGACTTCCTGCAGAAGAAGTCGCTCAAGCCCGGCGACTTCCAGGTGCTGGTGGACGGCCAGCCGCGCGAGGTCACCCGCGCCGAGCCGATGGCCGCGCCGGCGGCGGCCGGCGAGCTGCCATGGACGATCGTCGTCTACGTCGATCGCATCCTCGCGAGCCCGGGGACGGTCTTCTACTCCGGTCTCGCCCTCTCCCGGCGCACGGCGGAGCTCACCCGCCTGGGCAGCGTCGAAATCGTGGTGGCGGATGCCGATCCCCGGCCGGCGCTCGCTCCCACCCGAGAAGCGCGGCCCCTGGAGCGGGCGCTCACCGACCTGGCGGCCGCCGCCCGGGTCGAACGGGACCGGGCGGACCGTAGGCCGGCGCCTCCCGGCGGACCGGACGCGCCCCGGCTCCGGCGCCAGCTCGACAAGCTGCTGGCGTTCCTCACCGCTCACCCGCCCACCGGCCCCCACGCCGTCCTGCTGGTCGCCGACGGCCTCGACCTGCCGGACCAGCAGATCGCCGACCTCGACCGCGGGGCCGCAGGAGCGCCGCAGACGGCCGCCGCCGCCCTCCAGCGGACGGCCCGCCTGCTCGCCGCCTACGGCTGGGTGGCGATCCCCGTCCCCCTGCGCAAGGAGGGGGCGGGCCTCCCGGCCTCCACGCAGAGCGAGATCGAGACCTTCCGGGAGAGCACCGGCGGATCGTACTTCGGCTCCCTGCCGCCCATCATCCCCTTCCGCCCGCCCAAGGCCACGTCCCTCGCTTTTTCGGGAGTGATCGATCTCATGATCGCGCCGCGGACCGCGGCTCTGCGGGCCCTCGCCCGGGCCACGGCGGGCACCGTGATCGGTTTCGAGGTGCAGCTCGACGAAGCTCTCGGAGCCCTGGCCCGGCGCTGGCGGCTGTGGCTCGCCGAGCCGGACACGCCCGTGGACGGCCGCCTCCACCCGCTCGCCGTGGGGCTCCCTGGGAAGCGGGAGACGGTGCGGGCACCGCAGTGGCTCCGCTCCTCGACGCCGGAGGAGATCGCGGAGGTCCGTCTGGAGGACCTCCTGGCGGCCAGGCCCATGGACGGCGGCCTGCTTCTCACCGCCGCCGTGGCGACCACGACCGCCGGTCCGGAGCTGCGCCTGGAGGTAGGGCCGGTCCAGCTCCCGGAGAGCGCTCCGCCGGGCCCCCTCCGGATCTCCTGGGCCTGGGCCGGCCCGGACGGCGTCACGGGAATCCACCACGAGACGGTTCCCGGGAGCGTCCCCGCCGGCGATCTGGCGAAGGGCTGGCGGCGCGTCGAGCGGCTGGCGGTGCCGGCCGAGGCGCGCCGGCTGGCCGTGATCGTCGAGGCCCTGGGACCCGAGAGGTGGGGGAGCGCGGTTCTGACGGTGGACCCCCCGGGTGGACAGCCGGGGACGGCCGCGGCTCAGCCGACGGCCCGCAGGTCCTCGGCGGTGTCGAGGACGGTGCGCAGGGTCTCGCCCAGTACCTGCGGCGAGAAGGGCTTCTGCAGGCAGATGGGAGAGTCCGGGCCGCCGTCCGAGAGCTGCTCGTCGTTGTAGCCCGACATGAAGACGATCCGCGTCTGCGGGCGCTCGCCGCGCAGGCGCTGGGCCAGCTCGGGCCCCTTCATCTCCGGCATGGTGACGTCGGTCAGCAGCAGGTGGACCGCGCCGCGGTGGAGGCGGGAGAGGATGAGCGCCTCCTCGCCCGAGGACGCCTGGAGCACCCGGTAGCCCTTGCTGACCAGGATCTGGTTGAGCACCGTCCGCACCTCGTCCTCGTCCTCCACCAGCAGGATGGTTTCGGAGCCCCGGCCCGAGGCGCCGGGCGAGGCCCCGCCGCGCACCACCTCCGCCTCGCGGGTGACGGGCAGGTAGACCGAGAAGCACGCCCCCTCCCCGGGCGCGCTGTTGACGAAGATGTGGCCGCCGCTCTGCCGCACGATGCCGTAGGCGGTGGAGAGGCCGAGCCCGGTCCCCTCGCCCTTGGTGCTGAAGAACGGCTCGAACACCCGGGCCTGGGTCACGGCGTCCATGCCGGTGCCCGTGTCGGTGACCGTCAGCAGGACGTGCGAGCCGGGCGGCACGTTGGCATGGGGCGCCGCGCCGCCGTCGCGGACGTCGAGGGGGATGGTGCGCAGCGTCAGCCGGCCGCCGGACGGCATGGCGTGGCGGGCGTTGACGGCGAGGTTGACGATGACCTGCTCCATCTGCCCGGAATCGATCTTCACCTTGCCCAGCTCGGGGTGAAGCTGCGTGATGAGCTGGATGTCCTCCCCCAGCAGCCGCTGCAGCATCTTCTCGAGGCCTGAGACCACCGGGTTGAGGCTCATCACCCGGGTCTCCATCGGCTGGCGGCGGGCGAAGGCGAGGAGCTGCTTGGTGAGGGCCGCCGCGCGCTGGCCGGCCTCCTTGATCCCCGTCAGGTTGCGGCCGAGGAAGGCGTCGTCGCCGTAACGCTCCAGCAGCAGGTCGCTGTAGCCGAAGATAGCCAGCAGGCAGTTGTTGAAGTCGTGGGCCACGCCCGCCGAGAGGCGGCCGATGGCCTCCATCTTCTGCGAGTGCAGGAGCTGGCGCTGCAACATCTTGTTTTCGGCTTCGTCGTGTTTGCGCTGGGCGATGTCGCGGATCGCCACCACCGACACCTCCTCGCCCTGGAAGAGGTAGCGCTTGCCCGCGACCTCGATGTCCACCGGGCTGCGGTCGCTCTTGAAGCCGAGGCTCTCCCGCGGCACCCCCTCGAGGTCCACCTCGCCCGCCACGAGGTCGGCCAGTGGCCGGCCGATGATCTCCTCGGGCCGGCAGCCGAAGATGGCCAGCAGGGCGCTGTTGACCTCCAGGATGACGCCGTTGCGGACGATGGCGATCCCCTCGAGGGTGGCCTCGAAAAGGGTGCGGAAGCGCTCCTCGCTGCGCCGGATCTCCTCCTCGGCGGCCTTGCGCTGGGCGATCTCCTGCTGCGCCTTCTCGTACAGGCGGACGTTCTCCGCCATGGGGGCGATCTGGTTGGCCACGGTCGACAGGAGGTGGACGTCGCTCGCCGGAAAGTAGTCGTCCGGATCGCGCCGGCCGATGAGCCAGGCGCCGATGGGCTGGGCCTGGACCACCAGGGGGATGACCAGGCGCACCCAGGCGCGCGGCGAACGGTCTCCGTCCTGCGGCCGCAGGTAGCGCCCGCTCGTCGCCAGCAGGTCCCGCAGCTCCTGCACCGTGGGCTCCGGCGCCCCAGCGGGGACCGCCTGCTCGTAGAGAGTCTCCTTGCGCCCCTCCTCGAAGAGATAGAGGGCCGACTGCCGGATGAGCAGGGTGGGCAGGATCTCGTTGGCGATCACCCGCGCCAGCACCTCACGGTCGAAGGCCGTGGGAATGCGCTCGGAGACGAGGCCGATCACCTCCTCCGCCGTGTGCTTGATGCCGAAGACGCGGCGGTCCACCAGCGCCTGGAAGCGATCCCGCAGCAACGGCGCCAAGGCCACGAAGAGCAGGGAGACGAAGAGGACGGTGGCCATGAAGCCACCGGGGATGGTCTCCCACCGGCGACTGAGGAGAAAGAAGATCATCGTGTAGGAGGCCAGCAGCAGCACCGAGAAGGTGTAGATGCCGAGCAGCCGGTTGGCGCGGAACTCCAGGGCCCCCAGATTGTGCTTGTAGATGGCGTAGATGTAGCCCATCGGCAGGATCGGCATGGAGAGGATCGACAGGCCGAGGATGTAGTCGTACGCCCAGCGCAGGCTCTGCCCCTCCCGGATCGTCGCGTCGAGCAGCCGCGGCAGCACCCCCTGAAACAGCAGCAACGGCACCAGGCCCAGGGTGATGCCGAAGAGCATGATACGCACCGCAACCCTGGCGGCGGCGCTCACCGGCCAGACCAGGCGTCCCACCAGCAGCAGGATGGAGAGGCCGGTGCCCACCAGCATGTACTTGAGGTAGGAGATCCCGGCCCGCGGCAGCGCGAAGTCCGCCATCGCCAGGGCCAGCGACAGCGTATAGAGACCGCCCAGAGACGCCAGGCGCGCGCGCGGGCCCAGGAGAGGATTGGGCAGGATCAGGTGCAGGTGCAGGCACAGCGGCGCGAAAAACCAGATCACGGCATGGAACAGGAACCACGACCCGGAAACCCGCGCTCCAATCCCGGTGGCGATCCACAGGGCGGTGTCGTAGCTGAACAGCACCAGCACCAGCCAGCGCTCGTCGCGCGGCCGCAGGAAAATGACCACCACCGTGCCCATCAGCCAGAACACCAGCGGCGCCACCATGTCGAAGACGAGCTGCGGCAGGTCGATCCGTGGCTTGAGGATTCCAACCGTGAGAGTCAAGGGCCTGCCCTGGCGGATCAGGTCGAAGCGGGCGGCTCCCCTCGAGCCGAAGATCCCCTGGAGCGAAAGCCAGCGATTGCGGTTGAACTGCTGGAAGTCCACGCCCTCGACCCGGAGCACCTCGTCACCCACTTTCAGACAGGGAGCCTCGGGAGCGCACGGGTAGGCGGAGATCACCTTCCAGTTGGCGGAGCTGAGGGTAAAGCCAAGGTCGGGGGAGGAGAAGGCATAGGGGTAGTACAGGCAGGGGACGAGGATCACGAGACAGGCGAGGATCAGGAAGAAATCCAACGCCTTCCACGAAGCGGGATGCCGGGTGTCCATGGGTCAGTCCGGACATAGTTATAGCAGGCCCGCCGTCGCCAGTCCATCCCGGCTGCGCAGACGGATGCGCCCGCGAGACCCAGGAGAGCGAGGGCCGCGCGGGCGCGTTGCAGCAGGACCGGAATCTTCGCTTGCCGGGTGTGCCGGGGGCCGGGGATTTTCAAGCCCTCCCGCCCCAGGCGCACCCTCCCCCCACCGGCCCGCCGTCGCTGGGCCACTCCCCCCACGCCGGCGCATCCCCGGCCAGAGCCTTCAGATCGTTCATCCGGCTCAGGCGGCGCAGCGCATCGAACAGCACGCTTTTTTCATTTCGGGAAATGAACAGGGACCGGAATTCCTGAATGTTCATGGTCTTTTCCTCCATCGGAAAGGCAATGTCCTTTGATAAGGTCGAAGCTCGATCAGCGGCGATTCCTGAAGGGGCGCCGGGGGGCTGCGCGCGGCCGGGCGGAGCTTTCGATAGGAGATTGCGGAGACCGCAGGAGGATTCTCGACCGGCTTACACCGGGAGACTTCAATTTGAATGCTCAACCTTGCATTGAGCATGTTACGACTCCCTCTTGCAGCAGCCTGCCGTTGGCGTGGAGGGCGAAAATCAGTGTAACACTAAATTACACCTCAATGATTCCTGGGGGCCAATAGAACGTCTCCTCCGTCAGGGAAGCGTCAGCGTCGCGGGATCCTCCACGCCTGCGATCTCGAGCAGCCGGTGAAGCGGCTTGATGTGCAGCTCGACCAGCTTCACCACCGGCTGGGGATCGGTCAGGGATACGTCGGCGAGCAGCTCCCGGAGCTGCCGCGAAAGCTCGACCAGCTTCAGGGCGCAGTAGCTCACCGCGCCGCTACGGAAGAGGATCTTTTGCGCGGCGGCCAGAGCCTCCGGCTCGTCGACGCGCGTCGAAAGCTGCGCGAACTCGCCGCGACCGGCATGGTCCGCGGTCAGGGCATAGAGGATCGGCAGATTGTTGTGCCGGCGCTTCCAGTCCGCGCAGGCCGGCGATTCCAGGGCGTCTGCCAGATCGTCGTTGACCTGGATGTAGCGGCCGAGCAGGCGCCCCAGGTGGGCCAGCCGCTCCGCCGTGGCGGCGTCGGCACGGCCCAGGAGCGCGCCCATGCGCAGCGCCTCGCCGAAGAGCGGCGGGGACTTGGCCTCCACCACCCGCCAATAGTCCGCCTCGGTCTCGAGCTCCAATGAGTCGAGGCTCTGGCCGTAGCACGTGGCGAGGGACATGGTGGCGAAACTCTTCTGGAGCGCCGCCCGCACCGGCGCGCTCCCCTTGTCGAGAAGGAGCTGCCCCGCCGCTTGGAACGCCAGGGCCACGTTCGCCACCGGCCCGGGGCCAAGGCGGTGGAAGTCGCCGCGCGGATCGTCGTCCAGCATGTCGTCCACGAGGTGAATGCTGATCACCGAGCAGAAGACGGCGGCCGCCGCGGGCATGGCGTCCTCCTCGGAGCCCCCCACCGCCTTGCAGGCCGCCACCGGATACTCCCAGACGGAGGTCAATTCCCGATGGATCGGCCGCTCGATCAACTCGAGCATCAAAGGCCAGGAGGAGACCTCCGGAATCCTGCGGACTCTATTTCTCAGGTCCTCGAAGTCCATTCCCACATGCCCTCCTTGAAGGCCGTCGAGACCAAGCCCGGGGGGCCGGCCCCCCGGACCCGTGACACACTCACCAACGGCACGCAACCATCAAGCGAGTTTCGTGCCGGTCACTCCGCCGCTCTACTGCGCGGCCATTACAGGCCACTGCCCCCAATCGGTAAGGGCGCTTTCTGCATGGCCGTTGAGCAGGGCTTTGGCGTCCTCGATCTGGCTGACCTTGCGGAGCGCCGCGAAAAGATTGCCCTGCTCGCCAACGGAAATAAACTTCCGGTAAAACTCTTGAATATGCATCGGCGTAGCTCTCCCCTAGTAGGGGGAGCCGAAAGGCTCCCCACGGTTTTTGTTTTAACCCGTACAAACCTACAAACGATTTTAGAAACTACAGTGGTATTACACTCGGCAGGTGGTGGCCACGAGTCGCATTCCCCCCAATAGAAAAGTAGCAAAGTACGGCAACGGACTTCAGAGCACGCGCGTGTCCGTACCCTAAGGTGCGGCGAGCCCTGTCAGACCGTGACAGTGACACGAAGCTGACTTGGCGATGACACGGCAGATGACACGAAAACCCGAAGCCAGATGGCGAAACTAAATAGATCTATTTGTGAATACTATTGATGAGCCGTGCCGCGCTCACGGCGGAGACGACGGCACGGCGCCGAGCGGCTCGAGGACACCGGAGTGATCCTGGCGGGCGGCGTCCGCCTGGAGCAACTGCGCCAGCTCGAGGCCGGGGAGCGGCTTGAGGAAGAAATAGCCCTGCGCGTAATCGATGCCGAGCAGGCGGAGCACCTCCGCATCCTCGGCCGTCTCGACCGCCTCCATCACCGTCGCCGTGCCGGCGCGCGCCGCCATCTCGGCCGTGCTCTGGACGATGATCTGTTTGAACGGATCGTGGGCCAGGCCGCGGCAGAAGGTGCCCGAAATCTTCAGGAAGTCCGGATGCAGATCTTGGAATAGGTTTAGATTCGAAGAGCCCTCGCCAAAGTCGTCGAGCGCGATCCGGAATCCCCTTTCGCGCAGCCGTTGCAGCGTCGCGGCAAAGGCGCGGGGATTGACGATCGTCTGCTGCTCGGTGAGCTCCAGGACGATGCTCTTCTCTTCCATGCCGGCGCCGCGGACCGCGGTGCACAGCTTGTCGGCGAACTCCGGGTTGGTCAGCGAGCGCGGCTGCACGTTGAGGAAGGTGACCACCGTGTTGCCGAGGTGGATCACCTCGGCCAGGGCGGCGCGGATGCAGATCATGTCCGCCTCGAACAGCAGCTCCTTCTGGGCGGCGTAGGCGAGGAAGACCGCCGGGCTGCCCAGCACCGAGTGGGCGGGGCCGCGGGCCAGGCTCTCGACGCCGAAGACCTCGAAGCGCGGCGCGCCGTCGCGCAGCTTGACCACCGGCTGCAGCACGGCGCGGATGGGGTTGGCGGCCATGAAGTCCTCGAGCAGCTCCACCTGCTGCACCTCGCCGTCGCCCTCCAGAGGGGCACCGGGAACGAGCTGGGCGTCCCGCCGGTCCAGCAGATAGCTGCGCAGGCGCGACAGTCCCTCGGACTTCTCGAGCACGGCGGTCACGCCGAGGACGGAGCACAGGTCGCGCACCGCCTGATCGACGTAGCCGGAGAGGACGTAGACCGCGGTGTCGGGGAAGTTGGCGGTCACGAAGCGGACCAGGCGCATGCCGTCCAGGCCACCGAGCTGGGAGACGGAGAGGTCGGTGATGACGACGTCGAAGCGAAAACAGCGCAGCAACGCCTCGGCCGCCTCGATCTCCATGCAGGTGGTCAAGTCGAGACCCGGCAGCCGCAGACAGGCCGCCAGGGTGTCGACCACGATCGACTCGTCGTCGAGGATCAGTACGCGAAGCACGGCATCGTCATCGTGCCGCCCGGCAGGCGGCGGGAAATCACGGGGTTTATCAGCCTCCTCCGCTGCACCGGCCCACCTCGGCGCGCCAACCCTGGCGGCTCGGGGATGAGGTCCCCGCTCACCCTCGAGGCGGAAACCGGTGATCCGAGAACGGATTTGAGTCTGGTGGGAGGGTATCCCGTCAAGTGCGAGGAAGTCAACCGCGGGGCGGGCAGGACAACCCGGCAAGGACAATAAGGACACCAAGGACTTCAAGGACAACCAAGGACGAGGAGCCCATGTCTTCCTCAAATCCCTTGATGTCCTTGGCGTCCTTTGTGTCCTTTAGGTCCTTTAGGTCCTTGCTTTTGCGAGGCCCAGGTTCGTACGTCTCACCCCACCACCCGCCCCACCCGCAAAAACCACACCTCAAACCGTGGCGCCTCCTTCAGCTCCAACGCCTCCCGGATCGCCCGCGTGTACAGCTCCCCCTGGGGGGCGTAGACGGCCGCTCGCGCCTGGATCTCCTCATCCGTCTTCACCTCGTCCGTCTTGTAGTCGGCCACGACGATCCTGCCGTCCCGGGGATCGCGATAGAGGAGGTCGATCGCTCCGGTGACGACTCCCACCGGCGAGTGATCGCCCTCTCCTGGAGGCAGGAGGACGGGGAGCTCGCGGGCGAGGAGGTGATCCTTCAATCTTCGCAGGCGACCCAGTAGAGGGCCGGCCGCGAAGGTGTCGAGGAGGGACCCGGCCACGGGGAGGGCGCGCTCCAGCTCGTCCCCTTCCACCAGGGCGGCGAGGTAGGCGGGGAGGAGGGAGCGCTGGCGGCCGGCCTCCTGGCGCGGATCGGCGGCGAGGTCCCACTCCTCCAGGGCGCGGTGGATGGCGCCGCCGGCGGCCATGGCCGCGGCCCGGTCCACGACGGGCCGCCGCCGCTCGGGCCTCTCGCTCGCCAGGCGCTCGGTCTGCTGCTCCCGGAGCAGGGCGTGGGCCTCCTCGGAGGCGGCGCCGCCGAAGGGACGGGCCCTGCGGATCGCGGCCCGGACGCGCTCGGCGCCGAGGCCCGCCGCGACGAGGGCGATCTCCTCCGGCCCGGGCAGGGAGGGCCGCTCGGGCTCGGCGGCGAGGCGGAGGTCCCCGGACGGACGCAGGGCGGGGAACTTCCAGAGGGCGCCTGTGGCGTCCGCGAAGGTCCAGGCCGGGGTGTCGCCGCCCGCCAGGGCCTCTGACCAGCGGGCGTGAAGGTCGTCCGGCAGGTCGCGGCGGGAGAGAAGAAGCTCCATGAGGGTGCGGGCCTGGTCCCATGGCTTCGCAGCCCATCGGTCCTGCCGGTCGGGCCAGGCGCCGGCCAGGACCACGCGGTCCTTGGCCCGGGTCATGGCCACGTAGAGGAGGCGGACGCGCTCGGCGGCTTCCACCTGCCGGCGATCGGCCTCGACGCGGTCGAAGCCCAGGGTGGGCGCGCCGAAGAGGCGGTATTCAAAACCGCCGTCCACCCGGCCCGCCTCGGTGCGCGGGCCGCGGTCGCCCGGCGGCGCCTTGTGGAGCTGGAGGAGGTAGACGTGCTCGAAGTCCAGCCCCTTGGCGCCGTGGATGGTGAGGACGGAGACGGCGTCCTCCGAGCCCTCCGTGGGCCGCCCCTCCTCGGCCTCGCGGGCCTCGGCCACACTCCGGCGCAGGGCGCGGAGGATGGCCGTCACGTCCCCGCCCCCCTCCTCCATGGCCGTCAGGAGCTGGCGGAAGAAGCGCTCCAGGTTGGCCAGCCGGTAGGGACCTAGATACCGCGCCGCCTCGGTGGCCTCCACCAGAGTGAGCCCCCGCAGACGCTCGACGAAGAGGTCCGCCGGCTCGGTCGCGAAGGAGCGCCGCAGCAGGGCCAGGTTTTCGACCGCCACGAGGAGGTTGCGCTCCCAGCCGTGGACCCGTTCGATGCCGGGGATCTCCCGCATTATTTCCCGAGATATTGCCTGGGCCGCGCCCTCGATCGCCTCCCGCAGGGCGGCGAGGGCGCCGGGGTCCGGGCCGGCCAGCTCGGTCATCCGCTTCGGGAGCTGGCGGTTCCAGAGGGGGATCAGGGCCGCGTCGGGCACGCCCACGGTCGAGGAGCGCAGCACGGTGAGCAGCGCGAGATGGTCCCCCGGGTCGAGGATCGCCCGCACCAGGGCCGCGGCCTCGATGACCTCGCGGCGGCGGTAGTACTGCTTGTCCCGCCCCACGGCGAAGGGGACGCGCGCCCGGCGCAGCTCCTCCAGGTAGAGGTCGAGGTCCCCCGTGCTGCGCAGCAGGAGGGCGATCTCCCGCCAGCGCACACCGTGCTCCTCGTGCAGGGCGCGGACGTCGGCGGCCAGGGCCGTGGCCTCGATCTGGGCGGCCTCGCCCACCGCCGTCCGGCCCGCGCCCTTCTCGTCCTCTCTCTTCCAGGAGACCCAGTGCTCGACCGGGGCCCAGCCGCCGCGGACGAAACCCGGATCGCCCTGCCGCCGCTCGCAGGCGAGAAGGGGCTCGAACGGGGGCTGGACGCCCGTGCGGGAGAGCATGACGGGCTCGATCACCCGCGCCACCTCCTCCAGGATGACGGGCACGGAGCGGAAGTTCTCGACCAGCGACATCACCTCGCCCCCGGCCTCCCGCACCCTGCCCACGAAGCCGTCGTAGGCCCGCAGGTCGGCATTGCGCCAGCCGTAGATGGACTGCTTGGGATCGCCCACCAGGAAGAGGCCGGGGCGCTCCTCCGGGGGACCGTCGAGGGCGAGCCAGCGCAGCAGCTCGCACTGGATGCGGTCGGTGTCCTGGAACTCGTCCACCAGGAGCTGGTCGATGCGCCGCCGCACCTGCCGGCGCACCTCGGGCTGGCGGGCGAGGAGCTGCTCGGCGCCGGTCAGGAGGAAGTCGAAGGTGGCGACCCCCTGGGCCCGCAACTCGCCTTGGACGGCGGCGAGCAGGGAGCCGAGGGCGAGCCGGCCGTGCTCCAGCACCTCGGGATCGAGGCACGCCAGGTGCTCGAGGACCTGATCCAGGGCGCCGGCGGCCACGGCCAGCTCCTCCAGGACGTCGCCGAAGAGGTCGACGTCCTTTCTCTTGCGCGACCACTCGTGCAGATGGTCTCTCAGGTTCTCGGGGAGGAGCTCGGCCCCCCATTCCTTCAGGGTCGCCACCGGGACCTCGCCCTCGCCGGACTCGCCGAGACGGGCGATCAGGGTGGCGAGCCCCTCCTCGATCCTGCGGACGTTCTGGCCCCGCGTCTTGCGGAGCCGCGGCGCGACGAAGCCGTGGACCGCCTGGCAGGCGGCGGTCAGGCGGTTCCGGAAGGCGCGCACGGCGGCGGTGCCGAAGGGGTCTGTCCCCAGCTCGGCCGCGGGCAGGCCGGAGCCCAGCAGGGCGATCAGGGCCTCGACCATCTCCTGGGGGCCGAAGCCCTTGGCGGCCAGGGCTAGGAGATGGGGATCGCCGGGAGCGCCGTAGCCCTCGCGCAACCGGTCCTCCACGATCTCCTGGACGATCTCCTCGACCCGGCGGCCGTCGGCATCGATCACCAGATCGGGATGCACCCCCGCCTCCAGGGGGTGGTCGGCCAGCAACCCGCGGCAGAAGGCGTGGATGGTGCGCACGGCGAGATGGTCCAGGGTGCCCAGAAGGGCCCGGGCCCGGGCCGTGCGCTCCGCGGCGGGCGGCAGCAACCCGGCGTCGAGCCACGAAGGGACCTCACCCGATGATCCCAGCGAGGCGAGGGAGGCCAGCTCGCGGGCGGTCCGGCCGGCCATCTCGGCCGCCGCCGCCTCGGTGAAGGTGATGGCCACCACGCGGCCCAGGACCTCGGCGGCGATGCGGTCCGTCGTGACCTCCTCGGGACGGCCGAAGGGCTTCGCCGCCGCCCGCTGGGCGAGGCGCCGCTCTGTCCGCTCCCAGCCGGTGCCGAGGGTCCAGGAGAGCAGCCGGCCGATGAGGGTGGTTGTCTTCCCCGTCCCCGCCCCGGCCTGGAGGACCAGGGGGCGGTCGAACCGCGTCTGGGCGGCCCGGCGGGCGTCGCGGTCCGCTTGGCGGAGAGGCTCGATCACTCCTCTTCTCCCGATGCCTTGGCCCACAGTCGCCAGACGCCCAACAACGCCTCCTCGGCGGAGCGCCCCCGCCCAAGGGCCCTCACCCCTGTCCCCTCTCCCGCCCCCTCCCACCCCCCTCCCCGGGAGAGGGGAACCCGGTTGGAGCCCTCTTGCTGGTCTCCCTCTTCTCCCGGTGAGGGGGGTTGGGAGGAGGCGGGAGAAGAGGGCCGGGGTGATGAGGGTCTTGGGTGGGGGGCAGGGAGGGAGGGCTCTTCCCGCGCCGTCCACTCAAACAGCCGTGTCCTCGCTCCCGAGTCCCCCCGCAGGCAGGCCTCGGCCACGCCGCAGAAGGAGCAGCGGCCCGGCTCCTTGCGGCCGTCCGTCTCCACCAGTCGCGGAAAGAAGGCCCCCGCGTCCCAGGCGCCGAGGAGAGAGCGCACGGCTGCGGCGAAGGTCTCGGTGAAGTCCCGGTCGCCGGCCCCCACCTCGAAGGCCCGCTCGGCCGGGTCGTCGAATCCGGGGCGAAGATAGAGGTAGCGACCCAGGGAGCTCTCCTCCGATGCCATGAGATAGGCCACGGCCTGAAGGTGGGTCCCCTTGCGGACCCGCTCCAGGAAATGCCGCCGGCGGGTTCCGGCTCCTTTCTTGTCGGAGAGGGGTTTGCCCGTCTTGTAGTCCGTCCACACCAGGAGCCGGCCCGCGCGGTCCACGCGGTCGGCCTTGAAATGCAGCGGCCGGCGCTCCCCGGCAGCGTCGAAGACCGCCAGCTCGCCTTTGACCTCGGTGCCCACGGCCGGCACGGGACCGCCGCTCCAGTCCAGATCGCGCGCCGAGGTGAGGAGGGGAAGGGCGCGATCCGCGAGGGCCCGGGCGAGGCCAGGAAGGAAGATCCCCTCCGCTGCCAGCAGCCGCTCGGCCGCCTCCACGGCGATACGGTCGAGGTCCTCTGCCGGGGGCCAGGGAATCGGGACCGGCTCCCGAGCGCGGACCTGCCCCGTCGACTCCGTCCCTGACGCGGCGCGGACGATCCCCTCCAGCACGGCGTGGACGGCGTTGCCGAGGAGCAGGGGGTCGATCCCCGGCAGGGCGCCCACCGGGTCCGGCGTGGGCTCGAGGCGGAGCAGCCGGCCGAGGAACACCTGCCAGGGGCAGGCGGCCAGGTTCTCCAGCAGGGTGACGAAGAGATCGCGGCGGCGGGGCTCGCCCTCCTCAGATCCGGGGCCGCCCAGCCGGCCCATCGCCCCGACATAGCCGAAGTAGGGGCCGGGCCGGGAGCGCGCCGCCCGCCCTTCGGGGGTGCGCAGGTCGGGGTCCAGCTCGTCCAGCACGGCGAGACGGGAGGCGGCCAGGGCGTCGGGAGAGAGATCGAACCCGGCGGCGGGGGTCATCCCGGCGCGCGCCTCCGCCAAAGCCAGCGGCAGGACCCGCCCCCACCAGCGCCGGGGCGCGTGGAGGCCGGCCATCACCGCGTGCTCGGCGGCGGTGCGCGGCCCGGGGAGGGGGCCGGCCGCCGGCAGCGCCCAGAGGGACGGCGCCTTGGCCACTTCGATCCGGTCCCGCAGCCGCTCCACCAGGGGCGACGCCGCGAGCGGTCTGCCGTCGTCGTCCGCCGCCTGCCAGGAGAGGGTCGCCGAGATCCCGGCCGAGAGGAGCTGGGCGAAGAGGTAGCGCTCCTCGTCGAAACCGGCGCGCTTGACGGGCACGTCGGGGAGCACCCGCTGGAGGATGCGCCGCAGGTCGTCCGGCAGCAGGGGGTCCTCGCGCACCGTGCGGGGGAAGATGTCGCGGTTGAGACCGATCAGGAAAAGCTGGTCGAACGTCCGCGCCCGGGCCTCGACGACCGTGAGCACCTGGACGCCGCCCCCCTCGCCGCCCAGGGGCGCGGCGCCGGCGCCGTCCAGAAGGTCCTCGAGGAGGAGGCGCAGCTCATTCCGGGAGAGGACGAGGTCCGGCGGCGACTCCCTCGCCATCTCCTCCAGGGCGGCGGCCACCGGCCGGGCGTCGTCCGAATCGAGCCGCCACCCCAGGTCCCGGGTCAGCAGAGAGCGCAGGCGCGCCAGATGGTCGGTCACGGCGGCCTCCGCCGGCCAGGAGGACAGGCGGTCCCGCACCTTCCGGGCGGACCGCTGGGCGGCCTCCAGCAGCGGGCCGGCCACCCGACGGCGGTTGGCATAGACCTCGGCGGCCTCGGTCTCCCGTCCCTCTTCCTCGGGCTCTTCCTCGCCGCCGGCCGGAGCGGTCTTGAGCCCCTGGCGGATCGGCAGGGGGAAGGAGCCCTCGCGCAGCACCTCGTCGAGGCGCAGCTCGGTGACGTCCCGCAGCCGGCCGGCGCCCAGAGCGTAGAAGGCGAGGCGCAGGTCCACGAGCGAGCGGCTCCCCCCGGGCAGCGCGGCCATGGAATTCAGCCAGCGGTCGGAGGGGACGGCCTCGCCCTGGCGCAGCAGCTCGAGGAACGCCTGGGCGCGGCGGCCGGCGGGCTGCAGGCCGCCGCTCTCCCCGACGCCGGAAAACGGGATGCCCAGCCGGCCGAAGTGGCGGCGCAGGGTGAAGCGATAGGGGGCCAGATCGCGGGCCACGACTCCCAGGGCTTCCGGCCGGGCGCCGCCGTCCAGCAGCACGCGCACCCGGCGGGCCACCTCCCGCACCTCGGCCTCGCACCCCACGGCCTCGACGGCTGCGAGCCGGGGCGGCACCGGCGGATCGCCCTTGGCCGGCTCGACGCGGACCGCGAGCGAGAGCCGCTCCTGGAAGCGGGCCGGGAACGCCCGCTCCGGCCCGCCCCCCTCCGGACGCGGCGGATGATCGAGGATGAGCCAGGCGCTGCACCGCGAGAGGAGCGCCTGAATCAGATCGGTGGCGACACCCGTGGCATCCGCGAAGCCATGAACGAGGATGGCTCGCGAGGGGAGCGCCCGCTCGGAATCGCCCTCCACAATCTCCGTGGCCCGCCGCAGGAGGGTGGCGACGCGGCCGAGGTCCAGCCCGCGCATCCACTCCTCGGCCCGGGCGGCGGCGCGCACCAGGGCGCGGGCGCGTTCCACCTCGGTGCGCGAGGCCACCTGGAGGCCGTCGCTCGCCAGCGCCTCCTCGGCGGCCTCGGCGTGGACCGGCTCCAAGCCGGCGTCGAGGAGGTCGCGCAGGGTGCCGGTGACGGCGCCATAGCCGTCCACCAGATCCTCCAGGCCGCGGCGCAGGACGGGCTCGGCGCGGGCGGCGCGCTGCGCCAGGGCCTCGAACAGGAGCGCCCCCCGCGGCGCGGGCTCGCCGGAGCGCTCCAGCACCTCGGAGGCGAGGCCGAAGAGGGTCTGGAGGATCACCCCCGCGGCCGACCGCCCCCGTCGGCGGACGATGGCCGCGCTGAGGTGGAGCCGCAGGCTGCGGGAGGGGACCACGATCCGCACCGGCCGGACGAGGAGCGCGGGATCCTTGCGCGTCTCCTCCAGCAGAGAGTCGAGCCGCTCCAGCAGCGTCCGCTCAGCCGCCCGGGCCCCCTGGGCGATCAGGACGCGGCCGGGAGGACGGGGCGGAGCCGGGAGGACGTCGAAGAGGCTGAGCTGCTGCGGCACGGGGGAAGGATATCGCGGGGAGGCCGGCTCTCCGCGGCGCGACTTTTTTGCTGCAATCTCGCGAGCCCCGGTCCGGGCCTCGCGAAGCCCGCGGCAGGCTTCGCGATGCCAATCGCAGGCTTCCCGATGCCCGCGACAGGCCTCCCGAAGCCCGGCAGCGGCCTCGCGAGCCCGCTGCAAGGTTCGCGAAGCCCGTTGCAGGCTTCGCGAAGCCCAGCGGCGGCCTCGCGAAGCCCGGACCAGGGATCGCGAGGCCTGTGACGGGCTTCCCGAGGCTCGGACCGGGCGCGCCGTGGCAAGCCGGATCAGGCTGCCTTGTAGATCGCCGCGCCACGCAGCTCCGTGATGGCGGCTGCGATGCGGTCCGTCAGAACGCACTGGATGACCCTGCGGATCTCGCTCGTGACATCAAGGTCGCCCCCCTCCAGGTCCTCCTTCGACAGCTCCCGGGGTGACAGCGGGAGGGCGTTAACGATTCTCTGCAACCTATCGCGGAGCACCTCCAGGACGCCGACGATGACCTGGAGTTGCGCCTGCGCGACGGCCTCGGCTTCGGTCGTGATCGCCAAGGGCAACAACTGCCGCAGTAACTGTTCTGTAAGGTACTCCATCCTTGTCCTTTCCGGTGCCGAAGCACACACTTCGACCGAGGAGGTTCCTCACGAGCAATGGCGCTCGTGCATCCGGACCCCCCCTGAGAAGGGAGAAGCCATGCTTCACGCCCTCTGGCTGGTCATCTGTCTCGTCCTCAATCTCCATATGACCGCAAGTCCTGACTCGCTCAGGCTCGCGTCGCAGCCCCCTCCTCCCTCTCCTCAGTCCGCCCCTCCCCCACCCAGCCAGGACGCCAGGGGAGGCTGGGACCCGAACGGCTAGAGACTCGGAAGGTCTCCCGCACCTCTTCTTCGATGACTTTACACCGGAGGATCTTTAGCTGTACGCTGAAAAATAGCGGAAAGAGGCGTGCTTAAGGAGAGCGGGAAATGCCCCATGTCGTCAAAGAGGTACTGGGCAGAGTGCTGGCTGGTCAGGGCGGCGAGGCGGAGACCGGGCGAGTCGTCCAGCACCTTCTGGAATGCGGTCGCTGCCGGACGCTCGCTGCGGGCCGTGTCCCGGATCGCGACAGCCGCTCGGTTCGGCCCAAAGGACCCGCAGGATCAGCTCCCCTCGGCGTCTTGAGGCAGGTCTACGAGCTGGAGCAGCAGAAGGTGGTTGAGGCTCTGCTCGCCGGGGCAGAGTGGGCGGAGCTGCGCCGGAACTCTTCGAGGAGGAGCCAGAGAGATCACGTGAGGATGTCCAAGGCCTGTCACACCTGGGCGTTCCTGGACGTTCTGTTGTCCGAGGTCCGCGCAGCAGGATCGCGAGACGAATCCGAGTTCATCGCCTCCCTGGCCCTCCTGGGGATCCAGGGCATGGAGGCAGAGAGGTACCCCCAGGATCTCCGAAACGACCTGACGGGCACGGTCTGGATCGAGGTGGCCAACGTTCGCCGGATCGCCGCCGAATGGGTGCGGGCCGAGGCGGCCCTCCAGCAGGCGGAGCGGCTTCTCCTGGAGGGAACCGGAGACCCTCTTCTCCAGGGGAAGCTGCTCTCGATCCAGGCCTCCGTTCGCGCCGACCAGGGGCACGGCGGGCAGGCGATCGAGATCCTCGACCGCTGCAAGGCTCTCTACGCAGAGCTTGAAGACTGGCCCCTGCTGGCTCGAACCCTGGTTCAGGCTGCAAACCTATGGGCAGAGGCCGAGCCCGGGAAAGGATTGACCGCCCTCGCCCAGGCCCTTCCTCTCATACCAAGAGATGACACACTCTTGAGGCTACAGGCAGAAAGTCTCCGGGCGGAGTGCCTCATTGGAACCGGGCAACTGGATCAAGCACTTCGGGTGTTCAGCCAAGCCGAACCCCTGCGGGCTCTTCACCGCCAGCCAAGGATTCAGCTCAAGAGTAAATTCACCGGCGCCCAGCTTCTGGAGGCACTCGGGAAACGCAAGGAAGCGGAGAAGGTCTTCGAAGAAGTCATCGCAGGCGAGCTCGAGGAGGAGCTGTACAAGGATGCCTTTCTGGACCTTCTGTACCTGTTCGAGTTTCATTTCAAGGCAGGTTCCCTGGAGCGGGCCGCCGAGGTCTGCCGGCGAGCGTTGAGTCAGCTCGCAATGATCGATTTCAACGAGCAACTGAGTGTGGTCTGGACGCAACTCCTGGAGGCCACGCAACGTCAGGCGGTGGATACGCAGGCCTTGTCTGAGGCGCGAGCGTACCTGCGGGTCCATTGGAGCAACCCGGCAGCGGAAGTCCCGAAGCCCAGCGGACACAGGCGCAAGGAAGCTCCTTAGCCTTTAGGAGAGGTGAAGGAGTTTCGGCGCCGCAGGAGTGATCGCCGCCACGGCAGGAATGACTGCTACCTCGGCGGGAGTGACCGCCGCCGCAGGGGTGACTGTACCTGAGCTCAGCGCCGGCCGCCCAGCCGCGCCAGGTTCTCCCGCAGCCCCGATGAGTCGAAGCCCTCGGCGTCCAGCGCCTCGACGGCGCGGACGATGAGAGCGATCCCCTCGTCCAGATCGAGGATCTGCCCGGCTTGGGTGTAGGTGGGGAGGCCGGCGTCCCAGGCTACGGCGAACTCGAAGGTGCAGCCGTGGCTCCACTCCCAGTCGTCGCTGAAATAGAGCGCGCGGAAGCGGGTGCGGATGGCCGTCTCCCAGAACGCCAGGTACTCCTCCTGGCTCCACTTCGGGGCGAGGAACGGGGCGGGGGTGACCACCATGGGCCGGCCGGGGATCCGGCTTCGCAGCTCGTGGGCGAAGGCGTCGGCCTCGGCGGCGTTGGGATCCCAGACGAGGCGCTGGAACTCCTCCTCCCCCAGGACCCTCCGCAGGGCCGCCACGTCCTTGAGGCCCCGCTCGCGCAGCAGGCTGTAGAGCCGCGGCCCCGTGGTCAGCTCACTGCTGGCATAGACCGCCTTCTCGCCGTTGAGGATGCAGTCCAGCGCCAGGAGGACCATGCGCGACTCCTCGCCGAAGGTCCGGGCGTGGGGGAGGGCGTTCAGCTCCCCATGGAAGTTGTAGAAGCGCATGGGCCGGGAGATCTTACCGGAAACTCTCCGTGAGATCTCCCCTCAGGCCGTCAAGCGGGGATTCGGTTTGATGTACTCCTCGAAGACGGTGTCGTTGAACGATCGCAGCAGCTCTCCCAAGACCTGCAGAGCCTCGTGGAGGACCACCCGCAACTCCTCGTTCTCGAGACCCAGGGAGGAGCTCTCGCTGGGACGAGTGAGCAGTTGCTGCCAGTGGTCGTAGTGCTCAGGGGGAGATTCTTTGTCGAGCCCTGTCCAGAGTGCATCCAAGTATTTGGCCTTGAGGAAGGATATGTGGATCGCCCCCTTGCGGTAGCCGGCCTGAGCGCCGCGTTGCCCCCAGGGGACCGGCAGGACGAGGAACGCTTCGTAGTCGGGAGAGAACCGGGCTTGGAAATAGCTTACGAGCGTCAGCTTGTCCTTCGGTAGCGCCGGGTAAGCCTGGTTGGAGTTGTCCAGGAGGAGGATCTCTTTGTTGGCCAGGTATGACTGCTTGAACCAGCGCGCCTCCCCTGTGTAGACCGAGACCCAAGCCATGGAACGCTTCTCAAACGGCACCGGCAGGCTGCCCCTTTCCCGCGAGAGGTAATAAAGCACGGATTCATCTTCTGACAGGAGGGTGATGCTGACGCGGACATCCGTGTCGGCGATCTCCTCCCCCTTGAACTGGTCTCGCACGGCGCGAGTCACGACAGCGTCCACGTCCTCTCGGATGCGATCCGCGGCTCGGACGACGGACAGGTGGAGGTCGATGATCGTGTCCTCGAAGACTTTGGTGTGGAGCTGGTTCCGGCCCCGGATCACGTTGAAGAACGTATCCAGGAAAATCAGCGCGAAGGCGCGCAGGGAAAGGAGCCAGCGCCAGATCCGGTTGCGCCAGTACGCGGCCCAGGCCCAGAAACGTACCCCGACATGAGGTCCTCCATGCCGCCTGGTCAATCCAGGACGCGGCGGCGCCGCCTGCTGCCGGGTGGCGATCCGGCTCCGCAGGGCTTCGACCGCGCTCTGGAGCAGCGCGTAGAAGAAGAGGAACAGGAAGAAAAAGATGACGAACAGCAGGACGTAGTAGCTCTTGCCGTTGATGTCCTGGAGGGACCAGATGGAGGCCAGGAAGTCCAGGACGAGCATGCCACCCAGACCGGCGAGCACCGTCTTGGCGAAGTTGCTCGTCAGGGCCCAGGTGGTTGCGGACTGAGCTGGTGGCGGGCTCGGTGCACTCCCCGGAGTGGCCAACCGGCTCTCGGGGGGCGGAATGTCCCAGAGCTGGACCACGGTCAGGAACGCCGCCAGGAAAGCGATGGCGATGACCACCGCCCGCGCCAGGTCTCGGTTGGCCAGAGGAGTGCTCCACAGCCAGCCCACGGCTTGGGAGAAGGAGCCCGGAGGCGTGCGGGAGAGCTTCACGAGCGCCGGGTCTCCCCGGAAATTTCGTTTCACCGGGTCGTACCAGAAGAGCCGCCGATCGATCTGATCGCCTTCCAGATGGAAAAGAGCGAATCCACGGGCCTGGACTGGAGAGGTGTCCTGGAAGCGTACCGACAGGGGCGGCGCGAGGAAAAGCTTATGGAGGTCCGCCCTTTCGGACGGCGATGTCGACCAGCGGTAGGGTGGGTAATAGATCTCCTTGTGGGAGTCGTGGAGATGACCGGCGAGGACTCCGGCGACGTCCCCGGAGTCCACTACGTTTTTCCAGGTCTGATAGACAGCCGGGCTCACGTTCCAGGCCGAGAAGGGCGCCCACTGCGGCCGCTGCAGCGTCGTCGCGGGCTTGCCCTGCCAGCGGCTCAAACCCAAGGGGTACGGGTCGTCCAACTCCGGGATGTGAGTCGCCACCAGCGTTCTCTTGCCCTGGGCCGCTGCCTCCTTGACCAGAGTCGCGAGCTGCCTCACCTGGACCTCCTGGACCGCCTGATTGGCGGCGACGCCATTCGCGTTTTTGAACGAGTACGATGAAAAGCCCGTCAGACGAAAGGAAGTCCCCGGTATGTCCGCATAGCAGCCGGAGGGGAGGACCGACTTGTCCCGGTAGCAAGAGGTCAGGTCGTGCAGGACCACGCCGGAGCCAGCCAGCCGGCTCTGGACGTCGCCAAAGAAAGAGGCCGCAGCGTCCACGGCCGCCCCTTGGGGGGCCTCACCCTTCACGTCGTTGTTCCCAAGGACCAGATAGACGTTCTTCACCGGGCTGGCCTTCAACTGCTCCGCCACGAAGGCCACGGCGCTCTCCCGAAGGGCGGGTTGAGCCGCGAAACGGTCGAGCCCGAGGTCTCCGGTCAACAACAGGAACCGGGGATTCCCATCCGTGCCCGGGATCGACCGCAGGCTCTGGATCAGGTCCGAGAAAGCCTGTCGATTGAGCGGCTCCTGATGCAGGCGGATGCTCTCCTCTTTCTCATCGTCGTAGTACAGATGCGGGTCCGTCGCATGGACGAACCACACCCCCGGCTTCTCATCGGGGCTCTGGCAGGCGACACAGGTGAGAAGGAGAAGGAAGAGGATCAGGACGACGAAGATTCTGCCACGCATGAAAACACCTCCGGAGCGGAATCGGCTCTCCCGTCAGAGACGGCCGGGGGCGGGATTTTTCCCGCCTCAGCCGACCGGCTCTTCAATCCGGGAGGGGATCCGCGCCCGGCGGAGGAGGTCGCCGAAGTGGCTGGTGACTCCCACGCGGCCCAGGAGGACGATACCGTCCCCCGTGCCTTGCACGTTCGCGATCAGCTCGCGCAGGGCATCGATCCCTTGTGAAATTTCCAGAGAATGGTAACACTCCGCGTCGCCGGGGAAAATGACGCGGCCGGCCGAGAGGACGGCCCCGCGGTGGAGCTGCACGATCCACGGCCGCGCGCCGTCATGGACCCATTCGAAGCGGACGGTGCCCAGACGCCCCGCGGCCCGGCGGTAGAGGTCCTTCAGGGAGGACTCGACGGTGGCCGGCAGCTCCTCCGGCGGCCGGCGGCCGAGCATGAAATCGTCGCCGCGGCCGGCGACGCCCTCCACCAGCGGCTCGCCGTCCGGACCGGCGAGCAGGGCGCCCGAGTGGCGGGCGTCGATCCCCTCCTGGGCCAGCACCGAGGCGATGGCGTCTCCCTTCGGGTCCTCCTCGCGCAGCAGTTGGAACGGGTCCAGCCAGCCGCGGTGGGTGGTGAAGCGCCCCGGCACCTGCTCCAGCGGGCAGGTGCGCAGCCAGGTCTCGGCCGAGCCCGTCCCCGTGCCGAAGGTGAAGGGGGCCAGGCGGCGGGGGAAGACCAGCGTGCGGGGGACGGAGAGCCCCAGGGCGTCCGCGATCACCAGGCCGAACGCCTTGTCCCCCAGGTGGCGGCTGAACCGGTGCGGCCAATCGATGCGTGGCGCCACGGGCGGCGGCCCCGGCGTCTCCGTCTCCCAGAGGGTGGTGTGCTCCCGCCGGTAGCCCCGCCGCAGGGGGTGGAGGGTGAATTCCACCCGCGCCTCCCGCCGCTCCGGCAGAGCCGGCTGGAAGCCGTAGACGGTCTCGAGGACCCGCATCCCGAGGTCCCGGGGGAGCGCGCACGTCCCCGGCTTCTCGACGCAGCGCGGCGTATCGCCCGGCGCGAATTCGAGGAGGTCGCCGAAGGCCACGCCCGAGACGCCGCCGTCCTCGACGTCGAGGGTCTCGTTGAGGATGGTGTAGAGCCCCTCCCCGGCCAGCCGGCGCAGCTCGCCGAGGATCTCCTCCGCCTCCCTGCGGCCATAGAGGAAGGAGCGGCTCTTGGGATTGTCCGGCTGCCAGCTCCGGATGTTGATCGACCCCTCGGGCGAGGCGGCGAGCAGGACGGCCACGGCCTCCTCGGGGGAGGCGAAGCGGTGGCCCGGGGGGAACCCGCGGATCCAGGCATGCCGCTGGACGAGGTCCGGCCCGAAGCTGACGAACTGGGCGACGTTCCCCTGTCGCGCCAGCTTGTCGAGGATGTCGTCCTTGAAGTGGCCCGCCATGGGGTGAGGATATCGCGCCGGAGGCGCTACGATAGGCTTCTCAATTCCGCGAGAGGAGGCTGGCGTTGACCGCCATGACCGCGATGACCCCGACGAGCGACGAACATCCCAGCCGGGAGGCCCCGGCGCCGCAGACGCGGACGGAGCGCCTGGGTTCCCTCGACGTCTTCCGGGGAGCGACCCTCGCCGCCATGATCCTGGTGAACGACGCCGGGGATTGGGACAAGACTTACAGCCCCCTCCTCCATGCCGAGTGGCACGGCTGGACGCCGACCGACCTCATCTTCCCCTTCTTCCTCTTCGCGGTCGGCGTCGCCATTCCGTACGCCTTCGCCGGGCGCCTCGCGCGGTCCGGCGGCGACCGCGGTCCACTCCACCGGCAGATCGTCCGGCGGGCCGTCATCCTCTTCGCCCTCGGCCTTTCCTTAAGCTGGTTCCCGTTCTACACCGTCGACTGGCCGAGCGCCCGCATTCCCGGCGTCCTGCAACGGATCGCCGTCGTCTACTTCGTCGCCGCGCTCGCGTGGCTCCATCTCAGCGCCCGGTCGCGGGCGCTCCTGGCGCTGGCACTGCTCGCCGCCTACTGGCTGGCGATGATGCTGATCCCGGTGCCCGGGCACGGCGCCGGGGACCTGAGCCCGGACGGCAACCTGGCCGCCTGGATCGATCACGTTCTTCTCGGTCACCACACGTGGAAGAAAGCGCCGGGCCCCGGGGATCCCGAAGGCATTCTGAGCACCGTGCCCGCCATTGCCACGGCCCTGATCGGCCTCTCTGCCGGCGACTGGCTGCGGTCGGCGCGAACCCAAGGTAAGAAGCTCCAGGGCCTGCTGCTCTGGGGGTGCGTCGCCACGCTCGCCGGGCTCGTCCTCGATCGCTGGTTGCCGATCAACAAAAATCTCTGGACGAGCTCCTACGTCCTGTTCACCGCCGGCATGGCGCTGCTGCTGCTCGCCGCGATCTACCACCTCGTCGACATGAAGCATCACGAAGCCTGGGCGCGGCCCTTCTCCGTCTTTGGCACCAACGCCATCGTCGCCTTCTTCGGCAGCACTCTCCTGGCCAAGATTGCGATCCTCACCAAATTGCGAGCGGCGGGAGGCGCGCCCGTCAGCCTGCAAGCGTGGCTCTACGGCCACCTCTTCGCCTCCTGGCTGCCGGACTACGTCGCCTCGCTCGCCTGGGCTCTCACGTACGTGGCCCTCTAGTGGGGCTTGATGGCCGTCCTGTACCGGCGGCGGATCTTCGTCAAGATCTGAAACCGTTACCTGGCGATCGCGATCCGCGCGTTGACGAAGATCGGCGGGCCGTCGTCCTGGTTTCCGCTCTGGTTCGGCGGCACGGTGAAGCGATCGATGGCGCCGCGCTGGAACACGAGGCACATGCTCGAGCCGCCGTAGCTGAAGTAGCCGAGCTCCTGGCCCTTCTTCACCTGGTCTCCGGCTTTCACTTCGAGTTTGACCGACGAGATCTCGGTAATTCCGATCGGCATGACGCAGACCATGCCGATCACCGGGTCAGCGCTCTCCACGAACACCAGCCCCCGGGTGTTGACGGAGGACTCGTACCCCTGCGAGTACGTGGCGGCGGTCGGGTCCCAGCCCGCGGACTCCGCGTCGCTGAACATCAATCCGTCGACGACCTCCGCGCAGCGGACGACGCCGTCGACGGGTGAGTGCCAGCGGTGATAATCGGCGCCGGACAGGAATGATTGGAACACGTCACCGCCGATGAACCGCTCCGTGTACTCGCTGCCGTTCAGCATGTCGATCAGCGAGTAAGGCTGCCCCTTGAGCCAGAATTTCGCTTGCGCCCGGACGTCCTGCGCCCAGGTGACCACGGTTCCGTCGTTGGCCGAAACGATCACTTTGGGGTCGTCCGGCGCGGCGAGCGGGCGGAATTCCGGCTTGATCTGGCGATGGAAATAGGCGTTGAAAGAGGCGAAGCCCCAGTGCGGCGTCTTGCGGTCGGGGATCTCGAATTCATAAAGCTTGTTCTGCTCGTAGGCGGGCTGCGACAGCCAGCCGTCTTCGCCCTCGTTCAGGACGTAGCGGCTCTCGGCGCTGTCCAGGAAGGCGCACCACTCCTGGAGGATCGTCCGGATCGCGCCGTTGAACGCCTCGTTGCGGAACACGGCCTCGCCGGCCGGCGTCATCATCATGTAGGTGAACAGGGTCGACACCGGGAAGGAGTTCTGGTCCGCGGGATTCCAGCGGTACTCTGGCGCAGTGGTCGTGATCTGTTCGAGAGCCGCGAGCAACTCAGGGATGTCGTCGATCTGTTTGTACTTCGGCCAGACCTGGTCGATCATCTGATTGACATACATGCGGACGATCCCGTCGCTCTCGATCAGCCGCGCGAGCGCCGCCACGGACGGGCTGACGATTCGATCCCCCTTCGCCCGCCGCTCGGCGATCTCCCGCTTGAGTTTTCTCTGCCACGCGTCGACCGCCGCCCGGTTCTTCGGCAGATAACCGGCGATCTGCCCAAACGACCTCCTGTACCGTGCCTCGATCGCATTCTCGACCTCGTCGCTCATGGGCCCATCTCCTTTATTGGGTAGTATTCGAAGGGTTATAGAGCGGTTCTACCGGGAGATCAGATCGTCTGGGGAGATGCCCAGACCTTTGAGAATGGCCCGAAGCATTCCCGCGGGGAGATCGCCTGGGTGTTTGGGAATGACCGTAGATCGATTCTGGCGTGGGTTGTGCCAGATCTCATGACTCCCCTTGCTCTGGCGTCTCAACTCGCAACCGAGCCGCCGGAGGTGGCGGGTCAGCTCTCGATACGTCAAGCGGGTACCAAGACCGAGACACGCCCCGGGGCGGTGACCGTCTCGACGCCTGGCGGCAGTTGCTGGGCGGTCTCGACCATTACCGTGATGAGGTCGTGGGCCACGTCGGGTGCCAGTCGGAGCACCTCTTGGACGCTGTCCGCCTGGACCACAAGTCCGGGAAGGTCCGGACTCGTGCCGAGGTATGGGCCCTCAGGCAACTGCTCGATTTCCAGCACGATCTTGTACATGCTATCCGTTCTCTCGTCTTATTCCAGCAGCCCGCTTGAACGTCGACCGCACAGCAGGTAGGCGAGCCGTAGCCACCTTACCACAGCTCGCCGCTGCCGGTCTGAAGGAAATGAATCGGAGCCTGAAAGCACTTCCTGATATGCTGACCGCTCGGCTCCCCAGGAGGTGTTCCCGATGTCCACTCCCTCGCGTCTCGCCTTAAGCGGCGTCCTCGCCCTCGGCATCCTGGCCACCGCCGCGCTTGGCGCGCCCCTCCAGGCTGCCACCGATCCGACCTATGCCGCGCTCCGCGGCGCGCGGCCGGATGGGCGGAAGATCCCGGTCCAGAACCTGGTCCTGGAGCGCGACGCCTTCCGGTTCCAGCTCGACTCCGGAGCCCTCTACCTGCTCGCCCCAGTCCAAGGGCACACGATTGGGGCGGTCTTCGTAGGCAAGGGGAGCTATCGGCTGACCCCCGCCACGGCCTACGAGCTGCGGCAACTCGCGCTTTCCTCCGGGAGCGACAAGGGCTTTGAGGCGCTGACCGACACGTTCGAGAACCTGCTCCTCTTCTTCACCGATGGCACCCTGGCCGAGCTGGAGCACCATGCCGCGGTGCAGACCGGCGCTCCCGACCCCCACGCCGTCGACGTCCAGGAAAAATGGCTCAAGCGGCAGCAGAAGGATTTCAGGACCAACTTCCACCTCCGGATCCTCGAAGACCTGCTGAACACCCCGGGGCGGACCGACGGCGTCTTCCTGGCCCTGATCGACGGCCGCCGGAACCCGCCGGCGCTGGCGGCCGTGGACCCCGACGGCGCCGGAGCGCTCGGCATCTCCTCGCGTCTGGGCGGAGAGGGCACCGCCTTCTGGGTCGCCGATCTGGACAAGGGTGGGCTCTGGTATCTCTGTGATCGCAAGGAGGAGGTGGCGCGCCATCAGCCCACGCCGGAAAAGCGGCTGGCCGACGCCCTCGACTACCGGATCGAGACCGAGGTCAAGCGTGACTCCGACCTCGTCGGCCAGGCCACCGTCCGTTTCCAGCCCCTGGTGGAGGGCCTGCGCGTCCTGCCGGTGCACCTGCTGTCGAAGCTCCGCATCGGCGACGCTTCCTATGCCGTCGAGGCGGCCGGGGCCGAGCCCGCCTGGAAACCGCTCGCCTGGGTCCAGGAGGACGAGAACAGGGACGCCGACGCCGCGGTCGTCTTCCCCGAGCCCCTGGCCAAGGGCGCGACCGTCCGGCTCCGGCTCGCCTACCAGGGGGGCGAGGTGCTGCGGAACGTCGGTGGCAAGACCTTCGTGGTCGGTGCCCGCGAGAGCTGGTACCCCAACCTCGGCACCTTCTCCGACCCGGCGAAATTCGAGCTCGTCTACCGGATCCCCACCAACTTCGACCTCGTCTCCGTGGGGCACAAGGTGGAGGAGCGCACCGAGGGCAAGCAGCGGATCTCGGTGTGGCGGACCGAAAGCCCGGTCCAGGTTGCCGGCTTCAATTACGGCAAGTTCGGACGTCTCGAGCGCAAGGACGACGTCAGCGGCATCCAGGTCGAGGTCTTCACCGGTGAGGACCACCCCGACCTGGGACCCGAGGTGGGATTGGTCTCCGCAGCCCGGCTGGCCGACAGCGCCGCCGTGGACGGGCTCAACTCCGCGCGGATCTTCACCACCTACTTCGGCGCCCTGCCCGAGACCCACGTGGCCATCACCCAGCAGGCGCAGTGGTCCTTCGGCCAGTCCTGGCCGTCGCTGATCTTCCTGCCCTACATGTCCTTCCTGACCGGCACCCAGCGGGCTGCCCTGGGATTGTTCCAGGCGACCGATTTCATCAACCAAGTGGGCTTTCACGAGTTCGCCCACCAGTGGTGGGGCCACCTGGTGGGCGCCGCCACCTACCGCGACGAGTGGCTGGAAGAGGGCTTCGCCGAATTCTCCGCAGCCCTGGCCGTGCAGCACACTCAAGGGTGGGACGGCTACCACGACTTCTGGCGCAGCGCACGCAAAAACATTTTCGGGAAGTACCCGGGCAATATGATCTCGCACGACAAGGTGGGACCGATCAGCCAGGGCTGGCGGCTGGGCACGGCGCACACCCGCTCGGCGCCGCAGGCCATGATCTATTCCAAGGGAGCTTACGTCCTCCACATGCTGCGCACCCAGATGTGGGATCAGAAATCGAAGACGCCGGACGCCAACTTCATCGCCATGATGAAGGACTTCACCGCCACCTACGGCGGCAAGTCGGCCACCACCGCCGATTTCCAGCGAGTGGTGGAGAAGCACATGGTGCCGACCCTGAACCTCACGGGCGACGGCAAGATGGATTGGTTTTTCAACCAGTGGGTCTACGGCATGGACGTTCCCCGCTACGTGTCAGACCTGAAGGTGGAGAAGGCGGACGGCGACGAGTACCGGATCCATGGCCAGGTCACGCAGCAGGGGGTGGCGAACGACTTCCGCGTCCTGGTCCCGCTCCAGGTCGATTTCGGCAAGAACGAGGTGGCTCGAATCGGTGTGGTACCCATGAAAGGGGAGGTCACCGTGCCGATCGACGTGAAGCTCAAGCTCCCGAAGGCTCCGAAGAAAGTCCTGGTCAACGCCCACGGCGAAGTCCTCGCCCGGGATTGACGGGCGGTCTTCTCGGGTTTCCATAAACCTGATGCCTGAGGCCGGCATCTATAATGGCGGCTGATGCCACGGATCCATTCAGGCCTCGTCCTCTGCCTGCTGCTGGCGCTCGGCTGCACGCAGGACAGCGGTCCGGCAGGCCCCGTGGCGCTGGGCGCCGACCTGCGAAGCGCGGGGGATCGCGAGGGCGGAGCGTTCCTTCAAGACCTCGATCCGGACGGTCCGGCCGCCCGCGTCGGGCTCCGTCCGGGCGACCGGCTCCTGGCCCTGGACGGCACGGCCGTGGACGGCTCCTGTACCCTCGAGCGCCTGCTTCTCGTCAAGCGCCCCGGGCAGGAGGTCAGAGTCGCCGTGCGGCGCGGCCGGGACATCCTCGAAAGATCGGTGAAGCTGGCCGGTGCCCTCGCGCTCCACGGCAAGGCCTGCCAGGCCGGACGGGCCGCCGGGTGCTTTCGGCTCGGCCTCCTCTACGTCCGGGGGCAGGGCGTGACGGCCGACCCGAAACACGCCAATCAGCTCTTCGACGAGGCCTGCCGGGGCGGCAGTGCCACCGCCTGCGCCGAGCTCGGCGGCCGTTATCTCGCGGGCCTCGGCGGCACCGCCGATGACGCCCGCATCCACGATCTGGTTCGCCGGGCCTGCGACGTCGGCAGCGCCGCGGGTTGTGCCCACCTGGCGTTTCTCTACGCCATGGGCCGGGGAGTCCCCAAGGACGACGGCCGGGCGCTCAGCCTCTACCAGCAGTCCTGCGAGTGGGGCGATGCCGCGGGCTGCTACAACGTCGGCCTCCACTTCGAAAAAGCACGCGGGAGCCTTGAAAACCGCAGCCTCGCCCTGGTCGCCTACGGCCGTGCCTGCGATCTCGGCGAGGCCCTCGGCTGCACCAACCTCGGCTTCCTCCACCAGCAGGGCACGGGAACCCCCAGCGACCGGGCGCAAGCAGCCGTCTTCTATCGCCGCGCCTGCGAGGGGAGCCCTTGCGAGCCGGGAGATCCCCTGGGCTGCTTCAACCTCGGAGTCTTCTATCGCGACGGCCAGGGAGTGGCTGCGGACAAGAAGCAGGCGGCCGACCTTTTCGATCGGAGCTGTGCCCACCACAACGCTCTCGGCTGCGCCAACCTCGCCGACCTGCTCTACGCCGGCGACGGCGTGCCCCGGGACGAGAAACGGGCCGCCGGCCTGTTCCGCCAAGCCTGCGAAGGCGGGCACACTCTCTCCTGCCGCAATGCGCTGAGCCTCCGGGCCACCGCCGGCAACCCGGAGGAGACCGCGCACGCCCTGGACCGCCTGGAGCAGGCCTGCCGGAATGGCGAGGCCGCCTCCTGCTACGATCTGGGCACCCTCTACGACGATGGGCACGGCGTCCCCTCGGACCCGGCCCGCGCCGCCGGTTACTTCCAGCGCGCCTGCACCATCGGCGAGCCCCGCGGCTGCGTCAACCTCGGCGTGATGTCCGCGAATGGCGCCGGCGTCCCGCAGGACGACGCCCGTGCCCTCGCGCTCTACCAGCGGGCCTGCGACGCGGGGCTGCCGAGGGGCTGCTACAACGTCGCGGCGCGCTACGCGGGCGGCCTCGGCGTGGCAAAAGATCCCTTCCAGGCCGCCCGCCTTTACAGCCAGGCCTGCGACGGCGGCGACATGCTGGCCTGCGCGAGCCTTGCCGACCTGTACCAGAAGGGAGACGGCATCATCCCCGACCCCGTCCGTGCCCGCGAGTTCTACCAGCGGGCCTGTAAAGGCGGCCACGAAGAGTCCTGCGCGCGGCTGCGCTAGCGGGTGGCCGTGCGAGCACGCTCGGCGATGTCGCGGATCTCCGCGTTCTCGATCACCCGTCCATGGACGTTCTCGACAGTGGCCTGCAACATCGCCCGGCCCAGGTCCTCGCCCGCGACGTACAGGCTGCGGAAGGGCTTCAACAGTCGAAACATCGGGCGGATGAAGTGGTACACCCAGGGTGCGCTCTCCGAAGCCTCGCCGTCGATGGCCGCCGGACGCCAGCAGACCGCATCGAAGCCCTCGATCAATTCGCGTTCCGTCTCCGCCTTCACCCGCGCCCACATGAAGCGACTGTTCAAGCTCGTGCCCTGGCCGCTGATGTAGTGAAACGCCGCGGTGGGGCTGTGCGCGCGCAAAGTGTTGGCGGCCGCGAGGGCGAAGTCGTGCGTGATCCGGCGATACTCCGGCTCGCCCGAAACCTGGGTCGCCGAGATCCCGAGACAGAAGAGGCAGGCGTCGACGTGCATGAAAGCGTCCGTGACCTGGGTGTAATCCAGATAGTCCCCATGCACGAACACATGAAGCTTGTCATGGACGAGCGGAAGAGGCCGGCGGACGATGGCGCGCACCTCCTCGACGAGAGGAGAAGCAAGACAGGCGCGCAGGACACTGCCGCCGGCAGATCCGCTCGAGCCGAAGAGGAGGATGTTCATGATGAAGGGAAGTCCCACACCGCTAGGGTTGCAGATCTATGGTCTCAACTCCGCCATAGGCCAGGATCTTGCGATCCGCCGTAGCAAGCGGGCTGCGATGAACGCGGGCTGTTCCTACAATCAACTGATCCGCCGGATCACGATGAAAACTGTCCAGAAGGATCACTGGTGAATTTCCCAGTCGCCTTCCGCAACCGGCTCAGTGGGGTCTTCGTAGCGAATGGGCAACCCGCGCAACGGGTAAGGGTTCTCGATTGTCTGATCTGGCTCGCGGCGAAGGAGAATGACTTCGACTTCGTCACCGGCTTGAAAGGGCAGATCTGAGAGACGCAGCTCACCCTGCTGTTCTAGCTTGGCTGCCGTCTTGTATGCCTCCATTGCTGACACCTCCCATGTGGCTACGTTCCGAGTCTAGCAGAGCCACGTCCTCTGGGGGGAAAGGCTCTACGAGCCTGCAGTCCTCGCCGCCTTCTCCAGCATGCCTCCGAACCGCTCCGCGTCCAGCGTCACGAACAACGCCTTCGCCTCCGCGAAAACCTCTCCCGCCTCTCCCACCAGCCGCCCAGCCGTCCGTACCTTCCGCCCTTCCACCCCCTCCACCCAGGCCTCCAGCAGGGCGTCCGTCCCCAGAGGCAGCATGCGCCGGAAGCTGGTGTCGAGCTGGACGGCGACGACTTTGTGGCCGGCGGTCCAGGCGGCGGCGCCCATGGCCTCGTCGAGGACCGCGGCCATGCTGCCGCCGTGGGCGTAACCCGGCGGCCCCTCGGCTCCCGGACCGAACCAGGCGCGGCCGACCAGCGGCCGCTCGCCGCCGCGCCAGAAGTAGCAGACGCGGAGCCGGTCCCCCTGCGGGTCTCCCGAGACGAACGACCGGCCCCCGGGAGTGCCTCGCTCGAGGCGCGGCGGCTCGATCGGCCGCCAACCCGGCTCAGGCGTCACCTCGGGAGCGGACACTCGATGCGGCTGCGGGTCGTCGATGGCGGCCTCCTTGGCGGGCGGTGACCGGAGCTTCTTGGTCTGTCAACCCCTACCCTATCAGCGCCACTGCTGGCGGGATAGCCAAATGGACAGGCTCCTGAGACGACGAGGTGATCGATCATGCGGCCTTCGGCCGGTCTCTGACCCTCACGCTCCGATGACGGAGATTCGCTGCCGATAGCGCATTAGGAGAGTGGCGGAGGTCAGCCCAACCTGGACTGACCGCTTCGTTGTCGAGTCATCTGAGCCGCCTCAGAAGATCGTCAGCAAGGAGCGAGTTATGGGCTGCACTCCTCGATCGCATTTTGCAGGTCAGACCCTTCCGGCGGCAGTACGCCGGCGTAGCGGATCGCCGCGCGTCTTGTGGGCCGGTATCCTCGTTCTCTTGGTGCTCGTCCTCGGTACCCGAGCGGCGCAGGCACAATCCTGCGCCGGCAAGGTCGCCGGCGACGTCTGCCGGCCGTCGGCCGGCGCCTGCGACGTCGCGGAGACCTGCGTCGCGGCCGGCGGAAACACCGGCGCACCGATGTACCAGCCGACGGATGGCTCCCTCGCCACCGACGTCGCCTGGCCCTACACCATGGGATACGGCTTCACCCCCAACAAGACGATCACGGTCACGGCGCTCGGCGGCTTCTTCAACGGGGCCAAGACCGTCTACCTGTATGACCGCACGACCGGCGCCGTGCTCGCGAGCGCGACCGCGACCGCCGCCAACAGTTGGGGCTACGCCCCGATCTCCCCCGTCGTCCTGACGAAGTCAAGCCCCTACTCCATCGGCGTCAATCTTGCCGGCTCCGGCGGTGCCTATCGCGCTAGCATGACCTCCATGCCCACGTCGCTCACGGATGCGACCATCGACGGGAGCTGTTACCGCTATGCGAGCACCGCGGAGCCGTGCGCCTCCAGCGGCCTGATCGCGGGCGTCAACTACGGCATGGCGGACTTCAAGTACCTGCCCGCCACCGCGCTGTATCAGCCGACTGACGGCTCTCTCTCCACGGACCTGGCCGGGGACTACACCGCGGGGTACGCCTTCACCCCCAACAAGGATCTGACGATCACCCACCTCGGCGGCTTCTACAACGGGACCCGGACCGTCTATCTGTACAACCGCTCGACCGGCGCCGTGCTCGCGAGCGTATCCAACGCGTCCGCCAACAGTTGGGTGTACAGCAGGATCACACCGATCACGCTCACGGCCGGGACGTCGTATACCGTCGCCGTCTATTTGGGGGCGGGGACCGCCGGCGCCCAGCGGACGGGCATCGCGATGCCCACGGTACGCGCGGACGCGACCATCGAGGGAACCTGTTACCGCCTCTCCGCCACCGCCGAGCCGTGCGCCTACAGCGGCCTGATCGGGAGCGCCAACTACGGCATGGCCGACATCAAGTACACAGTCGCCGGGAACGGGCTCGTCTGCCCGGCTGACACCTTCGTCGCGGCGGGCACGACGTGCCGCGCCTCGACCGGCACCTGCGACCCCGCGGAGGCGTGCACCGGCTCGTCGGCCGCCTGCCCGGCCAACGGGTTCACGGCCGCCGGCGTAGCCTGCAACGACGGCGCGCTCTGCACCTACAACGACGTCTGCAACGGCGCCGGAAGCTGCGGCGGCACTGCCATCACCTGCGGCGGCGGCAACGCCTGCTCCACCACCGCCTGCAACGGGACCAGCACCTGCGAGCCCGCGCAGGTCTTCTGCAACGACCCGCCTGGCGAGTGCTACAACACCCTGGGCACCTGCAGCACCGCCAATGGAAGCTGCAGCTATACCGTCAAGGTCGGCGCTCGGTGCGGCAGCCGGGGCACTTGCCAGAGCTCGGGGAATTGCTACACGCCTCCGCCCGTCATAGCAGAAGGAGTCCCGCCGGATTGCGCGACCCAGACCGTTCCGGCGCCGACGCCCATCGGCTGCGAAAGCTGCGACGCCAGCAAGCCTTGCGTGATCGACTCGACCGCGACCCTCCCCGCGGAATGGCAGACCTGCAGCGGCTATACTCCCCGCAAGGGCGACGTCATCGTGCACGAGGCGGCGGGTTTGACCCAGATGCTGGTCTCCCAATGGACCAACTGGACCCATATCGGCGTGTTCCTGGGGCCCCAGCAAGGCTCCAACGCGCAACTGGTCCGGCACCAGGCGATCAACTTGGACGGCCTCGGCCAATCGGTCGTCCGGGGGAGCCTGCTTCAGGGCATCCTGAGCGCCCTATCGCTCAACAAGAGCTCCGCCTACTGCAAGTCCGCGAAGCTGGACCCCGCCACCCTGTTCGATCCCGGCCAGTTCACCCCGGGCGTGCCCAACACGCACACGGCGGACATCCTCACGGAGTTGGACGGAGATGGCACGCTCTTCTGGGAGAATGGCGTCGTGCGCACCAAGGTCTTCGTCGCGGCCAATCGCACTCTTGGCGAAGACGTCGCCAACCGGATGGTGGCGAGGGATGACTACTACTCGCTCAACGCCGCGTTGGATGAGGCCAAGGGGATGAGGACGTTCAGCAACGGCAGACCGGGCACCACCTGCGCGTCGGCGATCATGAGCTGCGTCACACCGGCAGTTCCGCTGACGTTGCTGGAGGCGACGAAGATCAAGGCGACCGCCGAGGCGGCGTACGAAGTGATCCGGCGCCAGGTCCGGCATATGCCGCAGACCGAAAGCGCCGTGACGCTCTGCAAGCACGTCTTCTGTCCTCCGGGAGGGCTCCCCTGTCCCGTCGACTGCAACGGGCTCGCCTGGGAGACGGCCAACGGCATCGCGGATCAAATCATTGCCTGCTTCCTGTTCGGCCCGACTGGTGGCGTCTGCGATTGCACGCGTGACAACCGCAAGTGGCACTTCGCCTCCTGGGGCGGCACGCCTCCAGCCCCGACGCAGGACGAGTCCGACTGGGCCAACCATCGGATGACGGACGTGGAGTTCGCGCTGGACCCCTGGACCCCGACCGCGGTCGCGGGCCAGGCCGTCATCACAATCCCCGATTCGTATAGTTACGTTCCGGGCGACATCGCAAAATCCAGCAACTACCCCGATTCTTATGACCTGGTGAAGAAGACCAACGCCACCCGGAAGTACGGTCACTGCCAGGCGCCCCAGCCTGTCTACGAGGGCAACGACGAGGCCGCCAACTGCCGCTCCGTCTCCGGCTGGGCGTGGAACCAGGGTTCTCCCAACTCGCCGATCAATGTCGACGTCTACCGCGACTCGAGCCTGGCGGCCACCATCCCGGCAAACCTCTTCCGCTCGGATCTCTACTCGGCGGGCAAGGGGAACGGCTATCACGCCTTCGTCTACACGCCGACCGGGTGGCAGGACGGCCAGGGGCACGACGTCCACGTGCGCTACCCGGGGACGTCGACCGACCTGCCCGGGTCGCCAAGGAATGTCGTCTGCGGCCTCTCCATGTTCCCCTCCCTGGCGCCGCAGGACCCCGACCTCTCGACCGGCGGCCAGGTTTATACTGTCGCGACCCAATTCAGCTCGAGCGTCAGCGGCTACGTCACTCAGCTTGGGTTCTACCGCGCGCCGTCCGAGAGCGGGACCAACACCCTCCGCCTGTGGACCGACAACGGCGTCCAGCTCGCGAGCGTCACGCCCTTCTGCTCAGGAGGCGGCTGGTGCTGGGGCAACATCTCTCCGGCCATCGCCATCTCCGCCGGCACCGTCTACCGCGTGACGGTCAATACCAACTCCGCCCAGGCCAAGACCGGCTGCGGCATCGGCGGGGGAATCACCAACCAGAGGCTCACCGCCCTCGCCGGCTTCTGGCAGGCCGGCGACACCTTCCCCACCACCGGTAGCTGTAGCAACTTCTTCGTTGACGTGAAGTTCGATATGTAGTCTTGGAGGAGTTTGCCTCAGGCCGGTCCGGCGGGCTAGCATAGGCAGAAATGCAAGGGCGAACGAGTGGAGTCACGCCGGACGTGAGAGAGGGCGCCCGCTCTCACGTCGGCCATCTCCGTCGCCTGCTCGGGCTCGGCTTCGGGCTCGCGGTCATCGTCGGCAGCACGATTGGCGTGGGCATCCTGCGCACGCCGGGGCTCGTCGCGGGCCACCTGCTCAGCTCGCCCGCCATCCTGGTTGCCTGGGTGGTCGGCGGCCTCTACACCTTGCTCGGGTCGGTGTGCATGGCCGAGCTCGGCACCATGATGCCGCAGGCGGGCGGGTACTACGTGTACGCGCGGCGCGGGTTCGGCAACTGGGTCGGCTTCGCCGTCGGCTGGACAGACTGGCTCACCTACTGCACGGTGCTCGCTTACGCCTCGATCGGCCTCGCCGAATTCAGCGGCGTGCTCCTGCCGGCGCTCGCGGGCTGGGTGCGGCCGATCGCGGTCGTCACGCTCCTCGCGATGGTGGCGCTCCAGTGGGCGGGCCTCAAGGTCAGCGCGCGGTTCCAGGAATGGACGACCGCGGTGAAGTTCCTCGCGTTTCTCGCGCTCGTCGTCGCCGCGTTCACGATGGGGCCGATGAGTCCACATGGAGCCCGGGGTCTTCAGGCTCCGGGAGACGCGCCCGGCCTCACGTTCACCGGCATCATCCTCGCGCTGCAAGCCGTCGTGATCGCCTACGGCGGCTGGCAGAGCGCGCTCTACTTCACCGAAGAAGATCGTGATCCCGCGCGCAACCTCCCGCGCGCGATGATCGGCGGCGTCTTTTCGGTCATCGCCGTTTACCTGCTCGTCAACCTCGCGCTCCTGGCCGTGCTGCCCATTCCGGACATAGCGAAGTCCACGCTGCCGGGCGCGGATGTGGCGGCGATCATTGCCGGCGATCGTGGGAAGCAGATCCTTACGGTGCTCTCGGTCCTCTCGCTCCTGCCGTTGCTCAACGCGATCCTGATGATCGGCACGCGGATCCTGTTCGCGATGGGGCGCGACAAGCTCCTCCCGCGGCGCGCGGCGTCGGTCAACGCGGGCGGCACACCCGATGTCGCGACCGTTGTCACGACCGGCGTGGCGGTCCTCCTCATCGCGTCCGGCACCTTCCAGAACCTCATCGCGCTGGCGTCGGTCTTCCTGGCCGCGAACTACTGCGTCTGCTGTCTCGCGCTGGTCGTGTTGCGACGACGGGAGCCCGGCGTCGCCCGGCCGTTCCGCGCGTGGGGATATCCCTGGTCGGCCGCCATCGTCGTCGTGGGCGCGGTCGTGTTTCTCGCCGGTGTTCTCGTGAACGACACGGCGAGCGCGGTCAAGGCGATTGGATTGCTGACCGTGGGGCTGGTCGGGCGGGCGGTGTTGGCGGACAGGTCGGGAAAGTCTCCGGGATGAAGCGGAATCGTGGCGCTCGACGCCCTACCGCTCTGCCGCCAGCGGATTCGTCCAATGTAGTCCTGGGAAAGGGTGAAGTCTCCGTCCGTTGAGCAGAGCTCGCATTGATCGCCGGGTTGACAGCCGAACAAATCCCAGCATCAATCGCGACGTCTTGCTAACGCTACGACCCCACTGCCGCCCGCACTTCCGCCCCCTCCTGATCCTTGTACTGGAGCAGGTAGAGGCGATAGTAGATGCCGCGCAGGGCGAGGAGCTCCTGGTGGGTGCCGTACTCACGGACCTCTCCCTTGTGCAGGACGAGGATGCGGTCCGCCTTCTGGATGGTGGAGAGACGGTGGGCGATGACCACGCTGGTGCGACCCACGAGGAGACGGTCGAGGGCCTTCTGGATGAGCTGCTCGGTCTCGGTGTCGATCGAGGAGGTGGCCTCGTCGAGGATCAGGATGCTGGGGTCGAAGGCCAGGGCGCGGGCGAAGGCGATGAGCTGCTTCTGTCCCACCGAGAGGCCGGCGCCCCGCTCGCGGACCGCGGCGTCGAAGCCGCCGGGGAGGCGCTCGATGAAGGGGAGGGCGTGCACTTCACCGGCCGCCCAGCGCACCCGCTCGTCGTCGATCGATTCCTCCCCCAGACGGATGTTGGCGCCGACGCTGCCGGAGAAGAGGAAGACGTCCTGCAGCACCATGGCGACGCTGCGCCGCAGCCGGGCGAGATCCCACTCCCGTACGTCCACCCCGTCCACCCGCACGGCGCCGCGGTCGACGTCGTAGAAGCGCAGCAGCAGGCTCGCCAGGGTGCTCTTGCCGGCGCCCGTATGCCCCACCACCGCCAGGGTCTCGCCCGGGCGTACCCGGAAGGAGACCCCCTTGAGCACCGGCTCGTCCTCTTTGTAGGAGAACCAGACGTCGTCGAAGTCGATGTCTCCCCGCACCCGCTCCGGGCTGTAGGCCTGCGGCGGGGTGGCGATGGTCGCCACCGTGTCGAGCAGGCGGAAGATCCGCTCGGAGCTGGCCATGGCCGACTGCAGGATGTTGTACTTCTCCGACAGGTCCGACAACGGTTGGTAGAACCGCTGGGCATACTGAAGGAAGGCGATCAGGCCGCCGATCGACAGGGCGCTCACCAGCACCCGGCCGCCGCCAACCCAGATCAGCAGTCCGGCGCCCAGCGAGGTGATCAGCTCCACGCCGGGGAAGAAGACGGCGTAGTAGAAAATCGACCGCACGTTGGCGTCGCGGTAGGCGCCGTTGATCTCCTCGAACTCGGTGTAGGCCCGCGCTTCGCGGTTGAAGAGCTGCACCACGGGCATGCCGGTGATGTGCTCCTGGAGGAAAGCGTTGATGCGGGCGATCTTCACCCGCACCTGGCGGAAGCTCTCGCGCACCCTGGCCTTGAACCAGGAGGTCAGCAGCAGCAGCAGGGGAACGATGGAGAACGACACCAGGGCGAGCCGCCAGTCGAGCCAGAACAGGACGCCGGCGATGCCGGCGAGGACCAGGACGTCACCGAAGATGGTGACGATGCCGGCCGTGAACATCTCATTCAGGGCATCGACGTCGGTGGTCACCCGGGTCACCAGCCGGCCGATGGGGTTGCGGTCGTAGAAGGCCAGGGGCAGGCGCTGGAGATGACCGAAGATCTGCCGGCGCAGATCGTTCATGATGTACTGCCCCATGAGCTGCAGCACGTAGCTCTGAGCATAGAGGGAGATGAAGGTCAGGATCAGGGCCGCCAGGTAGATGAGGGAGGTGACGGTCAGGCCGGGCACGGCGATCCGCGCCGGATCGATCCCCCGCGCCAGGAGCTGGCCGCGGATCAAGACGCTGGGCGCCGAGATCTGCGACTCGCCCCCCTGCGGCCGGATGAAGAGGTCGAGGGCCACGGCGGTGATCAGCGGTCCCACGAGCTGAAAGAGGGAGGACACCAGGATGAGGGCCAGGGCCGTTACCGTCATCCCCTTGTAGGGGCGGATGTAGCCCAGGAGCCGGCGCATGAGGCGGGCGTCGTACGCCTTGCCCAGGACTTCTTCGTCGTGATGGCCGGTCGGCTCGCTCATGGGGGTACGATATCGCAGAAGGAGGCTGCTCCCATGCCACGCATCACCCGGGTCTACACCCGGACCGGAGACGATGGAACCACAGGCCTCGGCGGGGGGCAGCGGGTGCCCAAGGACTCGGCGCGCATCGCGGCCTATGGCACGGTGGACGAGCTGAGCTCGGCGATCGGCGTCGCCATCGCCCTGGGGCTCGATCCCAGGCTGGCCGCCGCGCTGGCGCGCATCCAGAACGAGCTGTTCAACGTCGGCTCCGACCTCTGCATCCTGGAGGAGGACAAGGTCGCGATGCCCGTGCCGGTCGTGGAGGAGCGGCACGTGGACGCTCTGGAGGGGCTGATGGACGAGCTCCAGGCTGAGCTCACGCCGCTGGAGAACTTCATCCTGCCGGGCGGCACGCCGGGAGCGGCCCAGCTCCACGTGGCCCGCACGGTCTGCCGCCGGGCCGAACGGGAGGTGATCCACCTCTCCCGTCAGGAGCCCGTCGGCCCCTGGGTCGTGCGCTACCTCAACCGCCTCTCGGACGCCCTCTTCGTCATGGCGCGCGCCGAGAACTTCAAGCGGGGCGTGCCGGACGTCCTCTGGAATTCCCGGGCCTGAGGCCTCCTCTCTCCCGAAGTTGGCCCGGGTTTTGAATCAATCCAGGCGCGAGCGGCGGCCGGCCTTCAGGCCGTCTGGTCCCTCGACTCCAAGAGGAGCGCGGCATCATGTCTTCTTCGTTCGGCATCTACCTGATCGGCTTCATCATCGTGATCATCGGCCTCGCGATCGGTGCCCATCTCATGCACGTTCCGTCCATGTGGATCGGCGTCGGGGTGATCTGCCTGGTGGGGCTCGGCATTCTGAGTGCCGTCAAGAAGACCCAGGGCCGCGCCGGGACGGGAGGCACGCCGCCACCACCCCGATACTAGGGAAAGTTTTTCAAAAGTTGGACGGCCAGCGGTCGCCCTCTCGGACGGGAGCGTGGGCGGGACGGGGTGGAGCGGGGTGGGCGAGAGGGCGTGGGGAGTGGAAGGGGCGACCGCAGGCCGCCCTTCATTTTTTTCGGAAGACAATCAACGAAGACAAATCTACGACGACAAACCGGTGCCCTGTCAAAATCCACCATCGCGTGGTGGGATATGACAGGGCTCCGTTCTAAGCCACCCCCCACATCTCCACCGACGGCCGGTCCGTCCCCGCCGCCAGGGCGTCCCCTGCCGGGGAGAAGACCACCGAGGTGACGCAGGACGAGGCGACCGGCAGGGTCTCCTGGAGCTTGCCGGCCTCGGGGTCCCACAGCCGCACGGCGCCGTCCAGCCCGCCGGTCGCCAGCAGCGTGCCCGCGGGATGGAAGGCGAGAGCGGAGACGGCCTGCGGGTGGCCGGTGAGGACGGCCGTACGCTCGCCGGTCTCGGCACTCCAGATCCGCAGGGTACGGTCGACGCTGGCGCTCGCCACCAGGGAGCCGTCCGGCGAAAAGACGACCGCCGTCACCGCCTGACGGTGAGCCCGGAAGCCGATGCGGGTGCGCAGGGTCTCGAGGTCGACGATCTCCAGCATCCCGCCTGCGGTGCCGTAGACGACCTCCCGGCCGCCTGGGGAGAGGCCGGCGGCGGTCACCGGCTCGGCGCTGCCGAGCGTCCGCCGCGGCCGGCCGGTGGTGGCGTCCCAGAGCCAGACCTCCTGGCCCGAGCCGCTCGTCACCAGCGTCCGGCCGTCCCGAGAGAACGCCGCCGTGCACACCGCGCCGGTGTGACCGGCGAGAGTCGCGAGGAGACAGCTCGTCCGCGGGTCCCACAGGCGCACGGTGCCGTCCCGGCCGCCGCTCGCCAGCAGCGGGGCTGCCGGAGAGAACGCCACGGCGTGGACCGGCCCGTCGTGCCCGGCGAGCTCCGCCAGCGCCTGGTCGCTCCCCGGACCCCACAGCCGCACCACGCCGTCGTCGCCGGCGCCGGCCAGCACCTGGCCATCGGGCGAAAACGCGACACACCCGACCGTTTTCCCTTGGACGTCCAGCCGCCGGCTGAAGAGCCGCGCCGCTGGCCAGTCGACCGGTCCAGAGGCCGCGCGCCGCGGATGTCGCGGATATTGTCTCTCGGGCGTGGGCAGGGCCACGGCCGGTCGCGCGGAGATCTCCTCCTGCACGGCCGCCAGGACCTCCGCCACCTCCCGGGCGCTCCCCGGCCGCGCCTCCGGATCGGGGTCCAGGAGCGCGAGGACGAGCCGCTGGAAGCTCTCCGGGATGCGGGGGCCGGGGCGGAGGACGGGGATGGCCGGACGCTCCGTCGCCGGCAGCCGTCCGGCGAGCAGCTCGTGGAGCACCACCCCCAGGGAGTAGAGGTCCGAGCGCGGATCGGCCCACTGATCGCGGCAGTCGCGGCGCAGGCGCTCGGGCGCCAGATATCCGGGAGTGCCGGCCACCGCGTCCGGCGGGGCCAGGGCCTCCAGGACTGGCGTCAACCCGACGTCCAGCAGCTTCCAGCTCCCCTGGGGGGTGAGGATGATGTGCCGCGGCTTGAGGTCGCCGTGGATCGTGCCGAAGGCATGGAGGGCCGCCAGGGCCTCCGCCACCTCCCGGCCGAGCCCGCAGACTTTGTCGAGGGACACCGGCTGGCTCAGCTCGAAGGGGTCCGTGCCCCGGACCAGCTCCAGGACCAGGAACGGCGAGCCGTCCTCGGTCTCACCTACCTCGCGTACGCCGGCGAGCCCCGGATGCCGTAGCGCGGTGAGGGGCTCGGCCTGGCGCGCGAAGCGCCCGGGGGGCAGGTGGTCTTGCAGTTGATCGCGCCGCAGCACCTTGAAGGCCCAGCGGCTCTGCTCCTCCAGGTCCACCGCCTCGAAGACCTCGCCGAGGGGACCGCCGCCGAGCCGGCGTTCCAGCCCATAGCGGCCGTGGACCGTGGCGCCCACCCGGATCTCCGGGTCCGCCGTCGTCTCCGGTTCGTCCTCCGGCGGCGACACGGCGGTGGCGGGGCTCGGCAGCTCGCGCTCGGCGCCATCCTCGTGGGCCGCCCCGGCCGCCCGTTCCCGGGCCTCGGCGGCCGCCTCCCGGGCTGCGGTCTGGAATTGCAGGAGCGCCTTCGCGTCCAGCGGACAGAAGAGGAACTCGTCGGGATACGTAGTACTGCAGTCCGGACAGACTTTCATCGTCAGCCCTTCCCCTGGTAAATCAGAAAACAGGTTCGCTGGGACAAAGTATGCGCCATCTGCTCTGAATTGCAAGGGGTGGCGTGACGCCGGCGTGACTCGGCCCGTCACCTACGCCACGGCGACCGGACGGGATAAGATCCCCAAGGCGGAAAATAATGCGGAAAATCATGACGAAAAGAGAAAAAGCCCATCGCATCTCCGAGATCCTCGACCGGCTCTTCCCGGCCGTGGACATCCCCCTCCAGCACCAGGACCCGTTCACGCTGCTGGTGGCGGTGGTGCTCTCGGCGCAGACCACGGACAAGCTGGTCAACGAGGTGACGCCCGCCCTCTTCGCCCGCGCCTCGACCCCCGCGGCCCTGGCGGCCCTGCCGGTGGACGAGGTCAAACGGCTGATCCGCCGCATCGGCCTCACGGACACCAAGGCGAAGAACCTGCAGCGGCTCTCCAAGATCCTGGAGGCTGAGCACGGCGGCCAGGTGCCCCGGACCCTCCACGCCCTGGAGGCGCTCCCCGGCGTCGGCCACAAGACGGCCTCCGTGGTGCTCAACCAGGCCTTCGGCCTGGCCGCCTTCGCGGTGGACACCCACATCCACCGGCTGGCGGCCCGCTGGGGGTTGTCCAGCGGCAGGAACGTGGAGCAGACGGAGCGCGACCTGAAGCAGCTCTTTCCCGAGGAGGCCTGGGGGAAGGTCCACCTCCAGATCATCTACTTCGGCCGCCAGTACTGTCCGGCCCTCTACCACGACCTCGAGGGCTGCCCCATCTGCTCCTGGGCGGCGTCGAAGAAGCGGAAGGAGGAGGAGCGGCGGCGGAATCTGGGGCTGCGGCGGAGGGGGCCGGCGTAGCCCCCGCCCAAAACCTCACCCCTGTCCCCTCTCCCACCGCACTCCCCCCGACCGGGAGAGGGGAACGCGGTCCCGGCCCTTTTGCTGACTCAGAAAGTCTTCGACTCTGGGCGGTTTCAGAAGACAGATCAAGAGGGCTCAATCAACGACACCTCTTCCATAAAGATCCGTTTTGGCAACACCGGCGAAGTCACGTTCCCCTCTCCCGGTCGGGGGGAGTGCGGTGGGAGAGGGGACAGGGGTGAGGGCTTGGGCGGGCGGCAGCCTCAGATCCACGTCTTCCGCCGAGCGAAGGCCAGGATCTCGGAGATCACCCCCGAGGTGTCGCCGAAGATCCGATCATTGGGAAACCGGAGGATCGTGAAGCCGAGGCCGCGAAGATACGCATCCCGTTCCCGGTCTCGGGCTGCGCCCTGTTCGTCTGCGTGGACCTCTCCGTCCAGCTCGATCAGCAGCCTGATCTCGGAGCAGCAGAAGTCCGCAATGAAAGGATCGATGGGGAACTGGCGCCGGAATTTCAGACCTCGCAACCGGCGGTCTCGGAGCACCCGCCACATCATCCTCTCGGCAGGCGTCTGCCGCTTTCTCAGAATTCGGGCCAGATGACTCACTTGCCCTCCGACGCATTGTTCTCGGAAAAAGAAACCCGCAGAAGCTACCACAAAGGCCGCGGCCCTCGAGATATCATCGGTCCGCCATGGACCGCTTCGCCCGCTACGCCTGGATCACCCTTTTCTGGAATGTCGTCGTCATCCTCTGGGGGTCGATCGTGCGAGCCACGGGCTCCGGGGCGGGGTGTGGCAGCCACTGGCCACTGTGCAACGGGGTGATGGTGCCGCGGGCGCCGAAGATCGAGACGATCATCGAGTTTTCCCACCGCCTGACCAGCGGCGCCGCTTTGCTGCTGGTGGTGGGCCTCGCGGTGTGGGCGTTCCGGGCCCGGCCGCGAGGGCATGCGTCGCGGAAGGCGGCGCTGTTCTCCCTGGGATTCATGCTCAGCGAGGCGGCCGTCGGAGCCGGACTGGTTCTCTTTAAGCTGGTGGCCGACAACGAGTCCATGGCCCGGGCGATGTTCATGGCGACCCACCTGGTCAACACCTTCCTGCTCCTCGGCGCCTTGGCGCTCACCGCGCATTTCGCCAGCGGCGGGGCGCCGTTCCGTGTCCGCGGCCAGGGCGTGCTGGGAGGCGGGATCGTCCTGGTCCTGCTCGGCATCCTGCTCTCCAGCGTCAGCGGCGCCGTGGCCGCCCTGGGGGACACGCTGTTCCCGGCGACCTCCCTCTCCCGAGCCCTGGAGGCGGACCTGTCGCCCACGGCCCACCTGCTCATCCGGCTGCGGCTTTTTCACCCCGGGATCGCGATCACCGTGGGGCTGCTCGCCCTTTTCCTCGCCTTGCGGATGCTGCGCGATCACCTCTCGCCGGCGGCGGACCGGCTCGCGGGTTGGACGTGCGCGCTGGTCTTCCTCCAGTTCCTGGCGGGGCTGCTGAACGTCCTGCTGCTGGCACCGGTGTGGCTCCAGGTCGTCCACCTGCTGCTGGCGGACCTGCTCTGGATCGCGCTCCTGCTGCTGGGCTCGACGGCTCTGGCCGCCTCCTACTCGAAAGCCCCACCGCGCCCCTTGCCGAGCTCGAAGGAGCGGGCGCCTGCGGCGGCCTCGCCGCTCGCCAGGGTGTCGGCCCCGAGCCGGGCTTCTACTTTGAGGCCCTCGGACAAGGGCAGCCCCAGTCCCTCGTAGACGGCCTGGCGGTCGTTGCGCAGCGCCGCCTGGGGAAACGCGGCCATGGCGTGGGCCAGCTCGGTCGCCCGGCGCAGGGCCTGCCCTTCCGGCACCACCTCGCTGACCAGGCCCATGGCTCGGGCCTCGTGGGCGCGGACGGGCCGGCCGGTGAGGATCATCTCCAGGGCCCGGCCGAGGCCGACGATGCGGGGGAGGCGCTGTGTGCCGCCGTCGACCAGGGGGACGCCGAAGCGCCGCTCGAAGCAGCCGAAGACGGCCGTCTCGTCGGCGATCCGCAGGTCGCACCAGCAGGCGAGCTCGAGGCCGCCGGCCACGCAGTAGCCGGCGACGGCGGCGATCGTGGGCTTGGAGACGGCGAGGCGGGTGAAGCCGAGGGGACCGTGCTCGCCATCCACCTCGGCGGCGAGCGCCTCGAGGTCCTTGAGGTCGGCCCCGGCGCAGAAGACCTGGCCGCCGCCGGTGAGGATGCCGACCCGCGCTCCGGGGTCCGCGTCGAAGGCGAGCCACACCTCGCGCAGGAGGCGGGCAGTCCGCGCGTCGATCGCGTTGCGCGCCGCCGGCCGGTTCAGCCGGAAGATGCGGACCGGGCCGTCGGCGGAGATGAGGACGGGGAGGTCCAAGGGCTCACGCCCCTTACAGCACCGTCTCGCGCACGACCTCGTCGAGCGTCGTCATGCCGTCGCGGATCTTCTGCAGGCCGCTGCCGCGCAGAGTCATCATGCCGTTCTGGACGGCCTTCTGGCGCAGCTCGAAGGCGCTGGCGCCGGAGAGGATCATCTCCCGCATCTCGTCTTCGACCTCCAGCACCTCGTAGAGGCCGACGCGGCCCTTGTAGCCGGTGTTGCTGCACCGTTCGCAGCCGCGGCCCTTGAAGAGCTTGAGCGTGCGCGACTCGTGCTCGGAGAAGCCGGCCTGGACGAGCGCCGCCGGCGGCACGTCGAGCGGCTCCTTGCAGAAGGTGCAGATGCGGCGCACCAGCCGCTGGGCCACGATCATGTGCACCGAGGTGGCGACCAGGAAGGGCTCGATGCCCATGTTCATCAGGCGGCTGATCGAGGACGGCGCGTCGTTGGTGTGGAGGGTCGAGAGCACCAGGTGGCCCGTCATGGCGGCCTTGATCGCCACCTCGGCCGTCTCGAAGTCGCGGACCTCGCCCACCAGGATGATGTTCGGGTCCTGGCGCAGGAAGGAGCGCAGCGCCGCCGCGAAGTTCAGGCCGATCTGCTCGCGCGTCTGCACCTGGTTGATGCCCGAGAGGTTGAACTCCACCGGGTCCTCGGCGGTCATGATGTTGACCTCCGGAGTGTTGATGCGCTGCAGGGCCGAGTAGAGGGTGTTCGTCTTTCCTGAGCCCGTGGGACCGGTGACCAGCACCATGCCATAGGGCTTGAGGATCGCCGCCTCGAATTTGCGCAGCGACTCCGGCTCGAAGCCCAGCTTCGACATATCGAGCATGAGCTTGTCCTTGTCGAGCAGGCGCATGACGATCTTCTCGCCGAACAGCGTGGGGAGCACGGAGACGCGATAGTCGAGGTCCTTGGTCCGGCCGGAGATCTTGGTCTTGATCTTGATGCGTCCGTCCTGGGGCAGCCGCTTTTCGGCGATGTCGAGCCGCGCCATGATCTTGCAGCGGCTGGTGATGGCCTCCTTGAGCTTGAGCGGCGGATGCATCATCTCGTAGAGGATGCCGTCGATCCGGTAGCGGACCCGGTATTCCTTTTCATAAGGCTCGATGTGGATGTCCGAGGCGCCGCGCTTGATCGCATCGGTCAGCACCAGGTTCACCAGCTTGACGACCGGCGCCTGCTCGGACTCCTCTTCGAGCGCCGCGAGGTCGAGGTCCTGGTCTTCGTCCAGGACTTCGAGGTCGGTGCCCGAGCCCTCCTCCGAGAGGTCCGACATCACCTTCTTCAGCTCGATGGCGTGGGTCGAGCCGTAGTACCGGTCGATCGAGACCCGGATGGCCGTCTCCGAAGCCACCACCGGCTCCACCCGGTAGCCGGTCATGAACTTCACGTCGTCCATGGCGAAGACGTTGGTGGGATCGATCATCGCCACCGTCACCGTGGCGCCGGACTTGGAGACGGGCAGGATGGTGTACTTGCGGGCGATGTCGGCGGGAATGATCTTGAGGACCGCCTCGTCGATCTCCATGCCGTTGAGGTCGACCGCGGGAACCTTGAAGTGTTGGGCGAGCGAGTCGACGAGCTGCTTCTCGGTCAGGTATCCGAGCTTGACGAGGTTGGTCCCCACCCGCCCGCCCTGCTCTTTCTGCAGGCCGAGCGCCTCGTTGAGCTGCGTCTGGTTGATCTTGCCGGTCCGCATCAGCAGCTCTCCGAGCTTGTCGGGGACCTGCGTGACGGCTTGCGGCCGGCGTATCGGTTCCGGTTGTGCCATGCGCTACCCTTATCGAGCCCGCTGCGGGCCCATGCAGCCAGGTAGGGAGAGATATCCCTCTTGCCTGTGAGAAACCGGGCCGCAGTCTACCAGCCGCCGGGAAAGGGGGTCAATGAGCGAGGATCTCCGCCGCCCGCTCCGCCACCCGGCGCGGCGGGACCTCCAGCAGGCAGGCCTTGGTCTCCGCAAAGCGCTTGTAGCAGAAGCTGCATGGCAGGCGACGGTAGAGGGCGTGGTCCGGAGCGCCGTAGGGGCCGCTGCGCTCGGGGTCCGTGGGACCCATCACCATGAGCACCGGAGTGCCCATGGCGTGGGCGAGGTGGGTGGGGCCGGAGTCGCCGCCCAGCATCAGCCGCGCCCGCCGGATGAGCGCCGCCAGTGTGGGCAGGTCCGGCGCCGGCACGGTGCGGACGGCCTCGCCGCCGGCGGCCTGGACCCCGGCGGCCAGCTCCTCCTCGCCGCGCGCCACCGCCACCCAGGTGGGCACGCCCGCCGCCGCGTGGAGCCGCCGGGCCGCCTCTCCCCACCACGCCGGCGGGTAGCGCTTGTTGGCCCAGCCCGCCCCGGGGTGGAGGAGGACGAACGGCTCGCCCGCCGCGACGTCCCTCTCCGTCGCCGTCTCCTCCCGGAAGAGCTTCTCCGGACCGAAGTCCGCCGGCTCGGCCGGCAGATCCAGGGCGTCGAGGAGAGAGAGCATGCGGTCCACGGCGTGGATTCCCCGGGGGACGACCGGCTGGCTGATCCAGATCGCGCTCGACGGCTCACGCCGGGCAGAACGGGCAAAGCCGATCCGCCGGTCGGCGAGGGTGAGGGCGGAGATCACCCCCGCCTTGTGGTTGCCCATCAGGTCCAGCACCGCGTCCGGAGCGAAGCGGTCGAGAGAGGAGAGGAAGGCCCGCAGCTCGCGCAGGTTCTCCACGCCGAGAGACCGGCGCCAGTGGCGCAGCCGCACCACCAGCAGCTCGTCGAGATCGGGATGCCCTTGGAGGAGGGGAGCCATGGACTCCTCCACCACCCAGCCGATCTTCGCCTCCGGAAGCTGCCGGCGCAGGGCCGTGAGCACCGGCAGGGCGTGGACGATGTCCCCCAGGGCGCTGGTGCGGACGAGGAGGATCCTCAAGGCAGGGCCTTCACTTTGGAGATCAGATCGCTCGTGGCATGGTCCTTGGGATCGCCCACCAGGGCCGTGCGGCCGCCGTAGGCGCGGACCACGCCGTACTCGGGGACGCGCTGCGGCGTGCCGTAGTCCGTCCCCTTGCAGTGGACGTCCGGCTGCAGCTCGGCCAGCAGGGGGGCGGGGGAGTCGCCGTCGAAGACCACCACGAAGTCGACCGGCTCCAGGGCGGCCAGCAGCTCGGCCCGCTCCGCCGCCGGCACCACCGGCCGGCCCGAGCCCTTGAGGCGCGACACCGAGGGGTCGTCGTTGAGGCCCACCACCAGGGCGTCCCCCTCGGCGCGGGCGGCCTGGAGGTAGCGCAGGTGCCCCACGTGAAGAAGGTCGAAGTGGCCGTTGGCGAAGGCGACCTTCTTCCCCTGCGCCTTGAGGGCCGCGATCCGTCCTTTGAGCTCCGGGATGGTCAGGACAATCCCCACCGCAGCTCCTTCAAAGGACGGGGATCGCTCTGGACGGCCCGCTTCAGCTCCTCGGGCGAGCAGGTGGCCGTTCCCATTTTCATCACCACCACGCCGCCGGCATAGTTGGCGAGCAGCGCCGCCTCCAGCGGGTCCGCGCCGGCGGCCAGGGCCAGGGCGAAGGTGCCGATCACCGTGTCGCCGGCGCCAGTGACGTCCGCCACCTGATCCGTCCCCGAGACCGGTAGGTGGGCCGAGAGCTCGGGCCGGAACAGGCTCATCCCCCGGCTCCCCCGGGTGATGAGGAGGAAGCGCGCCCGCAGCTTTTCGCGCAGCCGCCGGCCGGCCGCCTCCAGGCGATCGGGATCGTCGTTGATCGCGGCATCGAGGAGCGCCTCGGCCTCCTCCTCGTTGGGCGTCGCCCCGTCCAGCCCTAAAAACTCCCCCAGCCGGTAGCGGCTGTCGGCGACGAGAGTCGCCCGCTCGCCCAGGGCGGCGCGCACCTGCGGGAGCATCCCCGGCTCGACGGCGCCGTAGCCGTAGTCCGAAAGGATGGCGACCCGCGCTTCGCCGGCCCAGCGGGCGAGGAGGTCCGCGAAGCGCCCGCGCTCCTCACCGTTGAGGGTCAGGGTCTCCTCGATGTCATAGCGCACGATCTGCTGCTTGATGGAATGCTTGCCGCCGCCCAGGATGCGCACCTTGGTGGGGGTCCGATAGCCGGGGCGCACGGCGATCCCGTCGATGGAAACCCCCCGGCCCTCCAGATGCCTGAGCAACTGCTGGCCGTGAGGATCGTCGCCCACCACGCCCAGGGGGAGGGGCCGCCCACCGAGGGCGGCCACGTTGGCCACGGCGTTGGCCCCGCCGCCGGGTGTGAGGCGCTCGTCCTGATACGAAAGGATGAGGACGGGAGCCTCGCGGCTGATCCGCTTGGGGACGCCGGTGATGAACACGTCCGCCACCAGGTCCGCCAGCAGGACGACCGGCCGGCCCGCCATGGCGTCCACCAGGCGCAGGAGCCGGTCGGTGGTGGGGAGGATCTGGACCTGCATGAGGCCGGATGGTACCGGATGGCGAGCGTCAGCGGATGACCCGGATGTCGATACCCAGGTCGAGCTCACGCCAGTTCCGATCCGAGGTGAGAACTGAAGCTGTGAGCTGCTGGCCCAAAGCGAGACAGGCACGGTCGCCAAGGGAGAGGCCGAGGCTCCGCGTCGGCTCGCGTAGAGCGCCTGTCTGGTAAGCAGCCTCGACATCGAAGGTATGGACCTCGAGACCGAGATCGTCGAGCGCCGGCCGGATGGATTCCCACGGCGTGCCTTGCTCGGCGAGCTTGGCTGCCACTTCCGAGAGGTTGACGGCGCTGATGCCTGCTCCAGGGATGACCTCGGCTACAGCTTCGCCTCCAGGCTCCTGATTGAGTAGGGCGAGGAGAGCCGAGGCGTCCAGGATGACGCTACTCACGCCGCGCTTCCCGGCGGCGATCTGCAATCAGCTCGTCCGACAACCGTCGCCCTTCCGGCACATACTTCCGGACCAGGGCTTGGGCGCGGCGGATCGCCTCTTGAGGAGTCAAGACTCGGATGTCGTTCTCTTCGAGGACCAGCACGAGATCATCCCCTGTCTCCACGCCCAGGGCCTTCCTGTACTCCGCGGGGATGACGAGCCTGCCACCTTCGCCAAGTTTTGTCAGAATCCGAGTCATATGCCACCTCGAAGGAATTCTACCATCCTCACCCCCGCGCTCCAGGAACCACCGGCAGACACCTGTCAGCGGGCAGGCCTCGCAGAGCGGAGCGCTGCGCCGGCAGGTCTCCTGGCCGTGCCGCCGCAGGAGCTGGTGGGCGCGGATCAGCCACGGGTAGTACCGCGCAGGCGAAGTAGTCCGGGCTGCCGGGGTCGGAGTGGAGGGAGTGGGGATTGATGATGTTCATAGGCTCTTACGTCGAGATGGGTACTTCCAAATCCTTGCAGATCTTGCGTGACAGGAAATCGTCGATCTCCCGGTGTCTTGGGATGGCGGAGCTTTTCCCAGCGTTTCGATTGACGTAGACAGAATGATTGCCGCCCTCGCGGAGCAATTGGCAGCCATGCGAGGTGCCGGATAAGGTCGATTCTCTTCACGCCGTCAACTTGAAAGGCTCACGGATCACGTCCGTTCCGTGGAGCTCTTCCTCCGCCAAAGTCCGGTTGGCCTCCAGCACGAGCTCCACGGCTTCTTGCAGGTTGGTCCGTGCCTCGTCAAGGGTCGCGCCCTGAGTGTTGGCCCCAGGCAACTCCTCCACGAGGCGACATAGCCCCCAGGGACACGGCGGTAGACGGCTGTGAGCTGAATCTGCATCTCGGACCTCCTGTCTGATGATATGCCACCTGGAACGACAGGGCTATGAGCGCGCGAGATAAGCTCCTCATCCCATGTCCCCCATCCCCCGTCTCCAATCCCTCATCCGCGCCCAAGGCCCTCTCCCCTTCGCCACCTTCATGGAAGAGGCCCTCTACGGCGAGGGGGGCTACTACAGCCGGGAGGGCGTCCCCATTGGCGAGACCGGAGACTACGTCACCGGCGCCTCGCTGTCGCCTCTGTTCGGACGGGTCACGGCCCGGCTCTTGGCGCGGCTCGACGGGGCGCTGGGACAGCCGGCGGAGACGTTCGAGGCGGGGTTCGGGACCGGGGTCCATCTTCAGAACGTGGTGGCCGCGTCTGCCGGCCGGCGCATCCGAGCCTGGGACCGGGTGGCCCGGCGGGTGCCGGCGGGAGTGGAGCGGGTCGGGAGCCTGGAGGCGGTCGGGGACGGGGAGGTCGCGGGGCTGATCTTCTCCTATGAGCTGTTCGACGCGCTGCCGGTCCACCGGCTCGTCGGCCGGGGGGATGGATCGGTCGGGGAGATGTGGGTGGACATGGAAAAGGATGGGACGTTCGTCTGGCGGGAGGGGGAGGTGTCCGATCTGGCCTTCCTGGATTTGCTGAAGAACCCCGACGTCTCCCTCCAACCCGGGCAGGTGGCGGACGTGGCTCCGGGGTGGGGTCCCCTCTACGGCGAGCTGGCGCGGCGGCTCGGCCGGGGGCTGCTGGTGACGTGCGATTACGGCTTCGAGCGCGAGCGCCTCTTCGATCCCCGGGTGCGGCGCCACGGCACGCTCGCCTGCTACACCCGCCAGCGGGTCCACAGGAACCCCTTCGTCAAAGTCGGGGAACAGGATCTGACGGCCCATGTGGACTTCACCACCCTCCTCCGCGCCGGCGAGGCCGCCGGCCTCGCCACCGTGGCCCTCACCCGCCAGGCCCTCTGGCTCACCGCCTGCGGCCTCTTCGAAGAGCTCCAGGGCGCCGACCTCGCCACCCGCCACGGCGCCATGGCGCTGCTGGACGGCGAGGGCATGGGCGAGGAGATCCGCGTCCTCGTCCAATCCAAGGGAATCGATCCGGGAGAGGTGCTCGACCTGAAGGTAATCGGCGCCCGGCGATGACACACCGCGCGGGTTCGAAGATCTCAGTCGTAGTAGGTGGTCTTCGAATTGTCCACGATCCAATCGCAGGAGCAATCGTTCACGTCACGGGTGGCGAAGTACGTGAAGGTGTTCGAGACCGTGGCGCCGTTTTTTTGTCGCTCGTACAGCCTCAGCACACAGCGACTGGATTTCCGCGGCTGGAGGAGGAACGCGTAGGAAACGCCGGAATTGGAGGCCGCCTCGAAATGATACGGCTCGGCGCTCAAGGGGAGCAGGCGGAGCGTGCGGGCGGCCGCGGCGCTCGCGTCCTCCGGCGTCTCGCCCTGCTGTTCCAGGGACGAGGCCACCGCGGCGGAGAAGGAACGGGAGCACGCTTCGTCTGACAGGTTGTTCACCGTCGCATACAGGGGACCGAGCCAGGAGGCGGCGGCGCAGCCGGAAACCGAGGCCGCCGCGACCCCCAGCACCAGGAGCGCCAGCCAGATGCGCCCCGAGCCTCTCCGAAGCTGCACGACGTGAAATCCAGGTTCGTCCTTCATGGAAGACCCTCCCGTGCTGGCACTCTACTGAACTGCAGAGGACCAGAACGCCGCGGCCTCCCGGATCATTCCCGGCCGCTGCGCCAGAGACTTGAAAATCCCTCTTGACATCCACGCTGTGGCATGGTTTACTCATCCCGTTATGTGCGGCTTGCAACTCTCTTCAAGTTACCTTTCGCTGGTGATCGCCAGGGGGATCGACGTGTAGCCTGAAGAGCACTCAGCCGATGCGCCAGAAAGCCCCCCGGTGATGAGCCGCGGGGGCTTTTTGCATTCTGGAGAGTACCGGAGGGTGCCGCTGCGCTGGTGCGGCAACCGGTCCCGAAAACCGGGGCGCCGGGCGATCCCCGGCGAGGGTTCGACTCCTTCACCCTCCGCCATTTCGTTCTTTGCCATGGAGAGGTGACTGAGCCCGGAAAGGTGCCCGGTTGCTACCCGGAGGCCGGCGGCTTGCAAGTCGCCACGCGGGTTCGAATCCCGCCCTCTCCGCCATTGACGCGACCGGCTGCCCAATCCAGGGTTGATGAGCGGTACGACTCCGGTTATACTGCCCTTCATGAAAACGGCCGTCTCTCTTCCTGACCCGCTCTTCGAAGCTGCCAATCAACTCGCCAAGCGGCTGGGGATGTCGCGAAGCGAGCTCTATGCGACAGCCATCGAAGAATATCTCAGGTCGCACCGGAGCGAAGGAATTACGGAGACTCTGAATCGGATTTACCGGGAAGAACCCTCGAAGCTGGATCCGGTGATCTCCGCGATTCAAGCCGCTTCCTTGCCCCGGGACGAATGGTAATCCAGCGGGGGGATATCTGGTGGGCGTCCCTGCCGGAACCGGTCGCCTCCGAGCCTGGATATCGACGCCCAATCGTGATCGTCCAGTCCGATGACTTCAATCGGAGCGAGATCAGGACCGTCCTCGCCGTAATCCTGACCACCAATCTGAGGCTTTCCGAGGTACCTGGGAACGTGCTGCTTCGTACGGCTCTGTTCGCCCCGTCGGCCTCAAGGAGCTGAAGGCACGGCTCCGTGAGTACGTGGACCGGACTCGCGAAGGGGAACGCTTTCTTGTCACGGACAGGGGAGAACCAGTCGCCGAGCTCATCCCGCTCACACCAGATCGGCGGGCATTGATCAAGCTCATCGAGGCGGGGGAAGTCGAGTTGCACGGCGGAAAGCCGAAGGGGCTCCGGGGCATCGCCGTGCGCGGAGAACCCGTGTCGGAGACGATCATCCGCGACCGCCGGTGATCTCTACCTTGAGCAGGTGGGAACAGAGTGTTTGGAAAGTCCCGAAGGGACGACAGAATATAGCCTGGGGCGTCAGCCCCAGGTACGCGATGCAAAAATCTTTATAGCCCCGGAGGGGCGGCAGCAGTCTTCGTTCCGGCGGTCTGCTGCCGCCCCTACCGGGGCTTGGTAAATGTTGGGGGCTCCCTGCCTGGGGCTGACGCCCCAGGCTTTACGCTTTCGTCCCTTCGGGACTTCCAAGCACCCTCTCGGCTCGTCGCCGTTTCATCTCGGAGACAAGATCTTCCAGAGTCATTCCGGCATAGATCTCTTTCCGGTCCTCTGTGTAGTTCCCTTCTGCGGTCTCCTTTTCCAGCGTGTCCCAATCTGGAATTGGAATGCGGAGCTGACAGATCGCCTCGACCGCCCTCTTCCGTCGTTCAGCGAGCGGCAGGTACCGGTCCCGAACGGCTTCGCGGATCAAGTCCGGGACGGAGGTCCTGCGTTGAGCCGCAATGGCTTCCAACCGTTCGTATTCGTCGGATCTCAGCAAAACCTGCGTTTTTCTGGTTCTCGCCATACTGCCTCCAGACCCAAATCCCAGCCAGTATAATACGTCTCCTTCAAGCTCTACGCAGCCGTCTTCATTTCCAGCATCGGCAGGCTGTGGGCCGACCGGCCTGGGAATTTTCGTTGGCGAGGATGCGCACAGAGTCGACGAGACCAGTCCTATGTCCCCGAAGCTCGTTCCGGGTTTCTCCGTCCCGCCTCTTGAGGCCCAAAGGGCCGCCCTCCCTCAGCCCAGGGCAACGCCCTGGGTGGGAGAACGTGGGTATTCCGATGCGGCCTGAAGGGCCGCGCTAGGAGGGCGGAATGGTCCTGCGAATCGCGGTGGCAGAGGACCGAATAGCGCGCCCCGTTGGGCGCACGCAAGGGTAGGCCATCTAGACCCAGCCCGTTGGGCTGGGCTGAGGGAGCCCGGACCTTCGGCCCGGAACAGCCGGTTCATTTCATTCCCAAGGGATGTCCAGGAATCAGGGGCCTCATCCCGGCCCTAGCCAGCTTTCCGCAACGGCGGGATCGCTTTCCTGGGACGGTTCATAGCCAAATCATGGTTCGCCTGAAGGCTGATCCAGAACTCCGGGGTCGTGTCGAAAGCTTGGGCCAGAAGCCAAGCGGTCTCGGGGGTAACGCCGCGCTTGCCGCGAACGATCTCGTTGATCCGCTGGACCGGGACTCCAAGGTGCTCGGAGAGTGCAACCTGGGTGAGTCCCAGAGGCTCAAGAAACTGCTTTTGGAGGATCTCTCCTGGATGGCTTGGGATACGGTTTTCGGGTAGCATGTCCTTGCCTCTTAGCCGCGATGGTAATCCACGATCCGAGCTTCGTGAGCTTCCGGGAACGCCGGAAACGCTCGGCGATCCGTTGCTTGTCCGGATAGCGAAAGTCGTAGCGATAGACGAGGACGTTGGTGGTCAACGAGGGCTGCCACGGGTATAGAGGTCCTCCCGCCCGCCAACCCCGCTCCGTCACCCTGCCCATCGGGGGTCTGCCCGCCTCCCGTGCCCGCTGTCGCTCCGTGGCCTCGTCGAACAGGCGGAGCCGCTCTTCGAGGCTCAGGCGTGGCGATGGGGGACGTGGGGGGACAACTCGGATGACCTCTCCCGCAGGTTCCCAGGTGATCTCGTCTCCAGGACGGATGCCGTAGCGTTCCGCCACTACTTTGGGGATCGTGACCTGGAGCTTGCTCGTGACCTTCGACATGTATTTACGGTAACAAGGATAGCATCCTTAGTCAAGTCTTTCGGCGCTGCGCCCGGGCGCCTTCAGGCCTTGCCGCCAGAGGTGGTCTCTTGTATCCTGGAAACGTGGCCACCAAAAGCGCAGTCGCTGTCGTCGGCATCAAAGAGCTTAAGACACGGCTCAGTGAGTACGTGGACCGGACTCGCGAGGGAGAGCGCTTCCTTGTCACAGACAGGGGAGAACCGGTCGCGGAGCTGATCCCGCTCACCCCGGAGCGGCGGGCGCTGGCCAAGCTCGTCGAGGCGGGGGAAGTAGAGTGGCATGGCGGGAAACCGAAGGGGCTCCGGGGCATCGTGGTATGCGGAGAACCCGTGTCGGAGACGGTCATCCGAGATCGCCGGTGATCCTCTACTTTAAGAAGGTGGGAGCAGAGAGAATCCCTCAGCCTCTCTCAGTTCGTCGCCGTTTAATCTCGGAGACAGATCTTCCAGAGTCATTCCGGCATTTCGAGTCTTGAATGTGTGATGAACGGCAAGAGACCAACTTTTGAGGACGCGGTTCTTCGCCTCAACTCAAAGAATCTCGATACTCTCCTTGAGACTAGCTGTCTGCTCTCTTGCATCGAGTTCTATGGCGGTATGAACTCGCCCCTGTTTCCGCTTCTCAACAATGAGAAGTGCCGTCTTTTCTCGGAAGCGATCGTCGCCAGCAAAGCTGCATCATATAAATCGGCTCTGCTAACACGCGACGATCTCGCCTATGTGCTTAATGGAGTGGGCGAGGCTCTCAACGACCCCCGATTCTCCCAGGAAGTGGCAAGTCAGGGATCTCAGGACAAGACGCTCTATGCCATGCAAAAATTCTTCGCGCGAATGGCAAACATCCAAATTAGACAACAGGAGATTAGGTCCAGTTCCACAGTTGGCCGGCTGCTTGCGCTACTGGAGGTCTTGCCGCAACGGGATCTAGGTCAGTTTGATCGTGATTCGCAAAATACTGTGCGACAATTTGCAGAGGAAGTACCGAAAGTGTTGGGTGCAAGTCTACGGGATCTTGCCACAATCTATATGCTGCTATCCTTATGGTATCAGCGATTAGACCGCATTGCCATGAGGTTACTTCAGGAGGTGCGTCCTCCAACGATACCAGGGAAGACAGAAAGTGAACGCCAAGCCTGGATGATGTACAGGCTATATGAACTACTGCCAAGTCTTAAAAAATACATGCCATTTTCTGGCAACTCTTTGTTAAACAGTTTGCCAAACCTTCCTCTGTCAGAAGCAGCCTTCATTGCGTTCGTTGGGTTATTTTCTAGGCCAATCAGAGGCATCCGCGACGAGGCCAAGAATACTGTTTATCAAATTGGCCCTGTAGGATGGCGTCTCAGCCCCCTGGAACGCTACCCACTTGTGAGGTTCGACAGTGCTAATGTACAATCCAGCTACTTCATTATTCCAAATGTAAGGACATTTATGCGGAGTTTCGCTGATGTCATACACTTTACTCTTCAAGAGAGATTCGGGAATTTGTATAATGAGGTAAGGGGCCTTTCGCAAGAAGTATATATCAGGGAGCTAGTAAAAAGCCGCCTACCATCGTGTATCGTCATACCGGAAATCCCGTATCGCTCCCCCAAGGGAGAGAAGAAGGGACCAGATTGCACCATAGTAGAAGAGATTAGCGGTTGTCTTATAGTTGTGGAAGCCAAAGCTCGTAGAGTCCTGGCAGAAACGCGGTTCACAATGGAGGAGAACATTTTTGACGCTAATTTCGCTCAGGTCTATGACTTGCTCCTTCGTCTCCCGGATAAGGTCAAAGATCTGTATGCAGGACTTCCAGAGTACGCCTCTTATCAAGTAGAGATAGATGTAACGAAACAAAAATCGCCAATATGTATAGCAGTAGTCGGTGAATCGGTATACATGTTAAACGAAATTATCCGTTATAGGGCGCGCACTGACCCTGGGCACCGGCTTCGGAGCTATCCGTGGATTTACTGCGTGATGTCGATAGAAAGCTTTGAATTAGCGGTTGAGATAGCAGCATCGGAAGGGGTCTCGCTGGCACAAGTGTTAGAAGAATTCTGGGAAGATGGCGCGACAATGGACCCTAGGGGTAGGATGTCTGATAGCTTCCGGGGGCGTAGGATCACAAAGGGTTCATCTTTCGCGGAGTCGTTCATTGCAGCAAGTGATCTCTTGGCAGCGCAAGGATTGAAGCAGATGGCCGACCCGTAGCCACCTTTGCCCTCAGAGTCTATGTAGCTCAGGCTAGACCAGGATCTTGGCCGGCTGAGCGGGAGCCTCGGAGTACATGTCCCAGTACCGCTGCGGTGCCGGAGGCAGGGTTGCGAAGGGATCGACTCCGAGCTTCTCGCTCGCGAGGATCCGTCCCACCAGCAGGCGGTTCAACTGGTAGAGGAGGTCGTCTTCGGTCTTGCCCTGGGCTGCGATATCGACCTCCAGGCACTGGGCAACGAGCCACGGCCCTTCTCTGAACTGCACGACCCGGATCACCTGTCCGTCGTTCATTGGAATGTCCTCCTCCCGCTTCAAGTATACCACGGCATGTCCTCAGGCGATAGACACGTCCCGCGGTCTCCAGGAGCTTTCGGCCTCTCGTGGCCCCTCCCCCTTCCTTGACACGCCCCATCCCGCAGGTAAGAATACGCCCGCGTCAGCGAAAGGAGCTTCCTGGTCGTATCTAAGCAGGTGAAGGCAGGTCAATCATGACGAGCTATTTGCCGATTCTCGTATTCACGCTGGTGGCCATCGGCTTCCTGGTGGTCTCGCTGCTGGCGGCCAAGCTGCTGCGCCATGGCGGCTCGGTCGCCACCAACCTGGACCCCTATGAGTGCGGCAACGAGCCCGAGACCCTGGCCCACGACCACCGGTTCTCCATCCGCTACTACCTCATCGCCGTCCTCTTCGTCATCTTCGACGTCGAGACCATCTTCCTCTTCCCATGGGCGGTGATGTTCGACCGCCTGGCACTCTTCGGGTTCATCGAGATGTCGGTGTTCCTGGTCATCCTCATCACGGGTTACGTCTTCATCTGGAATCGGGGGGCGCTGCGTTGGGCCTGATGGACTCGGTCGAGGCGAACGTCCTCACCACCACGTACGACAAGATCTTCAACTGGGCGCGCCGTTCGGCCATCTGGCCGATGCAGTTCGGCCTCGCCTGCTGCGCCATCGAGATGATGGCGGTGCTCGACCCGCGGCACGACATGTCCCGCTTCGGCGCCGAGGTGTTCCGCGCGACACCGCGCCAGAGCGACCTGATGATCGTGGCCGGCACGGTGACGGAGAAGATGGCGCCCATCGTGCGCCGCCTCTGGGACCAGATGCCGGAGCCGAAGTGGGCGCTCGCCATGGGCGCCTGCGCCACCTGCGGCGGCCCTTACCGGACCTACGCCGTCACCCAGGGGGTCGACCGGGTGATCCCGGTCGACGTCTACGTGCCCGGCTGCCCGCCGCGCCCCGAGGCCCTCCTCTGGGGGCTCCTCCATCTGCAACGCAAGATCGACCGCATGACGGTGGCGAAGCCCAAGGCCGTCCCGGCTGCGGCCGAGGTCCGCGCATGAGCGACGAGCCGGAGAAGCCCGCCGCAGGAGCGCCTGATTCCCCCGTGCCGTCGGAGGAGGCGCAGAAGGCTCGTGACGTCGCCGAGGCCAAGACCGACGCCGCGGTGACCGCCGCCGGCTCGGAGGCCGCGGTGGGCGACGTCCAGCAGCCGGCCGCTCCCGCCGCGGCGCCCGCTCCGGCCTCGGACGCCGAAGCGAAGGCCGCCGCCAGGGCCGCGGCTCTGGAGAAGGCCAAGGCTGCCGCCGCCGCGAAAGCCGCTGCCGCCGCCGCGGGCCAGCCGGTTGAACATCACGGCCCACGGGAAGAGGAAGATCGTCTCGACGTCGAAG